>NZ_CP076668.1:5080416-5697500 GCF_018968705.1 Pseudomonas lijiangensis
CAGGCCGTCGAGGGTGGTGGCGATGGCCGTCGGGTGGTGAGCGAAGTCGTCATAGATAGTGATGCCGCGAACCTCTGCGACTTTCTCCATGCGGCGTTTCACGCTCTTGAAAGCACTCAGCGCCTCGACGCCCTGCGCAGGCACCACACCGACGTGTCGCGCTGCCGCCAGGGTCGCCAGGGCATTGGCAACGTTGTGCTGCCCGGTCATGTCCCACTCGACCACGCCTTGAAGCTGCCCCTCGAACAGCACTTCAAAACGCGAGCCGTCTTCACTCAGCAGACGTGCCTGCCACTGGCCGTTCTGGCCTGTGGTTTGTACCGGCGTCCAGCAACCCATTTCAACGACACGCTGCAAGGCAGGCTCGGTGGTCGGGTGAATCACCAGCCCTTCGCTCGGGATGGTACGCACCAGATGGTGGAACTGCCGCTCGATGGCTGGCAGATCAGGGAAGATATCCGCGTGATCGAACTCAAGGTTATTGAGGATCGCGGTACGCGGGCGGTAATGGACGAACTTGGAGCGCTTGTCGAAAAAGGCGCTGTCGTATTCGTCAGCCTCGACCACGAAGAACGGCGTGCCGCCCAGTCGCGCAGACACCGCGAAGTTCTGCGGAATGCCGCCGATCAGGAAGCCCGGGCTCATGCCCGCATGCTCGAGCACCCAGGCCAGCATGCTGCTGGTGGTGGTCTTGCCGTGCGTACCGGCAACGGCCAGTACCCAGCGGCCCTGCAATACATGGTCGGCCAGCCACTGCGGGCCGGAAACATAAGGCAAACCTTTATTCAGCACATACTCGACTGCCGGGTTGCCACGCGACAGCGCATTGCCGACCACCACCAGATCCGGTGCCGGGTCGAGTTGGGCGGGATCATAGCCCTGAGTCAACTCGATGCCCTGAGCCTCCAGCTGGGTGCTCATCGGCGGGTAGACGTTGGCGTCGGAGCCCGTGACGCGATGCCCCAGCTCTTTGGCGAGTACCGCCAGCGAGCCCATGAACGTGCCGCAGATACCAAGGATATGAATATGCATGATGACCTCTTATAACATCCGCGCAGGGTAGCTCAGGACCGCTGAAATGGCACCCGGTCTTTGTCCGGTCGTGCAAAAGCCCGTGCCTGAATTTCATTCCCGAAGCGGGTATAAATGGCCTACTCTTGGCTACTCTCTGCCACAGGTTTGACCACGCTGAATTCCCCACAACAAGAATCAGGAGACTTCACCATGCGTTACGCACATCCCGGTACCGAAGGCGCGCTCATCAACTTCAAGGAACGCTACGGTAACTACATCGGCGGCGAGTTCGTCGCGCCGGTCAAAGGCCAGTACTTCACCAACACCTCGCCTATCACCGGCAAACCCATCGCAGAATTCCCCCGCTCCACCGCAGAAGATATCGACAAGGCGCTGGATGCCGCCCACGCCGCTGCGCCGGGCTGGGGCACGACCTCCGTGCAAGAGCGTTCGCTGACGCTGCTGAAAATTGCAGATCGCATCGAAGCCAACCTCGAAAAACTGGCCATCACCGAAACCTGGGACAACGGCAAGGCCGTTCGTGAAACCCTGAACGCCGACATCCCGCTGGCAGTCGACCATTTCCGCTACTTCGCTGGCGTCCTGCGCGCCCAGGAAGGCAGCGCGGCAGAGATCGACGGCAATACCGTGGCGTATCACATCCACGAACCGCTGGGCGTGGTCGGCCAGATCATCCCGTGGAACTTCCCGATCCTGATGGCCGCCTGGAAACTCGCGCCAGCCCTGGCAGCCGGCAACTGCATCGTGCTCAAGCCCGCCGAGCAAACGCCACTGGGCATCAGCGTACTGGTCGAGCTGATCGGCGACCTGCTGCCACCCGGCGTGCTGAACATCGTCCAGGGTTATGGCCGCGAAGCGGGGGAAGCGCTGGCCAGCAGCAAGCGCATCGCCAAGATCGCCTTTACCGGCTCCACGCCGGTGGGTTCGCACATCATGAAACTGGCGGCGGACAACATCATTCCGTCCACCGTGGAGCTGGGCGGCAAGTCGCCGAACATCTTCTTTGAAGACATCATGAGCGCCGAGCCGGAGTTCATCGAAAAAGCTGCCGAAGGCGTGGTGCTGGCGTTCTTCAACCAGGGCGAAGTCTGCACCTGCCCTTCCCGTGCGCTGGTTCAGGAATCCATCTATCCACAATTCATGGAAGCGGTGCTGAAGAAGGTCCTGAAGATCAAACGCGGCGACCCGCTGGACACCGACACCATGGTCGGCGCGCAGGCCTCACAGCAGCAATTCGACAAGATCCTCTCGTACCTTGAAATTGCCCAGTCCGAAGGCGCCGAGCTGCTGACCGGCGGCAAGGTGGAAAAACTGGAAGGCGATCTGGCGACCGGCTACTACATCCAGCCGACGCTGCTCAAAGGCAACAACAAGATGCGCGTCTTCCAGGAAGAAATCTTCGGCCCGGTGGTCAGCGTCACGACCTTCAAGGACGAAGCCGAAGCACTGGCCATCGCCAACGACACCGAGTTCGGCCTGGGTGCCGGTGTATGGACCCGCGACATCAACCGCGCCTACCGCGTAGGCCGTGCCATCAAGGCCGGTCGTGTCTGGACCAACTGCTACCACCTGTATCCGGCGCATGCGGCGTTCGGTGGTTACAAAAAGTCCGGCGTGGGTCGCGAAACCCATAAAGTGGCGCTGGAGCATTATCAGCAGACCAAAAACCTGCTGGTGAGCTACGACACCAATCCGTTGGGCTTCTTCTGATTGGTTGTTCGTGAATGAATTCACTCCCACAAGAGTGACTGTGGGATTTATCCACACAGCCTGTGTGGGAGCGGATTCATCCGCGAACAGCGCACCAACGCCGGGCATTCTCCCGAATCCCGGCGCCCCACCTTGAAGCAGCACCCGTAAATACCTCCCGCCACACCCCGCAAATTCGCACTTCCATTCACTATGGAGTATTAATTGCTTACATCGCTTCCCACAGTCGCTTGAACCGGAACGTCACCGGTTTGACCGAAAGACTACGTCCGACGCCAACGGCGGGACGTCATGGAGAATCTGTATGGCAAGCTTTTCACAGGCTATCGGTGCGCTGACGTACCGTTTCGACAGCCTCAAGGACGTGATGGCAAAAGCCAGTCCTGCCCGTTCCGGCGATTTTCTGGCCGGGGTTGCAGCGCAAAACGATGGTGAGCGAGTCGCCGCACAAATGGCGCTGGCCAATATTCCCCTCAAGCATTTCCTTGAAGAAGCGCTGATCCCTTACGAAAAAGACGAAGTCACCCGTCTGATTATCGATACCCACGACAAGCTGGCTTTTGCGCCCGTCAGCCACCTGACCGTGGGCGGCTTTCGGGACTGGCTGCTCAGCGACAAGGCCGACGAAACCAGCCTTCGCGCCCTGGCTCCCGGCCTCACGCCGGAGATGGCGGCGGCAGTCTCGAAAATCATGCGCGTGCAGGACCTGGTGCTGGTGGCGCAAAAGATTCGCGTCGTGACGCGCTTTCGCAACACCGTCGGCCTGCGCGGCCGGCTGTCGACACGCCTGCAGCCCAATCACCCGACCGACGAGCCTTCAGGCATTGCGGCCAGCGTGCTGGACGGCCTGCTGTACGGCAACGGCGACGCCATGATCGGCATCAACCCGGCCACCGACAGCACGTCGTCCATCGTCGCCCTGCTGGAAATGCTGGATGCGATCATCCAGCGTTATGAAATCCCGACTCAATCCTGCGTGCTGACCCACGTCACCACGTCCATTGAAGTGATAAACCGTGGCGTACCGGTCGATCTGGTCTTTCAATCCATCACCGGCACCGAAGCCGCCAACGCCAGCTTCGGGATCAACCTGAAACTGCTGCAGGAAGGTTATGACGCAGGCCTGAGCCTCAATCGCGGGACGCTCGGGCAAAACCTGATGTATTTCGAAACCGGCCAAGGCAGCGCTCTGTCGGCCAACGCGCACCATGGCGTCGACCAGCAGACCTGCGAAACCCGCGCCTATGCCGTGGCCCGGCATTTCAATCCGTTTCTGGTCAACACCGTGGTCGGCTTCATTGGCCCGGAATACCTCTACAACGGCAAACAGATCATCCGCGCCGGGCTCGAAGACCACTTCTGCGGCAAGCTGCTGGGCGTGCCCATGGGCTGCGACATCTGCTACACCAACCACGCCGAAGCCGACCAGGACGACATGGACACCCTGCTGACGCTGCTGGGCGTGGCGGGAATCAACTTCATCATGGGCATCCCGGGTTCCGACGACATCATGCTCAATTACCAGACCACCTCCTTCCATGACGCACTCTATGCGCGGCAAAGCCTGGGCTTGCGTCCGGCACCCGAATACGAGGCCTGGCTGGAAAAAATGGGCATCTTCACCCAGGCCGATGGCCATGTGCGCTTTGGCGACAGCCTGCCACCGGCCTTCCGCCATGCTCTGGCGCATCTGGCATGAGTGAAACTTCCATGACCGACGAAACACTCCCCAACCCGTGGCTGGAACTGCGCCGCCTGACTCCGGCGCGTATTGCCCTGGGCCGTACCGGCACCAGCCTGCCCACCAGCGCACAACTGGACTTCCAGTTCGCCCATGCCCAAGCACGGGATGCCGTGCATTTGCCCTTCGATCATGCAGGACTGAGCGCACAACTGGCGGAAAAAGGCCGTGAAACCTTGCTGCTGCACAGCGCCGCTGCCGACCGTAACAGCTACCTGCAACGCCCGGACCTTGGACGACGCCTGAACGACGACTCGGCCAAACAGTTGAAGGATTACGCTGCTGCCCATCCCGGCGGCGTCGATCTGGCCATCGTGGTTGCCGATGGCCTGTCATCGCTGGCCGTGCATCGCCATACCGTACCGTTTCTGGCGCGACTGGAAGAACAGGCCGCCACCGAAGGCTGGACACTGTCTCCCGTGGTTCTGGTGGAGCAAGGCCGTGTCGCCATCGCCGACGAAATCGGCGAGCTGCTGGGGGCGAAGATGGTGGTGATCCTGATCGGCGAACGCCCGGGCCTGAGCTCTCCGGACAGCCTGGGGCTATATTTCACCTATGCGCCCAAGGTTGGCCTGAACGACGCCCATCGCAACTGTATTTCCAATGTGCGACTGGAAGGCCTGAGTTACGCAATGGCGGCTCATCGCCTGCTTTATCTGATGCGTGAAGCCTGCCGGCGACAGGTGTCGGGGGTAAATCTCAAGGATGAAGCCGAATTGAAGACTGTGGAATCGGATGGCGCCGCCGATAACAAGGGTAACTTCCTGCTCGCAGGCCCGGTTGAGCCGCATTAGATTGCGCTTTCTAAAGCCAGTCGGCAGCATCAAACCGTCGCCCGAACACACTGCATTCGCCCATAGTGAAGTTGAGGCCCAATCATGCGGATCATAAAAGCAACTCTTGAACACTTGGACCTGCTCTGCCCGCTGTTCATCAAATATCGCGAGTTTTATGGCGAGTTGCCCTTCCCGGATTCGTCACGCGACTTTCTGGAGAAGCGTCTGCGCCGTGATGAGTCGGTGATCTACCTGGCACTGTCCAAGGATGACGACACCAAGGTGCTGGGCTTCTGCCAGCTCTACCCGAGCTTCTCGTCCTTGTCGCTCAAGCGCGTGTGGATTCTCAACGACATCTACGTGGCCGAAGACTCCCGCCGCCAACTGGTCGCAGACCATCTGATGAAGCATGCCAAACAGATGGCCAAGGAAACCCATGCCGTACGCATGCGCGTGTCCACCAGCAGCGACAACGAAGTGGCGCACAAGGTCTACGAGTCCATTGGCTTCAAGGAAGATACGCAGTTCAAGAACTACGTATTGCCGATCAACTAAGGTCACCACTCTCTTTGTGGGAGGCAGCTTGCTGGCGACTTCAGCCTTGTCGCCAGCAAGCTGCCTCCCACAAGTTCAGCATTACCCGTGGGAGCGACTTCAGTCGCGAAAAACCCATGCCTTGTTTATACCTCTATAATGCCGCCCGTAGCGCACAGTAGTTTCTTCCGCACGCGCCCTGCTCCAAGGGGCTGGCCTCAGGTATACCAATGGAATTCAACCCCCTCGATCTCATCCTGCACCTCGATGTGTACCTCGACCTGCTGGTAACCAATTACGGTACCTGGATCTACGCCATCCTGTTTCTGGTGATTTTCTGTGAGACCGGGCTGGTGATCATGCCCTTCCTGCCGGGCGACTCGCTGCTGTTCATCGCAGGCGCAGTGGCAGCCGGTGGCGGCATGGACCCGGTTCTGCTGGGTGGGCTTCTGATGCTGGCCGCCATAATGGGCGACAGCACCAACTACGTTATCGGGCGTACCGCCGGAGAACGACTGTTCCGCAATCCCGACTCGAAAATCTTCCGTCGCGACTACCTGATTCGCACTCAGATGTTCTACGCACGCCATGGCGGCAAGACCGTTACGCTGGCGCGCTTTCTGCCGATCATTCGTACTTTTGCGCCTTTCGTCGCGGGCATTGGTCGGATGAACTATCTGCGCTTCCTGGGGTTCAGCGTGCTGGGCTCGATCCTGTGGGTCGGCAGTCTGGTGACGCTGGGGGTCTATTTCGGCAATGTGCCCTTCATCAAGAAGAACCTGACGCTGCTGGTGCTGGTGATCATCTTGATTTCCCTGCTGCCCATGATCATCGGCCTGATCCGCAGTCGCACGGGCCGCTCGGCAGACGCACGCTGAGCCATGTGGTCTTTCAGCAACTGGCGCAGGCAGCGCACGCTGGCCAAAAACCCCGTCGCCCCCGAAGTGTGGGAACGGGTGCGCCAGCGGCTGCCGATTCTGGAGGGCTTGAGCGACGCGCAGGACCAGGCCCTGCGCGAAGCCTGCGTGCTGTTCCTGCAGGCCAAGCACCTGACGGCATTGCCGGGCGTAGAACTGGATGATGAACAGCGCCTGTTCCTCGCCGCCCAGGCCCAGTTGCCATTGCTCAACCTTGAGGATCTGAACTGGTATCAGGGCTTTCATGAAATCGTCCTGTACCCCGGCGACTTCATCAGCCCGCAACGCCATCGCGATGCCAGCGGTATCGAACATGAATGGGATGGCGAACACAGCGGCGAGGCCTGGCAACAAGGCCCGGTGATTCTGGCGTGGCCGGGCGTGCTGTCCAGCGGCGACTGGGATGCCTATAACCTGGTTATCCACGAGCTGGCGCACAAGCTCGACATGCTCAATGGCGATGCCAACGGCCTGCCGCCACTGCATGGCGACATGCGGATCAGCGAGTGGGCCAGTGTCATGCAAAGCGCCTACGACGATCTCAACCGGCAACTGGACAACAATCCGGACATCGAGACGGCCATTGATCCTTATGCCGCCGAAGACCCGGCCGAATTCTTTGCCGTGACCAGCGAGTACTTCTTCAGCGCGCCCGACCTGCTGCACGACACCTATCCCGAGGTCTATGAGCAACTGAAGGCCTTTTACCGCCAGGACACCCTGGCACGCCTCGAGGCCCTGCAAAAGGGCGACACAGCCTGTCAAAGCCCCCACTGATCCAACGCGGTACGTGTCAACGCCAACAGAATGTGCCTATAATCCGGCCCACTTTTTGGCGTTAATGCCAATATCTGTCTGGTCAACTACGGGGGCAAAACCCAATGAGCTACAGCAAGATTCCGGCTGGTAAAGACCTGCCGAACGACATCTACGTCGCTATCGAAATCCCGGCCAACCACGCGCCGATCAAATACGAAATCGACAAAGAATCCGATTGCCTGTTCGTTGACCGTTTCATGGCCACCCCGATGTTCTACCCGGCCAACTACGGTTTCATCCCTAACACCCTGGCTGACGACGGTGATCCCCTCGACGTGCTGGTTGTTACTCCTTACCCGGTTGCTCCAGGCTCGGTCATCCGTGCCCGCCCGGTCGGCATCCTGAACATGACCGACGATGGCGGCGGCGATGCCAAGGTTATCGCTGTACCACACGACAAGCTGTCCCAGCTGTACGTCGACGTGAAAGAGTACACCGACCTGCCAGCCCTGCTGCTGGAACAGATCAAGCACTTCTTCGAGAACTACAAGGATCTCGAAAAAGGCAAATGGGTGAAGATCGATGGTTGGGGCAATGCTGACGCAGCCCGCGCCGAGATCCTGAAATCGGTTGCAGCCTACAAAGGCTGATCACCCGTTTCACCGTTTCGGAACACCTGACCGGGTGTTCCGAACACCTTCTGCAAAACCCTCGCCTCCTCCGCTCCTCTCCTGCCTCGCAAATCCTCCAGAACACCATCAATAAACAAACGTATAAAAATACAGCTCTCATTTGAAACGCGATAAACACAGCGTGAACACCGCGCAATCGGTTTAAAGCAGAACGCAGCGTTTACTTCAAATAAACGGATTGCGGAACATGCCTACGCAACGGCTGTTGTACCTGTAGGTCGCTAACCGTAAGCAATAAGGGAACTGCAGTATTTGCACATCCCGTTCATTTAAACGGATTCGCGACCGCCGTAAACTCGACCTCATGAATACATCCGGTGATCGACTACGCATCCTCCTTCGGGAGTGCCATCTTTCTGCGACGGACTTTGCAGCCAACCGCAAAGTCACGCCCCAGCACGTGAACAACTGGTTCAAACGCGGCGTACCCATGGCGCGGCTGGAAGAAGTGGCTGAACTACTGACCGTCAACCCCCGCTGGCTGCGCACCGGCGAAGGACCCAAACACCCGACAGACTCCGCCAACGAGAACAATGGCGGCGACACCCCGATTACGCTCCACCAAGGCAGAAGCCTGCTGCGCGGCGATGTGGAAATCCAGATCTACAAGGAAATCGAATCCACCAACAGCATTGGCAAGACCGTACTGGCCGAAGCGCCCGGCCAGAAAATACGTTTGCCCATGCACGTGCTGCAAACCATGAACATCGACCCCAAGAACACCATGTGCGTCGCCATGATCGGCAACAGCATGGCCGACAAGATCCAGGACGGCTCACTGCTGGGCGTCAACCGTGACCTGACCCAGGTCATCGACGGCGAAATGTACGCCCTCGAACATGGCGGCATCCTGCGCGTCAGATACCTCTACCGCCTGCCCAACGGCGGCCTGCGCCTGCGCAGTCACAACAACAGCGAATACCCCGACGAACTCTTCAGCGCCGAAGAAATCGAGCGGGAAAACATCCGCATCCTGGGCTGGATATTCTGGTGGTCCACCCTCAACAGCCGCCGAAACGCCATGCTGCTGCGCTAAACCGGGACAGCCACGTATGAGAAAGTGTTTCAAGACTGGGCATCGGAGGAAAACATCAGTATCCTAACGCCACCATTCGGCACAGGCCGCCCAGCGCGACCCGTGCCACACAAGGCGAACGACACGTTCGGTTTGTTACCTTTTTAGCATCCCTTGCGGTTGCACCTGTTGAAGGCGATTGCGGTTTACCAAAAATAAACCAAGACCGTCCCCGAGAAGCCGGCCACAAGCCGGCTTTTTATTTGCTTGCGAAAAGTCAGTCAATCACTCCCATACGTCTGCGCCGCGCAACCAAAGCCCTCCGAAACGAAATCTCCGCATACTCCATGAACAACCGCGCCAAGTGATTCAGCGCTTCCTCTTCCCCTTCGCCACCCACGACAAAATCAAAACCCAGCGCACGCTTGTTCTGCTCAGGCAACTCGTCCCAACTGTTCATCAGGTAGGCGTACATGGCGCTGACGACTTGTTGCCTGGTCATAACCTCCCGCGCCGAGAAGGTTGAGGATCTGAGTCTGCGAGGCTTGCGAGACAACAGTTGTGGTTTCTTGTTTTTCATACTGACTCCCTTGCACTTGTGCGTGCACATCCCTGGAAGCAGAAGCTTAAACCAAAAACCCATTTTGGGATAATCCCAAATCAGGTTTATTCAGGGTGTCGGACCATCAAACGGCACACCTACGTGAAAACCATCCACAACACCCGCTACCAAGCATTGCTCCAGCTTTTGCTGGAGGCACGCGAAGCAGCCGGTCTGACTCAAAAAGAACTGGCAACCCGGCTCGGCCGCCCACAATCCTTCGTCTCGAAAACCGAGAATGCCGAGCGCAGGTTGGATGTGATTGAGTTTTTGGAGGTGTGCAAGGGGATTGGGGTGGATCCGTATGGGGTGCTTCGGGGGGTGGAGGGTGCGACTACCTCGATTTGAGCGAGCAAAAGGATAGGATTGGGCATTTAAAGACTTGCACGACACCATCTGGCGATGGTGTCGAGGTGC
Source organism: Pseudomonas lijiangensis (assembly GCF_018968705.1). Lineage (NCBI taxonomy): Bacteria > Pseudomonadati > Pseudomonadota > Gammaproteobacteria > Pseudomonadales > Pseudomonadaceae > Pseudomonas > Pseudomonas lijiangensis. The sequence continues at coordinate 5,090,614 of NZ_CP076668.1, forward strand.
TTGACAGGGCCCACTGACAAATGCTCAAAGTGTCCTCAGTCCTAGGACAAAGGACAGTTGCTAACCGAGAACCTCATGAAGAGCCAAGACGTCCTGCTGCTACTCAAATTGATCTGCCTCGAATAACGTGAGCGCCAGCAACTGAAGCGCGAAAGCGAAACGGCAGAGTTGATCATGTTCACAGGCCATCACTGGAATGGAAAGGGCGTCCCACTTATTTTGAAATCCCTCTGATCGATAAGAAGCTAAGCACATATCACCATTTTTAACGCCCCCCCACATACTGACTCCGCTTCACCCTCACCGGACAAAGCTCAAGACCAAACGGCTTGAACACCGCATTCATCGACTTGATCGTCTGATTACCTTCTTCATGCTCAATATGCGCCAGGGTACGAATCGAGATTTTGCACATTTTGGCAAAGGTACGCTGATCCAGCCTGGCCACCATTGTTCGAAGCATCTCAACAGCCTTGCCCATCGATATTTCACCATGACCCAGCATGTTCTCGATGGAGCGAATGAGCTCTTCCCTTGTCATTTTGCTGAAGTCCTGCCCACTCATGGCGGCATTTGAACTCATAGAACACCCCAGGCTTGCATTCGGTTTTTGAGGTTGGCCAGCGGGATGCTGGGGTGGTTCCAGATTAACTCCGGCAGATCTGGCTGAAGGATGTCAGGAAGTTGAAGGAACAGCTTGGCGTCCTCCATCAGGCGTTCATATAAGCGAGCGGGATGCACATAGGTTCCCAAGCTCATACAGGCGGCCTTCCAATCGATGTTATTGGCCAACTCAATCGGCTTAGGCCATCGTGTCGTTCTGATGATCCCTTCGCGATCTGCAGACATCGGAGCCAGGTCATAAATGGGGGCCAGTTTGAAGCGCCCCTTCTCACGGATGATTGACGTGTTCCGACCGTGATTGTCGGTGTTACCCAATACCTGGTTGAGCAAATCGCGGCGCAGATATTCAGAAATCAGTTCAGGGATCTCCTCTTTCTGGCCCGCGTATCTCCAGATGCTTACCAGCACATCGATGACCTGAAGATGACTCATTTGAACCCCAGGCTCTGAAATACCGGCCAATGAGTAAATGGACTCCACCGCAAAACGTTTAACGCCTTCAGCTGATGTTTCACGATCAAACCGCTTCATCCAGAGACTTGGCTTGCGACCTTCATGAAGTGCCAGCCCATCCTGCGAAATCGTATTCAGCCCGAGCTGGTGAATCGCTTTGTAGTACAGGTACTCCGCGTGCAGGATGGCGACGTCTTCGTTTAGTGCCTGCCCCCTTGGAAACTTGATAAACCAGTGCTCAGCAGCCTCTGTATCTGGAAGCGATGCATCCGGGTAAAGAAGGCCCGTTTTGTCTTCCGTCATCAGAATCTTTGGTGCTGCACCACCTGCTCCACTGGCACCGCCAATGGCAGCTCCTTGATCGTATGCGTAGTCGATGAACTCAGTACTCAGAGCAATCACCTCATCACGAGAAAATCCAAGGCGAGCTGACTGATCAATCAGGTCGGCAGACTCTTTGATTCGCATGTTGCCGATTGGCGCTGGCGTACAACGACGGAGCAGAAAGAGGTCAGTGGCCAGACCCTCAGGCTTTTCCCCGCCTATTCGCCGCATCAGAGAACTCTTTGCTGCACCCGCTGGCGAGATATCGTGAAGAAATGCTGGAGCGATCTTGATTGTGTTGTCGTCAAAACCTACCGGGAAGTTGTAGCTGACCGCCGACTCATCCTGTGCCAGAACGTCGTTGATGTGGCGAATGATGTAATCACGGTCGTAGGCATAAGAACACGGCCCAAGGAAACCTTCCGCAGGCTCTTGAAAGGTGAGATGAAAAGCATCACGCCACTGGCCTTCATCGTGGATCTGGATTGTGAGCTGCATAACGCCACCTGCAATATAGTGCAGATAATCATAGGGAAGAGGCCTAAAAAATGCAATTTATTGCAGAAAACCCACCCTCAAAGGCTGTATAAGTGCACTATATTGCAGATTGCTCGATAACGATGCCCACAAGCCTGATCCAGATCTGAAGGACTTGTGGGAGGCAGCTTGCTGGCGACGACTGATGAAAAAACACCGCATATGTACTGGTCGGCCTTAACCACAAACCAGCTTTTATTTATCAACGGAAACCTTCTCAACCCCAAGCCTTCTACGCCGCGCAACCAACGCCCGCCGAAACGAAATCTCCGCATATTCCATAAACAACCGCGCCATATGATTCAGTCCCTCTTCCTCCCTTTCACTGCCCACGACAAAATCAAAACCCAGCGCACGCTTGTTCTGGTCAGGCAGTTCTTCCCAACTGTTCATCAGGTAGGCGTACATGGCGCTGACGACTTTTTGCTTGCTCAGTGGTTCGTGTGACGGGCGAGGTGACCGGGCAAGCATGTGACGCCTTCGGAGAAGGCCACACTTCTTGCAGGTGGTTTGCGAGGATGAAAAGCGATGTTTCGGGTAGCGGACAGGTGAGTCTTTGATGTTCATGAAAGGTTCCGGCCTTGATGAGTCGTACGAGATACCCATCATTTTTGGACGCAAACCTGTCAATGAACACACGCTATGGCGTGCGTTCAGCGATTTTCTCTTCGATTGGATCAAAAGCAACCGCGCCCAAAGGCGCGGCTGCTTCCTGCCTTACTGCCAGTTCGCAGCAATCACCGCATTCAACGAGGCCTGGTAGTTTTCCGACAGTTTCACTTCTCCCGGTGCAGGAGGCGCGAAAGCCGCCATGGCTTGTACCATCTGGTCAACCTGACTGGCCATCAGGACCTTGCCGTCCGCCGTGCGGAATTGCTCGATCTGTTGGGCCTTCTCCCAAGTGCCCTCGCCCCAGAATGACCATTTGGATACCGTCACCTTGTCGCTCGTGCCGATGACGCCGACTTCCAGGTCCCAGCCATTCTTGCTGAACCACAGTTGGTCGGCCGCAATACCGCTACCGAACTGCAGCACATCCGTGTTGGCATCCGGGTCAAAGTCGTCGATGACGTCCTGGCCACCGCCGCGCTCGAACTGATAGAGGTCGTTGCCACGGTCGCCATACAGCCGGTCATTGCCCGTGCCACCGATGAGGGTGTCCGCGCCTGCGCCGCCGTTCAGTTCATCATCCCCGGCACCGCCCGACAGCACGTCGTTGCCGCCCAGACCATAGAGCTTGTCGTTGCCTGCAAGGCCACTGAGCGAATCGGCCACAGCATCATCGCCATAAAGCGCGTCATTGCCCTGGGTGGACGTGCCGTTGCTCATGGTCTTGATGGTGCTGGCATTCCAGGTGGTCCCGTCAGCGAACTGGATCTGTTCGATCAGGTTCGCGCTATTGGAGAACCATCCGGAAACCGTCAGCCTGTCGCTGGTGCCGGCAATGCCGACATACAGGTCGTTCAGGCTACGGGTGAGCTGGATATCGGCAGGTTTGAGGCCTTCCGCAAGCTTGATCACGTCCAGGTTGCCGGCCGTATTGTCGTAGTCGCTTATCCAGTCCTGCCCGGCACCGCGATAGAACAGGTAGGTGTCGTTGCCTGCATCGCCATACAGGCTGTCATCACCGGCACCGCCATCGAGGATGTCCGCTCCTGCTCCGCCATAGAGCTTGTCCTTGCCAGCGCCACCGTTGAGGGTGTCGTTGCCTGACAAGCCGTAAAGGCTGTCGTCACCGCCCAGACCGCTGAGGACATCGGCAACAGACTCTTCGCCTTGCAGGGTGTCGTTGCCTTCACTCGCCACGCCTTTGACCATGGCTTTGAGGGCCGTCGCATCCCAGACGGTGCCGTCCACGAACTGGACTTGCTCGATCTGCGAGTCGGTGGAGTAGAACCAGTCGCGAACGGTGATCTTGTCCGAAGTGCCGATGATCGCCAGTTCGAGGTTGTCGCCCACGCGCGAAGCCTTGATATCGCCCGGGCTGATACCTGGTGCCAGCTTGATCACATCGATATTGCCGGAGGTCCAGTCACGGTCGTAGATCTGGTCCTGGCCACCGCCCCGCTGGAACAGGTAGATGTCGTTGCCCGAGCCACCATACAGCGTGTCGTTGCCTGCTCCGCCATCCAGCGTATCGACACCCGTTCCGCCATCGAGCATGTCATCGCCAGCACCGCCAATGAGCACATCGTTACCGGCCTGGCCGTACAACTGATCATTGCCGCCAAGCCCGTCGATCTGCTCGCCCGTCTCGTCGCCGTAAATCGTATCGGCCGCTTCGCTGGCCACGACCACCGACAGGCGCTTGAGGTCCGCAACAGACCAGACGGTCCCGTCCGCGAACTCGACGCGCTCCACCTGATAGTTGGAGCTGGTGTAGTCGTAGATTTTCATCCAGTCGTTCGTGCCCTTGATGGAGAGCACGATATCCGTCCTGTCACGCTTGACGATGACATCGCCAGGGGTGATGCCTGCCGCGACTTTGATGGTGTCGACATTGCCCGTGGTGGAGTCGAACTCGTTGATCGTGTCCTGGCCCATGCCGCGATAGAAGAGGTAAGTATCATCGCCGCGAGATCCGCTCAGGGAATCGTTGCCGGCACCGCCATCGAGAATGTCATTGCCATCGCCACCATCGAGGTAGTCGTTGTCGGCTCCGCCATTGAGGGTGTCGTTGCCATTGCCGCCATACAGCGAATCTCTACCGGCACCGCCATTGAGCTGGTCGTTACCACCGTCACCGTAGAGTTTGTCGTCACCATTGAGCCCATCAAGCACATCGGCTCCACTGTCACCATACAGGGTATCGGCTGCATCACTGGCCACACCGCGGCTCATGGCCTTGAGGGTGTCGATATCCCAGACTGTGCCATTGGCAAACTCGACACGCTCCACCTGATAGTTGGCGTCGCTGAAAGAACTGATCGACAGTTTGTCGGTGGTCCCTTTGATCGAGAGTGTGAGAGAGCTGAGATCACGACTGAGGATCACATCTTCCGGTGCGATACCCGCTGCGACCTTGATGGTGTCGACGTTGCCGACGGTCCGGTCGAAATCGGACACGGTGTCCTGCCCCATACCGCGGTAGAACAGGTACGTGTCGTTGCCCGCATCGCCAGACAATCTGTCATTGCCCGCACCACCATCCAGCGTGTCGTTGCCGTCGCCACCGTAAAGCCAGTCGACGCCATCACCACCGTTCAGTACGTCGTTGCCAGCCCTGCCGTAAAGGGTATCGTCGCCACCCAAGCCGTTGATGGTATTGGCGAGCGCATCGCCATTGAGGTAGTCACCGCTCTGGGTGCCGGTGATCAAACCGGTCTGTTCGCCGACCACGATGTCGAACACATCACTGACCACTGCGCCTGCACGGTCCACGGCCGAAACCTTGACCGAGACGGTTCCCTGACTTCCAGGCGTGCCGCTGAAGGTGCGAGTGGCCGCATCGAACGTCAGCCAGGCAGGCAACGACTTACCGTCGGCAGACTGCGCGGTGATGCTCAATGTGTCACCGGCATCCACGTCGGTGAACGTTGCAGCAGGTAGCGCAAAATTCAGGAGGGTGCCTGCGGTTGCGGCCTGATCGACAATGGCCTTGGCCAGGACCGGTGCATCGTTGGTATTACTGATCCGCACGTCAAAGCTGTCGCTGACGGACAGGCCGGCCTTGTCGGTCGCGGTGACGCGAATCGACAGGTTACCCACGGCGCTGTTGTCCGGCGTGCCACGGAAGGTACGGGTGGCAGCATCGAAACTCAGCCAGGCTGGCAGAGGGTTGCCATCAGCCAGTGTGGCGTTCAGTTTCAGGGCATCACCGCTGTCCGCATCGACAAAGGCGTTGGGTGCCAGGGTCAGGACGAAGCCGCTGTCTTCGGCCACGCTCTGGTCGGCAATCGCCTGCGCCAGGGTCGGCGCACGGTTGGCCTGGGTCGCCAGCGCTGCTGTATTCCAGACCGTGCCGTTGGCGAACTCGATGCGCTCGATGCTGTGGCCACGGGCTGCGGTCCAGCCGGAAATGATCTGCTGACCATCGTTCAGGCGCAGCACCATGCCTTGCGCTGAGTGATCGACAGCAACGTCGCTTGCATTGATGCCCGCTTCAAACACGATGGTGTCAACGCCACCGCTGGCATCCAGGTCTTCGTTGATCGTGTCCTGGCCATGGCCGACGCCGAACACGTAGCGGTCATTGCCTTTGCCACCCTGCAGGAAGTCGTCGCCAGCGCCGCCGTACAGGCGGTTGTCGTGTTCGTTGCCGAACAGTTCGTTGGCCTGGGCGTTACCCGTGGCATTCAGGGCGGAACCGGACAGGGTCAGGCTCTCGACATTCGTCGCCAGGCTGTAGTCGACTGTGGAAATGACCTTGTCATTACCCGCGTCGGTATCCTCCATGACCACATCGCCGATGTGATCGACGAAGTAGGTGTCATTACCCAGGCCACCGATCATCAGGTCTGCACCTTGGGCGCCGTCGAGACGGTTATCGCCGATATTGCCGCGCAGAATGTTGTCGGCGCTGTTGCCTGTAGCGTTGATGTTGGCGCTGCCGGTCAGGTTCAGGTTTTCCAGGTTGCTGGCCAGTGTGAAGGAAACCGAGGCATTGACCGTGTCCGTGCCCTGACCTTGGGACTCGACGACCCGGTCGGAACCGTCATCGACCACATAGGTGTCGTCACCCAGGCCGCCGATCAGCACATCGGAGCCACCGGCACCATCCAGCACGTTGTTGGCGCTGTTGCCCACAATGCGGTTGGCCAGTTCATTGCCGGTGCCATTGATAGCCGCTGTACCCAGCAATTGCAGGGACTCGACTTCACTGGACAGGGTATGGCTGACACTGGACTTGACCAGGTCATAGCCACCGCCCACCACTTCCTTGATCACGTCACCGACGTTGTCGACCATATAGGTGTCGTCGCCTGTCCGTCCTTCAAGCACATCCGCACCGGCACCGCCATCGAGGGTATTGCCGCCAGCGTCGCCGATCAGCAGATCGTTGGCAGCAGTGCCGCTAAGCAGCACTTTGGGCTGTGCAACGGCCTGACCAAAAATGAAGTTGGTGGCGGACAGTTGATTGGCGGTAACGCCTTTGAGGGTCAGGTATTGAGTGCCGCTGGCCATCGCGCCCAGCCAGACTCTCAGGTATTGCTCGCCATCCACCGTCACGGAACTGAAGTTCAGTTCGGCAAAGCTGTGTACCGCTCGGATCTGTGACAGGTCGATTTTCTCGGCGGGATTGGCCACCTCGAAATCGTCGATCAGGTTGGCCATGATGCCTTGCGAAGCACTCGCCTTGAGGTCTTCGACCACGACAAAACGATCATTCCCGGCACCGCCCGCCACCGAGGCTCCGGTGTGCGAGGCTGCACCGCCGAGGTTGATGTTCGGTGACAGCAATGTGGTGGTCGCGTAGTCAGCGATGCCTTGATCGCCTTCCAGATAGAGGACATCGTTACCGGCATCGCCTCCGAGATAATCCAGCCCGGCACCGCCGTAGAGCACGTCATCGCCTGCACCGCCACGCACCACGTCATTGCCTTCGCCACCGTTCAGGGTGTCGTTACCGCCGACAGTCGAAGACGTGGAGCTTTCGCCGACCAGCACATCATCACCCAGACCACCGGTGATCACATCGGCTCCCGTGCCACCGAAGACGCGCTCACCGCCCTCATTGGCCCAGTACAGAACGCCATTGGTCGTGTCCGGCAGAATCCGCTCGGTCACGGTGCCATCAAGCCCGAAACCAAAGCCGGAATAACGCTCCAGACGGCTCAGGCTCACACCTTCCGGTACATGCACGAAGCTGCTCAGGGTCAGGCCCTGGGACTGCACATTTTTAAGTACCAGGACTTGCCCGTCATCCAGCGTCAACCGGGTGTCCGCACCTTGCTGGCTGATGCCCATCGTCGAATACACATCAGGGCCGAAACCGGACAGAACGATTCGGTCGGTGCCGATGACGAAGTCGGTCAGGGTATCGACGTCGCCCGCGTTCTTGTCGATCACAAAATAGTCGGTATCGGCGCCGCCGGTCAGGGTGTCATTGCCCTGCCCTGCGATCAGCGTATCGATACCTGCACCGCCCGACAGCAGATCGTCGCCACGCCCACCCGAGAGATGGTTATCCGCAGCGTTACCGGTCAGCGAGTCACCAAACTCGCCGCCGATGAGGTTTTCGATCTGGCCAGGGTTAGAGATGGTCAACTGGGCACCGGCCAGGGTCGCCTGACCTTTGGAAAGGTCGATGACGCTGGCGCTGGCAATCGCTGCGGCATTGATCGTGTCCAAGCCACCATCGGTATCGTTGAGCACATTGCGCCCACCAGCAGCCGCCAGCTGTGCATATTCATTGGTATACACATACTGGTCATCGGACGTACCGGCCTTGCCATAAACGTTCATGCTCCAGCTATTGAGTGTGCCGGTGTCGCCGGTGACCGTATCGATGACTTGCAGCGTCCAGTTGCCCTGCGCCGTTTCACCCCGCAGAAGCGCCGTGTCGAACACATAATTCAGGGTCGAGCTGCCAGCGAAGTCGGCATTGCCACGATCGCTTGCCGCGCTGCCCGGCGCCTTGCCCGGACGGTTCATCAGAATGGATTCCGTACCGGACGGCGAGATCAGCTTGAGGATCAGATCACCCGGTCGGGAATGCGTCAGGCTGACTTTGACTTCAACATGCTCGACAGAAATACCGGCGTTACCCAGGGTCAGGGAATGGCTGATGCCTGCGCCCTGTCCATCAGTGATTGCGCGGTTGAGGGTGCCGGAGTCCAGGGGCTGGTTCAGGCTGAATTCATTAGCGAAGGTCTGCTGGGTATTCCAGGTTTCGGCCAGACGAACCGCCGCGCGAGCATCGACTTCGCCATAACCATAGTCGTGGCTGACGTGCATGCCGCCGCCGTTCCAGTTCTGGCTTCCGTTTTCCTGCCAGGAGGTATCAGGGTCGGCGACCTTGCGGGCCGAAATCGCCAGGATCTGCTGGACGTCGCGATACCCCAGTTCAGGGTTGGCTTCTAGCATCAGTGCCACGATGCCGGAGACAATCGGCGCGGCAAAACTGGTGCCTTGCGAAACGCTGGTGTCGGCCCCGAACGTGGAGCCATTGTCGTTCTGCACCAGACGCGAAGTGGAGGTCACGTTCGAGCCCGGCGCACTGACCAGAATGCTGGCGCCCGGGCTGGAAAACGGCTTACCGCCAAACTGGAGCGCCCCCAGATCGGTGGTGGCATTGATCGCGCCGACAATGATACTGCTGCGGCTGTTGGAGACGTTCGAGTAGTTGGTGTTCCCGCCTTTCTCACGGTCGTTGCCGCCCCCCGTTACAATCACGGTCCCCAGACCATCGCGCCCCTCTTGCAAGGCCTGACGGTGGGGCGTCGGCATCAATCCCAGTTCGGCCGGGGAAAACTTCAGGTCGAAGGGAATGCTACTGCCCCAACTGTTGTTCACCACGTCATATTCGTGCATGTGGGACATGGTGCTGAAGTCGTCTTTATTGACCCAGTAACCGGCAACCGTGGCGTCATAAGCCACGCCCACACTGCCTTCGCCATTGCGGGAGGCGACCATCACACCGGCCACCAGAGTGGCGTGATCGCTGAAGACGCCGCCGCTGCCCTCGCCCGCCATCTGCCCCGGCGTGGCATTGGCCAGCCAGTTCTTGTCGATGTTGTCTTTCAGGTCGGCATGACGGTAATCGAGCACTTCCTTGGTCGTGCCGAAAGGGCTGGTGGTTTCGATCTGGGCAATTCTGACGCCCTTGCCGGTGTAATCCTTCCAGACCGGAAGAATATTGGCCTGGGACAGATACCATTGATCGGTCACCAGCGGATCGTCGGGCAGGTCCGAGGTCTTGAGGTAAACCGCAGCACGCATCGTCGCGCTTTCGCCGGTCCCCATGCTGATGACCGTACCGGCCTCATTGCCCTTGGCGTCGGCAACGGTGTACTTGAAGCCCATGATGCCGGTAAAGGTTGCATCCGGCGTGAACAGCACATCGCCCGCCTGGGTCACACTGGCCGTACCGCCCACGACATCGAACAATCCGGTGATGTGCAGCGCATCATGCTGCCAGTCGATGTCGTTCTGCAGCAGTTGTTCCTTGCCGATCAGATGCGCACTGGTACGCTCGAAAGCAGCACCGGCCTTGTCGTTGCTCAGGACATCCTTGACCAGCAGAGGATTCTCGATGCCTTCGCTGGTGGTGCTCGGGATCTCGACCAGCTTGAGATTCTTGAAGTTGACCTTTTCGATGTTCTGCAGGAAATCGGTACCGTCGCGCCCGGCCACGGTGTCGCTGATCCAGACACCTTCTGCCGTTCGTGTCAGACGGTAGTCGGCAAAGTCGCCGGACAGTTCGATGACGTCCAGGCCGTCACCGCCATCAATCACATCATCGCCCGCACCACCGATCAGTACATCGTCACCGGCACCGCCGTTGAGCGTATCGTCATCAAGGCCACCATCGATAAAGTCGTTGCCCAGGCCACCATGAATCTGGTCCTGTCCACGGTGACCACGCAGCACATCATTACCGGCACCACCGCTGATAAAGTCGTCGCCATCCTCACCGGACAAGGCATCGTTGGCAGAGCCACCCACCAAGACATCGTCACCGTTGCCACCGCGCATGTAGACCGTGCTTTGCCCGTCGGCGATAAACACGTCATTGCCTCTGCCGCCCTGAGCGATCTCGATCTCAGCCGTGGTCAGGTTGAGAACAACACCTTGATCGCCGATCACCTGAACGATATCGGTACCCGCACCGCCATGGATATTGGTTGCATCGTCATCAGCGTCGATCAGCAGCACGTCATCCCCGGCACCGGCCTGGAAGCTATCGCTGCCCTGCCCACCTGAGAGCCAGTTGTTCTTGCTGTCGCCCAGCAGAGTATCGTTACCTGATGAACCACTGGCATTGCTGACGCCCTTTTGCGCCACATCAATGGTTTCACCGGCCACAGAAGAGGACGCATAGGCACTCACGGGTGCCACCTCTCCTCCCCCCTGAGTCGAAACAATCGTTCCGTTACCACTGGCACTGAAGGTGTGGCCATTTGGGTTTGCCAGGAAATTGGCTGCAATCGCTTCCTTACTGACGCCATTCTGGATGAACGTGCCACGGGCCAGCACTTCGTTGCCATCGCGTACTTCGCCGTTCTGCAAAGTATTGGCAAGGTTGATACGGGTGATACCAAGCTCGTTCAGCGAGCGAACTTCATCGGCCTCGCCAGCATCGACCGCCCCATTGCCGTTGCTATCCACCCAGCTTTTGCCGTCATGGTTAGCATCGACCCAAACCTTGACACTGGACCAGGCGTCATCGCGATTATCAAAAACGTTGTCGCCATTACTGTCCAGACTGGCAAGCGCAGCAAAACCATTGGCAAAACGTTTTTCTCCTGCATTTCCGGCAGCCCCTGCGGCTCCGCCAAAGTATTCGGAAAGGGTCTCGCTGATATTGTCGATCTTGCCGTTATTGTTGCGGTCGACCACGACAATCCCGTCTTGAGCACTGACCCAACCGGTTTCTTCCAGACTGCCGCCATCGTTGTCGACATCAAAAAGCACAGGCTGGCTGACATAATCAGTCAGCCGGACGCCATCGCCATTAAGATCGAGTACCAGAGGGTCAGTCGGAAGGGTCAGACGTGAAAAGGCATTGCCCGAGTTCAACCAGGCACCTGCCTGCCCCGAAACACTGTCGAATGACAGACCACTGCTGGCACTCTTCAGGCTGAAATCGAATACGTCCTTGACCGTGTTGCCGTTACCAGGCCGATAGCTGTCGGCAAGAATCTGCGTCGCAGCGGCAGCAAAAGTATTGTTGACCCACGAATCCTGCATCTGGTTGATGTTCAAACTGCTCGGGTTGTAAGTGATCGCCCAACCACCGCCACTGCGCACAAGCCCATCCGCTACTTGTGCCGCAAACCGATCATGGTCTGTGGCGTCTTTCTCGAGTGTCAGACCCGCGTTGAAGATATCGAGATTGAAATCACTCACGCTCGGTGGTTTGTTGGGGGTGCCTACATAAGCCTTGATCTGATCAACGTTCTCAAGGTAAACCTCACCACCACTGACGCCTCCGCCTGGCTTGGGTACGTATTGACCACCGGGGGTCTCGGCGAAAAACTTGTCAGCCCTCTCGCTCGCCCATTCCTTACCGTTGTTGTAATACGTGATCAGAATGGCGTCTTTGGTGTCTTGATCATAAATATTCCAGGCAGTGGCGGCCCTGGTAGAGTAAAACTCCTGTCCTTCCTGCAGCATTAAGGCTGCAAACTTCAAACTCAGGTTATTACCTTCGTTAGAAAGATCGCTGACTAATGTCTTGTAATCCTGCGTATAGCCTTTAAGCCCCAAAGGGTCCGAGTCTGGATTATTGCTATTGTATTTATTCAACAGATCAATGGCCGTCAAGACCTTGACATTACCGGGACCAACATCATTGAGTACCGGGTTTTCCCATTTGATCTGCGCCTTTTGAAGTGAACCGGCCTTGACGACATCTTTCAGAATCTGCTGATCGCTAATGACACTTTCGTAGTTCTGCTTTAGCTCTTCATGCGTAAAGCTGGTTACCCTTTGGGTTTGAATCCAGTCTACTGCACCGAGCGATTCGTACTCTTCCCCAATAGCGCCCAACAATCCTTGGGCGGTTACCCCTGGAACGCCAAGCGCGCCAGCGACTTCCTTGGCTTTATCAGCTTGGCTTTTTATATATTCAAGTGTTGATTCACTGAACGCCATGACACAATTCCTTATGAGTACATAAACCAGCTAAAAGAGAAACGATGACCGGCGTATCAAGAGCCGGCTCCCAGGGTAAGAATCGATATCAGAAATAAACCATGCGAAATGACCGAGACGATGGATACCCATAACCCGGCCTTTTTCAAATAGCGCGCATTGATCAATTTCCCGAAAATAGCCAAAGCGCCCCCAAGCCATCCGACTTGGGAAAACGCAAACATCACTACAAGAAAAGTCACTAAGTTCCAGCCACCGCCGCTGCCATGGACCCAGAGCAAATAGCAAAAAGCAGACAGCGGAATACTGCAGCACCCTATAAACAGAGAAGCCGCATACTCGGATTTATATTTGATGGCGATAAAGGTTAAAAGCAGCAATCCCAGATAGATATATACATCCAGACCTGCGAACAAAACCTTGAACTCATCCATTAGCCTCTCGCTCCCTGCATTACAGCCACCGACCTTTAGTTGAAGCCCTGGAAAAACGACTGACGCCGCTCTCCGTCATCCTCGAAAAGCGGCGCTACTTTGTTCAGGGGGCACCACGCAGGCACTAGGCCAGCAAATGTATCCATGACGATACATTCCTGCAAGCCAAGTTTTTTGTTCAAGAAACAGGCAAGTAGACCATTTTTCAGGCATAAACCTCACCGGACGCCAGAAGACCGGCAGGTCAGACTGTATTAACCTGCCGCTGTAGATGACTCGCACGGCACACCCGATCAGGAAGTCCTCCCCACAATGAAACTCCACCACCTGCTCCTCGCCATCCTGGTTACTGCCCTCTGGGGCCTTAACTTCTCGGTCATCAAGCTGGGCCTGACCTCAGTTGATCCGTTCATCCTCGCAGGTCTGCGCTTCACGCTCTGTGCGCTGCCAGCGATCTTTTTCATTCCCAAGCCTGATGTCGCGTGGCGCTACATCATTAGCTACGGGCTGATATTCGGTATAGGCCTGTGGGGTGTCGTCAATCTGGGGATCAAGTCCGGGTTGTCGGCGGGGATTGCTTCGCTGGTTTTGCAGTTCAGCGCGTTCTTCACGATGCTGCTGGGAGCCTGGGTCTTCAAGGAGACAATCTCTCGTTACCAGTTGGCCGGGATTGGCGTTGCGCTGTGCGGACTGTTGAGCATCATTTTCATTTCGGACGGTTCGGTCACTGCGACCGGGTTGGTGCTGGTGTTATTCGGCGCAGCGGCCTGGAGTGTCACGAACATCATCAACAAAAAGGCCAGGACCAAGCAGGTGCTTGCCTTTCTGGTCTGGTCCAGCGCCTTTTCGCCGATTCCGCTTTTCGTTCTGGACTACATCGTCAATGGCACCAGCGGTTACTCTGCGCTGATACACCAGATCGACCATCGCGCCGTTCTGTCGATCCTGTTTCAGGTTTACCCCAACACCCTGTTCGGGTACTGGGTCTGGAACTCGTTGCTCAAGCAATATCCGGTTTCTACTGTTGCACCATTGTCACTGTTGGTCCCTATCTTCGGAATTCTGGGTTCGGTGGTGATTTTCGATGAAAGCCTGACGCCGATGAAAATCGTTGCCGTGGGCCTTATCGTATCGGGCCTGGCCGTCGGTCTTTACGGACAACGCATCAGCAATGCCTTGTTCGCTCGCCGCAGTCGTCCTCTGGTCTGATCGATGATTCATGAACAACGTGCAGCTTCATCGGTCGAAACGATCGTCCTCAATCATTCCGAGGTTCCCGCATGAGCACTACTCCTTATACGCCTCCAAAGGTCTGGCAACCTGCTTCGTCCGGTGGCGCCTTCGCCAATATCAACCGCCCGGTTGCCGGCCCTACCCATGACAAGGAACTGCCGGTCGGCAAGCATCCGTTGCAGCTCTATTCGCTGGCCACGCCCAACGGGGTGAAGGTCACTATTCTGCTGGAAGAGCTACTGGCCCTTGGGCACAGCGGTGCCGAATATGACGCCTGGCTGATCAAGATTTCGGAAGGCGATCAGTTCTCCAGCGGTTTTGTCGGGGTCAATCCCAACTCCAAGATCCCTGCGCTGCTGGATCGCAGCCAGGAGAAGCCTGTGCGGGTGTTCGAGTCCGGCTCGATCCTGCTTTACCTGGCAGAGAAGTTTTCCAGCTTCCTGCCCACCGATCACGCGGGCCGGACTGAAACCCTGAACTGGCTGTTCTGGCAGATGGGTGCAGCGCCGTATCTGGGTGGCGGGTTCGGGCATTTCTATGCCTACGCACCGGAAAAGATCGAGTACGCCATCAACCGCTTCGCCATGGAAGCCAAGCGCCAACTGGATGTGCTGGACCGCCGCCTCGGGGAAAGCCGCTATCTGGCCGGTGACACTTACACCATCGCCGACATCGCCGTGTGGCCATGGTACGGCGCGCTGGTGCAGAACAGTGTTTATTCCGCTGCGGAGTTCCTGTCGGTGCATGAATACCCGAACCTGCTTCGCTGGACCGAAGAAATCGCCGCACGCCCTGCCGTCATCCGCGGCAAGAAGGTCAATCGCACATGGGGCGATGAAGCGGATCAGGTTCCAGAGCGGCATCAGGCGTCTGATCTGGAGAAGTGACACGAGCCCAAAGGCTCACTCCAGAGTAATGCCGATCAATTAAAGTCATGAATCACTTTGTGGGAGGCAGCTTGCTGGCGACTTCGGCGTACAGACGCAGAATATCTGTCGTTTTTTAGGCCTTTTTCGCCAGCAAGCTGCCTCCCACCAGTTTTGCTTGTACCTCAACTGATCAGCATTATTCCTCCAGAGTGTCCAGCTCATCAGACAAGGCCGCTTCGATCTGAGCAATACTCGGCAGGCTTTGCGTCAATGTTTCAGGCAAGTCTCGCAGTAGCTGGTATTCCGCGACGCCCATGGGTTTGCCGAAGCCGGATAAGGCGTAATCCGCTACCAGACGGTTGTGCTGTCGGCACAGTAACAAGCCGATGGTGGGCTTATCATCGTCAGCCTTGATCTGTGCATCGACAGCTGCCAGATAAAAGCTCAGTTGCCCGGCGTGCTCAGGCTTGAATGAAGTGGCCTTAAGTTCTACCACCACATAGCACTTGAGCCGTGTGTGGTAGAACAGCAAGTCAATGAAGAACTCGTCACCCCCCACTTCCAGCCGGAACTGGCGCCCTACAAATGCGAAACCGGCCCCCAACTCCATCAGGAAACGGGTGATGTGCTGAATCAGCCCATTCTCGATCTCTCGCTCCCGGGCATCATTGCCCAGCCCAAGAAAATCGAACAGATACGGATCCTTCAACACCTGCCGGGCAAGAGCGGAATCATCGGATGACAAGTGCATATCGAAGTTGGAGACAGCCCCACCCTGGCGCAGGTGCAAGCTACTTTTGATATTGGCTTCCAGAGTGCTGCGTGACCAGCCATGCTGCACGGCTTGCGCCGCGTACCATTCTCGATCTGCGGTGTTATTCAGCTTGGTCAGCAGGGTGACGATGTGGAACCAGGGTAATTGGTCAGCAGCCTGCTGACCAAATTGAATGCCGGGGCAATGCTGCGCAAAAAAGCGCATGTATTTAAGGTTGCTGGCAGACCAACCATGCATATCAGGGAAAGCTTCTTTCAAATCATCAGCCAGTTGCTGGATAACTTTTGCCCCCCACCCCTGAGTCTGTTGCCGCTGCCTGATATCCATGCCAATCCGATGATAAAGCATCACCAACTCACTATTGACCGCCAGAGCCGCACGCTGCCGCGCCCGCTTGATGTCCCCCTTGAGCGACGCCAACCAATCGCTATACCCCTCAGGCTGAACAGACGTCGTACTATTACCCACAAATCACCTCTTCTATCGCTCAAATACAAGAGGCAGCGCATGATAATCACCCGTGACGCCAGGCTGTATGCAGGATGCTTCTGAATCGCGTGTCTCCTGCGTAGCAAGCTGAAATTCTTTTACCCAGTAGTTCGGAGCCTGCAATGCCCCAAGACAAAGACCCTCTCGCCCAGACTGCGTTATCCCAGCATGGCCGTAGCGCCAGCAGTGGGCCGGGCATTGCGGTGAATCCGCCGGTGGTGCGCATGAGCACGGTGTTGTTCGACAGCCTGCAAAGCCTGCGCGAAGCGGAGGCGCGGACTGCCGGGCCGGATCGCTCTCTGACATATGCGGCCAACGGCAACCCGACGGCCTTTGCATTGCAGGACCTGGTTTCCGAGCTGGAAGGCGCCCACGGCACTTGCCTGTATTCCACGGGGCTGGCGGCAGCGGCGCAGATGTTTCAGGCCTTTGTGCGTCCTGGTCAGCATGTGCTGATCACCGAGGCGGTATACGGCCCGGTTCGTCGTCTGGTCAGGACATGGATGACGGCCTTCGATATCGAGTTCGATTATTACGCCGCCGACGGCAGTAACGTGGAGTCATTGATCAAACCCAATACACGCATGATCTACGCGGAAGTCCCCGGTTCGCTGACGTTCGACATGTGTGACCTGCGCGCCCTGTCGCGGCTCTGCAAAGAGCGTGATCTGTTGCTGGCTGTGGATAACTCCTGGGGTTCGGGGGTGCTGTTCAAGCCGCTTGAACTGGGCGCGGACATTTCGTTGATGGCCCTGACCAAATACATCGCCGGGCATTCGGACGTGATGATGGGCAGCATCAGCACCACCGAAGAGCACTGGAAAACCCTCAAGACCATGAACACCGCCGTGGGCAATACCGTGAGCCCGGACGATGCCTATCTGGTATTGCGCGGCGCCCGAAGCCTTGCGGCACGCATGAAGATGCACGCGCACAATGCCCTGCAGGTCGCTCAATGGCTGCATGGCCACGAGCAGGTCGGTCGTGTCCTGCATCTGGCACTGCCGAGCGATCCGGGACATGCCCTCTGGAAGCGGGATTTCCATGGCTGCAACGGTTTGCTGAGCTTCGAGTTCAAGACCGCCGACCGTCAGGTACTGGACCGTTTTACCGGAGCCTTGAAGCTGTTTGGTGTCGGTTATTCATGGGGTGGCTTTGAAAGCCTGGTGTCGGAGGTGGATCACTATGGTGCCCGGGAGCAGGGTCTACCAATGTTGCGCCTGCAAATCGGTCTGGAAAACCCGGATGATCTGATCGAAGACCTGAAGGCCGGATTTGCCGCCGCTCTGAACTGACTGTCAGCCACTCTGCCCTTCAAGCGTTTGCCCCGCGGCCCCGGCTCTGCTAGTGTCGCGGCGGTTTAATCTTCACCGGGAATGCCGCCATGGCCCGCAAGAAAGCTGCACTGGATTTCGAACAATCCCTCACCGATCTGCAAACGCTGGTTGAGCGTCTGGAGAACGGTGAGCTGTCGTTGGAAGACTCATTGACCGCTTTCGAGCAAGGCGTGCGCCTCACACGTGACTGCCAGAATGCCTTGGCCCAGGCCGAGCAGAAGGTGCAGGTATTGCTGGAGCGCGACGGCGAACTGGCCGAAGAGCCCTTCGAAGCGGATCAACCCGAATGATCGCGAGCTATCAGGCCCAAAGCCAGGCTCGCGTCAACGCGGCACTTGATGGTCTGTTTGAGGCGCCGAGCCCGGAGCTGACCCGACTTTATGCCGCCATGCGCTATAGCGTGATGAACGGCGGCAAGCGGGTGCGCCCGCTGCTGGCTTATGCAGCCTGCGAAGCGCTGGGCGGTGTTGCCGAGGATGCCAATGGCGCGGCCTGTGCCGTCGAGCTGATCCATGCCTATTCACTGGTGCATGACGATCTGCCGGCCATGGACGATGACGACCTGCGTCGCGGCCAGCCCACTACCCACAAAGCCTTTGATGAAGCCTGTGCGATCCTCGCGGGCGACGGCCTGCAAAGCCTGGCTTTTACCGCTCTGCTCGATCCGCGCCTGAGTTCACGTGACGCCGAAACCCGCTTGCAGATGGTCAGCACCCTGGCCCTGGCCGCTGGTCCGGCAGGCATGGTGGGCGGGCAAGCCATTGATCTGGGTTCGGTCGGCCTGAAACTCGATCAGGCGGCACTGGCCTTCATGCACCGGCACAAGACCGGCGCACTGATCGAAGCCAGCGTCAGGCTCGGCGCACTGGCCAGTGGTCATGCCGATCAGGCCCGACTCGATGCCTTGCAGGTCTATGCCCAAGCCATTGGTCTGGCCTTCCAGGTGCAGGACGACATTCTTGACGTAGAAAGCGATACCGCGACCCTGGGCAAACGCCAGGGCGCCGACATTGCCCGCGACAAACCGACCTACCCCGCGCTGCTTGGCCTTGAACCTGCCAAACTCTATGCGCTGGAGCTTCGCGACCAGGCGCTGAACGCGCTGCAACCTTTCGACGCCGCCGCAGAGCCTTTGCGGGAGCTGGCGCGTTACATCGTCGAACGCCGCAACTGATACAGACAACCGAACGTCAGACCTGATGAATCAAACGCGCCAAATCAGGTCTGATTTTTCATACCCGCGTATCTGCAGGATGCACTTCATGGGCAGCTTGCGATGCATAAGGTAAACTGCCGCCTCTTTTACTTATAACGATTCGCCTGATGCCCACGACGTTCAAAGAGATTCCCCGCGAGCGCCCGGTTACGCCGTTGCTTGACCGTGCAGATACACCGGCCGGCCTGCGCCGCCTGGGTGAAGCCGAGCTGGAAACCCTGGCCGATGAACTGCGCCTGGAGTTGCTCTATTCCGTTGGCCAGACCGGCGGGCACTTCGGTGCAGGCCTTGGCGTCATCGAACTGACCATCGCCCTGCATTACGTGTTCGATACCCCGGATGACCGCCTGGTCTGGGATGTCGGTCATCAGGCCTATCCGCACAAGATCCTTACCGGCCGCCGTCAGCGCATGACCACGCTGCGCCAGAAGGACGGCATTGCCGCGTTCCCGCGTCGCAGCGAAAGCGAGTACGACACCTTTGGCGTCGGGCACTCCAGCACTTCCATCAGTGCCGCGCTGGGCATGGCGATCGCCGCCCGTCTGCAAGGCAGCGACCGCAAGTCCATCGCGGTGATCGGCGACGGCGCCCTGACCGCAGGCATGGCTTTCGAGGCGCTGAACCACGCGCCGGAAGTCGCCGCGGACATGCTGGTGATCCTCAACGACAACGACATGTCGATTTCACGCAATGTCGGCGGTCTGTCGAACTATCTGGCCAAGATCCTTTCCAGCCGTACCTACACCAGCATGCGCGAAGGCAGCAAGAAAGTGCTTTCCCGTCTGCCGGGCGCCTGGGAAATTGCCCGCCGCACCGAAGAGTACGCCAAGGGCATGCTGGTCCCCGGCACGCTGTTTGAAGAGCTGGGCTGGAACTACATCGGTCCTATCGATGGGCACGACCTGCCAACCCTGATCGCCACCTTGCGTAACATGCGTGACCTCAAGGGTCCGCAGTTCCTGCATGTCGTGACCAAGAAAGGCAAAGGCTTCGCGCCAGCCGAAGTCGATCCTATCGGCTATCACGCCATCACCAAGCTCGACCCGCTGAATGCTCCCGCCGCGCCGAAAAAAGCCAGCGGGCCGAAGTATTCGGGCGTGTTCGGTCAGTGGATCTGTGACATGGCCAAGGCTGATTCACGGCTGGTGGGGATTACTCCGGCCATGAAGGAAGGCTCCGATCTGGTGGAGTTCAGCGAGCGCTTCCCGAGTCGCTACTTCGACGTGGCGATTGCCGAGCAGCACGCGGTCACCCTCGCCGCCGGCATGGCCTGTGAAGGCAGCAAGCCAGTGGTCGCGATCTACTCCACGTTCCTGCAGCGCGGTTATGACCAACTGGTGCATGACGTGGCGGTGCAGAACCTCGATGTGCTGTTTGCCATCGACCGCGCCGGCCTCGTGGGCGAAGACGGTCCGACTCACGCGGGCAGCTTCGATCTGTCTTATCTGCGCTGCATTCCCGGCATGCTGGTAATGACGCCGAGCGACGAAAACGAGCTGCGCCAGATGCTCAACACCGGTTACCTGTACGTCGGCCCGGCCGCTGTGCGCTACCCGCGCGGCACCGGCCCGAATGCAGTGATCGACAATGGCCTGCAACCCATCGAAATCGGCAAGGGCGTTGTTCGTCGTCCAGGCAAGCGCGTTGCCATGCTGGTGTTCGGCGTGCAACTGGCCGATGCACTGGAAGTCGCGGAAAAGATTGATGCCACGGTTATCGACATGCGCTTCGTCAAGCCACTGGACGAAGCCCTGATCCGTGAAACGGCAGCCAGTCATGATCTGCTGGTCACCATCGAAGAAAACGCCATCATGGGTGGCGCGGGCGCGGCGGTCAGCGAGTTCCTGGCGCGGGAGAACATCCTCAAGTCGGTGCTGCATCTCGGCTTGCCGGACATCTATGTCGAACACGCCAAGCCGGCACAGATGCTGGCCGAGTGTGGGCTGAATGCCGAAGGTATCGAAGCGGCAATCAATGCACGGTTGGCGTTGATCGGCTAATTTGTGGGAGGCAGCTTGCTGGCGACAACGTCACGTCGCCAGCAAGCTGCCTCCCACAGATGTGTGCCTGGGTTTTATCCCAATTGCGGCGGGATGCGATACAGGTAGAACAGCGCCACGGTGGAGAGTGCGAGCAGAAATACCGGCACCGGTTCAAGCCCGATGAACAAGGCTGCAGCGGCGATCCAGGCCGGAATCCCGGCAAACAGGAAGGCAATGCGGCGAGTGGCGGCCAGCTTGAGCCAGGCTGCGGTTTCTTCAGGTGTATCGAGTGCCGCCTGAGTGGCGATCAAGGCGCGCTTGAATGCGCCGAAGGGCTTGAGACTAAGGAACATAGAAGCAACACCGGCGATGAACAATGGCATCGCCAGCACATGGATCAGGACTTCGCCTGCATCCAGAAAGATGCAGACCACCAACAATGGCGCAAGACTCAGACCCAGTTGCTGCCACCAGGCCAGCGCCATCCGTCTGCGCACATTGTTGCGATTCACGCCGGATCGACCTCACTCTGGTGCTCATTGCCCATCATGTGACCCAGCTTGCCGGCCTTGGTCGCCAGGTACAGTTTGTTGTGCGGGTTATGCCCGGTGTGCAGCGGAACACGCTCGGAAACCTTGATGCCCATGTCGGTCAAGGCTTTGACCTTGCGCGGGTTGTTGGTCATCAGGCGCAGGGAACCGACATTCAGGTGTTGCAGCATCGGCAGGCAGATCGCGTAATCACGCTGATCGGCCGCAAAGCCCAGACGCTCGTTGGCTTCAACGGTATCGGCGCCGCCGTCCTGCAATTCGTAGGCGCGGATCTTGTTCATCAGGCCAATGCCACGACCTTCCTGGCGCAGATACAGCAGAACACCACGACCTTCGGTGGCAATGGCGCGTAGCGCGGCTTCCAGTTGCGAGCCGCAGTCGCACCGCTGGCTGAACAGAGCATCGCCGGTCAGGCATTCGGAATGCACTCGCCCAAGAACAGGAGCGCCATCGGCAATATCACCCAAGCTCAGAACAACGTGCTCGCGCCCGGTTTCCTGCTCGAAAAAGCCGTTCATGGTGAATTCTGCAAAAGGGGTAGGCAGCTTGGAGGCAGCAACAAATACGACGGGCACCGTGTGCTCCTGGTAGTAGAAGACTGAGAATTCGCAAGGTCCGATTGTAACAGCACGTTCCAAGGGACGCTTAGGCTGAATTCTTACCGATTAATATCAAAAAGCTAGATCAATCCCCAGGCCCAGACCAGTCCCTGCATGGAAAACCAGGCAAAAACACCGGCCAGCACATCGTCGATCATGATGCCGAAACCACCGTGAACATGCCGGTCCAGCCAGCGAATGGGCCATGGCTTGAGAATGTCAAAAAAGCGGAATACCAGAAAGCCCACCAGTAACCATGCCCAGCCTTCGGGCACCAGCCAGAGGGTAATCCACATGCCGACCATTTCGTCCCAGACGATACCTTCGTGGTCGTGCACGCCCAGATCGTCCGCCACCTTGCCGCACAACCAGAAGCCAAACAGCATGGTGACGCCCAGCATGAGCCAGTAGCCCCAGTCCGGCAGCATCTGCCACAAGGGAATAAACGGCACGGCAACGATCGAACCCCAGGTTCCGGGGGCCTTGGGCAAGGTGCCCGAGCCAAACCCGAAGGCGAGAAAATGCCAGGGGTTGGTCCAGACCGAAGGCGGTACGAACTCGGCGGAAACCTGCTCGGGGTTATCTTTCACGCTTCACTCCGAAAATGCTGATAGCCCAGCGCGGCAGGCGTGATGTCATGCCCGTCGGCATCCAGCAATGCAACGCCCTGCCCTTCGACCACTCGCCCGATCACATGCACAGGCCAGCCAGCTTCCAGCAGGCCTGGAAGGTGTTCGGGCGGCAGCGTGAAGGCCAGCCGATAATCATCGCCACCACTGAGCGCAGCCTGTTGCGCCTCGGGCAGATCAAACAACTGTAGCAAGGGCCCGGACATTGGCAGCTTGTCCCGCTCGACCAGCAAGCGCACAGCCGACGACCGGGCAATGTGCCCACAGTCCGCGAGCAGGCCATCGGAAATGTCCAGCGCGGCCGTGGCCTTGCCACGCAGCGCCTGCCCCAGCGCCAGTTGCGGCTGTGGCGACCAGTAACGTGCCAGCAGTGGCTCGGCAATCGAAGGCTCGGCACGGCGCTGATCGAGCACCAGCGGCAAGGCAGCCGCCGCATCGCCCAGTGCGCCACCGACACACAGCAGGTCACCTTCACGGGCACCGCTACGGGTCAGCGCCTGACCTGCAGGCACGGCACCGAACACCGTCAGTGTCAGGCTCAACGGCCCACGGGTGGTATCGCCGCCCACCAGGCGCAACGAGCAGCCCTGCGCCATCAGGTTCAAACCTTCGGCAAAGGCCTGCAACCAGTCGGCTTCGACCTGAGGCAAGGTAAGCGCAAGAGTGAAAGCCACTGGGCGGGCGCCCATGGCAGCCAGATCGCTGGCAGAAACCGCCAGGGCGCGCTGGCCAAGCAGAAAGGGGTCGCAGGCGTCTGGGAAATGCACCCCGGCAACCAGCGTGTCGGTGGAAATCGCCAACTGCTCGCCGGGCGGTAACGCCAGCAGCGCGCAGTCGTCGCCGATGCCAAGTGCAACGCCTTCGCCGTCCTGCGCACAGGGCGCGGCAGCGAAGTAATTGCGGATCAGCTCGAATTCACCCATGTGAAGTCCAGGCGCCAATCAGCGCTTGTGAGCCTTCACTTCAGCTTCGCGCAGACGCGGTGCCAGCTTGTCCAGCACGCCATTGACGAACTTGTGGCCGTCAGTGGAACCGTAGACTTTCGCCAGCTCGATGCCTTCGTTGATCACAACGCGGTAAGGCACGTCGATGCGCTTGAGCAGTTCGAACGTGGACAGGCGCAATACCGCCAGCTCGACCGGGTCCAGCTCTTCGACGGTCAGGTCAAGGCAAGGCTTGAGCGCGACATCGATTTCGGTCTTGTTGGTGGCAACGCCATGCAGCAATTCGCGGAAGTAAGCGCTGTCGACGTTACTGAAATCGTTGTCGACGCGAAACTGCGCTTCGATTTCGTTCAACGAATGACCTGCCATGTGCCACTGGTACAGCGCCTGGGTCGCGAGCTGACGTGCTTCGCGACGTTTGGCGCTCTTGCCTTTGGCTGCCTCGGGAGACTGGGCGTCACGCGGGTTGAACTGATCGCTATCGTCGGAAATCACTTGGCCTCCAACTGCGACAGCAGACTGACCATTTCAATGGCAGACAGTGCAGCTTCAGCGCCTTTGTTACCGGCCTTGGTGCCGGAGCGCTCGATGGCTTGCTCAATGGAGTCGACAGTCAGTACGCCGAAAGCGACGGGGATGCCTGCGTCCATGGAAACCTGAGCCAGGCCTTTGACGCATTCGCCAGCCACGTATTCAAAGTGCGGAGTACCGCCACGGATCACCGCGCCCAGGGCGACGATGGCCGAGAACTCTTTGCGTTGGGCAACTTTCTGCACAACCAGAGGAATCTCGAAAGCACCCGGCGCGCGGATGATGGTGATGTCGCTTTCGCTCACGCCATGGCGAACCAGGGCATCGACAGCGCCGCTCACCAGACTTTCCACGACGAAGCTGTTGAAACGGCCAACTACCAAGGCATAGCGGCCTTGTGGGGCGATGAAGGTACCTTCGATGGTCTTCAAGGTCATTGGGGTGAGTCTCGTATTAAAGAGCAAGCCCGCCTTGGGGCGGACTTTCAGGGATTGTAGGCCACGAATCGGAACTGCCAGGCCGGAACATGCAAAACACAAGCGTCAGCACGCAACGACCTGCCGGTATTTATTCGGAGGGCACGTATTCTACAACTTCCAGATCGAAACCGGATATCGCATTGAACTTCATTGGCGAACTCATCAGGCGCATTTTGCGCACGCCGAGGTCACGAAGGATCTGGGAACCGGCGCCAACCGTGCTGTAAGTGGTCGGTGTCTTGATGACCTGTTGCCCGGCTTTTTCCCGGATATGGGCCAGCAGAACATCGCCATCGAGCGGATGACCGAGCAACAGAACCACACCGCTGCCCGCCTCGGAAACCGCAGACATCGCGGCCCGCAGGCTCCAGCGGCCCGGCTGTTTGACCATCAACAAGTCGCGCAACGGGTCCATGTTGTGCACACGAACCAAGGTCGGTTCTTCTGCACAGATATTGCCCAGGGTCAGCGCCAGGTGGACGTCGCCTTCAACGGAATCGCGGTAGGTCACCAGGTTGAAATGACCCAGCTCGCTGTCCATTGGCTGTTCGGCAATCCGCTGAACGGTACGTTCGTGGATCATCCGATAGTGAATCAGGTCGGCAATGGTGCCGATCTTGATGTCGTGCTCCAGGGCAAAGGCTTCAAGTTCGGCGCGACGGGACATGGTGCCGTCGTCGTTCATCACTTCGCAGATCACGCCGCTCGGCTCGAAACCGGCCATGCGCGCCAGATCGCATGCGGCTTCCGTATGACCGGCACGGGACAGGGTTCCGCCTGCCTGCGCCATCAACGGGAAGATATGGCCCGGGCTGACGATGTCTTCAGCCTTGGCATCCTTTGCCGCAGCCGCCTGCACGGTGCGGGCACGGTCGGCGGCGGAAATGCCGGTGGTCACGCCTTCGGCAGCTTCGATGGACACCGTGAACTTGGTGCCGAAGCCGGAACCGTTGCGTGGCGCCATCAGCGGCAGCTTGAGGGTTTCGCAACGCTCACGGGTCATGGGCATGCAAATCAGGCCACGGGCGTACTTGGCCATGAAGTTGATGTGTTCGGCTTTGACGCATTCGGCGGCCATGATCAGGTCGCCTTCGTTCTCGCGGTCTTCATCATCCATCAGGATGACCATCTTGCCCTGGCGGATGTCTTCAACCAGTTCTTCGATCGTGTTGAGCGCCACTCGGCACCCCCTTCAATTCAGGATTTGAGGTAGCCGTTCTCGGCCAGAAAGCTTTCGGTGATCCCGCCATGGCCGGGCTCGGCAGCCTTGTCACCCAGCAGCAGACGCTCCAGATAGCGCGCCAGCAGATCCACCTCCAGATTGACCTTACGGCCCGGGCGGTAGTCGGCCATGATGGTCTCGACCAGGGTGTGCGGCACGATGGTCAGCTCGAATTCGGCGCCATTGACCGAGTTGACGGTCAGGCTGGTGCCATCGACGGTGATCGAACCTTTGTGAGCGATGTACTTGGCCAGTTCGCGGGGAGCGCGCACGCGAAACTGGATCGCACGGGCATTGTCTTCCCGGGAGACGATTTCACCCACGCCATCCACATGGCCGCTGACCAGATGACCACCCAGACGCGAGGTCGGGGTCAGGGCTTTTTCCAGGTTGACCCGGCTGCCGGTCTTGAGGTCGACGAACGCGGTAACGGTCAGGGTTTCACGACTGACGTCGGCCCAGAAACCGTCGCCCGGCAATTCAACGGCGGTCAGGCAGACGCCGTTGACCGCGATGCTGTCGCCCAGTTTGACGTCACTCAGGTCGAGCTTGCCGGTTTCAACGTAAACGCGGACATCGCCGCCTTTGGGAGTCAGGGCGCGGATGCTGCCGATGGATTCGATAATGCCGGTAAACATGGGTCCTCCGGGAGAACAAGGGCTGCGCGCTAAGCGAAAGCCGGGAATTATACGCCCTGAGCCGGAACAGGGAGAGCGATGACTCGCCAGTCATTGCCGACTGCGCGCATTTCTACAATCTTCAGCTCCAGGGCTTCGCTCATTTGTGCCAGCGGCAGGTCGAGCAGCGGGCGGGCCGTGGAGCCCATGAACTTGCCCGCGATGAAAATCTGATATTCGTCGACCAGCCCCAGGCGTGTGAAAGCACCAGCCAGACGCGGGCCCGCTTCGACCAGCACGTCGTTGACACCACGCGCCGCCAGCTCGACCAGCAACTTGCGCAGGTCAACATGGCCGTCGTTGTTGGCCAGGGCCAGCATTTCATGGCCTTCTTCGTGATAACGGCTACGTGCCGACGCGGCGGCGCAGGTCGCAACCAGAGCGCTGCCGGCCTTGAAGAACGGCGCATCCAGCGGCACCCGCAGACGACTGTCGATCAAGACCCGCAAGGGCGGGCGCGTGGCGGCCAGGGCACTGAGCTCTGCATTCACGCCCAGCTCGTCGGGGCGCACAGTCAATCGCGCCTTGTCGGCCAATACCGTATCGGCGCCCGTCAGCACCACACTCGACTGCGCTCGCAGCCGTTGCACGGCGGAACGGGCCTCAGGGCCGGTGATCCACTGGCTTTCACCGCTGGCCATGGCCGTACGGCCATCCAGGCTCATGGCCAGTTTGACCCGCACATAAGGCAGGCCTTTTTCCATTCGCTTGAGGAAGCCCTTGTTCAGCGCACGGGCTTCTGCCTCCAGCACACCGCACTGAACCGCGATGCCAGCGCTCATCAAGCGCAGCAGACCGCGACCTGCCACTTCCGGATTGGGGTCCTGCATGGCAGCAACCACGCGGGCGACGCCGACATTGATCAGCGCATCGGCACAAGGCGGCGTGCGGCCATGGTGACTGCAAGGTTCAAGAGTGACGTAAGCGGTTGCACCACGGGCCTTGTCGCCCGCCTGACGCAAGGCATGCACTTCGGCATGGGGCTCGCCCGCCCGCGCATGCCAGCCCTCGCCCACGATCTGGCCGTCACGCACGATCACGCAGCCGACACGGGGATTGGGATGAGCGGAATAGATGCCTTTGCGCGCCAGTTCCAGCGCACGGGCCATGTAATGGACGTCCAGAGCGCCTTGCTCAGTCAACGCGGTACTCATTCTTTACCCGGCTCACGAGCAAGACGCTCGATTTCCTCACGAAATTCGTTGAGATCCTGGAAGCGTCGATAGACCGAAGCAAAGCGGATATAGGCCACTTCATCGAGCTTTTGCAGCTCGGTCATGACCAGTTCACCCACCACCAGGGATTTGACTTCACGCTCGCCGGTTGCCCGCAGCTTGTGCTTGATGTGCACAAGAGCCGCCTCAAGGCGCTCGACGCTCACGGGGCGTTTTTCAAGAGCACGCTGCATGCCGGCCCGCAACTTTTCTTCGTCGAAGGGCTGTCGACTGCCGTCCTGTTTGATCAGGCGGGGCAGGACCAGCTCGGCGGTTTCAAAGGTCGTGAAACGCTCGCCGCAAGCCAGGCACTCGCGACGGCGACGTACCTGTTCGCCTTCGGCAACAAGGCGTGAGTCGATGACTTTGGTGTCATTGGCACCGCAGAAGGGACAGTGCATGGTGGCAGGCAACAAAAAATGGGGAGCGCCATGGTAGCGCATCCCGCCGTCAAGACAAGACTCCGGCGCTACCCTCGTGCTCTTAATGCCGCATAAAAATGCATCCAGGCGATGTGAAACTGCCTGCATTCGGTAATACTGCATCACGGTCTTTTTATGGACCCTTTGTATTTTGTTTTTGTTGGAGCCGTTCATGACGCTACGCCCCTTTGTCTTGCTCGGGCTCATCGGCCTGCTGAGCGCTTGCAGCAGCACCGAAGCCCCACAACCGGCTCCCGCCAAACCCGTGGTGACAGCCCCCAAGGTCCCGGCAGGTCCAGGCCCGCTGCTGCCTCATCAACGAGAACTGAGCGGGCAACTGCTGGGCGTACCGGCTGGTGCGGAAGTCGAGCTGGCGGTGCTGGTGATCGACGAACGTGGCCGCCCGCAGAAACTGCTGACCAATACCAAACTGCAAGGCAACGGCCAGTCGCTGCCCTTCCAGTTGCGCTTCAACCCTGAAGCCTTCCCGGTTGGTCAACGGGTTGAATTGCGCGGACGCGCCAGCAAATCGGGCCAGTTGATCCTGCATCTGCCTTCGTTGCGCATAGAACAGCCCACCACTCAGGCTTTGGGACAGTTGCAATTCGTCAGCGCGCCATGAATGCACCGCCAGCCCTTCAGCAGTCGCTGAGCCAGTTGCTCGGCGACGCTCGACTGGTCGCGACCCCGTTACCGGGCACCGAGCTGAAACTGTGGCTGATCGATGCCGACAATATGGACCGCGCTTTCAGCCCCGACGAAACACGCCGTATTCTGGAAGAACCGCCTTACTGGAGTTTCTGCTGGGCCAGCGGCCTGGCTCTGGCGCACTTCCTGGCCAAGCATCCGCACTGGGTCGCGGGCAAGCGCGTGCTGGATTTCGGTGCTGGCTCCGGCGTGGCAGGCATTGCGGCAGTCAAGGCCGGTGCTGCCGAAGTGGTCGCGTGCGACCTGGACCCGCTGGCGCTGGCAGCCTGTCGAGCCAATGCCGAACTCAATGATGTACAGCTCGGTTACTCGGCGGACTTCTTTGCCGAGGCCGATCGCTTCGACCTGATCCTGGTTGCGGATGTGCTGTATGACCGCGCCAACCTGCCGCTGCTGGATCAGTTTCTCAGCCGTGGCCGTGAGGCACTGGTGGCGGACTCACGAGTCCGGGACTTCAGGCATGACGCCTATCAACGCCTGGCGATGCTGCATGCCCATACCCTTCCGGATCTGGCAGAGCCCCACGAGTTTCGCGACGTCAGCCTGTATCACGCCAGACGCTGAAGCGTCACCGCAGGTCTTGCCCTGATACTCGCCGCTTTCAGCAATGCCTTGAGGCCTTTATAGTTGGCGGCATTCAGATTTTGCGAGACACGCAATGAGCCAGGACACTTCTTACATCTTCGAGACAACCGCAGCGAACTTCGACCAGTTGGTGATCGACAAGTCATTCGATCAGCCGGTGCTGGTGGACTTCTGGGCCGAGTGGTGTGCACCTTGCAAAGTGCTGATGCCGTTGCTGGAGCAGATCACGGCCAGCTATCAGGGTGAATTGCTGCTGGCCAAGGTGAACTGCGATATCGAACAGGAAATCGTCGCCCGCTTCGGCATCCGCAGCCTGCCGACCGTGGTGCTGTTCAAGGACGGCCAGCCGGTGGATGGTTTTGCCGGTGCACAGCCCGAGTCGGAAATCCGCAAGATTCTCGAACAGCATGTGGTCATGCCGCCTCCGCCAGCAGCCGATCCGCTGCAACAGGCTCAGGCGCTGTTTGCCGAAAGCCGTTTCTCCGATGCCGAAGCCGTCCTCAAGGTGCTGCTGGGCGAAGACAACACCAATGCCTCGGCGCTGATTCTGTATGCGCGCTGCCTGGCTGAGCGTGGTGAGCTGGGTGAAGCCCGCACCGTGCTGGATGCGGTCAAGAGCGATGCCCACAAGGCCGAACTGGCAGGCGCGAAGGCGCAACTGACGTTCCTGGCCGAAGCCGCCACACTGCCGGATGCTGCCGAGCTGAAAACCCGTCTGGCCCAGAATCCGCTGGATGATGAAGCGTCACATCAACTGGCCGTCCAGCAATTGTCCCGCCAGCAATATGAGGCGGCGCTGGAAGGCCTGCTCAAACTGTTCATCCGCAACCGCAATTACGCCGAAGGCCTGCCGCACAAGACGCTGCTGCAAGTGTTCGACCTGCTGGGTAACGACCACCCGCTGGTGACCACCTACCGCCGCAAGCTGTTTGCAGCGCTCTACTGAGTGAGCAAAGTCGCCAGCAAGCTGCCTCCCACAAAGTGATTTATGCCTTATCGGGAAGGTTGACCCAGCTATACAGCGGTGCATCCGCGCCGCTTTCGACTTTCACATTGGCGCTATGGCGCAGACGTACCAGCAGGCGTTTGCCAGCGGCGGTGCTGCCGGTCAGCCCTTCCAGTTTCCCCAGCAGATCCGGCCCGCTGAGTTGCCCGGCCTCTTGCAGCAAATCCCTGGCGGCCTGCCAGGTCCTGTCGTCCTGATTGACCGGCTTGCTTTGCACCACACTGCTCACCTCTGGGGCTGCCGCCTTGAGCTGGGCACCCAGTTGCGCCCAGTCACCGTCATCCAGCTCCAGCGTCAAATCAACAGGCCACTGGCCGATGGTTCCACGGATACGCAACATGCTCTGTCTCCTCGCTTGGCAGGCGCACATGCTCCCACAGCATCAGACACAGAGCCAGCGAGCAGCCCGAACATCATCGCCCCCAAGAAAGCCAGCAAAGGCTTCGACGTCGTAGGCGTTTTCCCAGTGCTCGATGACCTTCCCATCACGAAAGCGCCAAAGCCCGCAGAACGGCATGCAGATGCGCTTGTCGCCCGA
Organism: Pseudomonas lijiangensis; assembly: GCF_018968705.1. Classification (NCBI taxonomy): domain Bacteria; kingdom Pseudomonadati; phylum Pseudomonadota; class Gammaproteobacteria; order Pseudomonadales; family Pseudomonadaceae; genus Pseudomonas; species Pseudomonas lijiangensis. The sequence goes on from NZ_CP076668.1 coordinate 5,121,750, forward strand.
CGTTGCACGCAGGCTTCCCAGAACCGCGCCGAAATAATCATTGGCGATGATTTCCTGCACATCCATATGAAGCGACGAGTGCGTCATCGCGATGAGTTCGACTTCATGAAGACGCACCGCCTGTTTGCCGATGGCGGTAGGCGGGCAGGCATTGCGGTCAGCCTTGTGCAATACGATGTCATCGTCCGAAAACTCGGCAATACGGGTCAGGTCCTCATAAATAGCCCACAGAGTGGCGATATTGCTCTGGCAGGTGCTCATGGCATTTCCTCCTCAGCGCTCGGGACGCCACACCGGCAACAGAAGCTGATCGACTTCCCGAACAATGGCTGACAACTGATCCTCATCCAGTTGCACACTCGCCGCCCTGGCGTTTTCTTCCAGATGGGCGATGGATGTAGTGCCGGGAATCAACACGGTGTTCGGGGCATGATTGAGCAACCACGCCAGAGCCAGTTGCGAAGGTGTCAGCCCATAGTGACGGGCTAGAGGCAACAACGCGCTGTCAGGCCCGACAAGAGCGCCGTGCCCGAGGGGGAACCATGGAATGAATGCAACATTCAGCTCCAGCGCCCGTTGCAATACCGCCTCATCGGTACGGTCGACAATGTTGTAGAGGTTCTCGATGGCTGCAATGTTCGCCACGCAATGGGCCTGTTCCAGTTGCTCAAGGGTCACGCCTGGCTGGCTCGATAAACCGATATGGCGGATCTTGCCCTGTTCGCGCAAACGGACAAGCTCGCCCAGGGAATCGGCAAGCGGCACCAGGGGATCAATGCTGTGCAACTGGTACAGGTCGATCCGCTCGACCTGAAGTCGGCGCAAGCTCATCTCGACCTGCTGACGCAAATACTCGGGCCGCCCCAAGGGCACAATGTAGGGAGCGCCCGGCGCGCCATGAATCCAGTCGTTGGGGCCCGACCGCAGCATTCCGCCCTTGGTGGAAATGACCAGATCCTGAGGGTATGGGTAAAGCGCCTCGCGAATGATGTCTTCGTTATCCCCCGGCCCATAGGCGTCTGCCGTGTCGATGAAGGTAATGCCCAGGTCATGAACGGCATGACGCAGTACGGCTCTGGCCTGCTCCGTATTCTCCGCAGGCCCCCACATGCCATAACCGGTCAGGTGCATGGCGCCATACCCCATGCGCCTGATGGGCATGTCATCTCCCAGCACAAAAGTATCCGCGGCCAAAGCTGCTGTGAACGTCATGGTTAAACCTCCCTGTTGTGCCATGTGCCCAGGGTTATTTCAGCGGTAATGCCAGGACCGAACCCGGCAATGATTCCGCGAGCTCCCTGATGAGCGCCACCGGCCTCGAACAACCGGCGCAATGCATCCAGCACAACCGCCGAAGCGATGTTGCCGTACTCGGTCAATGTGGCGCGGCTGTGTGTGAATAGAGCGCAATCCACGCCCAGATAGTGCGACAGGTCATCGAGGATCCGCGGGCCACCGGCATGAATGATGTAGAAATCCAGATCGTCAGCCTGCCATCCATGATCTGCGGCCACCGAACGCAGCTCCGGTGCCAGTTGCTCCATGGTTCCCGGCACACGCCGATCAAGACAGAAGTGAAAGCCGGTGGCTTTGACGGCGTAGCTGATCCAGTCTTCGGTCCCCGGAACCAGACGCGAGCCATTGCTCACCAGCCGGATACCTTCCCCCCCCTGCCCCCGTACCACCGCAGCCGCCAAGGCATCGCCGAACAGGCCGTTGGACAGAAGATTGCCCACCGTCATGTCCGCAGGCTGGTAACACAGCGAACAGAATTCGCAGGCCACAATCAGCACATTGGCATCCTGATAAGCCAGGCAGAAGTCATGAGCGCGATTGATGGCCGAGCCGCCGGCCGCACATCCCAACTGCGCGATGGGTATCTGCCGTGTATCGGTGCGAAACCCCAGTTCATTGATCATCCAGGCCGTCAGTGAAGGCATCAGGAAACCGGTGCAGGACACATAAATGATCGCGTCGATCTGCTCAGGGACAAGCTGAGCATTGGCCAGCGCCCGACTGACAACCGCGGGAATCCGCGCCTTGGCCTCACGCTCATAAATCCGGTTGCGCACCTCGAAACCCGGATGCTCCAGGGTCTGCTCTATCGATTGCACCAGATGGCGTTTGCTTACTCGGGTATTGCGGATCAGACGCTTTGCAAGCGCCAGTTGGGGGTGATGTGGATGCAGGCTGGAAACAAGTGCCAGGGTTTCTTCAAGACTGATCGTGAACTCCGGAACAGCGACAGCCGGGCAACAAAGCATTGGCATGGTTCTCTCCCTGAGACTCGGTTCCGGACCGATGAAATGCCTTCTTCATTTGACGTTAGGAGGAATTTCAGGCGCCATGAGATTGCTTCGTCATAACTTGAGTACCGCGTATGCCAAATCGAAGACGCGGAGAAAAAACAGGTCACTCGCACCATCAATTGTTATAAGATCACATAACAGATTTTTTCAAATCATGTCCGGAGTCCTTCATGCGCCGTCTGTTTCTCGCACTACCCTTCGCCCTTCTGCCACTGGCCGTTGCCAACGCTGCCGAACCACATGACCACGAACACGAGCACGGCAGCCTGGGTGCACACGAGCATGGCGTGGGCCGTCTGGATGTAGTGCTGTCGGGCAAGACACTGGAGCTGGAATTCGAAAGCCCGGCGATGAACATCGTGGGCTTCGAGCATGAAGCGACTTCCGCCGAAGACAAGGCAAAGCTGGCCAAGGCTCGCGAGCAACTGCTCAAGCCCAATGCGCTGTTCAGCATCTCGGATGCCGCCAACTGCTCGGCCACTTCGGTGAAGCTCGAAAGCCCGCTGTTCGGCGACAAGGATGATGATCACGACGAAGACGACCACGCCAAGGGCGGTGATGAACATCATCACGAACACAGCGAAATCAAGGGCCATTACAAGTTCGTCTGCGATGCTCCGGCCATCCTGAAGAAGCTGGACCTGAGCCAGATTTTCCTGACCTTCCCCGATACCAAGAAACTGCAGGTACAAATGATCTCGCCAAGCGGCCAGTCTGGCGCAGAAGTGATTGCATCGAACCCGTCGATCAAGTTCTGATTGCCGCACGCTGCAGAACGACCGGGCCTGGCCCGGTCTTTTACTTTTCATGTACACCTCAACACACCGCGAGTCAGGCTTATGACCCAAGCACTTATCGAGCTGTCGGACCTGAGCTTCAACTGGCCGGGGCATCCGCAATTGCTGGATATCCCGGCATTTCGCCTGGAGCCTGGAGAAACGCTGTTCCTCAAAGGCCCGAGCGGCAGTGGCAAGACCACCTTGCTGGGCCTGCTGGGTGGCGTACAGAAACCTGGGAGCGGCAGCATCCGTCTGTTGGGCCAGGACCTGTCGAAATTGTCGGCGGGTGCCCGGGACCGCTTTCGGGTCGATCACACCGGTTATATCTTCCAGCAGTTCAACCTGCTGCCGTTTCTCTCGGTGCGGGAGAATGTCGAGTTGCCCTGCCACTTCTCCAGAGTCCGCGCTGAACGGGCGAAACAGCGACATGGCAGCGTCGAACAAGCCACCAGCACGCTGCTCGCTCACCTGGGCCTGAAAGATCCAGCCTTGCTGAGCCGTCGCGCCGGGTCCCTTTCCATCGGCCAGCAACAACGGGTGGCGGCCGCTCGTGCCTTGATCGGCCAGCCGGAACTGGTGATCGCCGACGAACCCACCTCGGCTCTGGATGCCGATACCCGTGAATCCTTCATTCGTCTGTTGTTCGCCGAATGCCGCGAAGCCGGTTCCAGCCTGTTATTCGTCAGCCATGACCAGAGCCTGGCGCCGCTGTTCGACCGCAACCTGTCGCTGTCCGAACTCAATCGCGCTGCCGTCGACGTGGAGATTTGAGATGTATCTGTTTCGTCTGGCAATAGCCAGCCTGGCCAACCGCCGCTTCACCGCATTCCTCACTGTTTTCGCCATTGCCCTGTCGGTCTGCCTGTTGCTGGCCGTGGAGCGGGTGCGCACCGAAGCCCGCGCCAGCTTCGCCAGCACCATCAGCGGCACGGACCTGATCGTCGGCGCCCGCTCCGGCTCGATCAACCTGCTGCTCTACTCGGTGTTCCGCATCGGCAATGCCACCAACAACATTCGTTGGGACAGCTTCGAGCATCTGGCCAATCACAAGCAGGTCAAATGGGCCATTCCGATTTCCCTGGGCGACTCCCATCGCGGCTATCGGGTGATGGGCACCAACGAATCCTATTTCGAGAATTATCAGTACGGCCGCCAGCAACACCTGACACTGGCCGATGGTCGTGCCTTCCAGACCGACCCGTTTGAAGTGGTCCTGGGCTCGGAAGTCGCCAAGGCCCTGCATTACAAGCTGGGCGACAAACTGGTCCTGGCACACGGCGTGGCTGCGATCAGCCTGGTCAAGCACGACGACAAACCGTTCACGGTGGTGGGCATTCTGAAACCCACCGGCACACCGGTCGACCGCACGCTGCATATCAGCCTGGGCGGCATGGAGGCCATTCACATTGACTGGCACAACGGCGCGCCTGCACGGGGCAATGAACGCATCTCCGCCGATCAGGCACGCAACATGGACCTGACGCCAACGGCGATCACGGCCGTCATGCTGGGCCTGAACAGCAAGATCGCGACGTTCAGCCTGCAACGCGAGATCAATGAGTTCCGCGGCGAGCCATTGCTGGCAATATTGCCGGGTGTTGCGTTGCAGGAGTTGTGGAGCCTGATGGGCACCGCCGAAAAAGCCCTGTTCGTGATATCACTGTTCGTGGTGCTCACCGGCCTGATCGGTATGCTGACGGCCATTCTGACCAGCCTGAACGAACGTCGTCGTGAAATGGCGATCCTGCGATCGGTCGGCGCACGGCCCTGGCACATCGCAAGCCTGTTGATTCTCGAAGCCTTTGCCCTGGCACTGGCGGGCGTTATCAGCGGCCTTGCACTGCTCTATCTCGGCATCGCGCTGGCTCAGGATCCTGTACAAAACAGTTACGGTTTATACCTGTCGACTATGCCACCCGGCCAATATGAATGGAAATTGCTCGGTGGCATCCTTGCTGCCGCGCTGTTGATGGGGACTATCCCGGCATGGCGAGCCTACAGGCAATCGCTGGCCGATGGCCTGTCGATTCGCTTATGAGGAGCTTCACTATGCGGCGCCTGCTGATAACCCTGCTGTTCTCGGCCAGCACTTCGGTGTGGGCCGTCGAGCCGCGCGAGCTGACCTGGAACGACATGATTCCACCCGATGCACCTGTCGTGGCGCCGATAACAGCGCCGATGCACGACATGTCGAAGCTGTCCGATGCACTGGCCATGGAGTCAGCACCGGCAGCCAGACAACTGGCTCCCCATGCACCTGTCGTCAAGGCACTGGATGGCAAGCTGGTACGCCTGCCGGGTTACATCGTGCCGCTCGAGGTCAGCGAGGAAGGTCGAGTGACGGAATTCTTGCTGGTGCCGTATTTCGGTGCCTGCATCCATGTTCCGCCACCGCCCGCAAACCAGATCGTACATGTCACCAGTGAACTGGGCGTGAAGGTCGATGAGCTGTATCAGCCGTACTGGATTGAAGGGCCGATGCAGGCAAAATCATCGACCAGCGAGCTGGCCGAGGCGGGTTATCAAATGCAGGCAGACAAGATTTTTGTCTATGAATTGCCGGATTCGTGAGGTTCCAGAGGGCTCTCAACAGTTTCATTGAGCTGTATCAAAGTCGCCTCAAAACAGCGCTTTAACATTAGCCCATAAAACTTTTTGACCCCTTGGAGCCACTCATGAAAACGTCCTTGCTTCGCGCTTCCCTGATAGCCCTGGCCATCGCTGCACCCACTGCCGCACAGGCCTATGAAGCGGGTGATTTCATCGTCCGTGCCGGTGCCGCCCATGTTGATCCTCAAGAAGAGAGCGGCGAACTGAAGTTCGATGGCAACAAAGTCTCCGGCACCAAGGCAAGCCTCAATGGCGATACTCAGCTCGGCCTGACCTTTGCCTACATGCTGACCAACCATATCGGTATCGAGCTGCTGGCAGCGACCCCTTTCAACCACACCGTTTCGGTCAGCGGCCTGGGCGCAGGACTCGACGGCAAGCTGGCCGATGTAAAGCATTTGCCACCAACCCTGTCCCTGCAGTACTACCCGATGGCGCCTTCGTCGAAGTTCCAGCCTTATGCAGGCATCGGCATCAACTACACCACATTCTTCGACAACGACCTGACCAGCAACCGCAAGGATCAGGGCTTCAGCAACCTCAAGCTCAAGGATTCGGTTGGCCTGGCTGGCCAGTTGGGCATGGACTACCTGATCACTGACAACGTTCTGCTCAACGCCTCGGTCTGGTATGTCGACATCGACACCGAAGCCACCGTAGACGGCCCGGCCGCTCTGGGCTTCAGCAAGACCAAGGTCAACGTGGACATCGACCCATGGGTCTACATGGTTGGTGTGGGTTACAAGTTCTGATCGCTGCAACAGAATGCACAAAGGCACCCACCAGGGTGCCTTTGTGCATTCTGGGCTATCCGCGGGTTATCTGAAACCGGGAGCCCTGCACGTGCGCGATAGAAATGCCTTGCCCTTCAGGCAATTGCAACTCATAGAACGCCAGCAGAAACCGCTCAGGCGTGAGTGGAGTAGCGCTGCTACTGCAATCGAAGAACTTGCTGATAACAAATAGAAGAGCGCCTATCGAAACGATAGCGCCGGGATATATTTGAATGAACTGTAAAAAAGTTGGTCCGGTCTGACTGCTGTAGCTAAGGGTTTCAGGACCAAACATGATCGTGAAAACACCCACCAGAATCATCAACCAGGAAGTAATGCGAAGCACCATATAACATGTAGACCGGAACGTTCTCCCATCACCTCTTACTTGCTCAAGATATTGTGAATACTCATTCACGAAACCTGCTACGACCAACTCACACGGCACTTTTTCGACCCTGACGAAATGGGCGTCGTTTTCACCCTGCATATCTCATACGCTCCGTTTAAAAAGGCGCTGGATGCGATAAGGCTATTCAAACGGTTTTGTGTTCCAAAAAAAAGCCGACTACATCTGATACAGAAAAGTCCTACGAGACAAAAGGAAAAAGATCTAGATCGGAATAATCGCTGGCTACGTAACTACCTGAAAGCCTGCTCCCACAAATAAATTTGCGGGAACAGACACTCAATATTCAACGCCCCAGCAAACGCGCCAGCCCGACACTCAGCGGTGTCGTTTCATCCAGCTTGAAACGTTCCAGCAGACGCCGGTTATCCGCCCGCGAATGACGAATGTCGCCAGAACGCGGGGCCTGATAGCTGACGGGTGGCAGGCCCCCGACTACGTCCTTCAGAGCCGCCAACAGCTCATTGAGCGAAGTGGCCTTGTTCAGACCGACATTGATAGCGCCTTCGGCCGGGCTGGTCTGCTCCAGAGCCTGGGTCAGCAGCCTGGCCAGATCGCCGATGTAGAAAAAGTCCCGGGTCTGCTCGCCATCACCAAATACCGTGATCGGCAGCCCTTTCTCGGCACGCTCGGCAAAGATGCTGATCACACCGGAATACGGTGACGATGGATCCTGACGCGGGCCGAAGATATTGAAGAAGCGAAAGATCACGGGCTCGAAACCGTGCTGACGGCGATAGAAGTCCAGGTATTGCTCGCTGGCCAGCTTGTCCGAGGCATAAGGCGTCAACGGCGACTTGGGCGTGTCTTCAGTGATCGACTCACCTTCGCCATTGTTGCCGTACACCGCCGCACTGGAAGCAAACAACACGCGCTTGATCCCCGCCTCGCGCATGGCTTCGCAGACATTCAAGGTGCCGATGAAGTTGCTCTGGTGGGTTTTGACCGGATTTTCTACCGAGGCTTGCACCGAAGCGACCGCTGCCAGATGCACAACAGCCTGACACCCCTGGGCCGCACGAGTGACCAGGGCACTGTCGGCGACATCGCCTTCGATCAGCTCGATACGAGGATTATCCAGCGGCAGATTGCTGCGCTTGCCGGTTGAGAGGTCATCAAGGATGCGTACTGCATACCCCTGGGCCAACAAGGCATCAGCCAGGTGGGAGCCAATGAAGCCAGCACCGCCGGTAATCAGGATTGGAGCGTCAGACATGTCGATAGTACCGATCCAGCAGGCTTGGCAACCCCGCACGCCAGGCGCGGGGCTTGATGCCGAAGGTATGGAGAATTTTCTTGCAGGCCAGCACGCCATGCTGCGGCTCTTGCGCGGCATCGGGCCGTGCGGCGTGGGCCTGGGCAGTAGGCGATTCGATGGCCAGCGGATGCAACAGCCTCGCCTCGGTGAGGACAGCCTGCCCCAACGCCAGCGGCGTCGTGGCCTCGTGACCGGCGTAGTGGTAGGTCCCCCACAACGGCGCCTCGCAGTCGAGCTGCTTGAGAACCGAAATGATGACCCGGGCAGCATCGTCGACCGGCGTCGGATTGCCGCGCCGGTCATCGGCCAGCAACAGTTCCTCCGGCTGTTCGGCGCGGGTCAGGAAACGGCCCAGCACGCCATCGGCGCTGTCATCCAGCAACCAGCCAAAGCGTACCAGCACATGTTGCGGACAGGCTGCACGCACGCTCTGTTCGATACGCCACAAGGCCTGGCCACGCAGCCCTAAAGGCACGGGATCGTCCTTTTCGCTGTAGGCAGTCGCCCGCGAGCCATCGAACACTCGATAGCTGGAAGGCTGAACAAGAATGATGTTGTGGTGCTGACACAATTCGGCCAGGCGCTCCACGGAGCGTTCCTGGTGGGTCAGACGCGCTTCACTCACTGTCTCCGCCTGAAACCAGTCGAAGTAGTAAGCAAGGTTGATCAAGGCATCGGGACGGGTGTCATCGAGCAGTTGCGTCAGGCTCGCTGCGTCCCAACCGTCTTGCGGTGGACGCGGCGCGAGGAAACCAATGTCTTCCTCGGCACCCAGACGAATCAGCGCTTGCCCGAGGGCATTCCCGCCGCCCAATAGCATAAGGCGCATTCGCATAGAGTCAGCAGGCTCGGTAAATCATCAAGTAATCAGGTGAAAAACGCCTGCAAACATATCACGTTGACCGCTAACCCCCAACACTTGCAGCCAAGGAGCGGATTCATTGGCCGATGAATTCGCTACTCGGGAGCAGGAGCCGAAGCGGGTGCGGGTGCGGGTGCGGGTGCAGGCACCGGAGCCTGTGCCTGACCCGGCCCCATCACCATCTGTGGATAAGTCTGGGCAAAGCGCACATCGGGATGTTTATCCACAAGTCGCTTGAGACGCTCGTTGAAGGCCCGGCCTACGCTGTACTGCCCACCCGACGAGGTGCGGAACTGGGCGGTCAGGACCACGCCATTGAGATCCATGCGGTCCACACCGAACACTTCCAGCGGCCCTTGCAGATTGTTCTTGAGCAGAATGTCCTCGGTGATCGACTGCCCTGTTTCACGAATCAGCGCCAGGGCTTCATCGATATCGGAGTCATAGGTGAACTGCACCGAGAAGAACGCATAGGCAAACTGCCGGGACTGGTTGGTAACGGCCTTGATCTGCCCGAACGGCACAGAATGCACGAAGCCTTTGCCGTCACGCAGGCGCACGGTACGAATCGTCAGGCTTTCCACCGAGCCGGAATGTCCAGTGCTGAGCACCACCCAGTCGCCGACGGAAAAGGTGTCTTCGATGATGATGAACAGGCCGGTGATGACATCCTGCACCAATTGTTGCGAACCGAAACCGATGGCCAGACCCACCACACCGGCACCGGCCAGCAATGGCGCGACGTTGATCCCCAGGTTGGCCATGGTGGTAATTGCGCAGATCACCACCAGAATGATTTTCACCGCATTACGCAACAACGGCAGGATGGTCTTGATTCGCGTGCTGGGCTGACGCCCGTTGCGATGGTTGACCGGTGGCTTGAGAGCTTCCTGAATGGCCGTGTCGAGCACCACCCACAGTAACCAGGTCACCAGAAAGATCAGACCGATACTGCTCAGCGAATCGCTGATCACCCTGCCCAGCGTGTTGCGCTGGGCGAACTCGAACATCGAGAAGCCCCAGATCCGCCCCAGGATCTCGATGAACGCCACCGCCAGCGTAATCCGCAACATCGCATACACCAGCCGCAGCAGGCGCGCCTTGTACACATGCCCGCCGCGCCCTCCCTCTTCGGCCGGTTTGAATATGTGCTCGAATACCGTGCTCAGGAACACCGTCGCGATCAGCAACAGCGTGGTGAACAGTGCACAACGCAGGGTTTGCTGACTGTCCTCGCCAGCACCGATCAGGTTGATGGCCGACACCAGGATCATCAACAGGATCGGCAGGTGCCAGAGGTTGGAGAATATTTTCAGGGATCGCTGCAATGCTGGCCTTTGCATGCGACTGCTCAGCGAGCGGTTGCGAATCAGGTGAGCAATCGGACGACGCACCTTGATCACCAGCATGCAGAACACGACCGAAGCGAACAACCCGGTGAACACCGACACGCTGGTGGTGAAGTTGCTGCCCAACTGGCGGGCGATCTGCGGGCTGGTCAGCGCATCGCTCAGCGCCGCCAGAAAGCCGATGATGAACAGCGGGCGCGGGCTGTAGCGTCGGATCATGCGCACCGCTGCACGCTTGTGCCCCGAGTTGAACATGACGATGACGCACAGCAGCACCGACGTGGAAACGATACCGCTGCTGGTCGCGTAGGCAAAACAGAGCGACAGCGCACGCCCCACGGAGGATGGCATGAAGTGGCTGACATACAGCGTCAACGGTAGACAGATTATTGCGGGCAGCGTGAAAGGCAGCACGTATTTCAACAGCGCCTGGCTGCGCTCACGGACCTGAAGAAACGGTCGTCGATTCAGGCGGACCGCCAGAAAACGTCCCAGGGTTGTCAGCACGGCAAACGCACCGATCCACACCACTGACAGAATCAGGAAGTCGCCCACCACACTCCAGGGAGAACGTGCCGTACGCTTGTTGACCAGATCGCCAATCTCATCGGCCGCTCGGTCGGCCCGCAAACGCCAGGCATCCCACAGGCTTTCGTCCAGATTGAGGGTCTTTTGGATGTCATCGATGCTGGTGCTGATCGCACCGAGCAGACCACCCTGCACCAGAATCTCGGCAGCCGGTGGATCGGTCTCTGCAGCTTTTTCCTCGGGTTTTTCAGCGGCCTTCTCGTCAGGTTTGTCAGCCTTTTTCTCAGCAGACTTGTCATCGACAGGAGCCGCTGCCGCCATAGGGAGAGCCGGCACGTCGGCGGCCTGAACGTGAAAGCTGCCTGCGCAAAACAGGAGCCCCAACAGGATCAAGGTTCTTAACTGAGACACCGGGCAGCTTCTCCTTCGTTGAATGACCGACAGAGCAAAAACTCCCTGCAACTGATTCCGGTTCGGGCCGCAAGTTCGATGACCGTCACAAATGCATGGCACTTCAGAATCAGAAAGAGTGGTTGCCTGACCGAAGCAGAACGATCATTCCACTCTCTGATACCGACGTTCAAAACATCCTGACACTCACCGCTCCGAGGTTCTGACATGTCCGCCGCAGCCCTGACACGCCCGCCGTTAACGGCCTTTACCTGGGGTAACCGCTATTCAGAAAGTCCGCCTGGCTGAAGATGGCTGGAACAGCCGGAACGCGGAAAAGTCTCCATGACTTACACCGAAGATACTCAGTGGCGTAACCGTGCCGAATTTGTCACCAATCGTGAACAGGCCAGAGATTTCCTCGCTCGCTAGTGGGCCAAAGAGCTGGGCTATCGCCTGATCAAGGAGTCGGAGCGCAAGTTCCACTGGCCGACTGGACGCCGGCCGGATGATCATCCGGGGATTTCGGAGCTGGGGTTGTAATGCAGTTCAAGGGCGGCAGTCCAAGCCTATGATTGTGAGCGAGATTACCCATAATCATCTCCGCCGGATGGTTCATGATGCATTTTGGGCACGGCGCTGTTGAAGCACCGTGCCGCTACCACGCCTGCAGCACTCAAGATCAATATCTGCACATACTAAGCACGAGCCCCCCTGATGCTTCAAAAACAGCTTGTTCGTCGACTCGATCTCATGACGCTACAGTTATTCGTTTCAGTCCACGAGGAAGGCACCTTAACCCGAGGAGCAGATCGAGAGATGATTGCCCTGTCGGCGGCGAGCAAACGCATGAACGACATGGAGCACGCGCTGGGCATCGAGGTATTCGAAAGAACCGCCAAGGGGATGGGGCTCACTGCCGCAGGGGAAACGCTTCTCTACTACGCAAAGCGGATACTGGCTGATGTAGAGAAAATCAGCATTGATGTCGGCGAACATCTTCATGGGATCCGCGGGTATGTCCGTATGCTAGCCAATATCTCTGCGATCATTGAATTCTTGCCCGAGGATTTGCAGACATTCATCACCCGTCACGGGCAGGTCAAGATCAATCTGGAAGAGCGCCCGAGCGTCGGCGTAGTGAAAGGTATTCTCGATGGTGTCGCCGACATTGGCATTTGCTCGGCAGATACGGAAATCAAGGGCCTTCATGCGGTTGCGTACCGCCATGATCAATTGGTTGTCGTTATGCGACCGGAACACCGTCTGGCCAGCCAAGAGCGGATTTCGTTTGCTGACACATTGGACTTTGATCACGTCGGGCTACACGCTGATAGCTTTATCAATCTGCGCACCCATGCTGCTGCCAGAGCCTGCGGCAGACCGCTACGCCTGCGCATCCATGTTCCGGGCTTCGATGCTGTATGCCGCATGGTGCAAGCCGATCTGGGGATAGGCGTGCTACCGCTCAAGGCATTCGAATTGATCGGACGACCGCTTGGCCTCACCTCGGTTGCCCTTTCAGATGACTGGGCAGAGCGGAGCATGTTGTTGGTCATTCGTGAGTTGGCAGCCCTTTCTCCAGTCAGTCGCCTGCTATACGAGCACTTGCAGAAGCCCTAGCTCCGGCCCCTTCGCGTTTCGCGAAGGGTTGTTACCGATTTACGGTTGGTCGTCGGGCGTACGCCTCTCATACCCTTGGTTCAAATTCCAAGAAACATGAGGTAACGCCACCATGACTGCCTTGAACGGCCTGCGCGTCATTGAAATCGGCACATTGATTGCTGCCCCATTCGCCGCTCGCTTGATGGGTGAGTTTGGTGCCGAGGTCATCAAAATCGAGTCAATGGGTACCGGAGACCCTCTTCGCAAATGGCGAAAGATGCACGAAGAAACGTCTTTGTGGTGGTATCTCCAGTCCCGCAACAAGAAGTCTCTGGCTCTCAACCTCAAGTCGCGTGAGGGAATCGACATCGTCAAGAAGTTGGTGGAAGGCGCTGACGTTCTCATCGAAAACCTGCGTCCAGGCGCATTGGAAAAACTCGGGCTGGGCTGGGACGTTTTGCACACCCTCAATCCAAAACTTACCTTGGTTCGCATCTCCGGCTATGGCCAAACCGGGCCCTACCGCGATCGCCCAGGCTTTGGAGCAATAGGTGAGGCGATGGGGGGTATTCGCTATACCACCGGCACACCCGGCATACCGCCTGCCAGGGTAGGCGTCAGCTTGGGTGACTCACTCGCTTCGATGCACGCAGTGATCGGTGCGCTGATGTCCGTGCTGCGCGTAAAAACAGGTCAGGGCGAGGGCCAGATTGTTGATGTCTCCCTGGTAGAGAGCGTCTTCAATGTGATGGAAAGCCTGGTACCGGAGTACGCCATGCTCGGTCACGTCCGCGAGCGTACTGGAGGCTCTCTGCCAGGCATCGCGCCTTCTAACACTTACCCGACAGCTGATGGTGCCTATGTTGTTATCGCGGGTAACAGTGACCCCATCTTCAAGCGCTTGATGCACGCAATCGGACGCTCTGATCTGGCGCAGCGGCAAGATCTGGCGCAGAACGATGGCCGAGCCCGCGAAAGCACGATGCTGGATACGGCGATTACCGAGTGGACATCCCAGCAGTCCATAGATCATGTACTGACGGTTCTGGAGCAGGCTGAGGTCCCATCTGGACGCATTTATTCAGTCGCAGACATTGTGGCTGACCCCCACTATCAAGCACGCGACATGATTCTGGATGCGACGCTACCTGGTGGCGCCGAGGTGAAGATGCCAGGCATCGTTCCCAAGCTTTCCGAGACACCGGGGCAAGTGAACTGGCAGGGGCCGGCACTGGGTCAACACACCGAACCTGTCCTCGCCGAGCTGGGGTTCAGCGACTCAGACATTCAGCGCTTCAAGGCGGGAGGCGTTGTTCAATGATCACCGATTATTCCCATCGTTTGGTAGTACAAGAGGTCTCTCCGCGGGACGGCCTCCAGATTGAACCAGTATGGGTAGACACCGCCGATAAGATCGCTCTGATTAATCAGCTCTCTCTGGCAGGCTTCTCGCGCATCGAGGCTGGCTCTTTTGTGTCGCCCAAGGCCATTCCTGCACTGCGAGACGGCGAAGAGGTGTTCAAAGGCATCGAACGCCAACCCGGGGTTATCTACGTAGCACTGGTACCCAACCTCAAGGGCGCACAGCGAGCGGTGCAAGCCGATGCGGACGAAATCAACCTTGTGATGTCTGCCAGCCAAACTCACAACCGCGCCAACATGCGCATGAGCTGCGAGCAGTCGTTGAGTGCCTTTGCAGATATCGTTGCACTTGCCGACGGCACCTCGCTGCGGCTTAACGCATCCGTCGCAACGACTTTCGGTTGCCCGTTCGAAGGATCAATTGCCGAAGATCGCGTGTATGAGATTGTCGAAGCCTATCTCGAACTTGGGATGACAGACATCACACTGGCCGACACGACTGGCATGGCCAACCCCCGACAGGTCACCCGGATGGTTCAGCGGGTTTTGCAAATGGTGCCGCCATCCGCTCTGACGTTGCATTTCCATAACACTCGCGGTCTGGGCCTTTGCAATGTTCTGGCGGCGTACGAGGCAGGAGCACGGCGGTTCGACGCCTCACTGGGTGGATTGGGCGGATGTCCGTTTGCACCGGGGGCCTCCGGCAACATCTGTACAGAGGATCTCGTGAATCTCTGCGATGAAATGGGAATTGAAACTGGCATAGATCTTCCGGGCCTGCTGAAACTCTCTCAAACGCTGCCCTCGCTACTGGGTCACGAACTGCCGGGCCAGGTTGTGAAGGCCGGCCGGACCTGCGATTTACATGCGGCACCTGGCGGTTTGACTGTTTGATCCTCGGAGGGAGCGGCGCACAAGCCGCTCTCTTTATAAAACTGGTCAGAATCCAGACTACAAAAACAATCAGGCTACTGGACGTTAGTCTATCTGGAGATTGAAATGAATCTTTCCGCTACTTCTGTTAATGGCATCATCGATGATGTCGGTGCTGAAAAAGCAATTATTCGAAAAGTGGCCTGGCGGTTAATGCCGCTCATAATGATCTGTTATCTATTTGCTTTCTTCGACCGTATTAACATCAGCTTTGCCAAATTCCAACTGCAGGCTGATTTATCGTTGAGCGATACCGCCTATGGGCTCGGTGCCGGGCTATTTGTCGTGGGCTATGTGTTGTTTGAAGTGCCAAGTAACATGATGCTGTATAAGTTGGGTGCACGGCGCTGGATCGCTCGGATCATGATGTCCTGGGGGGTCGCTACCGCCTTGATGGTCTTCGTAACCGCCGAATGGCAGTTCTACGTGCTGCGCTTTTTGATAGGTGCCATGGAAGCAGGTTTCGCACCGGGCGTGCTGTACTACCTCACACTATGGTTCCCTCAGAGCTATCGCGGCCGCATCACTTCCACTCTATTCCTGGCATCGGCGTTTGCTGGCCTGCTTGGCGCACCCGTCTCTGGCCTTGTGCTTGGCCACATGGATGGCTTGCTGAATATGCGTGGGTGGCATTGGTTATTCCTGCTGGGTGGCGTGCCTTGTGTACTGCTAGGGCTGGTGGTGCTTTTCGTTCTTAAAGATCGTGTGGCGGACGCACCTTGGCTCAGCTCGGACGAAAAGGCATTTCTGAGCAGCAGGATCGCCAGCCATGAATCCAATCAACACGGCTCGCTGTTGGCTGCGATCAAGTTGCCGGGCTTCTTGATGCTGGGGTTGATTTACTTCCTCATCCAGGTCGCCTCATACGGGCTGAATTTCTGGGCCCCGCAACTGATTCGCAGCTCTGGCACTGAGAGCCCGGTTGCAATCGGCATGCTCACTGCTATTCCGTATGTCTGTGGGGCGATAAGCATGGTCATTATCGGACGGCTATCAGATGCCAGTGGCGAACGTCGCAAGTATGTTTGCGCCTTGGTCATCGCTGGAGCAATCGGCTTCTTCAGTACAGGTATTTTCGCGAGCCACACAACACTGCTAATCGTCTCGTTGGCACTTTTGGGGGCGGGCATCATTGCCTCGATCCCGGCATTCTGGGCTTTGCCTCCCAAGTTGCTGGCCGGCGCCGGTGCCGGAGCAGCTGGAGGCATTGCATTGATAAATACCATGGGCCAGTTTGGAGGTATTGTCAGCCCTGTGATGGTGGGCTATATCAAAGACCTTACGGGTAGCACGACACCTGCACTTTATGTCATTGGTGTCACCAGCTTGCTAGCGGCGGCGCTACTCTTCTGGGGTTTGCCAGAACGGCTGCGCACCATAGATAAACCTGGCCACCCGTAATAACGCTGACCGTCGGCAAGTTACTCTCAACGCTCGGTCTGGCTACTCGTTGTCCCAACTGCACTTTTGCTAAGCATGCAAGCGTTTACCCCAGCCACGCACTGGTAGTAAACGCGGTAAATAGTCCCTCTGTTGCATGCCTAGCCGTTTTTTCTGACACTCGCCAGGATCAAACGCCAAGGTGCCACTAAACCAGTCCCCTCTCTGGAAGCGTCGCGCCTACGTTGTCATTTCCAGTATGTCATTGAGCTTCTGATGTTTATAACTCTGGAGCAGAGGGTTCTCGTAACGGCTCTCTCAACATCACTTTTAGCAAACAATAAAAAAGCGAAGCCAAATCAAAGGCTTCGCTTCTAGTATTCACAGTTCTGAAAAAGCTGGGTTTCAGAATGGAATATCATCATCAAAGCTGTCGAAATCAGCAGCCGGCTGTGGTGCTTGCTGTTGCGGAGCCGGGCGGGATTCGCGTTGTGGCTGTTGCGAATACGACTGCTGAGGCGGAGCCGATTGCTGGCGCGATTGTTGTGGACGTGGTGCGGAGTTGCCGTAGCTGCCACCGCCCTGACCTTGTTGAGCGTCGCCTTGTGGACGGCCGCCCAGCAGTTGCATGGTGCCTTGCATGTCGACGACGATTTCGGTGGTGTAGCGCTTGATGCCGTCTTTTTCCCACTCACGGGTTTGCAGCTTGCCTTCGATGTAAACCTGCGAACCCTTGCGCAGGTATTCGCCAGCGATCTCGGCAACCTTGCCGAACATCGAAACACGGTGCCATTCGGTCTTTTCGACTTTCTGACCGGTCTGCTTGTCAGTCCATTGTTCGCTGGTTGCCAGACTCAGGTTGGTCACGGCGTTACCGTTAGGCAAGTAGCGAACTTCGGGATCCTGGCCGCATGTACCGACCAATATGACTTTGTTAACCCCACGGGCCATAACGTTCTCCTAGGCTTCGCACGTTTCGGTTGCCGGGTTGACCAGCTTTTCCAGAGACGCACGATCCAATAATTTTGTATCGAGTTTGATATAGATGGCGCACTCTTCTGCGACCACCACTGCATCCGTCACGCCTGCTACGGACATTAAACGTTCTGCCAGGCCTGCTTCACGCTGGGCCTCGGCTGACAACGGCAGGCGCAGGCTCGTCACGTAAGGCGGTTCACGCATGGTTACCGCAAAGGCAAGCCAGATGGCGGCCATGCCGGCGCCTCCCAGGAAAACCACGTCGAGCCCACCATGCTGGAACAACCAGCCGCCGAGTATCCCACCTGCAGCCGAACCAAGGAACTGGCTGGTTGAATAAACTCCCATCGCCGTGCCTTTTCCGCCAGCCGGCGATACTTTGCTGATCAGTGACGGCAAGGACGCTTCCAGCAGGTTGAACGCGGTAAAGAATACCACTGTCCCTATCACCAGCGCCCGCAGCGTGTCGCCGAATGCCCAGAAGGATAGCTCAGAGAGCATCAGAACTGTGACGGCGCCGAGCAACACGCGCTTCATCTGACGCTTTTTTTCTCCGTAAATGATGAACGGGATCATCGCGAAGAAAGAGATCAGCAACGCCGTGAGGTAGACCCACCAGTGCTGTTCCTTGGGCAGACCTGCTTTTTCCACCAGCGCCAGCGGTAATGCGACGAAACTGGACATCAGCATCGCGTGCAACACGAAGATACCCAAATCCAGACGCAGCAGGTCCGGGTGACGCAGGGTCGCACCCAATGCCTGTTTCGCCACGCCCGACTCACGGTGCAACAACGGACCATTGGCTTTCGGGACGACGAACGCCACGATCAACACTCCCAGCAGCGCCATGCCTCCCGTCGCCAGAAACAGCCCCGACAGACCGAACGCACCGGTCAGCAAAGGTCCCACCACCATGGCGACAGCGAACGACAGACCGATGGTCATGCCGATCATGGCCATGGCCTTGGTGCGATGCTGCTCGCGCGTCAGGTCAGACAGCAAGGCCATGACCGCCGCGGATATGGCACCAGCACCTTGCAGGACCCGCCCGATGATGACGCCCCAGATCGAATCGGCATTGGCGGCCACCAGGCTACCTACAGCAAAAACGATCAGGCCCAGGTAAATCACCGGTCGTCGTCCGATCCGGTCGGAGATGACGCCGAACGGGATCTGCAAAACGGCCTGGGTCAATCCGTAGGCGCCGATGGCCAGGCCAATAAGAGCCGGGCTAGCGCCAGCCAGGTCCATGCCGTAGGTCGCCAGGACCGGCAGAACCATGAACATGCCAAGCATTCGGAAAGCGAATACCAGGGCCAGACCGCCTGCTGCGCGTGTCTCACCGCTACTCATCCGTTCGCTATAGGGATCGTGCATGGAAAAACCTCGTGTGAACCGGCGGCGATTCTACCAGTCCCATCGTGGTACAGCACATACACGAGATGTACGCGACGCTTTGCCGCGTAATGGCATGCAGCCGTATACTCCGATGTTTATGCCCGCCAAGCGAGGCCGCAGTGGACAAGATCCTGATACGTGGGGCACGAACCCACAACCTGAAAAACATAGACCTGACCCTTCCGCGCGACAAACTGATCGTTATTACCGGCCTGTCCGGCTCCGGCAAGTCATCGCTGGCATTCGATACGCTGTATGCCGAAGGCCAGCGTCGTTATGTCGAATCTCTTTCAGCCTACGCCCGCCAGTTTCTGTCGATGATGGAAAAACCGGACGTGGACACCATCGAAGGCCTGTCGCCTGCGATTTCCATCGAGCAGAAATCCACTTCTCACAACCCGCGTTCGACCGTCGGCACCATTACCGAGATCTACGACTACCTGCGCTTGCTGTATGCGCGAGTCGGTCAACCTCGCTGCCCGGATCACGATATTCCGCTGGAGGCCCAGACGGTCAGCCAGATGGTCGACCTGGTGCTCGCACAACCCGAAGGCAGCAAATTGATGCTGCTGGCCCCGGTCATCCGTGAGCGCAAGGGTGAGCATCTTTCGGTGTTCGAGGAATTGCGTGCTCAAGGCTTCGTCCGGGCTCGGGTCAACGGCAAGCTGTTCGAGCTAGACGAACTGCCCAAGCTGGATAAACAGAAAAAGCACTCCATTGATGTGGTCGTAGATCGCTTCAAGGTGCGTCCGGACTTGCAGCAGCGTCTGGCAGAATCCTTCGAAACGGCCCTGAAGCTGGCCGACGGCATTGCGCTGGTCGCGCCCATGGACGATGAGCCTGGCGAAGAGATCATCTTCTCCGCACGCTTTGCCTGCCCGGTCTGCGGCCATGCCATCAGCGAGCTGGAACCCAAGCTGTTCTCCTTCAACAACCCGGCCGGCGCGTGCCCGACGTGTGACGGCCTGGGCGTGAAGCAGTTCTTCGATGTGAAGCGATTGGTCAATGCCGAACTGACGCTGGCAGAAGGCGCAATACGCGGCTGGGACAGGCGTAACGTCTATTACTTCCAGATGCTGGGCTCGCTGTCCAAGCACTACGATTTCAGCCTGGAAGTACCGTTCAAGGAGCTGGCTGCCGAAACACAGAAAATCCTGCTCAACGGCAGCGGCACACAGAATGTCGATTTCCGTTACCTCAATGATCGCGGGGATATCGTCAAACGTGCGCATCCGTTTGAAGGCATCGTGCCGAACCTTGAGCGCCGTTACCGGGAAACTGAATCGGCAACGGTTCGTGAAGAACTGGCCAAGTTCCTCGGTACTCAGCCTTGCCCGGACTGCCGTGGCACTCGCCTGCGTCGCGAAGCGCGTCACGTGTGGGTCGGCGAGAAAACTCTCCCTGCAGTCACCAACCTGCCGATTGGCGATGCCACTGATTATTTCAGCGGTCTGAAGCTGACCGGACGTCGTGGCGAGATTGCCGACAAGATTCTCAAGGAGATCCGCGAGCGTCTGCAGTTCCTGGTCAATGTCGGACTGGATTACCTGACCCTGGATCGCAGCGCCGACACGCTCTCCGGCGGCGAGGCACAGCGCATCCGGCTGGCGAGCCAGATCGGTGCTGGCCTGGTGGGTGTGATGTACATTCTCGACGAGCCATCTATCGGCCTGCATCAACGCGATAACGATCGCTTGCTGGGCACGCTCAAGCATCTGCGGGATATCGGCAATACCGTGATCGTGGTCGAGCACGATGAAGACGCTATCCGCCTGGCGGACTATGTCGTGGACATCGGCCCGGGCGCTGGCGTGCATGGCGGTAATATCGTCGCTGAGGGTACGCCTGACGAGGTGATGGGGCATCCTGATTCCCTGACCGGCAAATACCTGTCAGGCCGGGTCAAGATTGAAGTACCCGCCAAGCGCACACCGCGCAACAAGAAGCTGTCGCTCACGCTCAAGGGCGCACGCGGCAATAACCTGCGCAATGTGAACCTGGATATTCCAATTGGCCTGCTGACCTGCGTGACCGGTGTTTCCGGCTCGGGCAAGTCGACGCTGATCAACAACACCCTGTTCCCGCTCAGCGCCACCGCACTCAACGGCGCGACAACGCTTGAAGCCGCGACCCACGACAGCATCAATGGCCTGCAGCATCTGGACAAGGTTGTGGACATCGACCAGAGTCCCATCGGCCGTACGCCACGCTCGAACCCGGCGACCTACACCGGTCTGTTTACGCCGATTCGTGAACTGTTTGCCGGCGTGCCGGAATCCCGCTCTCGCGGCTACGGCCCGGGGCGCTTCTCGTTCAACGTCAAGGGCGGACGCTGTGAGGCGTGCCAGGGTGATGGCCTGATCAAGGTCGAGATGCACTTCCTGCCGGACATTTACGTGCCCTGCGACGTGTGCAAGAGCAAGCGCTACAACCGCGAAACCCTTGAAATCAAATACAAGGGCAAGAACATCCACGAAGTACTGGAAATGACCATCGAAGAGGCTCGTGAGTTCTTCGATGCCGTTCCGGCTCTGGCGCGCAAGCTCCAGACGTTGATGGATGTGGGGCTTTCATACATCAAGCTGGGGCAGTCGGCGACAACCTTGTCGGGCGGTGAAGCACAACGGGTCAAGCTGTCTCGCGAGCTTTCCAAGCGTGATACAGGCAAGACACTGTATATTCTCGACGAACCCACCACCGGTCTGCACTTTGCCGATATCCAGCAATTGCTCGATGTCTTGCATCGTCTGCGGGATCACGGAAACACAGTGGTCGTGATCGAGCACAACCTGGACGTCATCAAGACAGCCGACTGGCTGGTGGATCTCGGTCCGGAAGGTGGTTCAAGGGGTGGGCAGATTATCGCCACCGGTACGCCAGAAGAAGTCGCGGAGATGGAGCAATCCTATACCGGCCACTATCTCAAGCCCCTTCTGATAAGGGACCGCGCTTGAGTCGGCGGATTGCGTAAACACGCAACATGAAAAAGCCCCTGCCACATGAGTGTGCAGGGGCTTTTTGCTATACGGGCTGTGGAATCAGAACTGCGACTGCAGATAGTTTTCCAGACCGATAGCCTTGATCAGACCCATCTGCTGCTCCAGCCAGTAGGTGTGATCTTCTTCGGTGTCAGCCAGCTGCAGACGCAGGATGTCGCGGCTGATGTAATCCTTGTGCAGTTCGCACAGCTCGATGCCTTTGCACAGCGCAGCACGCACCTTGTATTCAAGACGCAGGTCGTTGGCGAGCATTTCAGGCACAGTCGTACCGATTTCCAGATCGTCCGGACGCATGCGAGGCGTGCCTTCGAGCATCAGGATACGGCGAATCAGGGCATCGGCGTGTTGCGCCTCTTCTTCCATTTCATGATTGATACGTTCGTAGAGCTTGGCGAAACCCCAATCTTCGTACATGCGCGAATGGATGAAATATTGGTCACGAGCAGCCAATTCGCCAGTGAGCAACGTGTTCAGATAATCGATTACTTCTGGATGGCCTTGCATCGCACCAGATCTCCCTGCTGAAAGGCCATAGTTTGAACCAAGCTGACTGTCAGGTCACTTCCAAAAACGCAATAATCCAATAAAAAGCGGCGAAAAACGGCCTATAAGAAGCGAAAAACCGCCCAAATGAGGGCGGTTCTGTTTCTCACTTCGAGTTAGCCCAGTTTGACGCCCAGGGCTTTGGCAATACCTTCGCCATAAGCCGGGTCGGCCTGGAAGAAGTACTGCAACTGGCGCTGCACCACATCACTGGAAACGCCCTGCATTGCGCCGGCAATATTGCTGATCAGCAATGCCTTCTGGTCGGCGTCCATGAGGTTGAACAACTTGCCAGCCTGACTGTAGTAATCGGTGTCCTCACGATGATCGTGACGATCGGCAGCACCACTCAACGCCAGAGCCGGCTCGGCATAACGAGGCGCCTGCTTTGGCGCATCGCCGTAGCTGTTTGGCTCGTAGTTCGGAGCTGCACCGCCGTTAATGCCAAGCGCCATGGCGCCGTCACGCTGATAGCTGTTTACCGGACTTTTCGCAGCATTGATCGGCAAATGCTGGTGGTTGGTGCCTACACGGTAGCGATGAGCATCGGCGTAAGCGAACACACGCCCCTGGAGCATGCGATCAGGCGACAGCCCTACGCCAGGCACCATGTTGCTCGGACCGAAAGCAGCCTGCTCGACTTCAGCGAAATAGTTGAGCGGGTTACGGTTGAGCTCCAGTTCACCGACTTCGATCAACGGGAACTCTTTCTGCGACCAGGTCTTGGTCACGTCGAAGGGATTCTCGTGATGGTTGGCAGCCTGAGCTTCACTCATCAACTGGATGCACACCTGCCATTTCGGGAAATCACCACGTTCAATGGCGGTGAACAGGTCGCGCTGTGCGTAATCCGGGTCAGTACCTGCCAGACGTGCAGCGTCAGCTGGCGTCAGGTTCTTGATGCCCTGCTTGGACTTGTAGTGCCATTTGACCCAGTGACGCTCACCCGCAGCGCTGATCAGGCTGTAAGTGTGGCTACCGAAGCCATGCATGTGGCGGTAGCCATCAGGGATGCCGCGATCCGAGAACAGGATGGTGATCTGGTGCAACGCTTCTGGAGAGTACGACCAGAAGTCCCACATCATTTGCGCGCTTTTCAGGTTGCTCTGCGGCAGACGTTTCTGGGTGTGGATGAAGTCCGGGAATTTCAGCGGGTCGCGAATGAAGAACACCGGCGTGTTGTTACCCACGATGTCCCAGTTACCTTCTTCGGTGTAAAACTTCACAGCGAAACCACGCGGGTCACGCTCGGTGTCAGCCGAACCACGCTCACCACCGACCGTAGAGAAGCGCAGGAATATAGGCGTCTGCTTGCCGATCGACTCGAAGAGCTTGGCGCTGGAGTATTGGGTAATGTCGCGGGTGACTGTGAAAGTACCGTGAGCACCCGAGCCCTTGGCGTGTACGCGACGCTCAGGGATGTTCTCGCGGTTGAAGTGAGCAAGCTTCTCGATCAGGTGAAAGTCATCCAGCAGCAACGGGCCACGAGGACCGGCGGAGCGAGAGTTCTGGTTGTCCGCGACAGGCGCGCCACTGGCAGTGGTAAGCGTTTTGGTCTGGCTCATTGGATTCTTCCTCAGTCTTATAGGCTGGCTAATGGTCTGGGGAGGATTATTGGTCAGAACTGAAACACTCTCAAATTTATTAAATTATGCGAGTTGATAGTTTTTACGAATTTCAAAAACAAAAAACCGGGCACAAGGCCCGGTTCTTTGTTCAGACTGACGTCTTATTCAGCAGCTTCTACAACACCACCGACAGGACGATCAACCAGCTCGACGTACGCCATAGGCGCGTTGTCGCCAGCGCGGAAACCGCACTTGAGGATACGCAGGTAGCCGCCCTGACGGGTTGCATAGCGCTTGCCCAGATCGTTGAACAGCTTACCAACGATTTCTTTCGAACGAGTACGGTCGAAAGCCAAACGACGGTTAGCAACGCTGTCTACCTTGGCCAGAGTGATCAGCGGCTCGGCAACGCGGCGCAGTTCCTTGGCTTTCGGCAGGGTAGTTTTGATCAGCTCGTGCTCGAACAGCGACACCGCCATGTTCTGGAACATGGCCTTGCGGTGAGAGCTGGTACGGCTCAGGTGACGTCCACTTTTACGATGACGCATGGTTCATTCCTTACCAAACACAACGTTCGGTGATTACGACGATCAGGCAGTCGCCTTGTCGTCCTTCTTAAGACTTGCAGGCGGCCAGTTGTCGAGGCGCATGCCGAGGGAAAGACCACGAGAAGCCAGGACATCCTTGATCTCGGTCAAGGATTTCTTGCCCAGGTTCGGAGTCTTCAACAGTTCTACTTCGGTACGCTGAATCAGGTCGCCGATGTAGTAAATGTTCTCCGCCTTAAGGCAGTTGGCCGAACGCACGGTCAGTTCCAAATCGTCAACCGGACGGAGGAGGATCGGATCGATCTCATCTTCCTGTTCGATTACCACTGGTTCGCTGTCACCTTTGAGGTCGACGAACGCAGCCAACTGCTGTTGCAGAATGGTTGCAGCACGACGTATAGCCTCTTCAGGATCCAGAGTACCGTTGGTTTCCATATCAATAACCAGCTTGTCCAGGTTGGTACGCTGCTCGACACGGGCGTTTTGCACCTCGTAGGCGATGCGACGTACTGGGCTGAACGAAGAGTCAAGCTGCAGACGACCAATGCTGCGGCTTTCGTCTTCATCGCTCTGACGCGAGTCTGCCGGTTCATAACCACGACCACGAGCTACTACGAGCTTCATGTTCAAGGCGCCGTTAGACGCCAGGTTAGCGATTACGTGATCGGGATTAACGATCTCGACATCATGATCCAGCTGAATATCGGCAGCGGTAACCACCCCCGAACCCTTCTTCGACAAGGTCAGCGTAACTTCGTCTCGACCGTGCAGCTTGATAGCCAGACCTTTAAGGTTCAACAGGATTTCAATGACGTCTTCCTGTACACCTTCGATGGCGCTGTACTCATGGAGTACACCGTCAATCTCGGCCTCGACTACTGCACAGCCGGGCATGGAGGACAACAGAATGCGGCGAAGCGCGTTGCCCAGGGTATGGCCAAAACCACGCTCGAGAGGCTCGAGAGTAATCTTGGCGCGGGTTGGACTGACAACCTGCACATCAATGTGGCGGGGTGTCAGGAACTCATTTACCGAAATCTGCATGGATGCACCTATTTTCTAGCCCTTACTTGGAGTAGAGCTCGACAATCAGGCTTTCGTTGATGTCGGCGGATAGATCACTGCGAGCTGGAACGTTCTTGAAAACGCCCGATTTCTTCTCAGTGTCTACTTCTACCCATTCTACGCGGCCACGTTGGGCACACAGATCGAGAGCCTGGACAATACGCAGTTGGTTCTTGGCCTTCTCGCGAATAGCGACTACGTCACCAGCACGAACCTGGTAAGAAGGAACGTTAACGGTTTTGCCGTTGACGCTGATCGACTTGTGCGAAACCAGTTGACGGGATTCGGCACGAGTCGAGCCGAAGCCCATACGATATACAACGTTGTCCAGACGGCATTCGAGCAATTGCAGCAGGTTTTCGCCTGTTGCGCCTTTCTTGCCTGCAGCTTCTTTGTAGTAGCCGCTGAACTGACGCTCGAGAACGCCGTAGATACGACGGACTTTTTGCTTTTCACGCAGCTGAGTACCGTAATCGGACTGACGACCGCGGCGTTGGCCGTGGATGCCTGGAGCTGCTTCGATGTTGCACTTGGATTCGATAGCGCGAACGCCGCTCTTCAGAAAGAGATCGGTGCCTTCACGACGAGCAAGTTTGCATTTTGGACCAATGTAACGAGCCATTTCTTACAGTCTCCTGGATTACACGCGGCGCTTCTTCGGCGGACGGCACCCGTTGTGCGGGATTGGCGTCACGTCGGTGATGCTGGCGATCTTATAGCCACAGCCGTTCAATGCACGGACAGCGGATTCACGACCTGGGCCTGGACCCTTGACATTGACGTCGAGGTTTTTCAGACCGTACTCCAGCGCGGCTTGACCAGCACGCTCGGCAGCTACTTGAGCAGCGAACGGGGTGGACTTGCGTGAACCACGGAAACCCGAACCGCCGGAGGTAGCCCAGGAAAGAGCGTTACCTTGACGATCGGTAATGGTGACGATTGTGTTGTTAAACGACGCGTGGATGTGGGCGATGCCATCAACCACTGTCTTTTTAACTTTTTTACGAGGACGAGCAGCAGGTTTTGCCATGACTAAATTCCTGTCGAAACGCTGGAGCGATTACTTGCGGATCGGCTTACGCGGACCTTTGCGAGTACGCGCGTTGGTCTTGGTACGCTGACCGCGTACTGGCAGACCACGACGATGACGCAGACCGCGGTAGCAGCCCAAATCCATCAAGCGCTTGATTTTCATGTTGATTTCGCGACGCAGGTCACCTTCAGTGGTGAACTTCGCCACTTCGCCACGCAGCTGTTCAATCTGCTCGTCGCTCAGATCTTTGATCTTTGCCGCTGGGTTAACCCCAGTGGTTGCACAAATTTTCTGTGCAGTTGTGCGACCAACACCATAGATGTAGGTCAGCGAGATAACAGTATGCTTGTTATCTGGAATGTTAACGCCTGCAATACGGGCCATTCAGTGGGACTCCAATTGACAGCTACCTACGCCCCGGAAGCCAAGAAATAGGGCGCGAGATAATATCGCTGTAGGAACAAATAATCAACCCAGCAGCGCACTAGCTGCTGGGCTTAAGCACAAATCACAATCAGCCTTGGCGCTGCTTATGACGTGGTTCCGCGCTGCAAATTACTCGAACCACACCTTCGCGGCGAATAATCTTGCAGTTACGGCACAGCTTTTTCACCGATGCACGAACTTTCATCACCAACTCCTCGAACCTTATGGGTACCTCAGCGCAGCATTCCGCCGCCGCTGCCGTAACCCTTCAGGTTGGCTTTCTTCATCAGGGATTCATACTGGTGCGAAACGAGGTGAGATTGCACTTGCGACATAAAGTCCATCACAACCACGACCACGATCAGCAACGAGGTCCCGCCAAGGTAGAACGGTACGTTTGCCGCAACCACCAGAAACTGGGGAAGCAGGCACACGGCCGTCATATAAAGAGCACCGAACATGGTCAAGCGGGTCAGGACGCCATCAATATAGCGTGCCGACTGCTCACCTGGACGGATACCCGGAATAAAGGCACCGGACTTCTTCAGGTTTTCCGCTACGTCTTTCGGATTGAACATCAACGCCGTATAGAAGAAGCAGAAGAAAATAATCCCTGCACTAAACAGCAGAATATTCAACGGCTGACCAGGAGCGATCGACTGCGAGATGTCCTGCAACCAGCCCATACCTTCAGACTGACCGAACCAGGAACCCAGCGAAGCCGGGAACAGCAAGATGCTGCTCGCGAAAATGGCAGGAATAACACCAGCCATGTTCACTTTCAGCGGCAAGTGGCTGGTCTGCGCAGCGAAGACCTTGCGGCCCTGCTGACGCTTGGCGTAGTGAACAGCAATACGACGCTGACCACGCTCAATGAACACCACGAAACCGATGATCGCTACTGCCAGCAAACCGATCGCGACCAGGGCGAAGATATTGATATCACCCGTGCGTGCAGACTCGAAAGACTGCCCGATCGCTCTCGGAAGACCGGCGACGATACCTGCGAAAATCAACATCGAGATACCGTTGCCAACACCGCGCTCGGTAATCTGCTCGCCCAGCCACATCATGAACATTGCACCAGCCACGAAGGTGGTGACAGCCACGAAGTGGAAGCCGATATCTGCAGAGAAAGCAACGCCCTGACTGGCCAGGCCAACGGACATGCCGATAGCTTGAACCAATGCCAGGACGACGGTGCCGTAGCGGGTGTACTGGCTGATCTTGCGACGGCCAGCTTCACCTTCCTTCTTCAACTGCTCCAGCTGCGGGCTGACGGCGGTCATCAATTGCATGATGATCGATGCCGAAATGTACGGCATGATCCCCAGTGCAAAAATGCTCATCCGCTCCAGCGCGCCGCCGGAAAACATGTTGAACAAGCTAAGAATGGTCCCCTCATTCTGTCGAAACAGGTCTGCGAGTCGATCCGGGTTGATACCTGGAACCGGGATGTGTGCGCCTATTCGGTAGACGATAATCGCCAGGAACAGAAAACGCAGACGAGCCCAGAGTTCAGACATACCGCCTTTGCCGAGCGCAGAGAGAGCACCTTGCTTAGCCATTTATTCCTCGAACTTGCCGCCAGCTGCTTCGATAGCCGCACGCGCACCTTTGGTGGCTGCGATACCTTTGATGGTGACAGCGCGAGTAACTTCGCCGGACAGCATGATTTTCACACGCTGTACGTTTTGGTTAATCACGTTGGCATCCTTCAGAGACTGCACAGTTACGATGTCGCCTTCCACTTTGGCCAGCTCGGACAGACGCACTTCTGCGCGGTCCATGGCTTTCAGGGAAACGAAACCGAATTTTGGCAGACGACGATGCAACGGCTGTTGGCCGCCTTCAAAGCCCGGAGCAATGGTGCCACCGGAGCGGGAGGTCTGACCTTTGTGACCACGGCCACCAGTCTTACCCAAACCACTACCGATACCACGGCCCGGACGATGCTTTTCGCGACGGGAACCCGGCGCTGGACTCAGATCATTGAGTTTCATCGATTAACCCTCGACTCGCAGCATGTAGTAAGCCTTGTTGATCATCCCGCGATTCTCGGGAGTATCCAGGACTTCTACAGTGTGACCGATGCGACGCAGACCCAGACCCTTAACGCACAGTTTGTGGTTAGGGAGACGGCCGGCGGTGCTTTTGATCAGCGTTACTTTAACGGTAGCCATGATCAGATGATCTCCTCAACACGCTTGCCACGTTTGGCAGCGATGGACTCAGGAGACTGCATGCCCTTCAGACCCTTGAAAGTGGCGTGAACCACGTTTACCGGGTTAGTAGAGCCGTAGCACTTGGCCAATACGTTCTGAACACCAGCAACTTCCAGCACTGCGCGCATAGCGCCGCCAGCGATGATACCGGTACCTTCAGAAGCAGGCTGCATGTACACCTTCGAAGCGCCATGGGCAGACTTCATTGCGTACTGCAGAGTAGTGCCGTTCAGATCGACTTGGATCATGTTGCGGCGAGCAGCTTCCATCGCTTTCTGGATTGCAGCAGGCACTTCACGTGACTTGCCACGGCCGAAGCCAACACGCCCTTTACCATCACCTACTACGGTCAACGCAGTGAAAGTGAAGATACGGCCGCCTTTTACGGTTTTGGCCACGCGGTTAACTTGAACCAGCTTCTCGATGTAGCCTTCGTCGCGTTTTTGGTCGTTATTTGCCATAACTTAGAACTCCAGCCCGCCTTCACGAGCAGCATCAGCCAGCGCTTTGACACGGCCGTGGTACTTGAAGCCAGAACGGTCGAAAGCCACTTGCGATACGCCAGCGGCTTTTGCACGCTCGGCGACCAGCTTGCCAACCTTAGTGGCCGCGTCGATGTTGCCAGTGGCGCCATCACGCAGTTCTTTGTCCAAAGTCGAGGCGCTTGCCAGGACTTTGCTGCCGTCGGCCGAAATGACCTGGGCATAAATGTGCTGCGAAGAGCGGTGCACGCAGAGACGCACGACTTCTAGTTCGTGCATTTTCAGGCGTGCTTTGCGAGCGCGACGCAGTCGGGTAACTTTTTTGACGGTCATTTGCTATGCCCTACTTCTTCTTGGCTTCTTTACGGCGGACGACTTCGTCTGCGTAACGCACACCTTTGCCTTTGTACGGCTCAGGACGGCGGAAGTCGCGGATCTCAGCGGCCACTTGACCAACCAACTGCTTGTCGATACCACGAATGAAGATATCGGTTTGGTTGGGGGTCTCAGCGGTAATGCCATTCGGCAATTCGTAATCCACCGGGTGCGAGAAGCCAAGTGCCAGGTTCAGGACCGAGCCTTTTGCTTGCGCTTTGTAACCAACACCGACCAGCTGGAGCTTGCGCTCGAAGCCTTGGCTTACGCCCTGGACCATGTTGTTAACCAGTGCACGAGTTGTGCCTGCCATTGCGCGAGTCTGTTGATCGCCATTGCG
This sequence comes from Pseudomonas lijiangensis, assembly GCF_018968705.1. NCBI lineage: Bacteria > Pseudomonadati > Pseudomonadota > Gammaproteobacteria > Pseudomonadales > Pseudomonadaceae > Pseudomonas > Pseudomonas lijiangensis. The sequence continues at coordinate 5,152,277 of NZ_CP076668.1, forward strand.
AGCAGCGAAACGCAGCTCACCAGCTTCTTCAACAATTTCAACGGACGAATGGACGTTCAGTTCCAGAGTACCCTTGGCACCCTTCACCGAAAGCTGCTGGCCAACGAATTTGACTTCGACACCGGCTGGCAACTTAACGGGGTTCTTAGCTACGCGTGACATGCTTATCCCCCCTTAGAACACAGTGCAAAGCACTTCGCCACCGACACCGGCAGCGCGCGCAGCACGATCCGTCATCACACCTTTGTTGGTGGAGACGATAGACACACCAAGACCGCCACGAACTTTCGGCAGATCATCGGAGGACTTGTACTGACGCAAGCCTGGGCGGCTGACGCGCTTCACTTCTTCGATGACTGGACGGCCTTCGAAGTACTTCAGCTCGATGGACAGCAGTGGCTTGATTTCGCTGCTGATCTGATAACCCGCAATGTAACCCTCGTCTTTCAGGACTTTGGCTACAGCAACCTTCAACGTGGAAGATGGCATGCTTACGACGGGCTTTTCAGCCATCTGGGCATTACGGATACGAGTTAGCATGTCCGCTAACGGGTCCTGCATACTCATGGGCTAGACGCTCCTAATACAAAATAATTAGCCTTGCGGCTACAGCTTGTCGCCGAGATATTCCGGGCAAGTAAAAACACGGGCTCAGGCGAGCCGGCAATTCTAGTCCTACCGCAGAAACGAATCAAGCCCCAAAAGGGGCTTGATTTGATTTCCCGACTCACCTGGCATCGATTTCTTGCGAAACCGACGACAGGTAGCGAGAGGTACGTCTTACCAGCTGGCTTTAACCAGACCCGGTACGTCGCCACGCATTGCTGCTTCACGCAGCTTGTTACGGCCCAGGCCGAACTTGCGATAGACGCCGTGTGGACGACCGGTGATGCGGCAACGGTTGCGCATGCGCGAAGCGCTTGCGTCACGTGGTTGCTTCTGCAGAGCTACGGTAGCTTCCCAACGCGCTTCTGGACTTGCGTTCAGATCAACGATGATTGCTTTGAGCGCTGCACGCTTCACGGCGAACTTGGCAACGGTGAGCTGACGCTTCAGCTCACGGTTTTTCATGCTCTTCTTGGCCATTTTCCTACTCCAATCAGTTGCGGAACGGGAATTTGAAAGCACGCAGCAGTGCGCGACCTTCATCATCGTTCTTGGCAGTGGTGGTCAGGGTAATGTCCAGACCGCGGAGAGCATCGATCTTGTCGTAGTCGATTTCCGGGAAGATGATCTGCTCTTTTACGCCCATGCTGTAGTTGCCACGACCATCGAAGGACTTGGCATTCAGGCCGCGGAAGTCGCGAACCCGAGGCAGGGAGATCGACAGCAGACGATCCAGGAACTCGTACATACGATCGCGGCGCAGAGTTACTTTGACGCCGATCGGCCAACCTTCACGGACTTTAAAGCCAGCGATGGATTTCCGAGCGTAAGTCACAACAACTTTTTGACCGGTGATCTTTTCCAGGTCAGCAACAGCGTGCTCGATGACTTTTTTGTCGCCGATCGCTTCGCCCAGACCCATGTTCAGGGTGATTTTGGTAACGCGCGGAACTTCCATCACGTTCGCCAGCTTAAGTTCTTCCTTAAGCTTCGGAGCGATTTCCTTCCGGTAAATCTCTTTTAGTCGTGCCATGGTCTTCTACCTAGCAGTGTTCAAGCATCAACCGCTTTTTGGGTCGACTTGAAGACACGAATTTTCTTGCCGTCTTCAACTTTGAAACCAACGCGGTCAGCCTTGTTGGTTGCGCCGTTGAAAATGGCGACGTTGGAAGCGTGCAATGGCGCTTCTTTCTCGACGATACCGCCCTGTACGCCCGACATCGGGTTTGGCTTGGTATGACGCTTCACCAGGTTGATCCCACCAACGACCAGACGGTCGTCAGCGAGAACCTTGAGCACCTTACCGCGCTTACCTTTGTCTTTGCCGGCGATCACGATGATCTCGTCGTCACGACGAATCTTTTGCATGTCGGATCTCCTTACAGAACTTCTGGGGCGAGCGAGACGATCTTCATGAACTTCTCAGTACGAAGTTCACGGGTCACTGGCCCAAAGATACGGGTACCGATCGGCTCTTGCTTGTTGTTCAGAAGAACAGCAGCGTTGCCATCGAAGCGGATGATGGAGCCGTCTGCACGACGAACACCATGGCGAGTGCGGACTACAACAGCAGTCATCACTTGGCCTTTTTTCACCTTACCGCGCGGAATTGCTTCCTTGACGGTCACTTTGATGATGTCACCGATACCAGCGTAACGACGATGGGAGCCACCCAGCACCTTGATGCACATAACGCGGCGAGCGCCGCTGTTATCGGCCACATCGAGCATGGATTGAGTCTGAATCATATAATTTCTCCGACCCCTAGTCCTTAGACTTCCACAGCGCGTTCGAGGATATCAACCAATGCCCAAGACTTGGTCTTGGCTACCGGACGAGTTTCACGAATAGTGACTTTGTCGCCGATATGGCACTGATTGGTTTCGTCGTGCGCGTGCAGCTTAGTCGAACGCTTAACGTATTTACCGTAGATCGGGTGCTTTACGCGACGCTCAATCAGAACGGTGATGGTCTTGTCCATCTTGTCGCTGACAACACGGCCAGTCAGCGTACGGACGGTTTTTTCGGCTTCAGCCATGATTACTTACCTGCCTGCTGGTTGAGCACAGTCTTCACGCGAGCGATGTCACGCTTAACTTGCGAGAGCAGGTGAGACTGCCCCAACTGGCCAGTTGCTTTCTGCATACGCAGATTGAACTGGTCGCGCAGCAGGCCGAGCAGTTGCTCGTTCAGCTGCTGTGCTGATTTTTCACGAAGTTCATTCGCTTTCATCACATCACCGTCCGCTTAACAAAGGAGGTGGCGAGCGGCAGCTTTGCAGCAGCCAGGGCGAAAGCCTCACGCGCCAGCTCTTCAGTAACACCCTCGATTTCATACAGGACTTTGCCTGGCTGAATCTGGGCAACCCAGTACTCGACGTTACCCTTACCTTTACCCATACGAACTTCGAGGGGCTTTTTGGAAATAGGCTTGTCCGGGAATACACGGATCCAGATCTTGCCGCCACGTTTAACGTGACGGGTCAGAGCACGACGCGCTGACTCGATCTGACGAGCGGTGAGACGACCACGAGCTACAGACTTCAGCGCGAATTCGCCGAAGCTGACTTTGCTACCGCGCAATGCCAGACCACGGTTGTGGCCAGTCATTTGCTTGCGGAACTTCGTACGCTTTGGTTGCAACATTTGGCGTACCCCTTACTTAGCAGCTTTTTTACGAGGCGCTGGTGCTTGTGGTTTCAGTTCTTCTTGGCGACCACCAATTACTTCGCCTTTGAAGATCCAAACCTTTACACCGATCACACCATAAGTGGTGTGAGCTTCGTAGTTGGCATAGTCGATGTCGGCACGCAGGGTGTGCAGTGGCACACGACCTTCGCGATACCATTCAGTACGTGCGATTTCAGCACCGCCGAGACGACCGCTCACTTGGATTTTGATGCCTTTGGCACCAATGCGCATGGCGTTCTGTACAGCGCGCTTCATGGCGCGACGGAACATTACACGACGCTCCAGCTGCTGAGCTACGCTCTGCGCAACCAGCATACCGTCGAGCTCCGGCTTGCGGATCTCTTCGATATTGATGTGCACAGGCACACCCATTTGCTTGGTCAGGTCCTGACGCAGTTTCTCAACATCTTCACCTTTCTTCCCGATAACGATACCTGGACGAGCGGTGTGGATGGTGATGCGTGCTGTCTGAGCCGGACGATGGATATCGATACGGCTTACGGACGCGCTTTTTAGTTTGTCTTGGAGGTACTCACGCACCTGCAGATCTGCCAGCAGGTAGTCTGCGTAAGTGCGACCGTCTGCGTACCAGACGGAGGTGTGCTCCTTGACGATTCCCAGGCGAATGCCAATGGGATGTACTTTCTGACCCATCTCTTCGACTCCGTTACTTGTCAGCGACCTTGACAGTGATATGGCAAGACCGCTTGACGATGCGATCAGCACGGCCTTTGGCACGTGGCATGATGCGCTTCAGCGAACGCCCTTCGTTGACGAAAACGGTGGAGACCTTCAGGTCATCAACGTCTGCGCCTTCGTTATGCTCGGCGTTGGCTACAGCCGACTCCAGCACTTTCTTCAGGATCTCGGCGGCTTTCTTACTGCTGAAAGCCAACAGGTTGAGCGCTTCGCCCACCTTCTTCCCGCGGATCTGGTCGGCGACCAAGCGGGCTTTCTGGGCGGAGATTCGAGCGCCCGACAACTTAGCGGCTACTTCCATCGTTCCTTACCCCTTAACGCTTGGCTTTCTTGTCTGCCACGTGCCCACGATAAGTGCGGGTACCGGCAAACTCGCCCAGTTTATGGCCGACCATGTCTTCGCTCACGAGAACTGGGACATGTTGACGACCGTTATGCACAGCAATGGTCAGACCGACCATTTGTGGCAGGATCATCGAACGACGCGACCAGGTTTTCACTGGTTTGCGATCGTTCTTTTCCGCCGCCACTTCGATCTTCTTCAGTAGGTGAAGATCAATAAAAGGACCTTTTTTCAGAGAACGTGGCACTGTCGTATCCCTCTATTTACTTGCGACGACGGACGATCATTTTGTCGGTACGCTTATTACCACGAGTCTTCGCGCCCTTAGTCGGGAAGCCCCACGGCGATACCGGATGACGACCACCAGAGGTACGACCTTCACCACCACCATGTGGGTGGTCAACCGGGTTCATGGCAACACCACGAACGGTTGGGCGAACGCCACGCCAGCGTTTGGCACCAGCTTTACCCAGGGAACGCAGGCTGTGCTCGGAGTTCGAGACTTCACCAAGCGTTGCACGGCACTCAGCCAGTACTTTACGCATCTCACCGGAGCGAAGACGCAGAGTAACGTACACACCTTCACGAGCGATCAGCTGTGCAGAAGCACCAGCGGAACGAGCGATCTGTGCGCCTTTACCTGGTTTCAGTTCGATGCCGTGTACGGTGCTACCAACTGGAATGTTGCGCAGTTGAAGAGCGTTGCCTGGCTTGATTGGAGCCAGAGCACCAGCAATCAGCTGGTCGCCAGCACTCACGCCTTTAGGGGCGATGATGTAGCGACGCTCGCCGTCTGCGTACAGCAGCAAAGCGATGTGAGCAGTACGGTTTGGATCGTATTCGATACGCTCGACAGTGGCAGCGATGCCATCTTTGTCGTTGCGACGGAAGTCAACCAAACGATAATGCTGCTTATGACCACCACCCACGTGACGTGTAGTGATACGGCCATTGTTGTTACGACCACCAGACTTCGATTTTTTCTCGAGCAGCGGTGCGTGAGGAGCGCCTTTATGCAGCTCCTGGTTGACCACCTTGACCACAAAACGGCGGCCAGGGGAAGTCGGTTTGCATTTAACGATTGCCATGATGCACCCCTTCCTTACTCAGCACTGCTGCTGAAATCGAGATCTTGGCCTGGCTGAAGGGAGATAACTGCCTTCTTCCAGTCATTACGCTTGCCCAGACCGCGAGCAGTGCGCTTGCTCTTACCCAGAACATTCAGGGTAGTAACACGCTCTACTTTCACGCTGAACAGGCTTTCGACGGCCTTCTTGATTTCCAGCTTGGTTGCGTCAGTAGCAACCTTGAAAACGAACTGGCCTTTCTTGTCAGCCAGAACCGTGGCCTTCTCGGAAACGTGCGGGCCAAGTAGAACTTTAAATACGCGTTCCTGGTTCATCCCAGCAGCTCCTCGAATTTCTTCACGGCCGACACAGTGATCAACACTTTGTCGTATGCGATCAGACTAACTGGATCGGAACCTTGAACATCACGTACATCGACGTGAGGCAGGTTACGAGCAGCCAGGTACAGATTCTGGTCAACAGCGTCAGACACGATCAGAACATCGGTCAGACCCATGCCATTCAGCTTGCTCAGCAGATCTTTGGTTTTCGGTGCTTCGACAGCGAAGTCCTGAACCACGACCAGACGATCAGTACGGACCAGCTCACCAAGGATGGAACGCAGAGCAGCGCGATACATCTTCTTGTTGAGTTTCTGGGTGTGATCCTGAGGACGAGCTGCGAAAGTGGTACCGCCGCCACGCCAGATTGGGCTACGGATAGTACCGGCACGAGCGCGGCCAGTACCCTTCTGACGCCATGGGCGCTTACCGCCACCGGAAACGTCGGAACGGGTCTTTTGCTGCTTGCTGCCCTGACGACCGCCAGCCATGTAGGCTACGACTGCCTGGTGCACCAGTGTCTCGTTGAATTCGCCGCCAAATGTCAGTTCGGAAACTTCGATTGCTTGAGCGTCATTTACATTTAATTGCATGTCAGCTTCCCCTTAACCGCGAGCCTTGGCTGCTGGACGTACAACCAGATTGCCGCCAGTAGCGCCAGGAACAGCGCCCTTGACCAACAACAGATTGCGTTCAGCGTCCACGCGCACTACTTCGAGGGACTGCACGGTCACGCGCTCAGCGCCCATATGACCGGACATTTTTTTGCCCTTGAATACACGACCAGGAGTCTGGCACTGGCCGATAGAGCCTGGGACGCGGTGGGATACGGAGTTACCGTGGGTGTTATCCTGACCACGGAAATTCCAGCGCTTGATCGTACCCTGGAAGCCTTTACCTTTGGACTGACCGGTTACATCAACCAGTTGACCAGCAGCGAAGATTTCAGCGTTGATCAGATCGCCAGCCTTGTATTCGCCTTCTTCAAGACGGAATTCAAGAACAGTGCGACCAGCAGCTACGTTCGCCTTGGCGAAGTGGCCAGCTTGGGCAGCTGTAACACGCGAAGCGCGACGCTCGCCGACAGTGACTTGCACTGCACGATAGCCATCGGTTTCTTCGGTTTTGAACTGAGTGACGCGATTCGGCTCGATCTCAATGACCGTGACCGGAATGGAGACACCTTCTTCGGTGAAAATACGGGTCATACCGCATTTACGACCGACTACACCAATAGTCATGTTGTAAACCTCATGAGTGTACGGGGCTTTCACCCGCTATGGCCGCCCATTTCAGAGCGTTACACGACTAAGACCCGAGTCTTAGCCGAGGCTGATCTGCACTTCCACACCGGCCGCAAGATCAAGCTTCATAAGAGCATCAACGGTTTTATCCGTTGGCTGGACGATGTCCAGAACGCGCTTATGAGTGCGGATCTCGTACTGGTCGCGCGCGTCTTTGTTGACGTGCGGAGAAACCAGAACGGTGAACCGCTCTTTACGGGTCGGCAGTGGAATTGGACCACGCACCTGAGCACCAGTACGTTTCGCGGTTTCCACGATTTCCTGGGTTGATTGGTCGATCAGGCGATGGTCAAAAGCCTTCAACCTGATACGGATTTGCTGATTTTGCATTGGATTTCAGACTCCAGATTGCTGTTCCCACCGAGCGCAATACGCCCGTTAAAAGGAGGCGCAATTCTATAGACGAGCTAACAGAGTGTCAACCCAATAAAAAAGCCCCCGCAAGCGGAGGCTTTTTCTTGAATCAACGCTTAAGCGATGATTTTGGCTACGACGCCAGCGCCGACGGTACGACCGCCTTCACGGATAGCGAAACGCAGACCGTCTTCCATTGCGATTGGCTTGATCAGGGTAACGGAAACTTTCACGTTATCACCTGGCATTACCATCTCAACGCCTTCCGGCAGTTCGCAGCTACCAGTTACGTCGGTAGTACGGAAGTAGAACTGTGGACGGTAGCCTTTGAAGAACGGAGTGTGACGACCGCCTTCTTCTTTGCTCAGAACGTAGATTTCAGCTTCGAACTGAGTGTGCGGCTTGACGGTGCCTGGCTTGACCAGAACCTGGCCACGCTCAACGTCGTCACGCTTGGTGCCACGCAGCAGAACGCCGCAGTTCTCACCAGCACGGCCTTCGTCCAGCAGCTTGCGGAACATCTCAACGCCAGTGCAAGTAGTTTTGGTAGTGTCACGCAGACCTACGATTTCTACTTCTTCCTGGATCTTGATGATGCCACGCTCAACACGACCAGTTACAACAGTACCGCGACCGGAGATCGAGAATACGTCTTCGATTGGCATCAGGAACGGCTTGTCGATAGCGCGCTCTGGCTCTGGGATGTAGCTGTCCAGAGTTTCAACCAGCTTCTTGACAGCCGAAGTACCCATCTCGTTGTCGTCCTGGCCGTTCAGAGCCATCAGAGCCGAACCGATGATGATCGGAGTGTCGTCGCCCGGGAAGTCGTAAGTGCTCAGCAGATCGCGCACTTCCATCTCAACCAGTTCCAGCAGCTCAGCGTCGTCAACCATGTCAGCCTTGTTCAGGAAGACAACGATGTACGGAACGCCAACCTGACGGGACAGCAGGATGTGCTCACGAGTTTGTGGCATCGGACCATCAGCGGCCGAACAAACCAGGATCGCGCCGTCCATCTGGGCAGCACCGGTGATCATGTTTTTTACGTAGTCGGCGTGACCTGGGCAGTCAACGTGTGCGTAGTGACGCACGGACGAATCGTATTCAACGTGAGCGGTGTTGATGGTGATACCACGAGCTTTCTCTTCCGGGGCGCTGTCGATCTTGTCGAAGTCAACCTTTGCGGAACCGAAAACTTCGGAGCAAACGCGAGTCAGAGCAGCGGTCAGAGTGGTTTTACCATGGTCAACGTGACCGATGGTGCCAACGTTGACGTGCGGTTTGTTACGTTCAAATTTTTCTTTAGCCACGACAGTGAACTCCTAGCCTAAAGGGGCTGAATCAGCCTTGTTTTTTAACGATAGCTTCGACGACATTCGACGGAGCTTCGGAGTATTTGGAGAATTCCATAGAGTAGCTCGCGCGACCCTGAGACATGGAGCGGACGTCGGTCGCATAACCGAACATCTCACCCAACGGAACCTCGGCGCGGATAACCTTGCCGGAAACCGTATCTTCCATACCCTGGATCAGACCACGACGACGGTTCAGGTCACCCATCACGTCACCCATGTAGTCCTCAGGTGTTACAACTTCAACCTTCATGATCGGCTCAAGAACAACACCGCCACCCTTGGTAGCCAGTTGCTTGGTCGCCATGGAGGCCGCCACCTTGAACGCCATCTCGTTGGAGTCGACGTCGTGGTAAGAACCATCGAAAACGGTAGCCTTCAGGCCGATCAGCGGATAGCCGGCAACAACACCGTTCTTCATCTGCTCTTCGATACCCTTCTGGATAGCCGGGATGTATTCCTTAGGAACAACACCACCAACTACTTCGTTCACGAATTGCAGACCTTCCTGACCTTCGTCAGCAGGGGCAAAACGGATCCAGCAATGGCCAAACTGACCACGACCGCCGGACTGACGAACGAACTTGCCTTCGATCTCACAAGCCTTCGTGATCTTCTCACGATAGGAAACCTGTGGTTTACCGATGTTGGCTTCGACGTTGAACTCACGGCGCATCCGGTCAACCAGGATGTCCAGGTGCAATTCGCCCATGCCAGAGATGATCGTTTGACCAGTCTCTTCATCAGTCTTGACGCGGAAAGACGGGTCTTCCTGAGCAAGCTTGCCCAGTGCGATACCCATTTTTTCCTGGTCATCCTTGGTTTTTGGCTCAACGGCAACCGAAATAACCGGCTCCGGGAAGTCCATACGAACCAGGATGATTGGCTTTTCAGCGGAGCAGAGGGTATCACCAGTGGTGACGTCCTTCATGCCGATCAGGGCCGCGATGTCACCAGCGCGAACTTCCTTGATCTCTTCACGGGTGTTTGCGTGCATTTGCACCATACGACCCACGCGCTCTTTCTTGCCTTTTACCGAGTTGATCACGCCGTCGCCGGAGCTCAACACGCCCGAGTAAACGCGGGCAAAGGTCAAGGTACCCACGAATGGGTCGGTAGCGATCTTGAACGCCAGAGCCGAGAACGGCTCGTTGTCGTCTGCATGACGCTCCATTTCAACAGTCTCGTCATCCGGATCGGAACCCTTGATGGCAGGAATGTCGACTGGTGCAGGCAGGTAGTCGATAACGGCGTCGAGAACCAGGGGAACACCCTTGTTCTTGAAGGAAGAACCACAAACAGCAAGAACGATTTCGCCAGCGATTGTGCGCTGACGCAGTGCGCCCTTGATTTCCTCGATGGAAAGCTCTTCGCCTTCGAGGTACTTGTTCATCAGCTCTTCGTTGGCTTCAGCAGCTGCTTCAACCATGTTGCTGCGCCACTCTTCAGCCAATTCCTGCAGTTCAGCAGGGATCGCCTCGCGACGAGCAGCCATACCCTTGTCAGCATCATCCCAGTAAACAGCTTCCATGGTCATCAGATCGATCTGACCCTGGAAATTGTCTTCTGCACCGATAGCCAACTGGATTGGCACTGGAGTGTGACCCAGACGCTGTTTGATCTGACCGATCACGCGCAGGAAGTTCGCACCAGCACGGTCCATCTTGTTTACATAAACAAGACGCGGAACGCCGTATTTGTTGGCTTGACGCCATACGGTTTCCGACTGAGGCTCAACGCCCGAAGTACCGCAGAAAACCACGACAGCACCGTCGAGAACACGCAGCGAACGCTCTACTTCAATAGTGAAGTCAACGTGGCCGGGGGTATCGATGATGTTGAAGCGATACTTGTCGAATTGCTTGGCAGAACCAGCCCAGAAGGCTGTGGTTGCAGCGGAAGTAATGGTAATACCCCGCTCCTGCTCTTGAACCATCCAGTCCATGGTCGCGGCGCCATCATGCACCTCGCCCATTTTGTGGTTTACGCCAGTGTAAAAAAGGACGCGCTCGGTGGTCGTGGTTTTACCAGCGTCCACGTGAGCAACGATACCGATGTTACGGTAGCGGTTAATCGGAGTAGTACGAGCCATAAAGCCCTCGCAAAATTAGTGACGCCGGAATTAGAAGCGGTAGTGCGAGAAAGCTTTGTTAGCTTCAGCCATACGGTGCACGTCTTCACGCTTCTTAACTGCAGCACCTTTACCTTCGGCGGCGTCCAACAGTTCGCCAGCCAAACGCAGAGCCATAGACTTTTCGCCACGCTTGCGCGCGAAGTCTACCAGCCAGCGCATTGCCAATGCATTACGACGGGACGGACGAACTTCAACCGGAACCTGGTAAGTAGCACCGCCTACACGGCGCGACTTCACTTCGACCAGCGGAGCGATGGCGTCGAGAGCTTTCTCGAAGATTTCCAGGGGGTCGCTGTTCTTGCGTTCTTTAACCTTGTCCAGCGCGCCATAAACGATACGCTCGGCAACGGCTTTCTTGCCGCTTTCCATCACGTGGTTCATGAACTTGGCCAGGATTTGGCTTCCGTATTTTGGATCGTCAAGCACTTCGCGCTTGGCTGCTACGCGTCTTCTTGGCATGGATAAGCCCTCAAACGGTCTTCAGGTTAGCTCGGAACCACCATCCCCTTAGGAATGCGTCCGACCTTACTCTTATCGACTCAGAAAAATAGAAATCTGCAAACTCAATCAGAAGCCGAATACTACTTAGGCTTCTTGGTACCGTATTTCGAGCGACCCTGGTTACGACCTTTAACGCCGGAAGTATCCAAAGAACCACGAACGGTGTGATAACGAACACCTGGCAAGTCTTTTACACGACCGCCACGGATCAGTACCACGCTGTGCTCTTGCAGGTTGTGACCTTCACCACCGATGTACGAGGAAACCTCGAAACCGTTGGTCAGGCGCACACGGCAGACTTTACGCAATGCCGAGTTAGGTTTTTTCGGCGTGGTGGTATACACACGAGTGCACACACCGCGACGTTGCGGGCAGTTCTGCAGCGCAGGCACGTCGGATTTCTCGACGATACGCTTACGCGGCTGACGTACCAGCTGGTTGATAGTTGCCATCTACTAGCTCCACTGTTGTCTTGCGACGCTATTGTCTTACAAGAAAGCAAATGACAGGGCGTAAGCCCCGCCAAATTTAGGGGTACAAGAGTCTAAAGAGGATCCTGCCCCCAGTCAAGACAAAGCCCCGACCTCTTCACCCGGCGAACACAGCAAAAAACTGTGGTCGCCGGAAGAAAAATGCCGAGGCTTTACTCTTAATTACCGCTGGAGTTCAACGCTTCAGTCAGAGCGGCTTCTACTTCGCTCGCGCTGACACGCAACGGTTTGTCGATATCACGGCGACGCTTGCGCTCGCTGTGGTATGCCAGACCGGTACCAGCCGGGATCAGACGACCCACGACTACGTTTTCCTTCAGGCCGCGCAGGTAGTCACGCTTGCCGGTCACTGCCGCTTCGGTCAGTACGCGGGTTGTCTCCTGGAAGGAGGCCGCGGAGATGAACGACTCGGTGGACAGGGAAGCTTTGGTGATACCCAGCAATACACGAGTGAACTTGGAGACAAACTTGTCTTCCGCGCTCAGACGCTCGTTCTCTACGAGAACGTGAGTCAGCTCCATCTGGTCGCCCTTGATGAAACTGGAATCGCCGGATTCGGCAATTTCAACTTTACGCAGCATCTGACGCAGGATGGTCTCGATGTGCTTGTCGTTGATCTTCACGCCCTGCAGACGATAAACGTCCTGGATCTCGTTGACGATGTACTTGGCGAGAGCACTTACACCCAGCAGACGCAGGATGTCGTGCGGATCGCTAGGACCGTCGGAAATAACTTCACCACGGTTGACCTGCTCACCTTCGAACACGTTCAGGTGACGCCATTTCGGGATCAGCTCTTCGTACGGATCGCTACCGTCGTTCGGAGTGATGACCAGACGGCGCTTGCCTTTGGTCTCTTTACCGAACGCGATGGTGCCGCTGACTTCAGCAAGAATCGACGCCTCTTTCGGACGACGAGCTTCGAACAGGTCGGCAACACGCGGCAGACCACCGGTGATGTCACGGGTTTTCGAAGTTTCTTGCGGGATACGAGCGATAACATCACCGATCGCGATCTGCGCACCGTCCGCCACGCCAACAAGGGCGTTTGCTGGCAGGAAGTACTGAGCCGGCACGTCAGTACCTGGCAGCAGCAGATCCTTGCCATCCAGACCCACCATCTTGACGGCAGGACGAATGTCCTTACCGGCAGCTGGACGGTCCTTGGCATCAAGAACTTCAATGTTGGTCATACCGGTCAATTCGTCTGTCTGACGCTTGATCGTGATGCCTTCTTCCATGCCCACGTAGGTCACGGTACCTTTCATTTCGGTAACGATCGGGTGGGTATGCGGATCCCACTTGGCCACGATCGAACCAGCGTCGACCTTGTCGCCTTCCTTCACCGAAATCACTGCACCGTAAGGCAGCTTGTAACGCTCACGCTCACGACCGAAGTCATCAGCGATAGCCAGCTCACCGGAACGGGACACGGCTACCAGGTGGCCATCCACTCGCTCAACGTGTTTCAGGTTGTGCAGGCGAACAGTACCGCCGTTCTTGACCTGGACGCTGTCGGCAGCCGAAGTACGGCTTGCAGCACCACCGATGTGGAACGTACGCATTGTCAGCTGGGTACCAGGCTCACCGATCGACTGGGCAGCGATAACGCCGACAGCTTCACCGATGTTGACCTGATGACCACGAGCCAGGTCGCGACCGTAGCACTTGGCGCAGATGCCGTAGCGGGTTTCACAGCTGATTGGCGAGCGAACGATCACTTCGTCGATGCTGTTCAGCTCGATGAACTCGACCCACTTCTCGTCTACCAGCGTGCCAGCAGGCACGATAACGTCTTCGGTGCCTGGCTTGAATACGTCACGGGCGATAACTCGACCCAGAACGCGCTCACCCAGAGGCTCTACAACGTCACCGCCTTCAATGTGCGGAGTCATCAGCAGGCCATGCTCGGTACCGCAGTCAACTTCGGTAACGACCAGATCCTGTGCAACGTCCACCAGACGACGGGTCAGGTAACCGGAGTTAGCGGTTTTCAACGCGGTATCCGCAAGACCTTTACGAGCACCGTGAGTCGAGATGAAGTACTGAAGTACGCTCAGGCCTTCACGGAAGTTCGCAGTGATCGGCGTCTCGATGATCGAGCCGTCCGGCTTGGCCATCAGACCACGCATACCGGCCAGCTGACGAATCTGAGCAGCAGAACCCCGGGCACCGGAGTCAGCCATCATGTACATCGAGTTGAACGATTCCTGGTCAACAGTCTCACCGTGACGGTCGACAACCTTCTCTTTCGAGAGGTTCGACATCATCGCCTTGGAGACTTCATCGTTGGCCTTGGACCAAAGGTCGATCACCTTGTTGTACTTCTCGCCCTGAGTTACCAGGCCCGAGGCGTACTGACTTTCGATTTCCTTAACTTCTTCGGTAGCAGCATCGATGATGCGAGCTTTTTCATCCGGGATAACGAAGTCGTTAACACCGATCGAAACACCCGAAATGGTCGAATAGGCAAAACCGGTATACATCAGCTGGTCAGCGAAAATGACGGTCTCTTTCAGACCAACCACGCGGTAGCACTGGTTGATCAGCTTGGAGATCGCCTTTTTCTTCATCGGCTGGTTGACGACGTCATAGGACAGGCCGGCCGGAACCACCTGGAACAGCAGCGCACGGCCGACAGTGGTGTCGACGATACGGGTGTTCTTGACGCTGCCGCCATCACGATCATTGATCGTTTCATGGATACGGACTTTGACCTTGGCGTGCAGAGCTGCTTCGCCGGCGCGGAATACGCGGTCGACTTCCTGCAGATCCGCAAACACACGACCTTCGCCCTTGGCGTTGATCGCTTCACGAGTCATGTAGTACAGACCCAGTACAACGTCCTGCGAAGGAACGATGATTGGCTCACCGTTCGCTGGCGAAAGGATGTTGTTGGTCGACATCATCAGCGCACGCGCTTCGAGCTGGGCTTCCAGCGTCAGCGGTACGTGAACGGCCATCTGGTCACCGTCGAAGTCGGCGTTGTATGCCGCACAGACCAGAGGGTGAAGCTGGATTGCCTTGCCTTCGATCAGAACCGGCTCGAACGCCTGGATACCCAGACGGTGAAGCGTCGGTGCACGGTTGAGCAGGACCGGGTGTTCGCGAATCACTTCAGCAAGAACGTCCCAGACCTCTGGCAGCTCGCGCTCGACCATTTTCTTGGCAGCTTTGATGGTCGTGGCCAGGCCACGCATTTCCAGCTTGCCGAAAATGAACGGTTTGAACAGCTCGAGAGCCATCTTCTTCGGCAGACCGCACTGGTGCAGACGCAGGGTCGGACCCACGGTAATTACCGAACGACCGGAGTAGTCAACACGCTTACCGAGCAAGTTCTGACGGAAACGACCTTGCTTACCCTTGATCATGTCGGCCAGGGATTTCAGAGGACGCTTGTTGGAACCGGTGATAGCGCGGCCACGACGACCGTTGTCGAGCAGGGCATCGACAGCTTCCTGCAACATACGCTTTTCGTTGCGCACGATGATGTCCGGAGCAGACAGATCCAGCAGGCGCTTCAAACGGTTGTTACGATTGATCACTCGACGATACAGATCGTTGAGGTCGGAAGTCGCGAAACGACCGCCATCCAGCGGAACCAGAGGACGCAGATCTGGCGGCAGAACCGGCAGAACGGTCAGGACCATCCACTCAGGCAGGTTGCCCGAGCCCTGGAAGGCTTCCATCAGTTTCAGACGCTTGGACAGCTTCTTGATCTTGGTTTCGGAGTTGGTTTGCGGAATCTCTTCACGCAGACGGCCAATCTCGTGCTCCAGATCGATAGCGTGCAGCAGTTCACGGACGGCTTCGGCACCCATGCGGGCATCGAAATCATCACCGAACTCTTCCAGCGCTTCGAAGTACTGCTCGTCGTTCAGCAGCTGACCTTTCTCAAGAGTGGTCATGCCTGGATCGATAACGACATAGCTCTCGAAATAGAGAACGCGCTCGATATCACGCAGGGTCATGTCCATCAGCAGGCCGATACGAGACGGCAGGGACTTCAGGAACCAGATGTGGGCAACCGGCGAAGCCAGTTCGATGTGGGCCATACGCTCACGACGAACTTTTGCCAGTGCAACTTCAACGCCGCACTTCTCGCAGATCACACCACGATGCTTCAGGCGCTTGTACTTACCGCACAAGCACTCGTAATCCTTGACCGGGCCAAAGATCTTGGCGCAGAACAGGCCGTCACGCTCAGGCTTGAACGTACGGTAGTTGATGGTTTCCGGCTTTTTAACTTCACCGAACGACCACGAGCGGATCATCTCAGGCGACGCCAACCCGATACGGATCGCGTCAAACTCTTCGACTTGACCCTGGTTTTTCAGCAAATTCAGTAGGTCTTTCAAGGCTTTCCCTCCTGGCGGAGCAGGGAGCGGACCATACGGCACCGCTCCCGATTCGCGTCACGTGTTATTCGGTTTCCAGATCGATATCGATACCGAGCGAACGGATTTCTTTGATCAACACGTTGAAGGACTCGGGCATGCCCGGCTCCATACGGTGATCGCCGTCCACGATGTTTTTGTACATCTTGGTACGACCGTTCACATCGTCCGACTTCACTGTGAGCATTTCTTGCAGAGTGTACGCCGCGCCGTATGCTTCCAGCGCCCACACTTCCATCTCCCCGAAACGCTGACCACCGAACTGCGCCTTACCACCCAGCGGCTGCTGGGTAACCAGGCTGTAAGAACCAGTGGAACGCGCGTGCATCTTGTCGTCCACCAAGTGGTTCAGCTTCAGCATGTACATGTAGCCAACAGTTACAGCGCGCTCAAACTTGTTGCCGGTACGACCGTCAAACAGTTGCATCTGGCCGCTTTCCGGCATGTCTGCCAGTTTGAGCATTGCCTTGATTTCACGCTCTTTGGCACCGTCGAAAACCGGAGTAGCCATAGGCACGCCATTGCGAAGGTTCTTCGCGAGGTCTTGAACTTCCTTGTCGGACAGATCATCCAGGCTTTCCTGGCGACCGCCGATTTCGTTGTAGATCTCGTTGAGGAACTTGCGCAGTTCGGCAACTTTACGCTGTTCTTCGAGCATGCGATTGATCTTCTCGCCCAGACCTTTGGCCGCGAGGCCCAGGTGAGTTTCGAGAATCTGACCAACGTTCATACGCGAAGGTACGCCCAGCGGGTTGAGTACGATGTCCACAGGCGTGCCATTGGCATCGTGTGGCATGTCTTCAACCGGCATGATCACGGAGACCACACCCTTGTTACCGTGGCGACCGGCCATCTTGTCGCCCGGCTGGATGCGACGACGGATTGCCAGGTAGACCTTGACGATTTTCAGAACGCCTGGAGCAAGGTCATCACCCTGCTGCAGCTTGCGCTTCTTGTCTTCAAACTTGTCATCGAGCAGACGACGACGATCAACGATGTAAGCCTGTGCCTTTTCGAGCTGCTCGTTCAGAGCATCTTCAGCCATGCGCAGTTTGAACCACTGACCATGTTCAAGACCGTCCAGAACTTCATCGGTGATTTCCTGACCTTTCTTCAGGCCAGCACCGCCTTCAACTACGCGACCAACCAGAGCAGCACGCAGACGCTCGAAAGTAGCGCCTTCGACGATACGGAACTCTTCGTTCAGGTCCTTGCGGATCTCGTCGAGTTGCGACTTCTCGATGGAAAGTGCACGAGCATCACGCTCTACACCATCACGGGTGAAGACCTGAACGTCGATGACAGTACCCTTGGTACCGGTAGGTACACGCAGGGAAGTGTCTTTAACGTCGCTGGCTTTTTCACCGAAGATGGCGCGCAGCAGTTTTTCTTCCGGAGTCAGCTGGGTTTCACCTTTAGGGGTGACCTTGCCAACCAGGATGTCGCCGGCGCCCACTTCGGCACCCACATAAACGATACCGGCTTCGTCCAGTTTGTTCAGAGCCGCTTCACCCACGTTAGGGATGTCAGCAGTGATTTCCTCTGGGCCAAGCTTGGTGTCACGAGCAACGCAAGTGAGTTCCTGGATATGGATCGTGGTGAAACGATCTTCCTGAACCACACGCTCGGACAGACAGATGGAGTCTTCGAAGTTGAAACCGTTCCAGGCCATGAACGCGATGCGCATGTTCTGACCCAGAGCCAGCTCACCCATGTCGGTGGACGGACCGTCGGCCATGATGTCGCTGCGCTGAACGCGATCACCCTTGCTCACCAGCGGACGCTGGTTGATGCAGGTGTTCTGGTTCGAACGGGTGTACTTGGTCAGGTTGTAGATATCTACACCCGCCTCGCCCGTTTCAACTTCGTCATCGGCAACGCGCACAACGATACGGCTTGCATCGACCGAGTCGATCACGCCGCCACGACGAGCCACGACGCAAACGCCGGAGTCACGGGCAACGTTACGCTCCATGCCAGTACCTACCAGCGGCTTGTCGGCACGCAGGGTTGGTACAGCCTGACGCTGCATGTTCGAACCCATCAACGCACGGTTGGCGTCGTCGTGCTCGAGGAACGGAATCAGGGAAGCTGCGACCGAAACTACCTGCTTGGGCGAAACGTCCATCAGGGTTACGTCGGCAGGCGCCTTGACGGTAAATTCGTTCAGGTGACGAACGGCTACCAGCTCGTCGATCAGCTCATTCTTGTCGTTCATTGCGGCCGAAGCCTGTGCAATGACGTGGTCCGCTTCTTCGATTGCCGAAAGGAAAACGATTTCGTCGGTTACCAGGCCTTCTTTCACAACGCGGTACGGGCTCTCGAGGAAACCATACTGGTTGGTACGGGCGTAGGCCGCCAGGGAGTTGATCAGGCCGATGTTCGGACCTTCCGGCGTTTCAATCGGGCATACACGACCGTAGTGAGTCGGGTGTACGTCACGAACTTCAAAGCCGGCGCGCTCACGAGTCAGACCACCAGGGCCGAGTGCAGAAACACGGCGCTTGTGGGTAATCTCGGACAGCGGGTTGTTCTGGTCCATGAACTGGGAAAGCTGGCTGGAACCGAAGAACTCCTTGACTGCCGCAGCGACAGGCTTGGCGTTGATCAGGTCCTGAGGCATCAGGCCTTCGCTTTCTGCCATGGACAGACGTTCTTTTACAGCACGCTCTACGCGGACCAGACCGACACGGAACTGGTTCTCGGCCATTTCGCCAACGCAACGAACACGACGGTTACCCAGGTGATCGATGTCATCGACAATGCCTTTACCGTTACGGATATCGACGAGAGTCTTCAGAACGGCAACGATGTCTTCCTTGCACAGGACGCCCGAACCTTCGATCTCGGTGCGACCGATACGACGGTTGAACTTCATGCGGCCTACAGCAGACAGGTCATAGCGCTCTGGGCTGAAGAACAGGTTGTTGAACAGTGTTTCAGCGGCATCTTTGGTCGGTGGCTCACCAGGACGCATCATGCGATAGATTTCGACCAGGGCTTCCAGTTGGTTGCCGGTGGAATCGATCTTCAATGTGTCGGAGATGAACGGACCGCAATCGATGTCGTTGGTGTACAGAGTCTCGATCCGAACGACCTGAGCCTTGGCGATTTTTGCCAGGATTTCAGTGTTCAGCTCGGTGTTGCATTCAGCGATGATTTCACCAGTCGCAGGATGCACGATGACCTTGGCGGTAGTGCGGCCCAGGACGTAGTCCAGCGGCACTTCCAGCTCTTTGATCCCGGCTTTTTCCAGCTGATTGATGTGGCGAGCGGTAATACGGCGACCTTGCTCGACAATAACCTTGCCGTTGCCATCCTGGATATCGAGGACCGCAATTTCACCACGCAGGCGCTGAGGCACCAGTTCCAGGCTCAGGTTTTCACCGCGAACATGGAAAACGTTGGTGGTATAAAACGCATCAAGCACTTGCTCGGTCGTGTAACCCAGAGCGCGCAGCAGTACGGAAGCAGGCAGCTTGCGACGACGGTCGATACGGACGAATACGCAGTCTTTCGGATCGAACTCGAAGTCCAGCCACGAGCCACGGTAAGGAATGATGCGAGCGGAGTACAGCAGCTTGCCGGAGCTATGCGTCTTGCCACGATCGTGGTCGAAGAATACGCCTGGCGAACGGTGAAGCTGGGACACGATTACACGCTCGGTACCGTTGATAACGAAGGTACCGTTTTCAGTCATCAGGGGGATTTCACCCATGTAGACTTCTTGCTCTTTGATGTCCTTGATCGCTTTGTTCGACGACTCTTTGTCGAAGATGATCAGACGGACCTTGACTCGCAGAGGTACAGCGTAAGTCACACCGCGCAGCACGCACTCTTTGACATCAAATGCCGGTTCGCCCAAGCGATAACCTACATACTCCAGCGCAGCATTGCCGGAGTAGCTGATGATCGGGAAAACGGATTTGAAGGCTGCATGCAGACCGACGTCGCGGAACTGATCTTTGGTCGCTCCCGCCTGCAGGAATTCGCGATACGAATCCAGCTGGATGGCCAGTAGATACGGCACATCCATTACGTCCGGCAACTTGCTAAAGTCCTTGCGGATACGTTTTTTCTCAGTATATGAGTAAGCCATCAGCGTTCCCCAGCTTGGTCACCTGCTTGTTTGGCTCCCTCCGACGGAAGCAGCCAGAAAATCGTGCAAACCCCTTGGTCTGCGCCACCATCTTGGTGGTTCTTGCACGTTATGGACGTTAGCAAAGCCAATCGTCTGTAACGGAAAAAGGCCGGTGGCAAAAGCCACCAGCCATCAGCCTTTCGCTTAACGCGTGGGCTGGACGTTCAAAATCGATGCTTATTTCAGCTCGACTTTGGCGCCTGCTTCTTCCAGAGCAGCTTTGGCTTTTTCAGCAGCGTCTTTAGCTACTGCTTCCAGAACCATTGCTGGAGCGCCGTCAACGACTGCCTTGGCTTCTTTCAGGCCCAGACCGGTCAGTTCACGAACTGCTTTAATGACGTTAACTTTCTTCTCGCCAGCTTCGGTCAGCATGACGTTGAATTCGGTTTGCTCTTCAACAACAGCAGCAGCAACAGCTGGGCCAGCAGAAGCAGCGGCAGCGCTTACGCCGAATTTTTCTTCGAAAGCCTTGATCAGCTCAACGACTTGCAGAACGGACATCTCGGCTACTGCGTTGAGGATATCGTCTTGAGAGATAGACATGAATCTAATTCCTGAATTGGGGGACGGCCTACGCGACCATCGAAATAAACAAAGATACGCGAGAAAAGACGCTCAGCCTTAGGCTGCAGCAGCTTCCTTCTGCTCGCGAACAGCCGCCAGAGTACGAGCCAATTTGCTGGTAGCGCCTTGAATCACGCTCATCAGCTGGGAAATTGCTTCGTCACGGGTCGGCAAGGTTGCCAGTACGTCGATCTGATTAGCTGCGAGGAACTTGCCCTCGAACGCAGCTGCCTTGATCTCGAACTTGTCCTGACCTTTCGCAAACTCTTTGAACAAACGCGCAGCAGCGCCTGGATGCTCATTGGAGAAGGCGATCAAGGTCGGGCCTGTGAACGCGTCATTGAGGACACTGTATTCAGTACCTTCAACAGCGCGCTTGAGCAGGGTGTTACGCACTACACGCACGTATACGCCAGCTTCACGAGCCTCTTTACGGAGTCCGGTCATTGCGCCTACTGTAACGCCACGGGCATCAGCCACGACAGCGGACAGAGCAACTTTGGCAGCCTCGTTGACTTCAGCGACGATGGCCTTCTTGTCTTCGAGTTTAATTGCCACGGGTTTAACTCCTGCTTGTTACCGTTTCATCTGGCCTGAGCCGGATGTCGTTTTGGTGTCTGATTCGGTAAGGAACCGGGAGCACCATCTGCGTAGGCTTGTGGTTTAAGACTTGCGTCGCCTACGGTCTTGGATAGCCCCCGCCAGGCAGGGACCCCAATCTTTCGTAACACAAAACTGTGTTACTTCTGTCTTACGCGTCCAGGGAACCTTGGTCGATGACCAGGCCCGGGCCCATGGTGGTGCTCAGGGTAACGCGCTTGACGTAGATACCTTTCGAAGAAGCAGGCTTGATGCGCTTGAGGTCAGCGATCAGGGCTTCAACGTTTTCCTTCAGCTTGACTGCGTCGAAACCGACCTTGCCAACGGAAGTGTGGATGATGCCGTTTTTGTCGGTGCGATAACGAACCTGACCAGCCTTCGCGTTCTTGACGGCGTTAGCGACGTCAGGAGTAACGGTACCGACTTTAGGGTTAGGCATCAGGCCGCGTGGACCCAGAACCTGACCCAACTGACCAACAACACGCATCGCATCAGGAGAAGCGATAACTACGTCGTAGTTCAGGTCGCCAGCTTTCATTTCGGCAGCCAGATCGTCCATACCAACGCGATCAGCACCGGCAGCCAGAGCAGCTTCAGCAGCCGGGCCTTGGGTGAAGACAGCAACACGTACGGTTTTACCGGTACCGTGCGGCAGAACAGTTGCGCTACGAACAACCTGGTCGGATTTACGAGGATCGACGCCCAGGTTAACAGCAACGTCTACGGACTCGCTGAACTTGACGGTAGACAGCTCGGTCAGCAGAGCAGCAGCGTCTACGAAGTTGTAGGCTTTGCCAGCTTCAAGCTTGCTAGCGATTGCCTTTTGACGTTTGGTCAACTTAGCCATTACACACCCTCCACGTTAAGGCCCATGCTACGAGCGGAACCGGCGATAGTACGCACGGCCGCTTCCAGGTCTGCAGCAGTCAGATCAGCGCTTTTTGCTTTAGCGATGTCTTCCAGCTGAGCACGAGTCACGGTGCCAACTTTAACGGTGTTCGGGCGAGCCGAGCCGCTGGTCAAGCCTGCAGCTTTCTTCAGCAGAACAGAGGCAGGAGTACTTTTTGTTTCAAAAGTGAAGCTACGGTCGCTGTATACAGTGATGATCACTGGAGTCGGCAAGCCTGGCTCAAGACCCTGAGTACGGGCGTTGAATGCTTTACAGAATTCCATGATGTTCACACCGTGCTGACCCAGAGCAGGACCAACTGGCGGGCTCGGGTTAGCCTGAGCGGCTTTCACTTGCAGCTTGATGTATGCGGTTATCTTCTTGGCCATGAGGCACTCCAATTACGGGTTCAAACGCCCTTTAGGGCTCCCCGGCTACTTACACGTATATCCCAGTGACGAAAAAACCCCACAGCCTTAGGCTGCGGGGTATGGGATTCCAGCTCAGTTATGCCTTTTCGACCTGACTGAACTCCAGCTCTACCGGAGTAGAACGTCCGAAAATGAGCACCGCCACTTGGATACGGCTCTTTTCGTAGTTAACTTCTTCGACCGTGCCATTAAAATCAGCGAACGGACCATCGGTGACACGAACAACTTCACCTGGCTCGAACAGTGTTTTTGGCTTCGGCTTATCGCTACCATCAGCAACGCGACGCAAAATTGCTTCTGCTTCTTTGTCGGTGATTGGAGCTGGCTTATCAGCAGTACCGCCGATAAAGCCCATGACGCGAGGAGTATCCTTGACCAAGTGCCAAGTACCCTCATTCATTTCCATCTGTACAAGCACGTAACCAGGGAAGAATTTACGCTCGCTTTTGCGCTTCTGGCCATTACGCATTTCAACCACTTCTTCAGTGGGAACCAGAATTTCGCCGAAGCCATCTTCCATGCCTGCCAGCTTCACACGCTCGATCAACGAGCGCATTACATGCTTCTCGTAACCCGAGTAAGCATGCACTACGTACCAACGCTTAGCCACGGGACACCCTTAGCCAACTATCAAGGAAACAAGCCAGCCGAGCAGGGAATCAAGCCCCCACAACAGCAACGCCATGACCAGAACGACAGCCACCACAATCAAAGTGGTCTGCGTGGTCTCTTGGCGAGTAGGCCATACGACTTTACGGATCTCTGCACGCGCTTCTTTTGCCAGGACAAAGAATGCCTTGCCTTTACCGGTTTGAAGAGCAACAAACGCAGCAACGGCAGCAATGACAAGAAGTACGAGAACACGGTACAGAATCGGAGCGGACGAGTAATACTGATTACCGACGACACCAACTACAACCAAAGCGACTACCAAGAGCCATTTCAGCGAGTCAAAGCGCGAGTCTGATGCTTCAGCCTTGGGATTCATCTACGGAGATCCTGTGAAAAGAAAGCCAGATTACATCTAGGGAATCTGGCAGGTCAGGAGGGAATCGAACCCCCAACCTACGGTTTTGGAGACCGTCGCTCTGCCAATTGAGCTACTGACCTAAAAGCAAAATCAGGCCGACCATTATGCGGACCCGACAAGAGTTTTTCAACACCTCATTCAGAAACCATCAACAGATGCTGCCGACAGATGCTGAAAGCTTTAAGCACAACACTTCAAGAGTGAAGCCACTTAAAACAAAGGCAGATATTTTCATATCTGCCTTTGAACAATGGAGCTCTTGAGCGGATTTGAACCGCTGACCTCACCCTTACCAAGGGTGTGCTCTACCAACTGAGCTACAAGAGCGAAACACTTTGCAAGAACCGCAAACATGGAGCGGGTAGCGGGAATCGAACCCGCATCATCAGCTTGGAAGGCTGAGGTTCTACCACTAAACTATACCCGCACAACTTGCAGCTCGCGCTAAATATGGTGGAGGGGGAAGGATTCGAACCTTCGAAGTCGTAGACGTCAGATTTACAGTCTGATCCCTTTGGCCGCTCGGGAACCCCTCCTAAGCGAGGCAGCATTCTCAATGCTTACTGCCCTTCTGTCAACCTTTTTCTCATTAAAAACCTGAGGTTACATGCGTTGACTACTGCTGCTTCACTTGCGAGGTTTACACCTCACTGCGAAGCGGGCGCCATTCTATGCAAACTAATCGGCAGTTGCAATGCCCTCACAAGACATTATTTTGTTTTTTAATTGCGGGAAATCCTGAAGCAACTGATTGAGCATTCCATCACCGACCAGACGACGACTTTCAGGAGAGATCCTGAGCCAGTAGCCTGTCACACCACCCGACGGCAAGACCTGAAACTGCGACTGCACATCCAGGCTATTGAAACGCTGCTCGACAGCACGCGCCTCCTCCTGGCGTGGAAAGCCCCCTAGATACAGACAGCTACTTTCCGCCTCGCGAGAGGCGCGCCCCACGTCGGACTCGCTGAGCAGCCGGATATCCTGCTGGGGAGCACGGTACAACGACAAAGGCAGCACCTCCTTGGCACGCAAAGGAGCTTCTTGCTGATGCCAGATGTAATAAAAGGCATTGAGCATCAACAGCAAAAGGAATAGCCAACGCATAAAAACCTCAGCGCAACGGACAGGCCAGAGCCAGACCGACGAAAACCAGGTCAGGCACCACTCGAACATCAGTCAGGACATCCTCGACCAGCCCCGCATCGCCGCCGGTTACGAAGACACAAAAATCATCACCCCAGTAATTGCGCGCCAACTCCAGTTGCGTCAGGGCAAAGCCTCTCAACATCAGGGAGCAACCACGCTCGACAGCCTCGGAAGTTGCACGCCCAGGAACGAAGCTGACCAGCGCACGCTCGGCCGCAGCATCGTCGTATCGGATACGCCGCGTATGGGTGCGCAATTGGTTACGCATCAACGGCATACCCGGACATATGAAGCCTCCCAGGTGCCGACCATCCGCATCAACGAAATCAGAGGTCACAGCCGTACCCAGATCAATGACCAGGCACGCCTTTCGGGCTATGTGATAAGCACCTACAAACGCAAGCCAGCGGTCGAGCCCCAACCGCTCGTAGTCGTCGTATCCATTCTCAACCCCCGCCAGCTCTCTTGCAGGCATCGCACAGACAGGGTGAATCGAGAAGGCCTGAACAAGAGCAGCCACAAGCTTCTCGGTTTCCTCGGCGCTACGGACACTGACCAGACGGCAGGCACTCAACTTCAACCCTGGAAGGTGCAACAGATGCTCCAGCAGCGCACTATCGGAATCGACGACACCACCCGCAAATCGAGCCACACCTCCTACATCAATTACACGCCACTTGATGAAGCTATTCCCACAGTCGAGTTCAAGTATCATCACGCAACCTCAGGCTGAGCTCACCACCACTAAAGCTTTTCTCCACGCCACCTACATCGAGGCGCAACGCACCCAGCACATCAATACCCAAGACTACACCCTCGACCACCTCGGCACCCGAAAGCAGGGTGACAGCACAACCCTGCCACAAGTGTCCTTGCTCCCACTCAGCCTGAAACGCTGCAAAACCCCTCTCACGATGCAGGGCGAGCAAGGCATCAAGCTTTTGACTCAAACGGGCAGCCAGATTATTGCGATCAGAAAGAGCGCCCGTCTCAAGACGCAGAGACGTCCAGGACTGATCCACGTCGACGGAGGTCTGCATATTGACGTTGACGCCTATGCCTATCACGACATGACACACATCTGCAGGGTCACCGATCAGCTCAAGAAGGATGCCGGCAATCTTGCGTCGACCTACGAGAACATCGTTAGGCCACTTGAGGCCTGCACCCTTGACTCCTGACTCACGCAGGACCTGCATGACCGCAAGCCCGACCAGCAGGCTGAGCCCCTCAAGCTGACGCATTCCGCCATCCACGCGCAACGCCAGGCTGTAATACAGGTTTTCACCAAAGGGGCTCACCCACTTGCGACCACGACGCCCTCTTCCAGCCGTCTGGCTTTCTGCCAGAACCAGCATAGGCATGGCAGCGCCCAGGCCGATCTGACGCACCGCTTCGGCATTTGTAGAATCGACCGAGTTTGCGACATGAACCGACCAGCCCGCAGGAAACCCCATTTGCGATATGGACGGCGCAGACAGAAGAGAAACCGGGCTGGCAAGCCGATAGCCACGGCCACGCACCTTATGAACCTCAACGCCCAACTCAGCCTCAAGCTGTTGAAGCCGCTTCCAGACGGCGCTTCGGCTGACACCGAGCACATCACCCAAAACCTGCCCGGAGTGAAACTCGCCATCGGCCAGAAGCCTTAACAAGGTCATCATGTAAATATCGCCTAGCAATGAGGCACGCATGATAGCCACGCAAGCCTGGGATGCATAGAAACGAAAAAGTGTTTTTCGAGCCAAAAGACAAAACCCCCACCTGCGTGAGCAGATGGGGGTTTCGGAATGTAATCTTGACGATGACCTACTCTCACATGGGGAAACCCCACACTACCATCGGCGATGCATCGTTTCACTGCTGAGTTCGGGATGGGATCAGGTGGTTCCAATGCTCTATGGTCGTCAAGAAATTCGGTAGCCGGTGCGTGATGATTCACGTGCCAGCGAATGGGTGTGTAATAGAATGTGTGGGTGGCGCAAACTTTCGGTTCGTCATCTTCACTCACCACAACCTGCGTCAGCAGATTGCTTGGGTGTTATATGGTCAAGCCTCACGGGCAATTAGTATGGGTTAGCTCAATGCCTCACAGCACTTACACACCCCACCTATCAACGTCGTAGTCTTCGACGGCCCTTCAGGGAACTCAAGGTTCCAGTGAGATCTCATCTTGAGGCAAGTTTCCCGCTTAGATGCTTTCAGCGGTTATCTTTTCCGAACATAGCTACCCGGCAATGCCACTGGCGTGACAACCGGAACACCAGAGGTTCGTCCACTCCGGTCCTCTCGTACTAGGAGCAGCCCCTCTCAAATCTCAAACGTCCACGGCAGATAGGGACCGAACTGTCTCACGACGTTCTAAACCCAGCTCGCGTACCACTTTAAATGGCGAACAGCCATACCCTTGGGACCGGCTTCAGCCCCAGGATGTGATGAGCCGACATCGAGGTGCCAAACACCGCCGTCGATATGAACTCTTGGGCGGTATCAGCCTGTTATCCCCGGAGTACCTTTTATCCGTTGAGCGATGGCCCTTCCATACAGAACCACCGGATCACTAAGACCTACTTTCGTACCTGCTCGACGTGTCTGTCTCGCAGTCAAGCGCGCTTTTGCCTTTATACTCTACGACCGATTTCCGACCGGTCTGAGCGCACCTTCGTACTCCTCCGTTACTCTTTAGGAGGAGACCGCCCCAGTCAAACTACCCACCATACACTGTCCTCGATCCGGATAACGGACCTGAGTTAGAACCTCAAAGTTGCCAGGGTGGTATTTCAAGGATGGCTCCACGCAGACTGGCGTCCACGCTTCAAAGCCTCCCACCTATCCTACACAAGCAAATTCAAAGTCCAGTGCAAAGCTATAGTAAAGGTTCACGGGGTCTTTCCGTCTAGCCGCGGATACACTGCATCTTCACAGCGATTTCAATTTCACTGAGTCTCGGGTGGAGACAGCGCCGCCATCGTTACGCCATTCGTGCAGGTCGGAACTTACCCGACAAGGAATTTCGCTACCTTAGGACCGTTATAGTTACGGCCGCCGTTTACCGGGGCTTCGATCAAGAGCTTCGCTTGCGCTAACCCCATCAATTAACCTTCCGGCACCGGGCAGGCGTCACACCCTATACGTCCACTTTCGTGTTTGCAGAGTGCTGTGTTTTTAATAAACAGTCGCAGCGGCCTGGTATCTTCGACCGGCATGAGCTTACGGAGCAAGTCCTTCACCCTCACCGGCGCACCTTCTCCCGAAGTTACGGTGCCATTTTGCCTAGTTCCTTCACCCGAGTTCTCTCAAGCGCCTTGGTATTCTCTACCCAACCACCTGTGTCGGTTTGGGGTACGGTTCCTGGTTACCTGAAGCTTAGAAGCTTTTCTTGGAAGCATGGCATCAACCACTTCGTGTTCGAAAGAACACTCGTCATCAGCTCTCGGCCTTGAGACCCCGGATTTACCTAAGATCTCAGCCTACCACCTTAAACTTGGACAACCAACGCCAAGCTGGCCTAGCCTTCTCCGTCCCTCCATCGCAATAACCAGAAGTACAGGAATATTAACCTGTTTTCCATCGACTACGCTTTTCAGCCTCGCCTTAGGGACCGACTAACCCTGCGTCGATTAACGTTGCGCAGGAAACCTTGGTCTTTCGGCGTGGGTGTTTTTCACACCCATTGTCGTTACTCATGTCAGCATTCGCACTTCTGATACCTCCAGCAAGCTTCTCAACTCACCTTCACAGGCTTACAGAACGCTCCTCTACCGCATCACCCGAAGGTGATACCCGTAGCTTCGGTGCATGGTTTGAGCCCCGTTACATCTTCCGCGCAGGCCGACTCGACTAGTGAGCTATTACGCTTTCTTTAAAGGGTGGCTGCTTCTAAGCCAACCTCCTAGCTGTCTAAGCCTTCCCACATCGTTTCCCACTTAACCATGACTTTGGGACCTTAGCTGACGGTCTGGGTTGTTTCCCTTTTCACGACGGACGTTAGCACCCGCCGTGTGTCTCCCATGCTCGGCACTTGCAGGTATTCGGAGTTTGCATCGGTTTGGTAAGTCGGGATGACCCCCTAGCCGAAACAGTGCTCTACCCCCTACAGTGATACATGAGGCGCTACCTAAATAGCTTTCGAGGAGAACCAGCTATCTCCGAGCTTGATTAGCCTTTCACTCCGATCCACAGGTCATCCGCTAACTTTTCAACGGTAGTCGGTTCGGTCCTCCAGTCAGTGTTACCTAACCTTCAACCTGCCCATGGATAGATCGCCCGGTTTCGGGTCTATACCCAGCGACTAAACGCCCTATTAAGACTCGCTTTCGCTACGCCTCCCCTATTCGGTTAAGCTTGCCACTGAATATAAGTCGCTGACCCATTATACAAAAGGTACGCAGTCACCCAACAAAGTGGGCTCCCACTGCTTGTACGCATACGGTTTCAGGATCTATTTCACTCCCCTCTCCGGGGTTCTTTTCGCCTTTCCCTCACGGTACTGGTTCACTATCGGTCAGTCAGTAGTATTTAGCCTTGGAGGATGGTCCCCCCATGTTCAGACAAGGTTTCTCGTGCCCCGTCCTACTCGATTTCATTGACAAGAGATTTTCGCGTACAGGGCTATCACCCACTATGGCCGCACTTTCCAGAGCGTTCCGCTAATCTCAACTCAACTTAAGGGCTGGTCCCCGTTCGCTCGCCACTACTAAGGGAATCTCGGTTGATTTCTTTTCCTCAGGGTACTTAGATGTTTCAGTTCCCCTGGTTCGCCTCTTGCACCTATGTATTCAGTACAAGATAACTGTCTTATGACAGCTGGGTTCCCCCATTCAGACATCTCCGGATCACAGTCTGTTTGCCGACTCCCCGAAGCTTTTCGCAGGCTACCACGTCTTTCATCGCCTCTGACTGCCAAGGCATCCACCGTATGCGCTTCTTCACTTGACCATATAACCCCAAGCAATCTGGTTATACTGTGAAGACGACATTCGCCGAAAATTTGCAATTCACTCACAAATTTTACCTTAGCCTGTGATTCCACCAGTGAAAGTGGTTCACAGTCTAACTTTCTATTACATACCCAAATTTTTAAAGAACGATTCTGATAAAGATCAGAAATCAACATTCAGGCACCGTCTCGGTGGAATGCTCATTTCTAAGCTTTGACTGTGGTTGCTGCTGCAGCACTTGATGCTGACCAATGTATGGTGGAGCCAAGCGGGATCGAACCGCTGACCTCCTGCGTGCAAGGCAGGCGCTCTCCCAGCTGAGCTATGGCCCCAAACAATTGGTGGGTCTGGGCAGATTCGAACTGCCGACCTCACCCTTATCAGGGGTGCGCTCTAACCAACTGAGCTACAGACCCAATCGTCTTCTTCAATGAATCAAGCAATTCGTGTGGGAGCTTATGGCAAAGCTGAGTCGTCGATTAAGGAGGTGATCCAGCCGCAGGTTCCCCTACGGCTACCTTGTTACGACTTCACCCCAGTCATGAATCACACCGTGGTAACCGTCCCCCCGAAGGTTAGACTAGCTACTTCTGGTGCAACCCACTCCCATGGTGTGACGGGCGGTGTGTACAAGGCCCGGGAACGTATTCACCGCGACATTCTGATTCGCGATTACTAGCGATTCCGACTTCACGCAGTCGAGTTGCAGACTGCGATCCGGACTACGATCGGTTTTGTGAGATTAGCTCCACCTCGCGGCTTGGCAACCCTCTGTACCGACCATTGTAGCACGTGTGTAGCCCAGGCCGTAAGGGCCATGATGACTTGACGTCATCCCCACCTTCCTCCGGTTTGTCACCGGCAGTCTCCTTAGAGTGCCCACCATCACGTGCTGGTAACTAAGGACAAGGGTTGCGCTCGTTACGGGACTTAACCCAACATCTCACGACACGAGCTGACGACAGCCATGCAGCACCTGTCTCAGTGTTCCCGAAGGCACCAAACCATCTCTGGTAAGTTCACTGGATGTCAAGGCCTGGTAAGGTTCTTCGCGTTGCTTCGAATTAAACCACATGCTCCACCGCTTGTGCGGGCCCCCGTCAATTCATTTGAGTTTTAACCTTGCGGCCGTACTCCCCAGGCGGTCAACTTAATGCGTTAGCTGCGCCACTAAAATCTCAAGGATTCCAACGGCTAGTTGACATCGTTTACGGCGTGGACTACCAGGGTATCTAATCCTGTTTGCTCCCCACGCTTTCGCACCTCAGTGTCAGTATGAGCCCAGGTGGTCGCCTTCGCCACTGGTGTTCCTTCCTATATCTACGCATTTCACCGCTACACAGGAAATTCCACCACCCTCTGCCCTACTCTAGCTCGCCAGTTTTGGATGCAGTTCCCAGGTTGAGCCCGGGGATTTCACATCCAACTTAACGAACCACCTACGCGCGCTTTACGCCCAGTAATTCCGATTAACGCTTGCACCCTCTGTATTACCGCGGCTGCTGGCACAGAGTTAGCCGGTGCTTATTCTGTCGGTAACGTCAAAATCGTCACGTATTAGGTAACGACCCTTCCTCCCAACTTAAAGTGCTTTACAATCCGAAGACCTTCTTCACACACGCGGCATGGCTGGATCAGGCTTTCGCCCATTGTCCAATATTCCCCACTGCTGCCTCCCGTAGGAGTCTGGACCGTGTCTCAGTTCCAGTGTGACTGATCATCCTCTCAGACCAGTTACGGATCGTCGCCTTGGTGAGCCTTTACCTCACCAACTAGCTAATCCGACCTAGGCTCATCTGATAGCGCAAGGCCCGAAGGTCCCCTGCTTTCTCCCGTAGGACGTATGCGGTATTAGCGTCCGTTTCCGAGCGTTATCCCCCACTACCAGGCAGATTCCTAGGCATTACTCACCCGTCCGCCGCTCGCCACCCGGTACAAGTACCTGTGCTGCCGCCCGACTTGCATGTGTTAGGCCTGCCGCCAGCGTTCAATCTGAGCCATGATCAAACTCTTCAGTTCAAACATCGTTGGGTTTTGAGAAAACCCTAAACTTGGCTCAGCAATCGTTGGTTACATCTTTGATTTCTCGCGGAGTAACTTGCGTTGCTGATAATCTGTTGACTTCAGTCTTACACCACAAGCACCCACACGAATTGCTTGATTCAGTTGTTAAAGAGCGGTGGGCTGAGCCTTTCGTCTCAACCGAGGCGCGCATTTTACAGCGCCCTCTGTATCTGTCAAGCGGTTATTTCAACAAGTTTCAAAGTTTCCTTTGCAACTTCAACCACTTGCGCTTCGATCAACGTCGCGTTGCTCGTCAGCGGGAGGCGAATTCTACAGGACCCGAAGGCTGTGTCAAACGCTTTCTCACACCGCTGTCGATCACGCTGCAATCGAAGCACTTCCAGCCCGACTCCAGAACCGCCAAACACTTGCAAACTGTTGATTTACAAGGCTTTTTCAGTTCCGTCTGCGCCGGAAGTGGGGCGAATTATAGAGAGATTAAATCGCCCGTCAACCGTTAATTTAACTTTTATTCCAAAACCAGGGTAATGCGCCCAAAAGCCTTCTTGCCAGCCTGGCAAACATGGGTAGCCCCAACCTTGAAGATAAAGCTGCGATCAACAACCTCACCATCTATACGCACACCACCGGAAGCCAGCAGATCACGAGCGACAGCAGAGTTCTTCACCAAGCCTGCCTTATTAAGGACGGCGGCCACCGGCATATCTTCAGCAGCGCTGACAGAAATTTCCGGCAAGTCGTCTGGCAGCTCGCCATCCTTCATGCGGTTACCCGCAGACCGATGCGCATTAGCAGCAGCCTCTTCACCATGGAAACGAGCCACGATCTCTTCAGCGAGCTTGATCTTGATGTCGCGAGGATTGGCACCGGCTTCGCACGCTGCCTTGAGCTCATTGATCTCTTCCATGGAGCGGAAGCTCAACAACTCGAAGTAGCGCCACATCAAGGCATCAGGAATAGAAACCAGTTTGCTATAGATGACGCCCGGCGCTTCCTGAATACCTACATAGTTACCCAGCGACTTGGACATCTTCTTGACGCCGTCCAGACCTTCCAGCAAAGGCATAGTCAGAATACATTGCGCTTCCTGGCCATAGGCACGCTGCAGCTCACGCCCCATCAGGAGGTTGAATTTCTGGTCGGTACCGCCAAGCTCGACATCCGCACGCAACGCGACCGAGTCATAACCTTGCACCAGCGGGTACAGGAACTCATGGATGGCGATCGGCTGGCTGCCTTTATAGCGTTTGTCGAAGTCGTCACGCTCCAGCATCCGCGCAACGGTGTACTGCGAAGACAGACGAATGAAGTCCGCCGGACTCAGCTTGTCCATCCAGGTGGAGTTGAAGGCGACTTCGGTCTTGGCCGGATCGAGGATCTTGAAAACCTGAGCCTTGTAAGTCTCGGCGTAATCCAGAACCTGCTCGCGGGTCAGCGGAGGACGAGTAGCGCTCTTGCCGCTCGGGTCGCCGATCATCCCGGTGAAGTCACCGATCAGGAAAATGACCTGATGCCCCAGATCCTGGAACTGGCGAAGCTTATTAATAAGGACAGTGTGCCCCAGATGCAGGTCAGGTGCCGTTGGATCGAACCCTGCCTTGATACGCAGCGGCTGACCGCGCTTGAGTTTGGCGACCAGTTCGGCCTCGACCAGGAGTTCATCCGCGCCACGCTTTATAAGCGCAAGCTGCTCTTCAACCGACTTCATATCAGCCCCCAATTTAAAGGGAACCAACCATACAAGATCAGAGCCCAATTACAAGTTTTTGCCCAGCACACAGCCACGAATCGAATACCGATACGTCAGCAGGGTTGCTTCGTGCTGGATTTGGTTATATTTTATACAGTTATTTCATCTTCATCATGTCATTCATCTTTTCCATTTCACCTTTTTCAAAGTCAAATTACCTATGATCGACACACCACCGCCTAAAGCGCCCCCGCTTTATCCGAAGAGTCACCTGCTCGCTGCCAGCGGTATCGCCGCCCTGCTGAGCCTGGCACTTCTGGTATTCCCTTCCAGCGAAGTCGAAGCAAAACGAACCAATCTGGTTCTGGATCTGGAAGCACCCACAGATCAGAACGCACAAGACCAAGACGCTCAGCAAGCCACTCAAGCCACACCCGATAGCACTGTTTCACCGTTTGCACAGGTCGATAACGGCGAAGATCAGTCTCAGGAAAGCGCTTCTGCTCAGCCAACCCCGGCTACAGACATAAAGAACCCGAACCACAAGGAAGTCGTGGTTTCCAAGGGCGATACCCTTTCCACACTGTTTGAAAAGGTCGGCCTGCCGGCCACGACCGTTCATGAAGTCATGGCCAGCGACAAACAGGCCAAACAGTTCAGCAAACTGCAGAACGGTCAGGTTCTACAGTTCGAGCTATCCTCCGACGGCCAGCTCAAGCAGTTGCACAGCAAGCTCAGCGAACTGGAAACCATCAGTCTCTCGAAAACGGATGCCGGTTTCACGTTCAGCCGCGAAATCAGCAAGCCTACCGTGCGTGAAACCTATGCTCACGCCGTCATAAACAGCTCGCTGTCCCAGTCTGCACAGCGCGCAGGCCTGACCCACAGCATGACCATGGACATGGCCAATATCTTTGGCTACGACATCGACTTCGCCCAGGACATCCGCAAGGGTGACGAATTCGACGTGGTTTATGAGCAAAAAGTCGTCAATGGCAAGACCGTAGGCACCGGCAACATCCTGTCCGCGCGCTTCACCAACCGCGGCAAGACCTACACCGCCATTCGCTACACCAACAAGCAAGGCAATACCAATTACTACACCGCTGACGGCAACAGCATGCGCAAGGCATTCATCCGCACGCCGGTAGACTTCGCACGTATCAGCTCGATGTTTTCCATGGGCCGCAAGCACCCGATCCTGAACAAGATCCGCGCTCACAAGGGCGTCGACTATGCAGCCCCACGCGGTACGCCCATCAAGGCAACCGGCGACGGCAAAGTGCTTCTGGCCGGACGTCGCGGCGGGTACGGCAACACCGTCATCATTCAGCACGGCGAGACTTACCGCACGCTGTACGGACACATGCAAGGCTTCGCCAAAGGCATACAAACCGGTGGCAGCGTCAAGCAAGGTCAGGTGATCGGCTATATTGGAACAACCGGCTTGTCGACAGGCCCGCACTTGCACTATGAATTCCAGGTCAATGGCGTGCACGTCGATCCGCTGGGTCAGAAACTTCCGATGGCGGACCCGATCGCCAAATCCGAAAAACAGCGGTTCATGCAGCAAAGCCAACCGTTGATGGCGCGCATGGACCATGACAAGGCCACTACGCTGGCCTCTAATAAAAGGTAATCCATGGCCTTCTTCTATATAGGTGTGATGTCCGGCAGCAGCCTCGATGGGATAGATATCGCCCTATTGGAGCAGGATGACCGTCCAAGGCTTCTGGCAACTCATTACATTCCGATGCCGGAAGATCTGTATACCGAGTTGCTCGGCCTTTGCTCCAGCGGCGCAGATGAATTGGCACGCGCCGCCATTGCCGAGCAGAAGTGGGTGAAGCTGGTAGCACAAGGCATTGCCACCCTGCTGCAAGAGCAGAACATGGTTGCTGGCCAGATACGTGCCATCGGCAGCCACGGTCAGACCATCCGTCATGAGCCGGGCCGCGGCTTCAGCATCCAGATCGGCAACCCTGCCCTGCTTGCCGAACTGACCGAAATTACCGTCGTCAGCGACTTCCGCCGTCGCGATATCGCCGCTGGCGGCCAAGGCGCGCCATTGGTGCCGGCTTTCCATGAAGCGCTGTTCGATGACAACAAGGACCGCCGTGCAGTATTGAACATCGGAGGCTTCAGCAACCTGAGCATCATCGAGTCGGACCGTCCGGTTTCCGGTTTCGATTGCGGACCGGGCAACGTGCTGCTGGATGCCTGGATTCAGTCGCAACGCCATCAGAGCTTCGACAAGGACGGCGCCTGGGCTGCCAGTGGGCAGGTCGATCCTGCACTGCTCAAGGGATTGCTGAGCGATCAGTTCTTCCTGACCAAAGGCCCGAAGAGCACTGGCCGTGAAGTCTTCAACCTCGGCTGGCTGCATCATCACCTGTTCCAGTTGCCGACGATTGCACCGGAGAACGTACAGGCGACATTGCTTGAGCTGACGGCTTTGACGATTACAGAGTCTCTGCAAGCGGCGCAATCAAGCACTTCAGAGCTTCTGGTGTGCGGCGGTGGCGCCCATAACGTAGCGTTGATGGACAGACTGGCAGCGCTGTTGCCAGAGACGAAAGTCAGCAGCACCGCAAAATTCGGCGTGGATCCGGATTGGGTCGAAGCCATGGCGTTTGCCTGGCTGGCGCATTGCTGCCTGGAAAGCGTGCCGGCCAACCGGCCAACCGTGACCGGAGCCAGAGGGTTGCGGGTTCTGGGCGCTATCTATCCCGCCTGACCGAAGCCACAATGAAAAACGCCGCGCATATGCGCGGCGTTTTCATATGGAGCGCAATCAGATCGAGAACGACGAACCGCAACCACAGGTGGTCGAAGCATTCGGGTTCTTGATCACGAAACGCGAACCTTCCAGACCTTCCTGGTAATCCACTTCAGCGCCCGCCAGATACTGGAAGCTCATCGGATCGACAACCAGGCTGACGCCTTCGCGCTCGACGACGGTATCGTCATCAGCCACATCTTCATCGAAAGTGAAGCCGTACTGAAAGCCGGAGCAACCGCCGCCGGTTACGAAAACCCGCAGTTTCAGGCGATCATTGCCCTCTTCATCGACCAGGGTTTTCACCTTGTGCGCGGCTCCTGGGGTGAACTCCAGAGCTGTAGGAGTAAAGGATTCGACGCTCATGTCAGATATCTCCCGGCGTTAAGCCGTCATAATGCGTAATGACGGGCATTATCCGCTTCTCCTAGAAAACTGGTCAACTATTGAAGTGAAGAGCAGCGGCAAGCGGTCAAGCTACAAGCCGCAAGTGCTTGTAGCTTGTAGCTTGTAGCTTGTAGCTCAAGGCATCATGCCTGCGTGTGACAGGCCGGCACGTTCGTCCAGGCCGAACATGATGTTCAGGTTCTGTACGGCCTGACCCGAAGCGCCCTTGACCAGATTGTCGATAACCGACAGCACGACGACAAGATCGCCACCCTGCGGACGATGCACGGCAATGCGGCAGACGTTCGCGCCCCGCACGCTGCGGGTTTCCGGATGGCTGCCGGCCGGCATTACATCCACGAAAGGCTCATCGGCGTAGCGCTTCTCGAACAGGGCCTGCAGGTCTACCGACTTGTCGGCAACGGTTGCGTACAGTGTGGAGTGAATGCCGCGAATCATCGGCGTTAGGTGCGGCACGAAGGTCAGGCCGACATCGCCACCGGCAGCGCGACGCAGCCCCTGGCTGATTTCCGGCAGATGGCGATGCCCCTTGACCGCATAGGCCTTGAAGCTCTCGTTGGCCTCGGAGTACAGCGAACCCAGGCTCAGACCACGACCGGCACCACTGACACCCGACTTGCAGTCGGCAATCAGGCGGGAGTTATCCGCAAGACCTGCTTCCAGCAAAGGCAGGAAGCCCAGTTGGGTTGCGGTTGGGTAGCAACCCGGCACGGCGATCAGGCGTGCATTCTTGATCTGCTCGCGATTGACCTCAGGCAAACCGTATACGGCATCCTTCAGCAGTTCAGGCGCGCCGTGAGGCTGGCCATACCACTTGGCCCACTCAACCGGGTCCTGGAGACGGAAGTCCGCGGAGAGGTCGATAACCCGGGTGCCTGCAGCCAGCAGTTCGCCAGCCAGCGCATGAGCAACGCCGTGAGGCGTAGCGAAGAACACGACATCGCATGCGGCCAGGGTCTTGACGTCCGGCACGCTGAAAGCCAGGCCATCGTAATGGCCTCGCAGGTTGGGGTACATGTCGGCTACTGCAAGACCGGCCTCCGAGCGAGAGGTAATAACGACCACTTCTGCTTGCGGATGCTGTGCCAACAGACGCAGCAGCTCGACCCCGGTGTAACCCGTGCCGCCGACGATACCGACCTTGACCATAACCTGCCCTCAACGAAACAACTGGAAAGCCGTCGATGATATGAGCCTATGGCCTCTGCGACAACCGACAACGTGACGTATGGCCGCGCAACCCACTACTATTTGTCCACCGTGAACCTGGGGATAACTGAAAATGCTCTTTTTATGGGTCAAAGCGCTTCACATCGTTTCGATGGTCTGCTGGTTTGCAGGCCTGTTCTATCTGCCGAGGCTGTTCGTCTACCACTCACTGAGCGAAGACACTGTCAGCAAGGAACGCTTCAGCGTGATGGAGCGCAAGCTGTACCGGGGCATCATGGGACCTGCCATGATTGCCACACTGATTTTCGGTGGCTGGCTGATCAGCTTCAGTCCGTCAGGCTATTTCAGCCAGGGCTGGATGCATGCGAAGTTGACCCTGGTTTTCCTGCTGATCGGTTACCACCACATGTGCGGCGCACAGGTAAAGCGCTTCGCGCGTGGCGAGAAAGGCCGCAGCCATGTGTTTTATCGCTGGTTCAATGAAGTCCCTGTAGTAATACTGCTGGCTGTTGTGATTCTGGTAGTCGTCAAACCGTTCTGATCCATATCGGGCAGCCACGCCATGCTCCGTAGTGGCTGCCCGCGCTGCACCCTTATACCGAGACAAGGAAGCCCTTGATGGCCGATACCCACTTCAAGATCATGTTTGAAGGGCAATTGCGTAATGGCGTTGAGCTGGAAACTGCAAAGCTCAACCTGGCCCGGTTGTTCAAGAGTGAAACCTCGGCAGTCGAGAGCCTGTTCAACGGCAATCCTGTATCCCTCAAGCGCGGGTTGTCTCAGGCGGATGCCCAGAGATATATCCAGGCACTCAATGACGCTGGCGTCGAAGCACGTATAGAACCCGATCCGGCAATCAGCCTGAGCCTGGACGAAATCGATGAACCGAAACCCTATCGCGCTCCTGTAGAACCCGCACCGGCGCCCTCGCCCTACGCGCCACCCAAGTCATCAACCGTCGCACCGGACCTGCCTGCACACTCGTCGCTCAAGGTGTTCAGCGTGGAAGGCCGTATCGGTCGCTTGCGTTATCTGGCCTGGAGCCTGGTATTGGTACTCGCGGGCCTCGCGACCATGGGTGTCTGCATTTCGGTCATGAGCGTTTCACTGGTGGGCGGCGGGCTGTTGAGCACAGTGGCCGTTGCTGCATTCTTTATTCTGAGCGTGCAGATGGGGGTCCAACGCCTGCACGATGCTGGTTGGAGCGGCTGGCTTCTGCTGCTTAACCTGGCACCCTTCGTAGGCGGTATCTTTCCATTCCTGATGATGGTCATACCGGGCACCAAAGGCCCCAACAAATATGGTCCACCTGCGCCACCCAACTCGAAGGCCGTGAAAATCCTGGCCTGTCTATGGATTGTCTTTCTCAGCCTCGTCTTTGTGATCGTGCTGAGCACGGGTCTAGATGCCGTGAAGAATGAACTCGAAACCACGGCCAGCGAATACGAACAGTCCCTGCCCTATGATGACGACTCAGACAGCGATCAGGCCCAACCGGCCCCATCGGTGTCCGGACAAAGGCTTTAAGCAAATACGTTGCTCATGAGCCGGCACCCGAAATGCCGGTTGCAATACGTTCAATGGAGAAATGCATGACCCGTTACGCCCTGATCACAGGCGCTTCCAGCGGTATCGGCCTGGCCATGGCCGAAGCCCTGGCTCGTCGCGGGCACAATCTGCTGCTGGTTGCCCGCCATCGTGACCGCCTGGAAAGCATCGCCATCGAGCTGACCCAACGCTTTGGCGTGGAAGTGCTGTTTCGTGCGTGCGATCTGGGTGAGCCGCTGCGCCTTTCGGGCTTCCTGCTGGAACTGGAAGATGGTGCCCATCAGATTGATCTGCTGGTCAACTGCGCAGGCATCGGAACGTGCGGCCCGTTTCTGGCCCAGGAATGGGCTGCCGAGCAGGACCTGATCGATCTGAATATCCTCGCCCTCACTCGCCTGTGCCATACCGTTGGCAATCTGATGGCGCTGCAGGGCGGCGGACAGATTCTCAACGTGGCCTCGGTGGCCGCTTTCCAGCCCGGGCCATGGATGAGCACTTATTACGCAAGCAAGGCTTACGTGCTGCACTTTTCCGAAGGCTTGCGCGAAGAGGTCAAGAAAAACGGAGTGAAAGTGTCGGTCCTTTGCCCTGGCCCGACCCGCACATCTTTCTTTCGTACGGCCCAGCTCAACGTGAACGACGAGAAGATGATGACCCCTGAAGAGGTGGCACTGTATACAGTACGCGCGCTGGCAAAAAACAAGGCTGTTATCATCCCCAGGCTGCGCAACCGGTTATGGGCCTTCAGCCCCCGACTGGGGTCGCGCTGGCTGGTTCGTCAAATCAGCGGCTATATCAACAAGGCCTGCTGTCCACGCTGAGTGACAAATAATTATCGCTCGGTAAACTCGAACTCATTGGTACCGGCCTGTCGACCGGCCATGCCCCATCCACCCAAAAGGAGCAAACGGCTGTGGATACTTTGTTTACCAGGATCATCAACCGGGAAATCCCGGCCAACATCATCTACGAAGACGATCAGGTACTGGCCTTCCACGATATCGCCCCTCAGGCGCCCGTGCATTTTCTGGTCATCCCGAAAAAGCCCATTCGCACCCTCAATGACCTGACCGAAGAAGACAAGGGTCTGGCTGGCCACATTCTTTTCACGGCCCAGCGCCTGGCAAAGGAACAGGGCTGCGAAGAAGGTTTCCGCGTCGTCATGAACTGCAATGAACTGGGTGGACAGACCGTTTATCACATTCACATGCATGTTCTGGGCAAGCGCCAGATGAACTGGCCACCGGGCTGAGTCTGTTTTTTCAATAACTTGCATCCTGTCGAGGCCGCCGAGTGGTCTAAACAAGGGTTTTGACAGGATGATCCAGCTCAAGCCTGGCCGCTCCGATTGGGGTAAACTGGCCAGCATGGACCTACCCGGAGGTGCCCATGGCTACCGAACGTCACTACTCTCCCCTTGATCGTCTTCTGCTACAGGCCGACAGTGCAATGCGCACGCTGCTGCCTTCCAGCGGGCATTCACATCGGCCTTCGCCCGCCATCCTGCGCCCCGAACACAAGATGAACGATGCCGACACCCGCCATGTGGCAGGCCTGATGCGCATCAACCACACCGGCGAAGTCTGCGCACAGGCGCTGTATCAGGGTCAGGCCCTGACCGCCAGGCTACCCAAGGTGCGCAAGGCCATGGAGCACGCCGCCGAAGAGGAAATCGATCATCTGGTCTGGTGTGAACAACGCATTCATCAGTTGGGCAGCCACACCAGCGTGCTCAACCCGCTGTTCTATGGCTTGTCCTTCGGCATTGGCGCGGCGGCCGGCCTGATCAGCGACAAGGTCAGCCTGGGTTTCGTGGCTGCGACTGAGGATCAGGTCTGCAAACACCTGAACGAGCACTTGCACCAGATACCCGCCGAGGATGAAAAGTCCCGGGCGATTCTGGAGCAGATGCGCGTAGACGAGGAGCAACACGCCGAAACCGCACTGGACGCAGGCGGCTTTCGCTTCCCGGCACCGGTCAAGTTCGGCATGAGCATCCTGGCCAAGGTCATGACCAAGAGCACTTACCGGATCTGACGTTCAGCCACGCACAAAAAAAGGCGCCTGATCGGCGCCTTTCTTGTTTGCTGTGAAATCAGACAGCCACGTTGCGGCCGTAGAAGATTTCCAGCATTTCGTGCTTCACCTTGGCGGTGACCTGTGCACGCTGTTCAGCGGACAGGTTGCTGGTCGCGTCGCCGAACAGGTAGTTATCCAGTTCGAACTCCTTGAGCAGCATCTTGGTGTGGAACAGGTTCTCCTGGTACACGTTGACGTCGGTCATCTGGTAACCGTTGCGAGTGTCTTCGGAGAGGTAGTTCTGGATCGAGTTGATCTCGTGATCGATGAAGTGCTTCTTGCCTTCTACATCGCGGGTAAAACCACGCACGCGGTAGTCGACCGTCACGATGTCGGACTCGAACTTGTGAATCAGGTAGTTCAGCGCTTTGAGCGGTGAAATCACGCCACAGGTCGACACATCGATGTCCACACGGAAAGTCGCGATCCCGTCGACCGGGTGAATTTCCGGATAGGTGTGAACCGTGATGTGGCTCTTGTCCAGGTGGGCCAGAATGGTTTCCGGCAATGGACCTGGCGACTCTTCGATCTGGCTTTCGGTAGGCGTTACCGGTTGCTCGGAGATCAGAATGGTCACACTGGCGCCCTGGGGATCGTAATCCTGACGGGCGATGTTCAGGATATTGGCACCAATGATATCGACAACATCGGTCAGAATCCGCGTCAGGCGTTCGGCGTCGTACACACTGTTGATGTACTCGACGTAGGCCTGCTGGTCTTGCGGGGTTTCCGCATAGCAGATGTCATAGATATTGAAGCTCAAGGTCTTTGTCAGGTTATTGAACCCGTGGAGCTTGAGTTTGCTTTTCACCGTTAAAAACTCTCTATATGTGTGCGGCGCCAGCCGCGTGATCAAGCATGCCCGTCAGATGAGCGGCGCTCAGCTGCGTAGGACGGTTAACACCTCTTCGCGTTGGCGATTTTGGTTGTCTGTTCTGGTGCGGCAGCAGAAAACCAATGCATGCCGCGCCTGAAAAAGTCGCGCATTATGCAGACGTCGGAAGCCGTCTGCCAGAGTGTGCGCCGTTTTTATGATCGTTGGATGTCTGGATCAGCCCAGTTCGACAATTTCATAGTCGTGGGTGATCTCTACACCGGCATTACCCAGCATGATCGACGCTGAACAATACTTCTCGGCCGAAAGCTCGATGGCACGCTTGACCTGTGCTTCTTTCAGGCCGCGGCCCTTGACGACAAAGTGCAGGTGGATCTTGGTGAACACCTTGGGGTCTTCGCTTGCACGCTCGGCTTCAAGGAAGGCTTCGCAGCTTTCGACTGGCTGACGGGACTTCTTGAGAATGCTGACAACGTCGAAGTTGCTGCAACCGCCCAGACCGATCAGCACCATCTCCATCGGGCGTACGCCCAGATTTCGACCGCCGCTTTCAGGCGGGCCGTCCATTACCACTACATGACCGCTACCGGACTCGCCGAGGAACATGGCTTCGCCAGCCCATTGGATGCGTGCCTTCATCGCCAGACTCCACTGCTAAAAAAGGGGGACCAGCTTAGCACAGGCCCGTGAATCCACTGGAGTGGCCTCTGAAAATGCTTTTTGCGGCCGATGTGTAGGAAAGGTCCCAAATGCTCTGAAACCCTCGTCGAAAAGCTGGCGAGAATGCCGGTGCAGCCGATACCTATGAAAGTGCCATTTGGCGAAGGGTCTTTTTCGGAATAAACGCATGGTCGCAATCACAGTGACACCCAAAATAAAGAGTCTCGAAAAACTTCTCCCCCATGCACAACGTCGTCGCTGCGCCGCCAAGAGCAATATCATCTGCGCTGGCGAGAAATCAGAGTCGTTGTTCATCATTCTCAAGGGTTCGGTGACGATCCTGATCGAGGACGATGAAGGTCGGGAGATGATCGTCGCGTACCTCAACAGCGGGGATTTCTTCGGTGAACTGGGGTTGTTCGAGCAGACCGGTCATGAAACAGTGCGCAGTGCGTGGGTTCGCGCCAAGACCGAATGCGAAGTGGCCGAGATTTCTTATTGCAAGTTTCGCGAGCTGACGCACCAGGAGCCGGAAATTCTCTATGCGCTGGGCGCCCAGATGGCTGATCGC
The DNA here is from genome assembly GCF_018968705.1 of Pseudomonas lijiangensis. Classification (NCBI taxonomy): domain Bacteria; kingdom Pseudomonadati; phylum Pseudomonadota; class Gammaproteobacteria; order Pseudomonadales; family Pseudomonadaceae; genus Pseudomonas; species Pseudomonas lijiangensis. Next base: position 5,196,065 of record NZ_CP076668.1, read on the forward strand.
CTGCGCAATACGACACGCAAGGTCGGCGACCTGGCTTTCCTCGACGTGACCGGACGAGTGGCCCGCACGCTGCTGGACCTGTGTCGGCAACCGGACGCCATGACTCATCCAGACGGCATGCAGATCAAGGTGACCCGTCAGGAAATCGGACGTATCGTGGGCTGTTCGAGGGAAATGGTCGGGCGCGTGCTCAAGGCCCTGGAAGAACAGCAACTGGTCGACGTCAAAGGCAAGACCATGGTGGTGTTCGGAACCCGTTGACGCCGGTGCCGCTCAGAGCCTGATCAGCATCTGCCGGTAAGACTGGTCCAGACGTTCGAGCACATTGAGGTCGCCTTCGGGAAAGGCTTCATACAGTGCAATATGGCTTTGGGCTCGCACCCGTGCTTCCAGCTCGCACAATTCGTTGAAGCGATTGACCGCAGCTACCATCTGCTCGCGCTCGTTATCCAGCAACAAGGCGCCATGAGCCAGTACCACAGGACGTGTTCCACCCTGGCTTTGACGCCAGCGCTGGGCAGTACCGACCATCTTGCGGCCATCGAGGTTGACGTTGAAGCGGCCGTCGCAGAATGCACCGTCCACCTCACCCAGCGAAGCCTGGCCACCCAGTTCAGTCAACAGGTCCAGAATCGGCTGGCACAAGCGTCGGTAGGCGATTTCTATTCTGTCCCGATCGGCGTCCGTACCGGGTTGCGCATAAACCAGGGCAATGTTCACGGTGGCAGAAGACTGCGGCACCGGTTCACCGCCCGTTTCACGCAGCAGGACAGGCCAGCCGTTGTCTGCAAGGGTTTCACTGGCTTCGGTGAAGCCGGGCAGGCGACTCATCCGACGCGGCATGACCAGCGCCTGATCATTCGGGCGCCAGAACAGCAGCCCATGATCCGCATCACCGGCACACACCGAAGCCAGCAGGTCCTGCTCGGCCTGCAGGCCTTTTTCGATGCAGATGTCGACTACCGACACGATCTACGGCTCAATCAAGAGCCGAGCCACTGACCGGTACGCCACGCTCCGGGAAGAACAGCCGCTGCAACTCCGCTCCCGGCTGTTCGGCGCGCATGAAAGCCTCGCCCACCAGGAATGAATACACGTCGCTGATTTCCATCAGCTCGACATCAGCTCGGTTGAGAATGCCGCTCTCGGTAATGACCAGTCGATCACGAGGAATGCGCGGCAGCAGATCCAGCGTGGTTTCCAGGCTCACCTCGAAGGTATGCAGGTTGCGGTTATTGACACCCACCAGCGGCGTATCGAGGGTTTTCAGGGCGCGCTCCAGCTCATCGCCATCATGCACTTCAACCAGAACGTCCAGACCGACACCCTTGGCAACCGCTGCCAGCTCGGCCATTTTCACGTCATCCAGCGCCGCCACGATCAGCAGGATGCAATCGGCACCCAGAGCACGGGCTTCGATGACCTGATACGGATCGATCATGAAATCCTTGCGGATCACCGGCAGCTTGCAGGCCGCACGGGCTTCCTGCAGATAGGCGTCGGCGCCCTGGAAGAAATCGATATCGGTCAGGACCGACAGGCAGGTCGCACCGCCGGCCTGATAGCTTCTGGCGATCTCGGCTGGCTGGAAGTCCTCCCGGATCACGCCCTTGCTCGGCGAGGCCTTCTTGATCTCGGCAATCACCGCCGGCTGCTTGTTTCTGGCCTGCTCGATCAAGGCATTGGCAAAACCGCGAGGCGCATCAGCCAATGCGGCCTGCCGCTCCAGCTCTGCCAGGGTCACAATGGCACGACGAGCAGCCACTTCCTCGGTTTTACGAGCGAGAATTTTTTCCAGTACGGTTGGCACACTCATCCTTCATTCTCCTGCTTGAATACCGCCGTGAAAGCACCCAATTCGTCCAGCTTCTCCCGGGCCAGGCCGGTGTGCAGGGAATCGTGTGCCAGTTCTACGCCTTCTTTGAGGCTGGTGGCATGATCAGCAGCGTAGAGCGCCGCACCGGCATTGAGCACGATCATTTCCGCGGCCTTCTGGCCATTTTCAGTCTTGCGACGCCCAAGGGCGTCCCGAATCAGCTCAAGAGAGGCTGCCGGGCTTTCGACCGCCAGACCATACAGGCTCTGGCTTTTCATGCCCAGGTCTTCGGGTTGTACCGAGTATTCGGTGATTTCGCCGTTCTTCAGCTCAGCGACAAAAGTCGGTGCCGCAAGGCTGAACTCGTCCAGGCCATCCTGGGAATGCACCACCAGCACATGCTTGCTGCCCAGGCGAGACAGGACTTCCGCCAGCGGGCGGCAAAGCGCCTGATTGAACACGCCCACCACTTGATGACGAACGCCAGCCGGATTCGTAAGCGGGCCGAGCATATTGAACAGGGTGCGCAGCCCCAGGTCACGCCGAGGGCCGGCGGCATGTTTCATGGCGCTGTGATGGGACTGGGCGAACATGAAGCCGATGCCCACGCTGTCGATGCAACGTGCGACCTGGACCGGATCGAGGTTCAGGTATACGCCCGCCGCTTCCAGCAGGTCGGCACTGCCGCTCTTGCCTGACACCGCACGGTTGCCGTGTTTGGCCACCGTGCAGCCCGCCGCCGAGATCACGAACGCCGAAGCCGTGGAGACGTTGAAGATGTTGGCGCCATCACCACCGGTGCCGACGATATCCACGACCTTGTCCAGAGACTGCAGCTCGACCTTGTTTGCCAGCTCGCGCATGACCGAAACAGCACCGACGATTTCATCGATGCTCTCGCTTTTCATGCGCATGCCCATGAGAAAGGCGCCGATCTGCGCTTCGCTGCATTGGCCTGTCATGATTTCACGCATGACATCGCGCATCTCGTCTGTACTCAGATCCAGATGATTGACGACGCGGTTGAGCGCCGTCTTGATATTCATGGGTGAACTCATGAGAGGTTCTCCTGACGAGTGCCGCCGGTCTGCTTGAGGAAGTTGGCGAACAGCTCATGACCCTGCTCTGTCAGGATCGATTCGGGGTGAAACTGCACCCCTTCGATATTCAGTGTCTTGTGGCGAAGCCCCATGATCTCGTCTACCGAACCGTCGTCCAGAGCGGTCCAGGCGGTGACCTCAAGGCAATCAGGCAAGGTGTCGAGCTTGACCACCAGCGAATGGTAACGGGTCACGACCAGTGGATGGTTCAAGCCATTGAACACGCCCTTGTCCTCATGGACGACAGGACTGGTCTTGCCGTGCATGACCTGACGGGCGCGCACCACATCACCACCGAACGCCTGACCAATGGACTGGTGCCCCAGGCAGACACCCAGAATCGGCAGTTTGCCCGCGAAGTGAGTGATCACCTCAAGCGAGACACCGGCTTCGTTAGGCGTGCAAGGGCCGGGGGAAACGACAATGCGCTCCGGGTTCAAGGCTTCGATCTGAGCAATGGTCAACTCATCGTTACGAATCACTTTAACGTCGGCACCCAGTTCACCGAGGTACTGCACGACGTTATAGGTAAAGGAGTCGTAGTTATCGATCATCAGCAGCATGTTGCTATCAACCTTTTGAATTTACTGACTTTATTCAGCCTTCCGAATTCTGGCCCGCTTGCGTATGCACCCAAGGTCCGGCACGTGACCTGGCGCAATACAACAGGGGGATCGAAGGCATACAGGTAAAGGTCCGGGCAGGCCGGAAAAGAAATAGTCAGGCGCGCCAACGCCAACGGGCGTGGGCCTTGATAACGCGCATCAAGAGTTTGCTGACAATCGTCACGGGAGGCGTCTCATCTAAACGTTTCGGGACATTAACTTACCGAATCACACGGCGCAATATGATTGTGCCGGGTAAATCAGGCCATGTATCCGATCAGATGACTTTTGGAGGGGCAGATCAGTGTCTGCGGGTACGGAAGGGGGAATGTGGAAGTGGGAGGCGGCTTGCCGGCTCCCACAGTGACTGAACACTCACATCGGGAAATCAACGGGCTATCTCGCGCACATAGGCCTGACAGGCCTTGAGCGCAATCAGTCCCTGATCTCCGTCGTCGGTGATGGCGACAATTCGTTGAGCAGCCGCTGGGTCAAGTTCGGCTCGCGTGGTTCCATGAACCAGGCTGCCGGTGGTGGCAGTGGCTGGCTCTCCACCACCACGGGCGGGAGTGGCGAGGAGGACTGACAACCGCAAATCAGAGGTAGCCAGACGACTACGCAAGCGAGCCTGAAGTTTCTGTGCATCGCTCAATTCCTTGTAGTGAGTTGCATCGTTGGTTTGCAGGCGGGCCTCCATGTCCCGCCGCAGTTTCTGTTGAGCCTCCTGCCAGGCAATGACAGCCCTGGAAGCAAGCTCGCGTTCTTGCAGATGAATCTGCGCCTGTTCGGCCAATTGCTGGCCGTAGTTGCGGGCCTGCCATTGCCACGCTGCCCAGGCGCCAAGCCCCAAACCCACTAACAGCGCCAGCGCCACGGAGCGCAGATCCAGCACCTTCATGACAACACCTTCAAAGCGCGTTGATAAAAGGCTTCTCGATCGGCAAGTCCATTGGTGCCGCCATTGATACGTTTGGTGATCAACAGAAAATCCCCCTTGTCAGCCAGACCATTGAGCCTTGCCCGATCCCAGAACCAGGCAGCGGACATGGCAGCGTGCTCCGGCTGCTCAAGCAGCTCGGGATGATTGAGCAGATCCAGCCCGAGTGCCTCGCCACAGGCAACATAGTTCGCCCGGCCCGTCACCTGAATAAGCCCCCGTCCACGATAGAACTGACCGTCACCATCGTCTTCGGGGGTATTACCCAGGCGCAAAGCCAGTTGTCCCGTGTCGTACCGCTTCAGGTAATCATCACTTCCCAGTTCGCGGACATACCGCAACTGACCGGATTCGTGACCGATCTGCGCGATGAAAGCCGATACCTGCAACCGGGTGAGGATGCTGTATCGGTTCATGGCGGCGTTGAGAGCGGAAACAAAAACGCCGGCTTTAGGGCCGGCGTTGGGGAGGATTTGCAGGAGTTGTTGTTGGGTTATGGGCATGTAGCCTCCATACAAAAAAGCCCCTGTGCGGGGCTATTCGTTTTTCCTGGCCATTATCCAGGCTTGTCACTGCACTGCCTTGAGAGGCTCCCCCCCACTTCCGGCTGTCAGCTCCCTGATCAGATCAATCACGGTGGCGACAACCGCCTTCGCCTGATCGTGCTCACCGGCAGCCACCAGAGCACGCACACTCTCCTTGGCCGCAAGACGTGCTTCACGAATCTGGTAAAGCATGTCGGCGGTATCCGCCGATGCCTGCAGAATGGCGTCCGCCGCCTCCTGAGGCGTTCGACCATTGATGGCATAGGCCGCCACGGCACGAGGAACGGCATCGGCCGGGTAGCCGGCCGCCTTGAAGGCTTGCGCCTCGGAGACGGCCAGACTGTACTCAAGAACCCGCAGGGCCTCGAGTGTGCCAACCAGGCGCACAGCGTCGATCTGCTCACACAACTCGTCGGCAGTCGCAATGACCTGAACGGGGTCGATCAGAATCGGCAAGCCCGACTCATCGTGCGAACGCACCTTGCCCGCTGGCGGGTTGGCGATCACGGACGTGTAAGTTTCCTCGGATATCTCCACCGCATCCGACGGGATCTGATCGCCGTGGATCGCTGGCAGATATGTGCAGCCTGTGCTTGAACTGTAAAAACGTTGCATGGTGATTCCTTGAGTGATTAATAGCCGATAGCGAACCAGTAGAAACCTTTAGGGGACGAGTTTCCCCCCACATAGTTCTGAATGAAGCAGGAAAAGCTCGTGGCCGAAACACTGCTCACCTGAGGCCCAGAGTCGATACCCACATCTGAGGTCGGGTTGAAGGCCTGTGGTATTGCGCACAAGCACGCGGATGGAAATTGCAGGGGGAAGCTTGTGGTTCTCGATGAGTCGAAAGTAGAGACAGAGGTGAGCCCCCACTGCAGGATCAGACCTCCAAGCCAGCTAGGTAATGCGACATAACCATTCTCATTGAGACTGATGGCAAAACCCTTGCGAAGCTTTCGGGGCGTAACGAATGTCGTGTCATCCACTCCAGCATCCACTTCCGTCTGGGTGGCTATTTTTCTCGAATGATCCAGCAAAGCGGATCCCGACGCCCACCATGCAGCCTCTCCATTGCTGACAAGCTCCAAGCTGGAACCAGCAGGAAGTGACACGCTCGTGACTTGTCCAGAGCCAGAGTTGATTAAATCAGCTCCCGTGCAAGTGACCGTCACAGCTTCAGTGCCAATATTTCGGAAATGAATGGCAGAGCCGCCGACTCCAACTATTGCCAACGGCAGCGTCAGAGTAAAACTGCCGATACAGGTGACCACTGATCCAAAGTTGCTTGCGGTCAATGCTGTAGCGCTCGTGACACTGGTGAAGTTTCGGTAATTGCCCAAAGCTCTCTGAACGAACTCGGTTGTTGCGAGGGCTTTGGTATTGTCGAACTGCGCAGCCGTGGGGATGCTCCCCAAAGCCCTCTGGACGAATTCGGTCGTAGCAATAGCTTTGGTATTGTCAGACTGCACAGGAGTGGGAGCTTTAGGCACGCCGGTAAAAGTCGGAGACAGCAGAGGCGCAAAATCCTTGAGATTATTCTCAAGAGTGGAAAAGTTCTTAAGACTTTTTTCCAGCGCAGCAATATCGACACTCCCCTGGTTGACCGATGCGTTCCAGGCCTTGATGCACCACATGACAGCTATATTTCGTGGCCGAGACTCACCGCCCCCACTGGCTGCCCAGTCACTCGGCAACGAAGAGTAGTTGTCTGTTGAGGCAATGTCGTCGTAAAGGATTTGGGTGAATGTAGGTTGAGCTACTTTGCTACCCGCCACGAATTGCGCCGAATCAGCAACCTTCGGATTGGTTACGAGCTGAGCATGTGTATGCCGAAGGTTTTGACTGATCTGAGAGCTACCCAGCACACGTCCGGTATCAATACCGCGGCCATTATCCCATCCTCGCAAAAACTCACCACGCGACTCGGGAAGACGGAAATATCCATCAGGGTCACCAGCCCGGTTGTATGAAGTTCCCAAGTAAGCCGCAAGATCTGGATAAGCACTGATACTCTGCAGGCTGCCATCGACCTCGAGAAACCCCGGTGGAATGGCAGCTTTTGGAAACGCCGTCATCATACCGATGGGGACCGCATTACCAAGCGTCAGCAACGTGTCCATTTCTTCTTTGTTGTAAACACGATTTTTAACGTAAGCATCGTTACGGATAATGGTACGAATGGCTTCCAGCAATTGGTCCAGATCATCCTCTTTGGGATCAACTTGTCCCGCACGAATGACAGCTAACAACTCATCCGTTACCGCATTCCCCCAGCTCGCAGGAATCAAGGACCCCTGTGCGCCAGAAACGGTATTTTCATCAACAAACTTTCCATTCACCAAGCCGACGCTGGGAACACTTTTTGGATAGTCCACGTTATTACTCCTCAATTGAAATTAATGAATTCACTGGTATGGGCTGGCGCTGCACGACGGATCAAGCACTCAATTGCCGTCCCAGGGTTCACTCCAAAACGCTCCCCCCAATAGCTCGCGCCAAAACGACGTCCCAGCCGTTTGCGCCCCCCCGTATTCAGGGCCCACATGAACTGCGCATTCCAGGTACCAAAATGCTCCTTGCCGAAACGAGAACGCCCCATACGGGGCGCTCGATATTCAGTAACGGTGGCATTGGGATAGCCCTGGCTGATGGCAATGTCGATGTAGAACGCAGGACTTTGCCCTCCTACGGCTACCAGCCGTTGCCGTACCGACAGACGTCGGTCTTCGAACAAAGGGCTAAGGCCCAAACATGGGTCGGGCAGGTTCATGACCCTCTCCCAATCAGGAACCAGATCACTGACACTGGCCGGATCCATCTCGTTGAGCAAAGTAAAAGCTCGCCCGTCGATACGGGAGAACTCCTGAGATAGGCCGGTGATTATCTGCTGCAACTCGGGGACTCGCTCCGGATCCCAAGCAGGTCCCGACGGCAGCAGGGCTTGCAGTTGATCTGCGTACTGGCGAGCGGTTCTCAAGACGACCATAGAATCCCCCCGAATGTCAGCAGCTCATTGGCTGCGGCTTGCACATTGGCCGTGGGAGAGAGCAATACATGATCCGCCTCGCCTGTCGCTCCGCTGATGGCCTCGGCTATGTGTGTAAGAAGCAATGTTTCACCAAGCCCGGCTTCGCGGTTATGAAGATCCAGCAGTTGTGCTTCGACTGCGGAACGCACCACAGAGGTATCAGGAAAGAGATTAATGGTGTAGATGACTGGCTTCTGTAGTGGTGCCAACACATACAGCTCCGACGTGACCGGCCGAAGCAACTCGATATAAGCCGCTACCTGCTCAAGCTGCTCTGGATCGGGAATCGGGCTGACGTCATTGTCCCGCATGACAAAAACCGCCACAGTCCCCGGCCCCATATACCGACTCACACACCATGCCCGGGTCACTCCCGGAACTTCCAGCGCCCAGGTGACGTAGTCGTCCTGATTACCGCCATGGGGAATGACCCGGTATGAACGAACCACACGAGAGCGCAACGACTCGATACTTTCCTGGGCGATACCACCGGTCAAGCCGTCCGCCAGCACCGTAAAGCTGCTGTCGATCCCTTCGATAGGCTGCACGGCCGTCATGACCAGACCGGCATCGGCGTTCCCCAGAATGCCCGCTTCCACCGCTTCAACGGTGGTCACGTTATTGCCTGACACTGTGGTCAGGCCCTGAGTAACGCGATAGGTGCGGCCATCACTGAACTGCAGCACGGTGTCGGCATCCAGCACCGCACCCGCTGCCGCCGTGAAGCGCACCGAGCCGGTGGCCGGTTGCGCAGCATTGCGGGCTTGCCGGAGCCTGAGGATGGCCTGGCGCTCAAGGGTTTCGTCATCGGCCGTGTCGGGCAGAATCTGATCGGCGATCCAGCGCTGATAGCCATAAAGCCCATAGGCTGCACCGCTGTGGGCACGCGATAACACGCGAGCATCGGATTGCCGAAGCGCTTCATCAGCCAGGTCAACCTGTGTTCGGCTGATCAGCGCAGGCAATGTAGGAGTTTCAAACGGCATAGATCACCTGCCACTGTTCGGATGGGTTGAAGCGCACGGTCTGGCCGTTCGAGACGACCAGCACGACGCCGAGATTCAAGCGATTGTTCTGCACTCGCTCGGTGAGGATTTCGATGTCCTGCACATGGCCGTCTTCGATCAGCCAGAGAAGCGCTTCGCGAGCGTAGAACTCGGCATCGCGTTGCGTCTGCGCGGTGAGTTTCACTCGCCGCAACAGCCACAGACGCGAGCCGATACGATCATCCGTCACTGCCGGATAGGTATCGCCCCACCAGCCATAACGTTCGTCATCGTCGGCCTGATCGTCAGGGCCGGCTCGACGCCAGGTGAAGAGGCTGATGATGACCGAGCGCAGCAGTGAAGCTTCCAGAGAGCCTGCGATAATCATCAGGCACCCCCCACGGGTGGCCCGCTCTGGCCGTTTCCGCCTTGTACGCCGCTGTGCGTATGGCTGATCTGGCTGATACCGCCAGCAACCTGATCACCCTGGGAAACGATCTTGCCGGTCTGGGTGATCTGCGGCGTGTCAAAGTTCACCGCCACGGCGGCCTTGACGTTCAGGGTGCTGGTTTCGATGTCGATGACCTTGCCGCGCCTGAGGTGAATCTTGTCTCCCTCGTCGGTGTAGATCGCCACCTCTCCCGACTCCAGGGCCTTGAGGCGGTAGCGACGATCGGCGACAACCAGCAGCAGACCGTGGGAACGGTCACCGCCGATAAACGCTGCAATGCCTTCGGCGCCAGGCAAGGGATTGCTGGTGAAACCATAGGGCTCGAAGTGCTCCATATCGTCCCTGATTTCACCGGAGGTCAGATGCATTTGCAGCGCCTGCATCTTGCTGGTTGCTCTGGCGAGCACAACCGTGCCACGCGCCAGCATGCGATTGAGTATGCTCATTGGGATTTTTCCTTTTCGGGGAGGGCAACGCAGCGTTGCCGCTCTCTACTTTTTGGCAGTCTTTTGCGGGTCGTCGGGTTCGGCGTCGAACATTTCAGGCGGGCCGACCACAAGGGTCGTTACCGTCCCTTTCTCGTCGAGGGTGTAAGTGATTTGCGAGATCAGCATGTCCTGATCGAGCCCGATCACTCGATCCACGACGCGCACCAGCGTGTTGTGTCGCCAGAGACTGCCATTGGACTGACGCCACCCTTGCACTTTGTAGGTGGTGAGTTGCGCCTTGCCCATGCGGTTGCTACGCTCCCAGTTCGCCCGGCTCTGGGCAAGCTCGGGGGTCACCGGTGACGACTCATGAATGACAAGGACTCGCTTGCGATTGACCCTGCCATCAAGAGCCTGTGCCGACACTTCGCTGGCTTGCTTGCCGAACGCCTTGTCATTGCCGGCGCGTTGTCCGATCACCTGGTACTCGGAAAAAGTACCGGAGAAATCGAGAGGCACTGACGCAGAAAGAATGTTCTGCCCCAACTCCAGACGATCGACTGCGCGTCCCTGGCTGCCTGGCATGGCCAGCACCAGACGACCTTTCTCATCATCGGTAGAGAAAATACGAAACTTCGTCAGGATCCGGTCGATGGACTTGAACGCTGTTTCAGCAGGCTCGATGTTGTGGATGGGAACCTTGCCGGGCTCAGCGATTTCACTCACCACCGTCACGTTGTAAGGGGCAGCAAGCGCCTGGATGATGCTGAGCGCTCCTTGATCCTTCCACTGACTGGGTTTGTTGATCGCCGAGCAATCGACAAGATCGGCCGTCAGAGAACGTCCGGAAATACTCAGGGTGATCGTCTTGTCGTCATAGCTGATGGGCGTCGCAAAGACCCAGCCCGTCAGGATCAGATCACCTCCGATACGAACCTGGCATTTGTCGCCTTGCCCAATCGGTCGGGTGATGTTCTGCCCCGGCCACTGCCAGGTAATGCCCACCGTGAAACTGCGGGCCTGACGCTCGATGCCGGCAGAGATCGAGATGGTTTTCCAGCCACCGTAATCCATACCGCCCACCGTCAAGGTGACAGCATTTGCCTTATCCATGGGGTTACTCCTGGGCGACTTTCAGAGTGCCTGGCGGCAAGAAGCCTGGATGCTGGACACGGTTACGCAGCACCACCTCGGTCAGGCGAGTTGCATCGCCGAAGCGACGATAAGCCAGTACCAGCGCAGGCAGCGGTTCGGCCACCTTGATGTCGACCAACCGCACCCCGGAAGCAGCCACCGCGTTCAGATGACGGATCAATGCCTGGCGCAGTGTGTTGAGCACCAGGTAATGCTCCGGATCAGCTTTCAGCGAGGCTTCCCAGATGGCCGAACTGAGCGTGTCACGCAACTCGATCACATCATCGGCGACAGGCACCTGCGCACGATCGACCGGCATCACCACTTGATGCTCCAGTGACGGCGTGGCGATGATCTGCACCGCAGCAGTGGCCACCGGCATGCTCGCCACCACCCTGGCAACCTTGACCAGCAAAGCATCCTGAACAAGGTTGGCAGTCGCCTGGGCCGTGGAGCCGGTATCGAGACCGCCGCCCTGATTGACCAGATTGATACTGGCAATGGACTCGGCCTGCTGAGTGGCATCGGAAATCGTCGCCCTGTAATTGACCGACGAACTGTTACTGCTCACGCTTGCACTGGTGCCCGCTCCGGCATTTGTGCCACTACCTGAACCTGAACCCGTGCTCGCATTGAAGCTTGCACTCGAGCTGCTATTGCTACTGCTGCTGTCCCCATCAAAGCTGGCAAAGAAACTGGAGAACATTGTGCTCAACGTCAGGGGCGCATTGACCAGCGAATGGACCAGGCTGGTCAGATCCGAGTAGATCGTCATGAAAGGGGTAAACTGCCGCTGAATCACGGCAAAAATCCCCGACAACGTACTGCGCAACGCCTGAATGTTGATGCGCGCTGCGTCCACCACAGACATGACCGCCTGGTAGCGCTTGAGTGCCGAAGCCAGCAACCCATCGGATGCCTGCACGAGCTGTCGCCGGGTATTGATCGTTGAAGTCGGAAAGCGCAGCGGCTGATCCGGATAAAACTTCAACGACAGCCTGACTACGCCACCTTCAGTCCGGTTGTGCTTCAGAATACAACCGCCAACCTGCACCTGCATGCGTCCAAGCCAGGGGTGGACAAGCTCGCCCGCCCCATTGACTTCAAGAGCTTCCAGCAACCTGTCACGACGCTCGAAACAGTCATCGCCAACCAGGAAGGCCTCCATCGTATAGATTTGGGATTCCTTGCCCAGCGACTCGAAGTAAGGCTCGTCGCGTTGTGGAAACTCGTGAAGCTGCCCTTTGCGACCGACCGGCACAGAATCCGTATCGACAAAGAAACCAATGCCGCGGAAAGAAGCGGGCATCAGCCTGTCACGCCATGTAGTCATATCCTGCTCCTCCGATTGTCCGGTAGCCAACACTTGGCGAAATCGTCAAGCCTGGCTGATTGGTCCGCACCTCACCCGGGCGCATGCCCGCAGGTGCATTGTCAAAACGGATGCTGAGCTCACCTTCAAGACGCCGATTAGCGGCTGCGCCTTGCATAAGCAGGCTGCCGGGTTCAAGCGGGTTTGGAGGCGCCAGCAGCTGGCTGGTCGATGGCACGCCAGTCGCAGCGTTGAGGCGCTGCTGATTCAACTGACTGGTGGCATCTGCCATCAGCAACGCGCCAGTACCACCACCTGGCCCTGCATTGCGAAGCCTTTGTGCTTCGGCGAACTCATTGAGTTTTTTGCTGGTGCCTTTGAGAATCCCTTCCTCCCCAAAGCCGAAAAAGCTCAATACCGAGTCGATGCCCGACTTCACATCCTTCCACAGCTCCGTGAACCAACCTCTGATCGGCTCCCAATGCTTGATGATTATCCCAAGGGGCGACCACTCAAACATCGTTTTCAACACATCGCCGACAACCAGTGAAGAGGCCTTGATCCCCTCCCATATGCCACTGAAAATCTCAGTGAGCGGCTGCCAGTTCGTCGCGATGGCATCCTGAGGTGACCAGTCGAACATGCCCTTGAAGAACTCCACGACAGGCGTGGACAACGCCACAATCACACCCCAGAGGGCTGAGAAAACGTCGGCCAATGGCTGCCAGTTCGCAACGATCATGCCCAGAGGTGTCCAGTCGAACGCGGCCTTGAGCCAGTCCCAGGCCACACTGGCCGCGCCTTTGATCGACTCCCAGATGGCCGTAAAAAACGGCGCGACAGAAGACCAGTTGGCGATGAGCGCGCCCGCCGCCAGGGCAATAACACGCATAGCGATTGCCACCGGCGACAAGCCGATGACCATGCTGAACAGCCGAGCTGCATTGGTCGCGGCCAGCACGGCCACTTGCAACACGCCAAAGCCAATCGCAGCGCCTACAACGCCTTTGATGACCTCGGGGTGTTCGGCCGCCAATGCAGCGACCATGGAAATCATGGGACCGATGACCGCGATTGCATCGTTTATCGCAGGCAGGAAAATGCCGCCGATATTGGTGCCAAGCCGGTCCATACGGTTTTGCATCTGCTGAATGGCAACTGCCGTGTTGCGCGAGTTGTCGGCGAACTCCTGCTCGATCGAGCCCGCGGCCCCGGCGCCCTCTGCGACCTTGGCAAAGTTGGCCTTCAGACCGTCAAGGTTCTTCAGCAACGGTGTTATGGCGCCCAGCGATTCGGCACCGAACAGACTCGACACCACATCGCCCTGCTTGGCGGGATCAACCTTGGATATGGCGCTCAGAACGCTGTCGATGGTCCCGGAAGGGTCCGTCTGCATGCCCTTGCTCAGTTGATCGATATCGAGCTGCAACTCCTTGAAAGCCCCGGCTTTCGCTGGCCCGCCTTCGGTCAGCGTTTTCATGAGGCTCTTGACGCCCGTGGTCGCCACATCAGCCGGCACATCCATGCCCGCCAGAGTGGCTCCCATGACCGCAACCTCACGGGAAGCCTTGCCTGCGACAGCGCCCAGCGGCGCCATTGCAGTCACCATGGTTGCAATCTCTTTCTCCAGATCATTACCGCCCAGGGTGTTGATCTGTTCGGAAAGCTTCTTGACTTCAGGTCCCGTGAGGTTGAGCGAAGATCGCCATTTGGCCATCATTTCGCCCGACTCAGCACCCGTCTGCCCGAAAGCAATGCCCATTTTCACGGCATCGCTCGCAAAGGCTGTCAACTCTTCACGCGGCAGGCTGGCCTTGGCGCCTGTTGCCACGATTGCCGCAATGCCATTGGCGGTTTCCGGGAGCGTTTCGCTCAGGTCCAGAATGTCGGTGCCCATCTGCCGGAATTGCTGCGGTGTTTCAAAAGCCACGACTTTCTTGACGTTGGCCATTGATGTTTCAAAACCGATTGCTGCCTTTACTCCGGCAATCAAGGGGCCCGTCAGGGCATTCCCCTCGATCACACCTGCAAGATCGATGTTTCCCAGACCGGACCCTTCGAGCCCGGTTTTGAAAGAATCGACATTCTTGCGCATGTTAGCCAGAGCAGGAGACAGCTCATCGACGCCTTTGAAAAGCGTTTCAAGCTTGAGTGGATTTGCCATCACTCCCCCTGCAGGATCTGATTGATACGCTGCGACTGCAAAATCGACTCGGTGATGATGTCCAGATCCCTGGACATCATCAGTTCGGGGTCAATTTTCCAGAAGTACGCGAGGTCGTAGACGACGGCTATCAGGCCTTCGAGGTCTCTGATGCCGCTGCCATGAAAAAACTCGCGACCTTCCAGCTCAGCTTGTTGATATCGGAAAGGTCCAGTTGATCGACCGAGGACGGAGGAATGCCTGCGCAGACCGCGATGTACTTCGCAGCAACGTCAAGGTCGAGCGACACTTCTTCGTGTTTGTCGATCTTGTAAGGCAGCGCCTTGATCGCTCGTGCTTCCTGCGCCGTAGGGCGACGGAAAGTCAGTTGCGAAAGGGATTCCCCGTGAGCCTCGACCGGGCTCGCCAGTACGAAGACTTCACTCATTGCCAGCTCCCCTGGTTACCGTCGAACTTCAGATCGATGGTGCCTTCTTCGCCCTTGCTGGCCGGTTCTTCGATCATGTAAGCGCCCGACAGGACGTAAACCTTGCCGTTCTTGAATTCACAGGTGATGGTCATGTCCACACCGGTGATGAGCGCTTTCAAGGGAAAGTCCGGGGTGTGGACCGCCGTGAGTTTCAACCACGGCGCCTTGTCAGTTTCCTTGAAATAACCCGGCATGACGGTTTCGCGCTTGATGTTCATCAGCGGGGCTTCAACACCGCCGCTGATGGTCAATTGAGTGCCGTCGACCTTGATGTAGCAAGTACCAGCTACTTTCTGACCCATGTTTTATATCTCCAGAATGAAAAAACCCGCACAAGGCGGGTTTGAATGTTGAGGTTGGATTTAAGCCGCAGTGTCGTACTGCAGGCGGAACTGATTGAGCAGGGCGAACACGCGCAGACCGTTGATGTAATCCGGTGGGAACATCACGTTGATGCGGCTCGGGTCCTGGCTGTCGCGCTCGACGATCAGATACTCGGCGAACAGCTCTGCGTTTTCCACATGGCCTTCTTCTTCAAGCCTGGCGTACTGAGCGATCAGTTCACCACGGATGGTGATTGGCGTGACGATCGGCTGGCCGGCACCGAAACGGGTACCGTCGTTGGCCAGCTTGTGACGGCCATACTTGCTGGTGATCACGCTTTGCAGACGACGAATGATGAACGCCGACTGGTGCAGGGTTTCGCTGTCCAGGTACGAGTTGTCCGCCTGACCGTAGGCGTTCTTCTGGTACGTGGTGATCGAACGCTGAATGCGCACGTAACCGCCTTCGTAGTAAGCGGTCGCGATACCGTAACGCAGCAACGACTCGCGCTCGGTGAGCGTGAAGCGCGCACTGGCAGGCGCCGGGTCCAGGCCAGGCAGGGTGCCGGTCTGGGTCGGACGGCTGGCGTCGGCCGAGATGAACACGGCAGTACGCGCAGCCAGCGCTGCAGCCTGCACCCACACCGGTTGTGGAACACCGATTTCGACGCCCTGGATCGTGACATGCTGATCGTTGCGCAGTTGACCTGCGGCGACCAGAGTACCGACCGTACCGCGCTTGGCGCTGTAGACGTGGCCATAGAGTTGCTTGGCCCAGCTCCAGCGACCGGTGCTGTCATCCATTGCAGCCTTCCAGGCATCCAGCGTGTTGGTATCGGTCCATGGCACGCACAGGAACTCGAAAGGCTCATCGCCCAGCGCGGCCAGTGCAGCCACCTGATCCGGAGTGCCGACACCGCCGGTCAGGGCAGTGGCAACAACGGCCAGACCGGCTGGAGTCACCTCGCCATTGGTTTTACCCAGGCGATTGAAGGCCAGCTGGATGTCGTTGCCGCTCTCACCGGTCCATTTGACGGACAGGGTCACAACACCCGCCTCGACCTCGGCCTTGATCGGCAGGTCTGGCGTAGCATTGATCTTCACCGACAACGCGCTGGCTGCCTGGGCAGCGGTCGCGCCATTGACGACGGTGGCTTGCACACGCACGCCACCGACGTACAGATTCAGCAGACCGGCCTCGGTGGCAGTGCCTGTCACCGTGAGGGTAGCGCTGGCCTTGGAGCCGACCGTGTTGAGCAGAGGCAGGCACCAGACTTCACCGGTCGGATCGGCCTTGCGCCAGGTCTCGTACATCGAGGCCAGCATGGAACCCTGGCCGCCAATGTTCTTGGCCAGCGATACGCTGGGCACCAGTACCAGCGAACCGATTTCAGGACCGGTTGCATCGTCGTTGACCTGAGCAACGATCAGGCGACGCATGCTGGCCGACGCGCTGTTGGCTGCAGAGTTGTCCATTTCCGCATAGAACAGCGGAACACGAACATCGGATGGAATGTTATTGAAACTGATAGCCATTGTTTGGCTTCCTCTTGATTACGCCGTGACGGCTTTGGTGGTTGGTTGCTCGGTTGCAGTGATGACATCGCCGTCGTTGTAACGGCGTTGCCACCATGCGTTGAATCGGACTTCACGACCTTCGGCCGGCAACAGGTCGCCAGCCTCCGGATCGGGTACAACACGGCCAGTGGCCGGAATCACAGTGATGCGTTGAGTCATGGTGTTACGTCTCCTGAGAACTTCATTTCGATACGTCCATCGGGTCCGGGAGATTTCAGGTTCGGATCTGCCGGATCGATGCAGTCCATCTCGAAGGTCGCGCCGGTGAAACCCGGCAGACCATCCAGAAAAGCCTCGTGCCAGGTTTCGGCAGGCTGATCGGATGTATTGCGGCCCAGTTGAAACTGCGCCGAGAAACCAAAGCGCCACGCCACTTGCGAGGCATTGACCTGCAACAGCCCGCCGCCCGTGTACTCCAGCGGCTCGTAATGGCTACCGGCGTTCCAGCCCACCAGCGCACGCCATATCTCGGCGCGAATGGCATGCAGTTGCTCGCTTGCGTCCTGGCCGCGCTCATCACTGCCAGAGAGCACGACCACCACATCAATCCGGTCGGTGATGTTCTGGCGGATCGCGTTATTCAGGTCGTTGGCCGTCGCCGCATCGCCCGTGGCAATCACGTAGGCCGAGGGGGAAGCGAGCGCAGTGCTGTTCATGACAGCGTTCCAGTAAATGCCGGCGCTGATTCGTCCGGCAAAGGTCGGGCATGTCGCCTGCAGATGAGCAACAATCGGGGTTATCTTCATGAGTGAATCCAGAGGTGTCGGAGATCGATAGGGTTACTGTCTGGCCTTGCTCAGGGCTGCATCGGCCTTGTCAGCCGCACGGCTTGCCGTGTTCGCCGCCTCGGTCGCTGCCGATGCCGCGCTTTCGGCCTTGTCCACTGCCTGAGTTGCGCTCTGCGCCAGCTTGACCAGGCTGATGTCCCGCTTGCCCATGGCCGCGTCGTACGCCTGACGCACCTCGGCCAATTGCTTGGTGTGCTCGGAGTTGGCCGACCACTGCCCGGCCTGAAAGCCCAGCGTCAGACTGCCCGCCGCCAGCAAGGCGGCGATCACCCAGATCTCCACCCGACGCCACCAGTGGCGGGCGATAAAGTTAATTGCGCATCTGTCCATCCGTGGAGCCTCCTAATTGAGAACGCAGCCGGGCAATTTCGGCGCTTTGCGTTGTCACCTTGTCAGTGAGCTGGGCAATCTGGTTGGTAAGGACTTCAACCTTGCCCTCCATCCGCCCCACCGCAGCCGCCAGCTCGTTACGCTCCCTGGCAAACTGGTCAGCCCGGGCCTCAGCCTCCTTGCGAGCCTCACGCTCGGAATCGAGCAATTCATTCAGGCGCCGGACTGTGCCGATATCGGCGTTATCCATTGCCCTGTCTGCGGCGTCCCTGGAAAGAAACTTGCGCAGCCATAAAAAACCACCAAGCAGGATGGTGCCGGTCCCGCCCAGCCAGGTAGCTGTGCCTGGGCCTAGGTCAGTAGGGTCCATCGGTACTCCGGGAATAAAAAAGGCCGCACTAGGCGGCCAGAAGGAACATAGAGAAGAAGCTGATTGAGGTAGCGGTGAAGTGCATTCCAGGTTGTTGCCCCAAGACGCAAATCGCATATCGTGGTGCCTTTGTACCCCCCGCCGGAAAGGATGAAAAGGGCCTTTTTGGGGGTGGGTCGAGTTCGACCAGACTTCAACCGGAGTTCAACCAGGCTTCGACAATTGGGCCGGATAAACGGTATTTAGCTTTGCTTTTCGTGGGCTTCAAACAAGGCGCAACACACACCTGGGTAGGAGCGAATTCATTCGCGATAGGCCGGTACATCCGAAGAAAATCTATAGCCTTCAATGACGTCTCGCGAATGAATTCGCCCACACAGCCTGCACAGAGTCGGAACAGGGGTGACGTTGGTAGAAGGAAAAGAATCGAGGGAGCAGCGTCCCTCTATAAGAACACGGCTCAGAAATGGCCGTGAGGTACATCTGCGTTCGCCAGTACGCAGGACGGTTCTGGCAAACAGGTTCAAAACAACACTCAACCCGCCTTGCGGCCTGACACCTCGCTCGCTTGAACCTTGTCTTTTGCACCACGATTTGCACTGCGATCCGCCAGGATCGACAACACTTGCCGGTGGAGCTTCTCGACCCAGTTCCGGTAAGTCCTGTCGGCACCTTCATTGATACCGAGCAGGCGCATCTGCTCACGGGCGGGCAACAAATCGACGTAGCGGTATTGCGCCAGCTTCGCCAGCTCGGGGCCTCTGCTCTTGGCAGGGCCACGTGCCAGCTCCGCGACAGCAGCCTCGACTTCGCTACCGATGTAATCCATGCCACTGCCATTACCGATCAAGGCTCGGGAGCCCGGCGTGCGACGAGGAATATAAGCGCCCCACTCCATGATGCCTGCCATAGGGCTGCTCAATCCGCCGCCCAGGCCAACCCGCATCCGCTGCTCGCCCCAATTCACCATCACTGCTTCGACTTCAACGATCATGTTCTCTGCCCGTAATTAAACAAACTGTTTATTTTGCGAGTAGAATACATTTTGTATTTTAAATCCAGAAAAACCACTACACTGTGTCGATTGTCCAACCTCATACAGGCTGTAGTATTTCGCGCATGAAGAAATGGTATGAAATCGCCAGGCAAGCCATGGACAACCAGTCAATCAGCCAGGAAGAGATGGCTGAACGAATGGGTGTGACTCCAGGTGCCGTAGGGCATTGGCTGAACGGAAAGCGTGAACCGAAGATCGATGTGATCAACCGGTTTTTGAGCGAGCTGGGTTTACCCATTCTTGAAACGTCGCTCCCTGCCCACGAGCAAGGACAACAGAACGTTGAACCTACCGCTCAACCCTCGCGCTTTTATCGGTATCCCGTGATCAGCTGGGTAGAAGCAGGCGGCTGGAATGAAGCCGTCGAGCCTTACCCCGCGGGCTATTCCGACACCTTTGAACTCACCGACTACAAGGCCAAGGGCCGTGCCTTCTGGCTGATGGTGCGCGGTGACTCCATGACCGCGCCCGCAGGTCAGAGCATTCCGGAAGGCATGTTGATTCTGGTCGACACCGGACTTGAGCCAACCCCCGGCAAGTTGGTGATTGCCAAACTGCCCGAAAGTAACGAGGCCACATTCAAGAAGCTGGTCGAGGATGCGGGTCGCTATTTCCTCAAGCCCCTCAACCCGGCCTATCCGACAATCCCCATCACGGAAGACTGCAAGCTGATCGGCGTCATCAGACAGATGACGATGCGGCTCTAGCTCAGGCTTTCCAGCCCAAGGCCCCGAATGTTCGGGGCTTTTTTGTTTTCGCCATCCGCATCATTCCCATATCTAGCAGGCAGGACGCATTTCACTGTTGCGTAGGAAAAAGACCTGAATTACTGTATGCACATACAGTAAAAAGGAATTGGAACATGCCTGTCCGGACAGATATCCCGCAGAACGATGCTTACCTGGCGTTGGTGCAACGCATTCAAGCACTCATCACCAGCCCCCAGGCTCAGATCGAACACCAGATCCGCCTGCACCGGGAGCCCGGCGAATCGCTTCTGCATTGGGAACAGATAGCCGAACAGCTCATGGAATCTGAGGGTGTCACCGTCACACGCGACAGCAAAAACGACACCATTCACCTCTCCTGGTACGTGGAATATGAAGACGGCGACAAATACAAATCGTAGATAAAAATACAAATCGTATTGCACGCCTTCCATACATATCGTATTGTTGCCTCACGTCTCTCATCGCAGATGACCGAGCCATCCAGGCAACACTTGAAGACCCGATGGCCCGTGGGAAAGAGACGAAACATGACTCAGATTTTTACCCACAGGGAGTAATCGACAATGACCAACACACTGGATCTGCTTCGCAAAGAGTTCGCCACCCCATGCCCGACCTTGAGCGCGGTCAGGGAACGGTATTTCTCGCACATCTCGAACGATCGCAATCTGCTGCGCAAGATCAATGCAGGCCGCATCGCCTTGAAAGTCAACCGCACTGGCGGCACGCGCCAGGGCCATCCCTTCGTATACCTGCACGAACTGGCCGCCTACCTGGATGCAATCGCGCACGACCAGGCTGCATGATGTGAAACCAAGACAGCCAGCGGGAGCCATCCCGCTGAGCGCCCAGCCAGCCCCGGTCGCACTGTAATAATCTGGATAAACACCTATCGAGCTTTCAGATAGGTGCTGGCACCACTGGGCGGTAAGTCCTTTCAGTTCTGGCAGTGCCGAGGATGCTTGCTAGGGTCCCTACAGTGACAAAACAATAAAAAGGGCTTTTCCATGACCGGAATATCACTGCGCATGCCTTTGGCGGCATGTTTGTTAACGCTGGCCTGCACCTCGACATTTGCGGCCCCGATGCCTTACTCCACGATGATCGTGTTTGGCGACAGCCTGGCCGATGCCGGACAGTTCCCGGATGTGGATGGGCCAACCGGCGCAACGCTGCGCTTCACCAACCGGGTCGGGCCGACTTATCAGGACGGCAGCGGCGAGATCATCGGGCTGAACTCCTCGACGATACTGGGTACGCTGCTCAACATCCCTGGCCGTGACCTTAATGCCTCTACCTCTGCGGTAAATGCCGCACTGGGAATACCGGACGGCAATAACTGGGCGGTGGGCGGTGATCGAACGGACCAGATCTTCGACGCCATCACTTCTGAATCCAGCGTGGTCGATCCCGATAGCGGCACCGTGCTGCGAACCCGGACCGGCTATCTGCCGGGCATCAATTTTCAAGCGGACCCGAATGCGCTGTATTACTTGACGGGTGGCGGCAATGACTTCCTGCAAGGCCGGGTGCTGAGCAGCAGTGACGCAGCGGATGCCGCCGACAATCTGGCTGACAGCGTCCAGGCCCTGCAACAGGCCGGAGCGCGCTACATCATGGTCTGGCTGCTGCCGGACATCGGCCAGACGCCCGCTCTGAGTGGCACCATCCTGCAACCGCTGACGTCTGCACTCAGCGCCGACTTCAACGAACAACTGATCAGTCGCCTGCAACAGATCAATGCCCAGATCATCCCGCTCAATGTGCCACTTTTCATCAGTGAAACCCTGGCCAACCCTGCCCGCTTCGGCTTCGCGGCGGATCAGGATCTGGTGGGCACCTGTTTCAACGGCGCAGGCTGCGATGAAAACAGCACTTACGGCCTGGACAGCGCCACGCCTGACCCGGACCGGCTGTTCTTCAATGATCGCGTGCATCCCACCACCGCAGCCCAGCGCTTGTTGGCCGACTACGCCTACTCGCTGCTGGCCGCGCCGTGGGAAATCACGCTGCTGCCGGAAATGGCCCTCGGCACCTTGCGCACTCAACAGGATGAACTCCGTTCCCAGTGGCTCGGCGACCTGGGCAACTGGCAGGGCGTTGGCCAGTGGCGCAGCATCCTTGCCGCAGGCGGGCAGAAGATCGACTTCGATGCTCAGGACACCTCTGCCCAGGCGGATGGACGCGGCTATAACCTGACAGTCGGCGGCAGCTACCGGTTCGCTGAAAACTGGCGGGCCGGGGTGGTTGGCGGGGCGTATCGGCAAAGTCTGGAAGCTGGTGCGCAAGACTCGGAATATCGACTCAACAGCTACATTGCCACAGCCTTTGTGCAGTATCAGGCCAATCACTGGTGGGGCGACCTGTCAGCATCCGGCGGGCATCTGGATTACGACAAGGCCGAACGCAAATTCGCGCTGGGTGTGGGCGAAGGTCAGGAAAAAGGTGATACCAACGGCAAGCTCTGGGCAGCAAGCGCACGGCTCGGCTTTGATATTGCGGGGTCGGCGAGCCGCTGGCACCTGTCACCCTTTGTAAGCGCCGATTACGCCCATATCGATGTAGACGGCTACTCGGAGCAGAGCAACCGTTCGACAGCCCTGACCTTCAGCGACCAGACCCGCAAGTCCCGGCGCGCAGGCGTAGGCTTGCAGACCGCGTTCGAGCTGACCTCCTCGACCCGGGTATGGGGCGAGATCGCTCATGAACGGGAATTCGAAACGGACCGGCAGAACGTGACCATGGCACTCAACAGCGTGCCCGGTATTGATTTCACCCTTGAAGGCTATACACCCCAACGCAAACTCAACCGCGCCACCCTTGGCGTGAGCCAGCAACTGAGTCGCGACCTGACACTGCGTGCAGGCTACAACTGGCGCAAGAATGATGACACGACTCAACAGGGCGTCAGTGTGGCATTGAGCCTGGACTTCTGAGGGTTGCCCCATCGCGAGCAGAGCGCTCGCGATGGGGCCTGTATCAGCGCTCCAGAATTGCAGTAACGCCCTGCCCGCCTGCGGCACAGATCGATATCAGGCCACGGCCCTGCCCTGCAACCGCCAGCAACTTGGCCAGATTGGCAACGATCCGGCCTCCCGTTGCCGCAAAGGGATGACC
This sequence comes from Pseudomonas lijiangensis, assembly GCF_018968705.1. Taxonomy (NCBI): domain Bacteria; kingdom Pseudomonadati; phylum Pseudomonadota; class Gammaproteobacteria; order Pseudomonadales; family Pseudomonadaceae; genus Pseudomonas; species Pseudomonas lijiangensis. Next base: position 5,219,334 of record NZ_CP076668.1, read on the forward strand.
GGCCGCCAGTGAACTGCCCTTAATATTCATTTTGCTGCGGTCGATGGAGCCCAAAGGAGCCTCAAGCCCCAGGCGTGTCTTGCAGTATTCGGGGTCTTCCCAGGCCTTGAGCGTACACAGCACCTGGGCCGCGAAGGCCTCGTGAATCTCGTAGTAATCGAAATCCTGCAGCGTCAAACCGTTGCGCGCCAGCAGACGCGGCACCGCATAGGCCGGAGCCATCAACAGCCCTTCTTCGCCATTGACGAAATTCACGGCAGCCGTCTCACCGTCACGCAAGTACGCCAGCACCGGCAAGCCTCGCTCCCTGGCCCATTCCTCACTGGCCAGCAGCACCAGCGAAGCGCCATCGGTCAACGGCGTAGAGTTACCGGCCGTCAAAGTGCCCTTGGCGCTGCGCTCGAATGCAGACTTGAGACTCGCCAGTTTTTCCAGGGTCAGGTCAGGGCGAAGGTTGTTGTCGCGGGTCAGGCCGAGATAAGGCGTCATCAGATCGTTCTGCCAGCCCTCGGCATAGGCGGCTGCCATCTTCAGATGACTCTCCAGTGCCAGTTGGTCCTGAGCCTCGCGCTCGATCCCCCAGTGCTGCGCCATCAATTCGCAGTGCTGGCCCATGGACAAACCTGTGCGTGGTTCGCCATTGCGGGGCAGTTCCGGTTTGAGGTGCTGAGGACGCAGTTGCAGGAGCGCCTTGAGCTTGTCGGCTGCGGTCTTGCTGCGATTGATCTGCAACAGAATATTACGCAACTCCTCATTGACGCCGATGGGCGCGTCGGACGTCGTATCCACACCGCCTGCAATGCCGCACTCGATCTGCCCCAGGGCAATCTTGTTGGCCACCAGCAGGGTCGCCTCAAGGCCGGTGCCGCAGGCCTGCTGCAAATCGTAAGCAGGTGTTTGCGCCGACAGGCGCGAGCCCAGCACGCATTCACGGGTCAGGTTGAAATCGCGGGAGTGCTTGAGCACTGCACCGGCAACCACTTCGCCCAGACGCAGGCCATGCAGGTTGAAGCGCTCGATCAAGCCCTCCAGCGCGGCCGTCAGCATGTCCTGGTTACTCGCAGTGGCATAAGCGCCGCTGGAACGGGCAAATGGAATCCGGTTGCCACCGATGATGGCGACACGACGTAGCTGCGTCATGAAAAACTCCCTTTTCTTCAAGCGTTGTCTGGGCAGGTGATGAACAGCGTGCTGAAACAAGAACAAATCTCGCTTCAGTGTGGTCCATGTCTTTGAACCCCGATTCAAGGAGAGTGTTCCATGTCGTCAGATCGCTACATCAATTTCGCCAATTCCGATGTGGGTCGGCGCTTGGTGAAAGCCGTAGGACTTCCGAACCCGACGCATCTGGAGCGCTGGCAAGCCGGGCGCTTGCGGCCTGTAGACGGAACCTTGCTGATCAGCGCAGGATCGCTTGCCGATCACATCAGGCTGTTCGCCCAGCGCCTGACCGACTCACTCTACAGCTTCGGCAGCGATATCCCCGGCGCAACCACCTGGGTCGCCGAGCAGGGCCCGAAACTCAAGGCCGTGGTGTTTGACGCCAGCGCCCTGGTGCGTGCCGAACAGCTCACTCAGTTGCGTGACTTCTTCAAACCACTGCTGCGCGGTCTGGATCGGTGCGCCCATGTGGTCATCCTCGGTCGTGCGCCCGGAACACTCGATGATCCTCTGGCAGCCAGCACGCAACAGGCCGTCGAAGGCTTCAGCCGCTCGCTGGCCAAGGAAATGCGCAACGGCGGCACCCTTCAACTGTTGCAGGTAGACGAAGGTGCCGAGGATCAACTGGAAGGTGCGTTGCGGTTTTTCCTGTCGCCCAAGAGCGCTTTCGTTTCCGGTCAGGTCATCCGCCTGAGCCCGTCCACCGCGCAGGTTCAGGACTGGAGCCGCCCGCTGGCCGGGCGCAAGGCGGTGGTCACGGGCGCAGCGCGTGGCATTGGCGCCGCGATTGCAGAAACCCTCACCCGCGATGGCGCCGACGTGGTGCTGCTGGATGTGCCACAGGCGCGTTCGGACCTGGAAGCCCTGGCGGCGCGGCTGGGTGGTCAGGCACTGGCTCTGGATATCTGCAGCCCGGATGCCGCCGCCCAGCTACTGGAACACTTGCAGGGCAGCATCGACATCCTGGTGCACAACGCCGGTATCACCCGAGACAAGACTCTGGCCAACATGCCCGACGACTTCTGGGATTCGGTACTGGCAGTCAACCTTGAAGCACCACAGGTGCTGACCCAGGCGTTGCTGGATAACGGTGCCCTGAACGACAACGCTCGAGTGGTATTGATGTCCTCCACCAGCGGGTTGGCAGGCAATCGCGGGCAAACCAACTACAGCGCCAGCAAGGCTGGCCTGGTCGGGTTTGCACGGGCAATGGCTCCATCGCTGGGCCTGCGCGGCATCAGCATCAACGCCGTGGCCCCCGGTTTTATCGAAACCCGCATGACGGCCGAAATGCCATTCACCTTGCGTGAAGCGGGTCGACGCATGAATTCCCTTGGCCAGGGTGGCCTGCCTCAGGACGTCGCTGAGGCCGTTGCCTGGTTGAGCCAGCCCGGCAGCGGCGCAGTGACCGGCCAGGTCTTGCGTGTCTGCGGCCAAAGCGTGATCGGGGCCTGAGCCCGCATTCGTTAAAAGGAGATGGATAATGACTGCTCACTGGCGCTACCTGGATTCCCTTCAACCCCTGTCCAACCTGTTCATCCAGGCGGCACTGAAACGCAAGGTGACCGGGACCCAACTGCCTGATCTTGGCCTGCGCAGCTGGATGTCGGTGGACGCCGACAAGCTGGCAGCCTACCGCAGTGTCTGTGGTTTCAAGGATGGAAGCCTCCTGCCGCCGACTTACCCGCACATACTCGCCTTCCCGCTGCAGATGCAGTTGATGACCTCCCGGGAGTTCCCGTTCCCGTTACTGGGCCTGATCCACATTGCCAACCGCATCCGGATTCATCGCCCTCTGGGCGGCATCAGCCAGCTGTATATCAGCGTCCAGGCCAATAACCTGCAACCTCACGCCAAAGGCGCGACATTCAGCCTGCTCACTCAGGTCGAAGACGGTCTGGGACTGCTCTGGGAAGAAGAAAGCACCATGCTCTGCAAGGGCGTGAAACTGGAAGGGGAAATCAGCGACGATTTCGAGCCCGCGCCACTGGCGATGAACGAACTGGCCCACTGGCAGGCGCCGTCACATATCGGGCGGCAGTACGCCAGGGTTTCCGGCGATTACAACCCGATTCACCTGAGTGCGCCCAGTGCCAAGCTGTTCGGCTTCCCGAGGGCCATCGCCCATGGCATGTGGCTCAAGGCCCAGACCCTGGCGACGCTGGACGACCACTTGCCCGCCTCCAACGTTGAAATCAGCGTGCAGTTCCACAAGCCGGTCCGTCTGCCTGCCGATGTCATTCTGTCAGCCAGCGAGGCCGGTTCCCACGGTCAACTCCAGGTGGAAGGCGAACAAGGCATCGTGCACATGACCGGGAGCTGGCAGCCGCTGTAACGATTTCATCCGTGAATGACTTGCCTGAAGCCCGGTTCCCCCTGAAGCTATGCGCCTTCAGGAGAGCATCATGAACATCGACGAGTTGACCCGGCGTCTGCACAGCATTCGCGATCAGAACGACTGGAAACAGTTTCACAGCCCCAAGAACCTGGCCATGGCCGCCAGCGTGGAGATGGCCGAGCTGGTGGAAATCTTCCAGTGGCTGCGCGAAGACCAGTCTCGCGAACTGCCACCGGAGCAACTGGCCCATGCAGGTCAGGAAGTCGGCGATATCGTGCTGTATCTGCTGCTTCTGTGCAGCGAGCTCGGGCTGGACATGGAAGAAGTCGTGCGCAGCAAGCTGGCTGACAGCGAGCGGAGATTCGCCAAGTGAGTGATCGTCATTTCGACCAGTTGGCCACCCGTTTTGCGGAAAAGATCTACGGCGGTGCCAAGGGCGCCATTCGCCTGGCCGTACTGCAGGCCGACCTTGCAGAGGCGCTGCCTGAGCGTCCGTTGCGCGTGCTGGATATCGGCGCGGGGCTTGGGCATATGTCGCTGTGGCTGGCAGAGCGCGGTCATGAAGTCACGCTGGCCGAACCGGCAGAACCTATGCTCGAAGGCGCACGCCAGCGCTTTGCCGAAGCCGGACAGAACGCGACGTTCATCCAGGCGCCCTGGCAGGATCTGCCTGGGCAACTGACCGAATCTTATGACCTGGTTTTGTGCCATGCCGTGCTGGAATGGCTGGCCGACCCCCATGCCATCCTGCCGGTACTGCATCGTTTGACCAAGGCCGATGGCTGGTTGTCGCTGGCCTTTTATAACCGTGATGCGCTGATCTATCGCAATCTGCTCAAGGGGCATTTTCGCAAGATGCGCAAGAACGACATGGCGGGCGAAAAACAGAGCCTGACGCCACAACAGCCCCTCGACCCTCGGGAACTGGCAACGCAACTTGAAGGGTTGTGGCAGGTCGAAACCCGCAGTGGCGTGCGAGTGTTCCACGATTACATGCCGGTCGAGTTCCAGGCGCGAGCCGAACTGCAAGACCTGCTGGAAATGGAGCTGGCCTACCGACGCCATCCGGGCTTTGCAGGTCTGGGTCGTTACCTGCACTGGATATGCCGTCCGGTCTGAAACCACGCGGAGATCATCATGAAACGCCGCCTCGCCCTGATCGCCATCTGCCTGAGCGTGAGTGCCTGCCAAAGCAACAACCCGTATGTCGCCAGTTCAGCGCCCATACCGCCTGCCCCGCCGCAAGCAGCAACCACTGTGGACATGAGCGCCTACCCGGCAGCGCCGCGAGATTACGCACGCTATCGAAACTGGGCCTGGCTGGACGGTCATCTGCCGCCGGGCACGGCGTGGATGGATTCGGCGCAGATCGCGGATGCGGTCAGCAATGGCCTGGATCAGCGCGGGCTGCGCCCCAACCGCAATGGCCAACCGGCAGACGTCTACGTCAGCGCCTCGATTCGCCAGGAAACCCGGTTGCGGCAGGTGCGTGAAGACTATTCCGACCCGTACTATGGCGGCGGTGTGGGTTATGGCCGCTACAACGGTTATCGTAATGGCTATGGTGGTTACGCCAGCGTCCCGGTGGTGCGCACCTATCAGGTCAAAGTGATGGTGGTGCAGATCAACATGTTCGACGCACGCACTGGCCAGCCGGTATGGAGCGCCAGCGCAGACACCGGCAGCGGTAACGATGAAGCGTCGCGCAGCAAAGCCTTGCGTCAGGCGGTGCAACAAGCCTTGACGGCGTATCCCCCTTCGTAACCTTTTCGGAGAACTGCCATGTTTCGCCGCCTAGCCTTACTGTCACTGGCCTTGTTGCTCACCGCCTGCCAGACCAGTCAGATCAACCGTGACTTCGATGCCCAGCGGGATTTCGGCGGCTATCGCAGCTGGAGCTGGAAAGAGCCCGGCGTGCAGTATCAGCCCGAAGACCCGCGAATCAAGAGCGACCTGACCGAACAGCGCATTCGCCAGTCGATTGGCGATCAACTGGACCAACGCGGTCTGCGCATGGCCTCCAATGGAACTCAGGCCGATCTGCGGGTGCAGGCCTGGCTGATCGTCGAAAACCGCCAGCAACTGGTCAGCACCAACAACAATGCCGGCTGGGGACCCTGGGGCAGCTATGGTTATTGGGGCGGTCCGTTCCCGACTGAAACCCGTAGCGTGGATTACAAGGTCACGACCTTGCAGATCGACCTGTTCGACGGCAAGGACGGCAAGCTGGTCTGGCGCGGTAGCACCGAACGCATCCTGAGCGAGAACGCAGCAAACCCGGCGGCCAGGGACACTGCCGTGCGCAATACCGTGGCCAAAATCCTGGAGCAGTACCCGCCTCGCTGAGCCGTTTCACACGTTAAGGTCATAAATCACCTTGTGGGAGGCAGCTTGCTGGCGACTTCAGCGTACGACGCAGAATATCTGCCAGTTTCAGGCCTTTTTCGCCAGCAAGCTGCCTCCCACAGGTTGTGCCTTGACGAATACGTTACTCCCACACACTCAAAGAACCATCCGGCAACCTCCCGAGGCCTTGTCTACACTCCTCTGCACACAGGCGAGTAAGCGACGGCGTGGCCGAAGGAGTGCTGATGTCTCCCCTGAATCGTTATGCCGGGTTACCGGTAAGGCAACGTGGCGCCATCAGCTTACTGGCCGCGTTGACCCTGGGTTTTGCCCTGTTGTGCACGCTGCTGGTCATCGACAGTGGCAGGCTGTATCTGGAAAAGCGCTCGCTGCAACGTATAGCGGACATGGCCGCTCTGGAAGCGGCTGGTCGTAAAGGCACCTGCAGCCCGGGAAGCAGTGCTTCCACGTTCGCCAACCAAAGCGCGACCCGAAACAGTTTCGTGGCTGGCAGCGACAACCGCACGCTGACCATCAATTGCGGCACCCTGTCGCTGGATGGCGACAGCAAACGCACCTTTACCGCCGACGCCACCAAATCCGAGGCCATCAGGGTCGTCGCCACTCATGCCGTCCCCAGAAGCATCGCAGCGGGCATTGCTGCGATTTTCGACAAGACGCCGACTCCGCCGAATATTCAGCTCAGTGCCATAGCGGTCGCGGGAGGCACACCGCCACTGGCAGCCTTGACCATCCGCAGCGCCGCGATGACCATCGACAGCACCAAGGCCGCGCTTCTCAACCCCGTGATCGGCAGCCTGCTGGGCGGGACCCTGAACCTCAGTGTCGCCAACTGGCAAGGCATCGCGAATACCGACCTGAGCATGCTCAGCTACCTGAACCGACTCAAGACCGACCTGAACATCAATGCCATCGGCTACACCGACGTGCTGAACAGCAATGTCGCGGTCAGCCAGTTGATTCAGACCGCGATCAATGTGCTGGACCCTGCAGGAACCTTGAGCGCCACCGCCACCATCGCCGGATTGAGGGCCTTGAAGGTTGCCGCGGGTGCGACCACGGTGTTGCTGGGGGATCTGCTGTCGGTACAAGGCAGTTCGGATATCGCGGCGCTCAATACCACCCTGCGCCTGCTCGACCTGGTGCAAGGCATTGCACAACTGGCCAATGACAAGAACGGCATTTCGGCAGCCGCACAGATCAACCTTGCAGGGCTGGCACAGGTCACCACCAAGGTTCAGGTCATCGAGCCGCCGCAACTGTCGGCAGTAGGCGACCCCAGCAAGATCGACCCGCTCAACCCAAAGACCGGCGCCAACAGACTTTATGTGCGCACCGCGCAAATGCGTGCGCTGGTGTCCATCAACCTGCCGGTGCTCGGAGCAATTACCCCGCTGGTCAATACGGCCACCTCGCTGGTCAGCAGCCTCACGCCGGTGCTCAACAGCGCCCTGAGCCTGAACCTCGCCGGGCTACTGGGCTCGACCACCTGCGCGATCGGCCTGACCAGTTGCATGGTCTCGGACATCAAGCTGCTGACTTCGAGTTCATCCTCAAGCGCCGGCCCCAGAATCGACCTGAGCATTTCACTGGCCAGTGCCGACACTTACGTTACCGGCTACACCTGCACCAGCAACACCAGCAAGACCTTGAGCATTCACACCGATACGGCGCTGATCAGCACCAAAATAGGCCTGATCGATAACGCAGGGGCCTTTCCGGCAAGCACCGACCCTTCCGCCATTACCGCTCTTCCCATACCGGTAATCGATATCGGTACCCAGACCTGCCAGAAAATTCTGGGCTTGCTGGGTAGCTGCACCACACGGGTTCCTTTTGGCGGTGGAGGCGTGGGGATAAGTTTTGATCCGGTCAATCAGTCACCGCTGGGTGGAAGCTCGTCCTCCACCAACAGCACCTTCAGCTCACCCAATCTCCCGGAGGTCAGTAGCGCCCCACACTTCCCTGCGGACCCGGCAGCCGCTGTTCTGCCCAGCACCTTGCTCGACGGTGTCATCTCAGGCGCAAAAGTCAGTGTGTACAGACCCTCGACCACCAGCCCCAATGGTCTGGGCAACGTGATAACCGGCGCCGCATCCCTGCTGGGAGCAATCACCACCAGCCTGGATGGAATTGTCGCCAGCACCCTCAGGCCGTTACTGACATCCGTGGTAGACCCGCTGATTGACGCGCTGGGCCTGACCCTGTCGCCAGCCGAGGTGGGCGGCAACCTCAGTTGCAACTTCGGCCAGGCCACGCTGGTCATTTAGGCGTGTTTGAAAATCGGCAATTCGATCTGGAACCTTGCGCCCTCATCGACATTGCTGACACTCAATTGCCCGCCCATCTGATCGACAATGCCATAGCTGACGGACAACCCCAGACCGGTGCCGACGCCCACCGGCTTGGTGGTGAAAAACGGCTCGAAAATACGCTCCAGCAGACGCGGATCGATACCACCGCCGTTGTCCTGAACCGAGAGGCGAATGATGTTTTCGTCCTCTTCCAGGCCAAGACCGATCCAGGGCTCGAAATCACGGTCCTTTTCCCGACGCGAGAGCAAGGCATCACGGGCGTTGACCATCAGGTTGATCAGCACTTGCTCCAGTTGGTCTACATGCCCGCGCACCTGCACGGTGGCGCACATTTCTCCGATGCGAATCTGTACGCCCTTGCCTTTCATGCCCTCGGCAAGCATGGAGAGGGTGCCTTCCACGGCCTGGATCGGGTTGAATAGCTGCTCTTCGATCTCGGAGCGACGACCGAATACCCGCATATGGTCTACGACACGGGCAGCACGCTGAACCTGGGTGTCGATGCGATTGAGCTTTTCGGTGAGGTAGTCGATATCGATGTCGCCTTTGCCCAGGCGCTTGAGCACGTTGACCACCGCCATGCGCATGACATTGAGCGGCTGATTGATCTCGTGAGCCAGACCGGTCGCCATCTCGCCCAGGGTCGCCATTTTCGCGCTCTGATTCAGTTGCATCCGCGAGCGGCGCACATCGGTGTTATCGCGTCCGACCGCCTGAATCTCGATCAGCTTGCCGTCCTCATCGAACACGCCCCGGTCGGCCCATACCCACCAGGCATATTCACGACCGGGCAGCTCGATGCAGATTTCCTCGGTGCTCATGGGCGCTTCGGGCGTCAGCAGGCCGATACGCTTCTTGAAGGCCTCGCGCTGCTCGTCTGAAAGCCAGTCACCCAGATTGATGCCTGTCAGTTGCTCCGGCGTGCATTCCATGTAATTGGCCAGTGGACGGTTGCCGAAACTGAGCACCAGATCCGGTGTGTAACGGCAGATCATCGCGGGCGAGTCTTCCACCAGAATCCGGTAGCGCTCCTCGCTCTTGCGCACCTGCTCGGCCGCGAGGGTAGCGTCGGTCACGTCCAGCCACAGCCCGACGGCTTCCACCGGTATTCCGAGGTCGTCGCGCAGCAGCCGCGCTTCATCCAGCAGCCAGTGATAGTCGCCCTTCTTGTCTCGCAGCCGGTAACGACGACTGACAAAACCTTCGCGCAGCAACTGCCGGTTGCGATCGAACCAGATGTCCTGATCGTCGGGATGGATATACCCGGCCAGTTGCCCGTCGACGCAATCGGCCAGCGTCCAGCCCAACAAAGGCGTGAGGCTGTCGCTGAAGAAACTCGGCTCCAGGTTGCCCTGGTCATAGCGCTGGACGTAGATCACCGCTGGCGAACTGGCAATGAGATTACCCAGCCGCGCATGGGCAGCAGCCGCTTCGGTTTCCTGGTTCTTGATATCGCTCACGTCGAGCATGAAACCCAGTACCCGCTGCACCTGCCCACTGATCAAGGCCTGGCCCTGAATACGGAACCAGATATTTTCCTGTGCGGGATCCGCTTGCAGCACACGCACACACAGCAACATCGGCGTGCCTTTGTCACGCAACAGGACAAGGCGCGTGGACAGCTCCTGCCGATCGGCCGGGTGAATCATCGCCAGCCAGTCCTGGCGTGGCAAACGATCGACCCTGTCGCTCAGGCGCAGGCTGCGCGCCAGTTGCGGGGCCAGCAGAATCTCGTCGCTGTCGGGCAACAACTCCCACCAGCCGGTGCCCAACAAATCCTGAAGCACTGCCAGCCGCTCGACATGATGACGGTTGTGCTGCTCCGACAAACGGAACAGCACCGGGCCGGCCAGCGCCGAGCACAGGTTCAACCACTCACGCTCGCCAAGATCCGGCGCCTGCTGCTGCGCATTATAGAAACCGAACATCAGCCAGGCCTTGGCCACCCGATCACGGCTGTGAGGCATGACAAAACCGTCGGCATTGCCGAAGGCGCTTTGCAGTTGCGCAAACCCCGTACCGGGTCCAAACGCCAGTTGATGGCTGATATTGGCATCCAGCCTGTCCAGCTCCACTCCAAGCCGCTGACCGACCTGCCACAGCTCCGGCGCGGTATGGGCGTGGTACTGGGCATAGACTCGCCAGCCGACGCCATTGATCTCCGGCAGCGCCAACGCCACGCAGGGGATGTGCCAGAGCTGAGCCAGTTCCTCCAGTTGTTCGGTCACAACTGCGGCCAGCCGCTCAAGGTTGCAGACCCGTATCTTTTCGGCGATCTGCCCGGCCAGGCGCAGGCACTGCTGACGAGTGCGTGCGGCGCTGGCCTCTTCCATCAGGTCGCTGATATCCAGCAACTGCAACAGCCAGCCCTTGCCATGGGCCTGAACCCAGCCACGAGCATGCAAGGTATGGGCATCGGCACTCTTGAAATCCAGATCCAGCATGTGCCCCACCCATTCAGACGGCACACCTTCGATCACCAGGGCGCTGTTGGGCAGCAGCAGATTCATCAGGCGCTGCATCACCACATGCTGGGCCGAGATTCCCAGACGCGAGAGCAGGTGCTGGCTGACGCTCTGCACACGTCCCTCTTCATCGAGCAGAAGATAGAGGTCCGCGCCAATCGGTTCGGGTTCGACTGTCGCTGCCACAGGTTGTGGGGCCGTCGGCGCATCGGAACGCCCCAACCAACGACTCAAACGGGTTTTATCAAGGGACAAGTTGCAGACTCGCTCGGGCAGAAAGGTTGGTCGGCAGGTTCGGTACTTCGCCGATTCCTGGCAGGGTCAACACCGGCAGAATTCTGGTCAGTTTGCTCTTGGGGTAGTGAATGCTCACCGTCAGGACGCCCGCTGTGTAACTCACCGTCATGTCGGAGGCAGTGAAATTCAGCCCGGCAGGCATCCAGGCCAGTTGGCTGGTCAGGACGGTACGAGCCTGGGTAACCAGCAAGGTGTCGTAATTGGCAATGGTCGGGCTCAACGCCACACTGCGGCGCACCGCTTCACTGGCAGCAGCATTGAAAGACTGCACCATCAGCAGGGGCAGGCTATAGCTCACCACGCCATAGAACACAGCGAAGAACACAACGAACACCACTGCGAACTCGATTGCAGCGGCGCCCTTCTGCTTTCGACGGGAGAGTTTACGAAAGGCTGTTGGCATGTCGACGTCCATCCTGACCTTTACTACCTTTAGACAGCATAGGTTCTTTCAGAAAAACAGGATGTTTTTTACACAATGGAATTACTTTTCCTACTTATCTGGTTCGCCATATGCGCAGAACAAGACGCCCGCCAACGACAGATATCCAACTGGCTGACCCTCGGTGGCTTTACCCTGGCACTGGGTTATCTGCTGTATAGCGGCCATACATGGCTGGGGTATGAATCAGCCGACGCAGGCTGGGCATTTTTATTGGCGGTGGCGCTGACGTTGCCCGGCTATGCCTTGCGCAGACTGGGCGCAGGGGATGTGAAGCTGCTGTCAGCGCTGGCTCTGGCAAGCGGCAGCCTGTATCTGTTGGGCACTTTCATCGGTGCGGGACTGGCCATGCTTACATGGATGGCTATACGTCAAAAAGTCTGGCCCCTTATGGGACAACGATTTACGCAGCGCTATGTATACATGAATGCCGAAGCGACAAATAAACATCCCTTCTCGCCCTTCTTACTTGTCGGCTTCCTGTTGGCAGCACTCTGTATCCACTAGTCGAATGGCAGACTAACGCTATGTACATAGTCGGAAAGTACGACTACGGTAAATTGTAAACCGTGTTTTGCTGATATGGACTGGCCTCAGTCAGTAGTTGTGGCCCACCAGCATGGAGTAGCGCGTGAACATGTATTCAGCCGTCAAAGTCCTGGTAGTCGATGACCAGCCTCTTATCGTTGAAGAACTGAGCGACTTCCTCGAAAACAACAGCTATCACTGCATCCCTTGCCACTCGGGGGCCGAAGCCGTCGAGCAGTTTCGCAATGACGACAACATCGGCATCGTGCTGTGCGATCTGGATATGCCGGACATGGACGGCATCGAGATGGTCGAAGCCATGAAGCGGGCCGGCGGCAAGCAGCACCTGTTCGAAGCCATCATGCTGACCGGGTTTGCGGAGAAAAAAGACGTCATCAAGGCGCTGCGTGCCGGTATCGCCGACTACTACCAGAAACCCGTCGACCTGAACGAACTGCTTCAGGGCATCCAGACCCAGGAGCTGGCACTGCTGGAGCGGCAAAAAAACCTGCAACAGTTGGGGCTGCTCAATGAAAAGCTCCAGTATCTGGCGGCATCCATCGACGATCTGTACAAGAACCTGGATAAAAAACAGGACGCTCCGGAGCAGGACAGCCTTGAGGTCGAGAGCAAGCTTTTCGCCCAACTGTCACCCAGGCAACTTGCCGTCGCCCGTCTGGTGAGCAAGGGCCAGACCAACTACCAGATCGCCTGCGAACTGGGCATCACGGAAAACACCGTCAAACTGTATGTTTCGCAGGTACTGCGCCTGACCCACATGCACAACCGCACCCAATTGGCGCTGGCCCTTTCACCCAGTCGACAACGCCTATCAGCCCTGTAGCAAAGGCAGCGTGCTGACGACACGGCCGTAAAGCTGATTATTTCCCGCCCGACGAGACGCTCCCTCCTTCCTGCTGCTCATAAAATTCCGGGATCTCATGCTTGTAGGTTTCGAGCCAGCGCTGCAGGCTCAGATCACGCTCGGCAGGCGTGACGGTCTGCGGAGTGGGCGAAGCCGCATTGCCGCGAACCTGCAATTGCAGCCAGGCCTCGGTCTGCTTCTGCGCCTTCGATGAAGGCCCTTCGTCGATGGCCCATGCATCGCCGCACAGACCAAAAACCAGAATGCCGCTGAAGATGATGCTGCGCTTCATGGGTGTGCTCCCTCGGATGGACGACTGGACGCAACCTGGTCTTTCGGGATTGCCTGCCTGGCGACAGGTTTTTTCAGTTTTTCGGCCCTGACCTGAGCGTCGCTGACCTGCTGCGCCGTCAGCCCGGCACGGGAAGCCAGCTCTGCGGCCTGGGTCCAGTTGTCCTGATAGATCAGCAGCGTGACCAGATTGGCCGCCGCCAACGTGTCGGACTGCCGAAGCTCGATGGCGGTCAGAAACTCGAAGCGGGCCTGTTCAAGCTTCAACTGATTGAGATAGACCACGCCCAGATCATTGCGAATCTTTTCATCGGTCGGTGCCAGTTTGCTGGCTCGCATCAAGTGCTGCTGAGCCTGGACATTATCGCCACGGGACGCCGCCAGTTGCCCCAGGCCATGTTCGCCCTGAGCCGCACGACAAGTGCCCAGCAGGCTGCGATACAAAGGCTCGGCTTCGCGGCTGCCCAGCAGGCGCAATACCCGTGCCTTGCGCAGCCTCACTTCCTCAATGTTGTCAGGCAGCGTTTCGAGGTTGGCCAGGCTCGCATGCAGACGCCCTTCATCGGCCATGTTCTGGGCCATATTCAGCGTGAACTCCTGATCCGACGTCGGCTTGGGACAACTCGCCGCCGATTGCATCCAGGGCGTGGCACCGTGACCGGCGCACCCGCCCAGCATCAAGAGTCCCAAGAGGGTCATCGCTGCTTTCATTGCACCCTTTCCTTCATCCATGCACGTTTCACCGGCCGCCCAAGGCATGGCCGATGGCGGTAAATCCTGGCCCGGCCAGCACGATCAATAGCGCAGGGAACAGAAACACCATCATCACCACCGACATCTTGGCCGACAGTTTGGAAATGTATTCCTGCAAACGCGTCAGACGGCGGTCGTCGAGCAATTGCTTGAGGGCCAGCAAGGAGCGCATCGCTCCGCCGCCCTGATGGATCAATTGATTGAGGATCACGCAGGTATCGCTGAACTCGTCCACGGCCAGCAGGGCTGCGGTCTTTCTCAACTCTTCGCCCAGCTCCAGGCCGGAATCGACCCGCACCAGAATCACCCGGATTTCTTCGGACAGCACCGGCAGCAAGTCCTTGCCCTCGTTGCTCAGCACTCGCAGCGCCTGCTCCACAGCCATGCCGGACTCGAAGAGGATGCGCAGCAGCGGAATGAAGGTAGAGATCTCTATCACCACCTGCTTCTGGCGATACTTGGCGTAGGCAGCCAGCGCTCTTTTAGGAATCAGATAACCCACGCCGAACGCGAAGACCGGCGCAATGATCGGCTGCTCGATGGAGTTGAAAAACACTATCTGAAGCAGGATCACCAGCGTACAAAGCCCGAAGGGCACACCAATCTGGCAAGCCGCATACAGCGAGCGCTTGCTGGCCCGGCGCCAACCGATACGGTTGAGCAGCATCTGGGTTTCGGTATCCAGACTGATCGAGCGCTGCCCGAGACGCGTATCGCCCAGCAGTCGAAGCCAACTGCCGATTCGGCTTTCACGCACTATCTGCCCCTTGAGCCGCAAGGCAACCTGGCGCTCATTGCGACGCTGGCGAGCCAGATTGGACAACAGCAACAAGGCTGCTGCCACAAACATCACTGCACTGATGGTCAGGCCCATTTCATACACTCCGCAGCATGCGCCACAACGCCAGGCAGCCCATCACCTGAAAGGCAAACGCGACGATCAGCATTCGCTGCCCGCCGCTGTCTTGCCACATGTGCATCAGGTAATCGGGATTGGTCAGCATGAAATAACCCACCATCGCGATGGGCAACAGCGCCAGCACGATGGCGGTCATCCGGGTTTCACCGGTCATGGCACGCAACTGACGACTTGCCTGCTCACGCTCGCGGATCAGCTTGATCAGGTTCTCCATCAATTCGCTGGCGTTACCGCCATAGCGATGGTTGACCTTGAGTCCGAGGGCGAACAGATGAAATTCGTCGCGCTCATACAGCTCGGCAAAGTCCCGGGCCGCATCGGGCAGGCTGACGCCCATTTGCACGTTGCGCTCGATCCGCAGCATGCCGTCGTGCAAAGGCTGGTCTGCGGCCTCGATACCGTGTAACACCGCATCGGCCAGGGTCCGCCCGGATTTGAGGCTGCGCACCGTGTGATCGAGCATCTGCGGCAATTGCTCGATCATGCGCCGTACGCGCTTGCGATAGCGCCAGGAAATGAACATGCGCAGCATCAGTGGAGCCGCGACCATCCCGACCCCGAAACCGAACCAGTCGCCTATGAGGTAGCCCAGCAGCATCGAGACGGCCCACAAGGTCATCGCCAGACCGATTCGATCGGTGGGCCTGCCCAGCCCGGCGCGCAGGAAGGCACGCTCCAGCCACTCGATACCGGGCTTTTCTTTCACCGCTATCGTCTGCCCGACCTGCAGACGCTTCATCACTCGCTCGCTGGCGCCACGATTCAGCGCCAGATAGAACATGTAGAACGCAGCGCCCAGCAGCAGTACAAAAATGATCGCCAGCACCAGTGATGCTTTCATGGGGCAGCCTCCCTGCTCGGGTCAGTAAGAAGGTCGCAATTTGTCACCCGCGGCGTGCACGGCCTCACGCAGGAAGCCGATGCCGGTGCGCCGGTCAAGACGGAACAGGGTGTTGGTGACATAAATGTCGTCGCGAATGCCCACCACCTCGACCACTTCACTGACGCAACGGCGCCCGTCGGGCAGGCGGGCCAGCTGGATGATGACGTCCAGTGCCGCGCAGATCATTTGCCGCAGGGTCCGCTCGGGGATCTGCCGACCAGTCAAGCCAACCAGGGTTTCCAGACGCAACAAGGCATCCTGAGCGTTGTTGGCGTGCACCGTGCTCATAGAGCCATCGTGGCCGGTGTTCATGGCGGTCAGTACATCCAGCACCTCCACGCCACGAATCTCCCCAAGGATGATGCGGTCCGGACGCATCCGCAGGGAGTTGCGGATCAGGTCGCTGGCGCGCACTTCACCATGGCCTTCGGCGTTGGGCGGCCGGGTTTCCAGGCGCACCACATGGGGGTGAATCAGTTGCAGTTCGGCAACGTCTTCGATGGTCACCAGCCGCTGTTGCGTGTCGATCATCTGACTGAGCACGTTGAGCATGGTGGTCTTGCCGGTGCCGGTACCGCCACTGACCAACACATTGCAACGCTTGCCCACCGCCTCGTGGAAGAAGTCGAAGATCGATTGATCGATGGTCTGCATCGCCACCAGATCGGTGCTCTTGAGCATGTCCTTGCGGAATTTCCGGATCGACAGGCACGGCCCGTCCAGAGCAATCGGCGGGATGATTGCGTTGACCCGGCTGCCGTCGGGCAGTCGCGCATCTACCATGGGCGAGGACTCATCCAGACGACGGCCAAGGGGCGCCAGAATGCGCTGCATAACCCGCTCGACGTGGTGCGAGTCGATGAAACGCAAATCGGTGTGGTGCAAGATACCGTCACGTTCCACAAAGACCTTGCCCGGCCCGTTGACCAGAATTTCCGTCACCGCGGTGTCGCGCAGCAGCACTTCCAGCGGGCCGAAGCCGGTCAGTTCGTCAACCAGCTCTTCGGCAAGACGCTCCATTTCATAACGCGAAATGGCCAGCCGCAATCGGGCGACATATTCGGCCACCTTGTCGAACACAAACTGCGCCAGCACCGGACGCGAGCCTTCGAGCAGGTTCTTGCCGCTCTCCTCGATGCCATCGATGATGTAGCGATGCAGCACCAGCTTGAGCCCCTGCCCGTCATCCGTGCTGCCCTGGGTACGCGAAGCAACGCCAAACAATTTCTCCGCCATTATTTACTCCCCCATAGCCGAGCGAAGAAGCCTTCACTGGGTTTCTCATAAGCATCGGAATGGCGGACCAGATGATCACCCAGACGACGCAAGCCCGTGCACAGTGACTCCCTTGGTGCGAGATCGAACAACGAAACGCCCTGATTTTTCGCGTTGAGCCTTAACTCAGGGCTCAGGGGCAAGACCGAAAACACCGGCAGCCCGAAGGTCTTCCCCAGGGTTTCCGAATTGGGTGCAACCGCCCGCAGATAACCGTCGACCAGCAGCCCGGCGTGCTGCATCTTCATGCCCTTGTCCCTCCAGAGATTGAGCACCGCCAGGTTGCGCCGGCACTCGATCACGCTCTGGTCGGCGTACCACAGCAACTGGTCACAGTGGGTTACAAAGGTGCGCAGGGCTTCGCTGTCGGGCTGGCCTACCAGATTGACGATGACATGCTGAAAATGCTGGCGCAGGGCACTGAGCAACATGTACAGCTCGGCCGCACTGGACTGTTCCAGATGATCGTCAGCCTCGGTGTAGGCCAGAATGCGCAAGCCGTTCTCGTACGTTGTAAAAGCACTGTCGATCAGGGTTGCGTCCAGCCTGCGCAAATGGCGCAGCGCGTCGCCGAAGCTGAAAGTCGATTCAAGACCGAGCATCGAAAGGCTGTCGCCACGAGGCAAACCCAGATCCAGCAGCAAGGTGCGCTGCCCGGCCTTCTGCACCACCATCGCCAGGTGAGACGCGATCAGGGCACCGTCACCATCGCATTGAGCCCCATACAACACCGACAGACCGCTCATGTTGGGGTTGGGCGTCACCGCTGGCAGACGTTTGCTCAGGCGCCTGACCAGACCGGCGACCTCACTGGAGCGGGAGCCATAAGCCACGAAATCCCTGGCTCCTGCGCGCATGGCATTGAGCACCAACTGGTTATCCATACCGTCGCCCAGCGCGACAATCGCCAGCATCGGCTTGGCTTCCAGAGCGCCTTCGATCAACGCGCTCTGGTTCATCAGGTGCTCACGATCAAGCCCCACGAACACCACGCTGGCGAAGGTCACGTCCACCAGCGCCAGCAAATCGTCCAGGCTGCCGCTGCCAGCACTCACCACCTGACCCAGCGAACCCAGAGCGCCCTGCAACCATTCAAGATCAGTGGGGTTTCGGGTAATCGCCAGGAATGTCTGGCTCAGGCTCTGACTCATTGAGATAACCCGCTACGGCGCTCGAAATCACCGTTCTCGAGGAAATACATACGGAAGAAATTCGGATCGTAATTGCGCAGGCCTTCGCCGGGCAGCGTAGGCAACTGGGCGTTGACCGCCAGAGGCTGCACCAGATGCGGCGTGACGATCATCAGCAGCTCACGCTCATCGCGCTGGATCTGCGAGTTACGGAAAAAAGCGCCCAGAATGGGGATATCGCCAAGCCCCGGAAACTTGTCCACCGAGGCAATATTGCTGGAGCTGATCAGGCCGCTGACCACAAAGCTTTCCCCGTCGGCCAGGGAAATACTGGTGTCGGTGCGTCGCACATTGAGTGCAGGCACAGTGGTTCCGGAAATGGTGATACCTGCCGAGAAGTCCAGCTCGCTGACCTCGGGGGCGACCTTGAGCAGAATCCGGTCACGTCCGACCACGGTAGGCGTCAGCGTCAGGCGTACGCCGTATTCCTTGTACTCGATGGAAATGCCATTGCCATCTCCGCTGGGCACCGGCACCGGAAACTCGCCGCCCGCCAGAAAGCTCGCACTCTGCCCGTTCAGCGCCACAAGGCTCGGGCGCGCCAGGGTGTAGGCAAAGCCGCTGCCCTCCATGGCGTTGATCATGCCCAGCACCTTGCTGCTGCCACCGCCCCAGACGATATTGAAGTTGTTGTTATTCAGGCCGATGGCTGGCCGCGTGGAGCCGACCGTGCCCGGCGAGACCGTGACATCGGTTACCGTGCCGGGAGCGCCGAACAGAAAGTTGTTCGAGCCGGTCCCGAAGATGGAGGTACTGGCCTCCTTGAGTTTGGTGCGACTGACTTCAATGAAGCGGATGTCGGTCTGCACCTGACTGGGCAACTGGGGATCGAGAGAAGGCACCGGCACAGGATCGACCAACGCGGCCGTGCCGCTGCCCCGAACAAACACCATGCTCTGGCGCGGAGAAGTCGAACAGGACGTCCAGACCATCAGGCTGGTGGCGCCCGTAGAGACGCCTGTCAGCAGAAAGCCCTGGTTGCCATTGACCCGCACATCGGCCACCTTCGGATCACCCACGGCAATCCGGGTGATGGCCACCGGCGAACGAATATCCTGCTGCATGCCTTGCGTGACTTCCAGCACGGTCGGCATGGCCGCCAGACTTGCGCAGCCATTGTCGGCATTACTGGCAGTGCTTGAAGCTGCCCAGCTCGAATCAACGCCCAGTCCAGCGAACAGCAAAAACAGCGCGTGACGTTTCAAGACCGGTACGAAACAACGGCTCATCAAATGCTTCCTTGCTCGATCAGGGAGTTTGTTGCGTTACCTGGTTGCCGCGTATCACCTCGACACCACGAGATCCGCGGGACGCACCGCCATGCTGATTGCCTCCACCACTGAGGGCCAACTGGCTGAACTGCACCAGGTTGCGCCTGGCCGTATCCAGGCGTACGGCAACATCGGGGCGACCGGGGTCACCGGTCCAGTAATCCTGCAGATTGCCTTCATCGGCACTGCGCACGGCCAGACGCAACACGCCAGTCTGGGTGGCCAGCAGCAAGCGGCTCAGCAAGGCTTCGGGCACCGCCACCACTACGCTCCTGGCGTTTATGCGTTGCTGCTCCAACTGGAAGCGCTCGTCGGCACTGATGTTGTGGGCAGGCTTGCCGTCGCGAGTCAGCCCGAGCAGCCCACCCACACTCAGGATTCTCAAAGCAGGCACCGCCACCTGACTGGAGCGAACAGGGTTGGCGGTGTCTTCAGGGAGATAAAGCAGAACGTCGACATAATCGCCGGGGCTGAGCAGCCCGCCAGCACCAATCACCTCATCCACGGACAAGGCCAGTGCCCGTTCGTCGGGACGAATCATCCGAGCCAGGGTTCCACCCGCCTCGAAACTGCTTTCACTCAGCCAGGTCCCTGCCGCCAGTGGGCGCCAGGTGCGGCGTTCGAGCACGTCTTCGATCTTGCTGAAACTGCCGACAGGCGCGACCTTGAGACGCTCGATCAGCAGATCGTCTTCCTTGAGAGATGTGTAGGGAGGCACATCACGCGCCAGCACCACGACACTCTGGCGCAGCGCTTCTTCGACGGGCGGAGCAGGCGGCGCGACCTCCACAGGAGGCGGTGCCTCAACGACGGGAGCCTCCACAACAGGAGGCGGCGGCGCTGGCTCTTTACTGACCACTATTCCCAGATACCCGGCAACCAGTGCACCGAGTAAAAAAACGATAGCGAGCACCATGGTGATACGACTGCTCATGGCAACGCTTCCTTTGTCATCGCATGACCACCTCAATCCAACGCATCAACTTCGCAATAGCAATGAAGAACAATCACATGCCGCACTTTTGAAGGTAGCCCACACCACCCAAAACGCCATCAAGGTTGGTGAAATATCCTTCTCTGGATGGTCTGGAAAGCGATTTATAACTTTGTGATTAATGCTTTATTACGGTTGTGGGTTCGCGAGTTGGAGGCAATGCTGTAAGTGCAAAGATTGTACGAAATTGCTGGTATGAGCCGCGCCATGAAGGGTGCAAGGAGAATCGAGATGTTCCTTACCAATCTGTACATACGCGTCTATACGCACATTCAAGCCTTCCTGAAAAACCGGGAAGCCGCTTCGGCTATCGAGTACGTACTTCTGGCCGCCATGGTCGCCGTGGCGATTGTTGCCTTCGTCCCGGCCATCAGCGCCCAGGTCAAAGTCATCTTCAACCAGGTTCTGGTGGCATTGGGCGGTACGGCAGTCGCTTGATTGAACAAGGATAAAGTGTTGTAAGATCCGAGGCCGTTACCAACGTTTTCAAGGGTATCTATATGGCCGTCCACCCCACACGCCAACAGCTGCTTCTGGTTGATGACGAAGAGGACGCCAATGAAGAGTTGGCAGAACTGCTCGAAGGCGAGGGGTTCTGCTGCTTCACTGCGTCCTCCGTCAAGATGGCTCTGCAACAGCTGACCCGTCATCCGGACATCGCGCTGGTCATTACTGACCTGCGCATGCCGGAGGAGAGCGGCATCCAGTTGATCAAACGCCTGCGTGAACACACCTCGCGCCAGCACCTGCCTGTGATCGTCACTTCGGGACATGCCGACATGGAGGACGTCAGCGACTTGCTGCGCCTGCAGGTACTGGATCTGTTCCGCAAGCCGATTTACCACGTCCGCCTGCTGGAAACCCTCAACAACCTCTTTCCCGAGCCGAAAATCTTTCAGGTGCAGTGACACGAACCTTCATGATCCACGGAACTAGCCATACTGCTGCGTAGCCAAAGCGAGCAGACCTATAACGTGATCAGGATGCACCTATGAAGGTAGAAAGTTTTTTTGAATGGCTGGGTCAGGCAATAGGGTCCGTGATCCGCTTTGTGGTGGACGCCCTTGCCTGGCTGTTCAACGGTTTTACCCATGCCGGCGGCAACTTCGTGGACGGTTTGTCCCGCACCCTGGGCATGGACGCTTCACTGATCAGCATCGTCGCTCTGGTGATCGGCCTGATGCTCCTGTACTCCGCCATCCGCGCCTTCATGCGCGCCTCCATCATCATGGGCATCATCTGGCTGGCGCTGGGACTGTGGCTGCTGAGCTGGATCATCCACTGACCGCTACCCATATCACTCTGTGGGAGGCAGCTTGCTGGCGACTTCAGCGTACGACGTAGAATATCTGCCGGTTTTCAGACTTTTTTCGCCAGCAAGCTGCCTCCCACACGTTCTGTTTGTGCCTTGACTGACCGGCATTACGGCTACAATGCCCGCCTTGCCGGGAGTACTCATGTCCAAGTTGTCCAGCGATTGGCGTCATCGCCCCACTCATCATCGGGTCTGGGGCCTGGCGCTGCCGATGATTCTGTCGAATATCTCCGTACCGCTGGTGGCGCTGGTGGACACCGCCGTGATCGGCCACCTGCCCCACGCTCATCAATTGGGCGCAGTCGCGGTGGGCGCCACGCTCTATACCTTCCTGGCCTGGGCCATGGGTTTTCTGCGCATGGGCACCACCGGATTCGCTGCACAGGCTGCCGGGCGTAGTGATGGCGCGGCGTTGCGCCAGATTCTGCTGCAAGGTCTGCTGCTGGCGATGGGGCTGGCCTGCCTGCTGGGACTGATTGCCCTGCCTTTCAGCCATCTGGCCCTGTCGTTGATGCAGCCCTCGGCCGACCTGCAACAGATGACTCTGGATTTCTTCCACGCCCGGCTTTTCGGCCTGCCTGCGGCACTGGCCACCTATGCGCTGGTGGGCTGGTTTCTCGGCACCCAGAACGCCAGGGCGCCGCTGGCGATTCTATTGATCACCAATGCGGTGAACATCCTTCTCAACCTTTGGTTCGTTCTGGGCCTGGACTGGGGAGTGGTCGGCTCGGCGCGGGCTTCGGTGCTGGCAGAGTGGACCGGCGCATTGATCGGTCTGTTCATGGCACGCAACGCTCTGCGGGTCTGGCCAGGCAGGATCGTCTGGGCAGCCTTGAAACTCTGGAGCAACTGGCGCCCGCTGCTGGCGGTCAACCGCGACATATTCATTCGCACCCTGGCGCTGCAATCGATCATGTTCCTGATCACCGCCCAGGGCGCCCGATTGGGAGATGCCACCGTCGCTGCCAATGCATTGCTGCTCAACGGACTGCTGCTGACGTCCCACGCACTGGACGGGCTGGCCCATGCCGTGGAAGCCTTGTGCGGGCATGCCATAGGAGCGCGTGACCGCACGGCATTGCGTCGTTCTCTGGTGGTCGCCGGTGGCTGGTCCCTGATTGCCAGCCTGGCCTTTGCGCTGTTGTTCCTGACGGGCGGGCATCTGTTCGTGCAGATGCAGACCAACATCCCCGAAGTGCGTGAAACCGCCCTTCTCTATTTGCCCTATCTGGCAGCCATGCCGCTGCTCGCGGTGTGGAGTTATTTGCTGGACGGCCTGTTCATCGGCGCCACACGCGCCCGTGAAATGCGCAATGCGATGCTGATCAGCGTTGCCCTGATCGCTCCCGTGGCCTTTTTCGCCGTCGACCAGGGCAACCATGGACTCTGGCTGACGTTCATGACCTTCACCCTGCTGCGCGGCTTGAGCCTTGGGGCCATCGCCTGGCGCCTGAACCGCAAGGACGGCTGGTTCGCCTATTGATCGCTCTCGGCCATCCTGCCGGCAAAGGTGATTCTCGGACTGGTCAGGGTCAGGCCGCTTGAATCAAGCCGCACCCGGCTGGAACCGATGCTCAACGACAGCTCGCTACCCTCCTCAAACGAGACCGTCGGCCCGTTATCCAGACGAAAGCGGCGCTTCTCGCCCATGATCATCTGCCAGTCCAGTTGCGCCTGAACGCTGTCGGCAGGCAAGGCACTTTCGCCTGGGCTGAAGGCCGGCTCACAGGCACGAGAATGCAGGCAGGCAGTAATCACCGGGCGGTCCATATCGTCATCGAGCAAACTCACCAGCACTTCCATCCCGCCGGTAAACACCAGTTCAAGCCCCTGCATCACCGGTAGCCAGCAATCGTTGTAACGCGCGCCCCGTCCCTGCAACCCCCACTCGAACTGTACCTTCAGGCGTCCCACCGAATCGCGCTCGACCTCCTGCCCCGGCGGGCCGACGACCCAGGCCCGCTGCAACTGCGGCACCTTCGCACGTGGCGGCGGTTCTGGCACGCTGAAGCCCACTTCCCAGGGGACGGCATGAAAGCGATTGGTATAACCCTCGCCGTCTTCAACTTCCGGCCCCGGTGCAAGGCAGCGATGCTCGACCTGGTTGACCAGCCACATGTGGTTCCACTCGGTTTCCGGGTGGCCGGTCAGCGGCAGCAGATACCCCGACACCACAAAGGGCAGGCTGCTTTCGCCTTCGGCCCGCTGCCGGGAACGACTGCCCGGCAAGTCCTGGCCCTGGGAGGTGACGGCAAAACGGGTAACGCCCTCTCGGTGTGGCAATTGCTGCCAGGGCGCCGCTGGCGCAGGACGAAAGCCGCGCAAGCTATCGCCAAAGACCAGCTCATGGCGCTGGCGAGAATGAATGAAGTGATAGTGAATGCCCTCTTCGGCACACAGGCGCTCCACCAGTTGCAGATCAGACTCCTGATACTGCGCGCAATACTCACGCTCGCGGCATTGGGTTTTCAGCTCGAAGCGATAGCTGCCCTTGCGCAGCCCATGCTCCTCCAGAACCCTGGCGATAATCTGCGGGGCGGTCATGTGCTGAAAGATGCGCTGGTTGTAACGCTGCCCGAGACAGGCCAGCCGGGGGCCGATCTTCAATCGATAACAGGCAGGTCCGGGCCGGAAATGGCTGCGCATCGCACTGTGGATCTGGCCATGAAAGCCCTGACTACCATCTTTGAAACTCAGGAATACCGGCTTGTACATCAGACTGGCCAGATCCACATCGAGGCTTTCGTTGACGACTTCCAGCTCAAAGGCAAACGGCTGACTGATTGCTTCCGTACCCCGTAACCAGAGGACGGTAAAACAATGACGCAGACGGGCGATCTCCAGACGAAAAAGCGGCACGCTGGCGGGATCGGGCATGAGGGTGTTCTCTACAGGGGAATCCGAGCGGCGATTCTGGCCGAGAAGCGGGATCGAGTAGAGGGCAAAAGGCAGAACAGGAAGCTGCCTACATGTGAAGAGGTTTTGGACTACACAGTGATTGATCGCGAATGAATTCGCTCCTACAGGTGGTGCAGGAGCGGATTCATTCGCGAAAGATCAGGAAGACAGATAAGAGGAACGAGTCAGGCCAAGGCGCAACGCATCCAGGTACTGAGTACGCTCACGCGGGCTGATCCTGGCGCTGGCAACCTTGTCCCGATAATGGGTCATCAGTTCTTCCGGCGACAAGTGCACGTAACGCAGCATGTCTTCGATGGTGTCGTGGGTTTCGATACCGGCGTGGTAAACGCTGCCATCCTGGTTCTGGTAGATGTTCACCGAGTCGGTATCACCGAACAGGTTGTGCATGTCACCCAGAATCTCCTGATAGGCCCCCACCAGGAAGATCCCCAGCAGGTAATCTTCACCTTCATTCAGGGCATGCACCGGCATGCTGGTTTCGATGCTCTGCTCGTCCACGTACTGGTTGATCTTGCCGTCGGAGTCGCAGGTAAGGTCCTGAAGCACCGCACGGCGTACGGGCTCTTCGTCCAGACGATGCAGCGGAATGATCGGCAGCACCTGTCCGATGGCCCAGGTGTCGGGCAGGCTCTGGAAGACCGAGAAGTTACAGATGTACTTGTCGGCCAGCTTGTCGTTGAGCTCGTCCAGCACCTGACGATGGGAACGCTGACGTGCTTTCAACGAGTTGTGCAGGCGGCGGCACACCGCGAAATAGCACTGCTCGCCCAAAGCTTTCTGCGCCAGGGTGATCTTGCCGTCGGCATACTGGGTCGCGATATCGCTCATGTAGTGCGTGGCACGCCAGTAGGTTTCGGTGACCATCTCGATATCGGTCGGGCCCAGCAGATCGATCAGCCACTGCACGGTTTCCGGCAGGCTTTCCTTGTCTTCGATCAAAGGGACTTCGTCGTTGTGCCTTTCGACGTCGGTCACCTGCACCACCAGCATGGCGTGGTGGGCGGTCAGCGAGCGGCCGCTTTCGGAGAAGATGTGCGGATGCGGCAGACCCTGGGCATCGCAGAACTCCTTGAGCATGCCGACCACGACACCGGCGTAGTCGTCCATGTCGTAGTTGATGGAACTGGCGTTACGCGAGTGCGTACCGTCGTAATCCACGCCCAGACCGCCGCCCACATCGATGTGGTCTACCGGCAGTCCCAGATTGCGCAACTCGCCGTAGTAACGAATCGCTTCCTTGAAGCCGTGCTGGTAGTCCGCCAGATTGGCGATCTGCGAGCCCATGTGGAAATGCAGCAGGCGAATGCCCTGATCCAGGCCCGCCTTGCGGAAACGATCGACCACCGAGAGCAGTTGCGCGGCCGACAGACCAAACTTGGATTTCTCGCCGCCGGTATCGGCCCACTTGCTCGACGCCAGCGAAGACAGGCGCACGCGAAGGCCCACTTGCGGAGCGACCTTGAGATCTGCGGCCTCTTCGATAACCAGTTCGACCTCGGACTCTTTCTCGATCACGATGAAGACGTTGTGACCCAGCTTCTGGCCCATCAGCGCCAGACGGATGAACTCACGGTCCTTGTAACCGTTGCAGACAATGGTCCCGCCCTTGGGCGCCAGCGCCAGCACCGCCATCAACTCAGGCTTGGAACCCGCTTCAAGGCCGATGGAGACGTTCTGGGTGGCAATGATGTTTTCCACCACTGCTTCCTGCTGGTTGACCTTGATCGGGTACAGCGCGGTGTACTGGCTCTGGTATTCCAGGCGCGCGATGTTGCTGTCGAAGGCACCGGTCAACTGGCGAACGCGGTCCTGCAGGATATCGGGGAAACGCACCAGCAATGGCAGGGACAAACCGCTCTTGCGCAGATTGTCGACCTGCTCGTAGAGGTCGATGGGCGAACTGCCCGGTCCGTTGGGACGAACTTCAACGCGACCGGATTCATTGATCGCAAAATAACCGGCCCCCCAATGACGAATCCCGTAAACACTGCGGCTGTCCGCAACGGTCCATTGGCTGCCATCGTCTTTGCGTGTGCGTCTTACGGACATCGAAGTCCCCTATAGATAAGTCATGTAGCGCCGCCCCAATGACAGGCATGCGCAGTGTAGAGAGTGGAAATGACGGTTTGGTTCTCGCTCAGCCGCCGGACTTTTTGGCCTTGAAACCTTTTTTGACCAGTTCCGCGAGCAACAGCTCGACGTGATCGCCCTGAATCTCGATCACTCCGTCCTTGAGGGCTCCGCCCGTGCCGCAACGCTGCTTGAGCGCCTTGGCCAGTTCCTTGAGCCCATCCTCGGCCAGCGGCACGCCCGTGATGGTAGTCACAGTCTTGCCTCCACGGCCTTTGCTCTCGCGCCGCACGCGCGCAATGCCATCCCCCTCGGGGATGACGTTCTGCTTGCAGGTGCAGGCATCGACAGGTTGACGACATTCGGGACAATGACGCCCTGCGTCGGTTGAAAACACCAGGCCACCCAGGGCGGCGAAGGATGCGGCTTTTTTAGCCACTGGAAATCCTCTTGTTGAGGACTGAAGACGGGCCGGGCTCGATTGTGAGCCTTCGACCGCGAAGCCCCACTCTGGCAGGGGCAGCGCTACTGGAACGGCATGGCCGGCCCAGTTTTAAAAGGTCGCGCAGTGTACCGGCAAAAAGCATGCTTGCTAAGAGCCTGAATGCGCCAATTTACTGAACATTTGCGACCTGCTCCAGGTAGCGTTTCAACGCGGCCAGAGAGTCCGGGCAATAGGGCTTTTCGGCAGTTTCTGCCAAGACCTGGCCGACGGGGATGAAGCGTGCCTGCAAGACCTCTTCCGGTTGCAGGCTCAGAGGCCCGTCCCAGACGGCGGAAAATACCGCGCACCAGATCCGGTTGCCCGGCTGATCGAAGAGAAACTGCTCATGGGCCTGCAAGGCAACACCGCCAACACCCAGCTCTTCCTCAAGCTCACGGGCCGCCGATTCGGCATAGCTTTCACCGGCCTGCACCATGCCACCGGCCGCCACATCCCAGAAACCGGGATAAATGGCTTTGCTCAGGGTGCGCTGGTGAACGCAGAGTTCGCCTGCCGAATTGAACAGCAGGATATAAGTGCCTCGCCCGATCAGACCACGGTCGCGCAGCTCGGCCCGAGGGAGTGAACCCAGGAGCCGGTCCTGCTCATCGACCCAGGCGATCTGCTCGGCGTCGGAGGCGGCGCGATGCGCGGCCTCTTGCGCAGAAACGTCCATCAGCCCTGGGACAGCAACTGGCGAAGGTCGATCACCGCCGCGTTGGCACGGGAGATGTAGTTGGCCATGACCAGCGAGTGGTTGGCCAGCACGCCAAACGCGCTGCCGTTCAAGACCATCGGGCTCCACAGCGGCTCCTGGGAAGCCTCCAGTTCACGAATGATCTGGCGCACGCTGACGGTCGCGTTCTTCTTGGCCAATACATCGGCGAAGTCCACTTCGATGGCACGCAACAGATGCGACAGGGCCCAGGCCTGACCGCGGGCCTCATAGAAGACGTTATCGATCTGCAGCCAAGGGGTTTCAACTATTTCCTCGTCGACCTGCGGCACTTCACCCGGCTTGACCGAGGCAATGGCTTCGGTTTTCAGAGTGCTGTTGAGCTTGACCCGGCCGACACTGGCCGACAGACGCTGGGACAGGGAACCCAGGCGTGTGCCCACGTCGCCCAGCCAGTTATTCAGGTTATCGGCACGGGCATAGAACAAGGCGCCTTTCTGATTCGGGTCGGAGAGACGTGCCTGATAGCGGCTCAGGGCATTGATACCGTCGGTGTACTGCGACTCGCTCGACGGCAGCACCCAACTGCGGTTATCGAAGTTGAACAACGGCTCGGCACGGGCCAGATCACCGTCTTCAGCCGATTGCGACTGCGAACGGGCAAAGTCCTTGCGCAACGCACGACTCAGGTCGCGGACCTGTACCAGCACGCCGTATTCCCAGCTTGGCATGTTGTCCAGCCACAGACCTGGCGGGAAGCGATCGTTGGACAGGTAGCCACCACGTTTGTCGAGCAATGTCTGGGAGACTGTCTTGAGGGTTTCGACCGTGGTGTAGCCGATCACCATCGGCTTGCCTTCACGCTCGGCAGCGGCCTGGGCATTCTGCTGCACGGGAAACAGCGCAGGCTCCTTGCTCCAGTACCAGCCCACCAGCAGGGTGACCAGCAGATAGATCAGAATCAGGGAACCCAGGGCTCTGCTATAGAAAAGGTTGCCCAGGTAACCACGTCTCTTGACCGACGCAGTATCAGCGGTACGCTCACCCGCGCTGCCTGCGCGGTTCTTCCAATCCAGCATGGTAAGGGTCCTTTCAGTCCGGGTTCAGGGCTTCGACCGCAACCTTACAGCAAGGTGCCTTTTGCTGACATGCGCGACGCAAGGTTTTGTTGTCGCATCGACACCAGCCTCTCGGGAACAAGGTTCGAATGGCAGAGAAATACAGCTATCGTGCAAACTTTAGGCACAAAAATGACTCTGACAGAAACCGGACGCCCTTTTGTTGACGAATAAGTGACTTACGGCACTCTTCTATACAACCGGAGGTGCTAGCATAGAGCCAGCATCGGTACTACTCAGCAACCCACAGTACTCATAATATGACCGAGTCAGAAGACCCTAGCCGCGATCGCCTCAAGCACCACTTTGCCCAAAGGGTCACTCATCAAGCACGTCAGATTCTTGAGACTTGGCAGCGACTGCAGAAATCCGAATGGTCCCTCGCCGACATGGCCGAACTGAAGGACTCGACCCTGCGCCTGCAGCGGTTCGCCGAACGGTTCGAGCAGGACGAACACCTGGAGCTGGCACGGGATATCGGACAGGCACTGGATACCGTCGAAGCCAACCGCGGCCGCCTCAACAGCACCCTGATCACCGAACTCAACCGTTTGATGCAGCGCCTTTCCCGTACCGGCCTGCGTCACGGCGACAAACTGGAACAGATCGCACTCCCGCCACTGCGCAAGCCGGTCTATGTCGTGCTTCAAGACCTCGAACGGGCCGAGCGCCTTGCCAAACAGCTGGAGTTCTTCGGCCTGTCAGCCCTGTCACTGGACAGCGTTGCCCAGTTTCAGTCCGCAATGCTGGAGCGCCATCCGTCGGTCATCATCATGGATGTGGACTTCAGCGGACCAGGCGAAGGCCTGAAACTCGCCTCACAGGTTCAGGAAGGACTTGAGCAGAAACTGCCCCTCCTCTTCTTCAGTCATCATGAAACCGATACACCGACGAGGCTGGCAGCCGTACGCGCCGGTGGTGAGGAATTCCTGACCGGAACCCTGGAAGCCTCGAGCCTGCTGGAGAAAATCGAAGTCCTGACCTGCGTGGCCCAGTACGAGCCTTACAAGGTGCTGGTCATCGATGACTCCCGCGCCCAGGCCACCCACACCGAACGGGTGCTCAATGCGGCCGGAATCGTGACCCGCACCTTGCTGGACCCGATCCAGGCCATGTCCGAACTGGCGGAGTTCCAGCCGGACCTGATCATCCTCGACATGTACATGCCCGGCTGCACAGGCACGGAACTGGCCAAAGTCATTCGCCACAACGACCGCTACGTCAGTGTGCCGATCATCTACCTGTCTGCCGAAGACGATCAGGACAAGCAGCTCGACGCCATGAGCGAAGGCGGCGATGACTTCCTCACCAAGCCTATCAAGCCGCGCCATCTCATCACCACGGTCCGCAACCGGGCAGCCCGGGCGCGCAGCCTGAAGGCGCGTATGGTGCGTGACAGCCTGACCGGCCTGTACAACCACACCCACATTCTCCAGTTGCTGGAAGACTGCAGCTTCCGCGCTCGTCGCGAAAACAAGCCGCTGTGCTTTGCCATGCTCGATATCGACCATTTCAAGAAGGTCAACGACAGCCACGGCCACCCCATGGGCGACCGCGTTATCAAGAGCCTGGCGCTGTTTCTTAAGCAGCGCCTGCGCAAGACCGACTTCATCGGGCGCTACGGCGGCGAAGAGTTCGCCATCGTGATGCCGGACACCGATATTCAGAGTGCCCATCAGGTACTCGAAGAGATCCGCCACCGTTTTGCGGAAATACATTACCCCGCCCAGCCGACAGACCTGTTCTGCACCTTCAGTGCAGGCGTGGTTGCGCTGGGCGTGCATGACGACAGCCTGACTCTTGCCTCCCAGGCCGACAATGCGCTGTATCGTGCCAAACACGCAGGCCGCAATCAGGTTCACTCGGCCGTGGTTGAAGAGCCCTATCACGTGGTACTGCCCGAGCCGCAAGCCCAGGAACAGTAGCCGCCGGGGACAAGTACGAAATCCGTCCTTACAAACCTCACCCCTGCATGCCTTGAAACACTCCGCTATCATGCGCTGACTTTCCAGAATCGAGCCTGCCATGCGCCGTTTGTTATGCCTGATGCTGTTGATCCTGGCCCTGCCCGCTTTCGGGACCAGCCTGCTGGACAGTCGCCCCGCACCGACACTGGGTGGCACCTCACTGGATAACAGCAAGGAATTCCTGCCTGTACGCGAGGCATTCAAACTGAGCCTGATCGAAACGACTCCGCAATCGATCAAGTTGCGCTTCGTCGCCACCGACGGTTATTACCTGTATCGCCATCGTTTCCAGTTCCGCACCGAACCCGCTGACATTGGCCTGGGCGAAGCGCAACTGCCTCCCGGCGAAAAGAAGCACGACGAGTACTTTGGCGACGTCGAGGTCTATCACGGCATTCTCGATATCGACCTGCCCCGCAAGCCCGGCGAAGAGCGCCCCTTTGTCCTGAGCGTGAGCTACCAGGGCTGCGCCGACAAAGGCCTGTGCTATCCCCCGGAAACCGAACGCCTGAATATTGGTGATGTGCCCGCCGACACGGCTTCAACAACCGGCCAGCAGGCCTGGAGCTGGAAAGAACTGGCACTGTTTTTCCTCGCAGGTATCGGCCTGACCTTCACCCCTTGCGTGCTGCCGATGCTGCCGATTCTTTCCGGCGTGGTCCTGCGGGGTCAGGTCGGCGGGCTGCGCGGCCTGAACCTGTCACTGGCCTACATACTGCCGATGGCTCTGTGCTTCGCCTTGCTGGGTGCATTGATGGGCATGTTCGGCGCAGGACTGAACCTGCAGGCACGCCTGCAATCGGCCTGGGTGCTGGTGCCGTTCTCGCTGTTCTTCGTGCTGTTTGCGGTGGCGATGTTTGGCGTCTTCGAATTGCGCCTCCCTCAGGCCATCAGCAACCGGCTGGATCGTATTGCCGGCAAGACTGAAGGCGGCTCGCTGTGGGGCGCCGCCGTACTGGGTGTGGTTTCCAGCCTGCTGGTATCGCCTTGTGTCTCGGCGCCACTGGCCGGTGCGCTGCTTTATATAAGTGCCAGCGGCGATGCACTGGGCGGCGGTTTGAAACTGTTTGCCCTGGGCCTGGGCATGGGAGCGCCGCTGTTGCTGGTCGCGACCGGCGGTGCGGCCTGGCTGCCTAAAAGCGGCCCGTGGCTGGTGACCGTGAAAAACGCCATTGGCGTGCTGCTGCTGGGTCTGGCCATAGGCTTGCTGAGCCGTGTATTGCCGGGTCAGGTCACGTTGCTGCTGATCGGCATTCTGTGTGCCGGCGTCGCGCTGTTCCTCGGCACACTGGAACTCAGTGCAAAATCTCCACGACAAAAACTCGCACAACTGCTCGGCCTGCTTTTGTTGGTCTACGCTCTGGCATGCTGGTACGGCGCATTGAGCGGGCAGACCGACCCGACTCGTCCACTGGGACGCCCGCAAGCGGCCCTCAATAACGGCACGGTATTACCAACGTCATCCCAATGGCAGACCATCACCACGTCTGCCGAACTGGAGCGTGCCCTCAGCGAAGCCAGAAATGCAGCTAAACCCTTGCTGCTCGACTGGTATGCCGACTGGTGCATCAGTTGCAAGGTGATCGAGCACGAAGTCCTGCCCGATCCGGGCGTCGTCGAGAAACTGGCAGGCTACAGCCTGATCCGTTTCGACATGACAGACAGCAATGCAGAACAACGAGCCCTGCTTGACCGCTACAAGCTGTTCGGACCACCCGCGTTGTTATTTTTCAGTAAAAGCGGCGAAGAACTGGAAAATGTCCGGGTTATCGGTGAAATCGACGCCCCTGCCTTCATTGAGCGCATAAATAGAGCAAATGACCCAAAATAGCTGTCGGGTCACAAACTTTACGCAAACATCGCTCATTGTGCTGGCTACTGTAGTTAACTGGACAGTACATCCTCCTTGCGGCATAGTCGCCGGGCATGAACGCCCGTAAACACAAAAAGGAACAATCGATGGCGACTTTCCTGGTACTGCACGGCCCCAACCTGAATCTGCTCGGTACTCGCGAGCCCGGGATATATGGCGCAGTGACCCTGGCTCAAATCAACCAGGATCTGGAACGGCGCGCTCGCGACGCCGGTCACCATCTGATGTACCTGCAAAGCAACGCCGAGTACGAATTGATCGACCGGATCCATGCCGCCCGCACGGAAGGCGTGGACTTCATTCTGATCAATCCGGCTGCTTTTACACATACAAGTGTGGCAATACGTGACGCGTTGCTGGGAGTGAGCATCCCATTCATCGAAGTGCATTTATCAAACGTGCACAAACGCGAACCTTTCCGCCATCACTCCTACTTTTCAGATGCTGCTGTAGGAGTGATCTGCGGCCTTGGCGCCAGCGGTTACCGACTGGCCCTGGAGGCCGCCCTGGAACAATTGGCCGTTAGCTCCAAGCCATGAGCGGACCAGCAACGCTGGCCCACCCGGCTTGAACCGGCTGCCGAAATGCCCTGACAGACCCCTTGGGAGTTGATGATTAATGGATATTCGCAAAGTCAAGAAACTGATCGAACTGCTGGAAGAATCCGGTATCGACGAGTTGGAGATCCGTGAAGGCGAAGAATCCGTACGGATCAGTCGTCACAGCAAGACTCCGGCACAACCGTATTACGCGCCAGCTCCAGTGGCTGCACCTGTAGCTGCTCCGGCCGCACCGGTTGCCGCTGCCGCCGCAGAAGCACCTTCGGCTCCAAAGCTGAACGGTCACGTGGTCAAGTCGCCGATGGTCGGTACTTTCTACCGCACCCCTGCTCCTACTTCGCCTGCATTCGTCGAAGTCGGCCAGACCGTCAAGAAAGGCGACACCATCTGCATCGTCGAAGCGATGAAAATGATGAACCACATCCAGGCAGAAGCCAGCGGCGTCATCGAATCCATCCTGGTAGAAAACGGTCAGCCGGTTGAATTTGACCAGCCGCTGTTCACTATCGTTTGAACCGGGGAGAGCCAGCGATGTTGGAAAAAGTTCTGATCGCCAACCGCGGCGAAATTGCCTTGCGCATCCTGCGTGCCTGTAAGGAACTGGGCATCAAGACCGTCGCTGTACATTCCACGGCAGATCGCGAGTTGATGCACCTGGGTCTGGCAGACGAAACCGTCTGCATCGGCCCGGCTCCAGCCAACCTGTCCTACCTGAATATCCCGGCAATCATCTCGGCAGCCGAACTGACCGGCGCCACGGCGATTCACCCGGGCTACGGCTTCCTCGCGGAAAACGCGGATTTCGCCGAGCAGGTAGAGAAGTCGGGCTTCGCCTTCATTGGTCCGAAAGCAGACACCATCCGCCTGATGGGCGACAAGGTTTCCGCCAAGGACGCCATGAAGCGCGCCAACGTGCCGACGGTTCCAGGTTCTGACGGCCCGCTGCCGGAAGACGAAGAAACCGCACTGCGCATCGGTCGTGAAGTCGGCTATCCGGTGATCATCAAGGCCGCCGGTGGTGGTGGTGGTCGCGGCATGCGCGTGGTTCACCGTGAGGAAGACCTGATCGAAGCTGCCAGCCAGACCCGCGCCGAAGCGGCTGCCTGGTTCAGCAACCCGATGGTCTACCTGGAAAAGTACCTGACCAACCCACGTCACGTGGAAGTCCAGGTCATTTCCGACGGCCAGGGCAATGCGATTCACCTGGGCGACCGTGACTGCTCGCTGCAACGCCGTCACCAGAAAGTCCTGGAAGAAGCACCGGCACCGTTCATCGACGAAGACGCGCGCAAGGAAGTACTGCAAAGCTGCGTTCAGGCCTGTATCGACATCGGCTACCGTGGCGCAGGCACTTTCGAGTTCCTGTACGAAAACGGCCGTTTCTACTTCATCGAAATGAACACTCGTGTTCAGGTAGAGCACCCGGTTTCGGAAATGGTCACCGGTATCGACATCGTCAAGGAGATGCTGAGCATCGCCGCCGGCAACAAACTGTCGTACACCCAGGATGACGTTGTCATCACAGGTCATGCGCTGGAATGCCGGATCAACGCTGAAGATCCGAAAACCTTCATTCCGAGCCCGGGCCTGGTCAAGCACTTCCACGCGCCAGGCGGCAACGGCATACGTGTCGATTCGCACCTGTACAGCGGATACAAGGTTCCCTCGAACTACGACTCCTTGATCGGCAAGCTGATCACCTGGGGCGCGACCCGCGACGAAGCCATGGCACGCATGCGCAATGCCCTGGACGAAATCGTGGTCGACGGGATCAAGACCAATATCCCGCTGCATCGCGATCTGACCCGTGATGAAGGCTTCTGCGAAGGCGGAGTCAACATCCACTATCTGGAACACAAACTGGCCAATCAATAAGTCAGCGTGTTTCAGATCAACAAAGCCGCAGCGATGCGGCTTTGTTGTTTGCGTCGCATAGAAGTAAACTTGCCCGCTTCTTCGCGGCAGTACCGCGCACCCATTTTGACTCGAAGGTAATCCGCCATGCCTTGGCTGCAAGTCCGCCTCGCCATCAGCCCAGAACAAGCCGAAACCTACGAGGACGCGCTGCTTGAAGTCGGCGCCGTATCCGTGACCTTCATGGATGCCGAAGACCAGCCGATTTTCGAGCCAGAACTCAATACCACGCCACTGTGGGCACACACCCACCTGCTGGCCCTGTTCGAAGCCGATACCGACGCCGATCTGGCCCTGGCGCACCTGCGCCTGCTGATCGACGCCGAACTGCCCGAGCACACCGCCGAAGTCATCGAAGACCAGGACTGGGAACGCAGCTGGATGGACAACTTCCAGCCAATGCGCTTCGGCCAGCGCCTGTGGATCGTCCCGAGCTGGCATGCCGCACCCGAGCCTGACGCCGTGAACCTGCTGCTCGATCCGGGTCTGGCATTCGGTACCGGCACCCACCCCACCACGGCGCTGTGCCTGGAATGGCTGGACGGTCAGGACCTCAAAGGCTGCAACGTGCTGGACTTCGGTTGCGGTTCGGGCATTCTGGCCATCGCTGCACTGTTGCTGGGCGCAGAGCAGGCCGTCGGCACCGATATCGACGTCCAGGCGCTCGAAGCCTCTCGCGACAACGCCGGGCGCAACAACATCGCAGCCGAACGTTTCCCGCTTTACCTGCCTGAAGACATGCCTCAGCAGCAAGCTGACGTACTGGTCGCCAACATCCTGGCCGGTCCGCTGGTATCGCTGGCTCCGCAACTGGCAACCCTGGTCAAGACCGGTGGTCGCCTGGCGCTCTCCGGCATCCTTGCAGAACAAGGCCCGGAAGTGGCAGCCGCCTATGCTGCTACATTCGACCTGGACCCTATCGCCAACCGTGATGGCTGGGTACGCATCACAGGTCGTCGCCGTTAACAGCCGCCTGAACCGGACAGCAGCATGACCGACAGCTTCGTCACCCAGTGCCCACACTGCCAAACCAGTTTCAGAGTCAGCCACGCCCAACTGAGCGTGGCCCGCGGCGTGGTGCGCTGCGGTGCCTGCCTGCAGGTCTTCAATGCCGCCCGGCAATTGCTGGAACAGCGCTCGGTCGACGAAGCCGACATCACGCCACCGCCCGGGCAGAAAATCGTCACCCCTGAAGTCGTCGAGCAAGCGCCTGCCGCGCTGATTGCCGAGCCACTTCCCGAGCCGACGCAAACCACTTCGGAAGATGACGATCCCTGGAAAGTCAGCGAGTTCGACCTGGACAACCTGGACCTGGACGAAGAACTCGCCCGGCTCGAGCAGCGGGAAATCCAGCTGGCCGACAATTTCGGCAAGCCGAACGCACGCAACAACGATGCAACGTTGACGGCCCAGCGTGATCACTCGGAAACCGAAGAAGGCACATGGGTCGGCAGTCTACGCAACGACGATGTCAGCCAGTTGCCGGAAATCCAGGCCGAGGTGGTCAGCACCACGGAGCAGGCTCCTGAGCCGGAGCATGAAGACGAACCCGAGCAGCCTTCCGGCCGCGAGCGGACCGAGCCTTCATTGTCATTGACCCCTGTCGATCTGGACGATGATCAGCCAGCACTCAGCGCCCGCAAGCAGCCCGCCAGCGAGAGCACAGAGCGCTGGTCGGCACGGGATGACGACGAAGACGATCACGACGATGACCACGAGCCGACAATCGACCCTCGCGGCAAACGCGCCCGAAACGAACCGGCGGTCCGCGATCAGGCTCTTCTGGACCTGACCGATGACCCGCTGCAACTGGACTGGCAGCGCCCCAAGCCACGCTGGGGCCGTCGTCTGCTCTGGAGCCTGCTGGTTTTGCTCGCGCTTGCTGGCTTGGCAGGCCAGTACATCTGGTATCACTTCGACCATCTGGCCAGACAGGATCAATATCGCCCCTGGTTCCAGCAGATCTGCCCGAAGATCGACTGCAAGGTGCCCTCCAAGGTCGATATCAACCTGCTCAAGAGCAGCAATCTGGTGGTACGCAGTCATCCCGAGTTCCAGGGTGCTCTGGTGGTGGACGCCATCATTTACAACCGCGCCTCTTTCTCCCAGCCCTTTCCGCTCCTTGAGCTGAGATTTGCCGATACCAGCGGTCAGCTCATTGCCAGTCGTCGGTTCAAGCCGGGCGAATACCTGAGCGGCGAAATGGCTGGCAAGGAAGAGATGCCACCCCAGACACCTATCCATATTGCGCTGGATATTCTCGATCCTGGCGCGAAAGCCGTGAATTACAGCCTGAACTTCCGATCACCGGAATAAGCCTCTGCCTGATCCTGTCTGCAGGAGTTTCTGGGGCCTGAGGGTGCGTTTTTCCGTGGCAGACAGCTCGAATACCAACGTTTTCAAGACAATTCGCTCAAGAAGCGAACCGTTGGCGATAAGAAAATAACTGTTCAGATTTTATCCAATTCAGCCTTTATCCAGTCATCGAGAGCGGGTATCATGCCAACCCTTTTTCAAACTCTCGGTTCGGTCTGAATGTTGCGAAAGCAACCGAAGACGGGGCTGTTGCAGACCGTGTAGAACGGTTTTTACACGGCCTGCGGATGATTCGGCCCCACGATAGGTAAAGCTATGTCGGCGGTACGCATCGGTCCATATACGTTACAGAATGGCTTGATCCTCGCCCCGATGGCGGGAGTCACCGACCAGCCTTTCCGGCAACTGTGCAGAGAACTCGGCGCAGGACTTGTCGTGTCGGAGATGGTCACCAGTGACATGAGCCTGTGGAACAGTCGCAAATCGCGGCTGCGCATGATCCACGAAGGTGATCCTGAGCCCCGCTCGGTCCAGATCGCCGGTGGCGATCCACAGATGCTCGCTCAGGCAGCGCGGGCCAATGTCGAACTGGGTGCCCAGATCATCGACATCAACATGGGCTGCCCGGCCAAGAAGGTCTGTAACAAGGCCGCAGGTTCGGCGCTTCTGAAAGATGAAAAGCTGGTAAGCGAAATACTGCAGGCCGTGGTGGCCGCAGTCGATGTACCGGTGACCCTGAAGATCCGCACCGGCTGGGACCGCGATAACAAGAACGGCCTTACGGTCGCCAGAATCGCCGAGCAGGCCGGTATACAAGCGCTGGCGGTCCACGGGCGAACCCGTGCAGACCTTTACACCGGCGAAGCCGAGTACGACACCATCGCCGAAATCAAGCAGGCGATGTCGATTCCGGTGTTTGCCAATGGAGACATCGTTTCACCCGAGAAAGCCCGGTACGTGCTAGAGGCCACCGGAGCGGACGGGTTGTTGATTGGCCGGGCCGCCCAGGGGCGACCATGGATTTTTCGTGAGATAGATCACTACCTGCGTACCGGCGAGAAATTGCCAGCGCTGCCGGTGAGTGAAGTGGAACGTATTCTGCTTGAACATCTGACAGCCCTGCACGCCTTCTATGGAGACGTGATGGGCGTGCGCATTGCACGCAAGCATGTCGGTTGGTATCTCGCAACCTTGCCGGGCGCCAGGGAATTTCGCGCCCATTTCAATCGTTTGGAAGATACGGAAGCACAGTGCGCCAACGTCCGGGAGTTCTTGAGCCAAGGCTACAGGGGCCCGGATAACGAGAATAAAGAAGAGGTGGCCGCATGACGATGATGACCGAGACTTTAGTGAGTGGAACAACACCCGTGAGCGACAACGTCAATTTGAAACAGCACCTCAACACGCCGAGCGAAGAGGGTCAGACCCTGCGCGGCAGTGTCGAGAAGGCGCTGCACAATTATTTCGCCCACCTCGAAGGCGCTTCCGTCACTGACGTCTACAACCTGGTGTTGTCGGAGGTCGAGGCTCCGCTTCTCGAAAGCGTGATGAACTACGTCAAGGGCAACCAGACGAAGGCTTCCGAGCTGCTTGGGCTCAATCGCGGCACGCTGCGCAAGAAACTCAAGCAGTACGATCTGCTTTAAGCATTATTCAATACAGAAAAGGCGACCCACCTTGCACAGCGGTCGCCTTTTTTTGCTGACTTCCTTTGCTTTTGATGGAAATTGAAATGACCGACCAGACTACCCGCCTGCCGATCCGCCGCGCTTTGATCAGCGTTTCCGACAAGACAGGAATCCTCGAATTCGCACGCGAGCTTGAAGCGCTGGGCGTAGAGATTCTTTCGACTGGCGGTACTTTCAAGCTGCTGCAGGACAACGGTGTTGCAGCCGTGGAGGTAGCCGACTACACCGGTTTTGCCGAGATGATGGATGGCCGGGTCAAGACCCTGCACCCCAAGATCCACGGCGGCATCCTGGGTCGTCGCGGCATCGACGATGCAATCATGAACGAGCACGGTATCAAGCCGATCGATCTGGTTGCGGTCAACCTCTATCCGTTTGAAGCCACGGTTTCCAAGCCGGGCTGCGACCTGCCGACCGCCATCGAGAACATCGATATCGGCGGCCCGACCATGGTTCGCTCCGCTGCGAAGAACCACAAGGACGTCGCCATCGTGGTCAATGCCAGCGACTACGCCCAGGTCCTGGAAAACCTCAAGGCCGGCGGCCTGACCTACGCTCAGCGTTTCGACCTGATGCTCAAGGCCTTCGAGCACACTGCTGCCTACGACGGCATGATCGCCAACTACCTGGGCAGCGTCGACCAGAGCGCAGAAACCCTCAGCACCGAAGGCCGCAGCCAGTTCCCGCGCACCTTCAACACCCAGTTCGTCAAGGCGCAGGAAATGCGTTACGGCGAGAACCCGCACCAGAGCGCGGCGTTCTACGTTGAAGCCAAGCCTGCCGAAGTCGGCATCGCGACCGCTACCCAGTTGCAAGGCAAGGAACTGTCGTTCAACAACGTGGCCGACACCGATGCTGCACTGGAATGCGTCAAGAGCTTCGTCAAGCCGGCCTGCGTGATCGTCAAGCACGCCAACCCGTGCGGCGTTGCCGTAAGCCCCGAAGGCGGCATTCGCCAGGCCTACGAACTGGCCTACGCCACCGATACCGAATCCGCTTTTGGCGGCATCATCGCCTTCAACCGCGAGCTGGATGCCGAAACCGCCAAGGCCATCGTTGACCGTCAATTCGTCGAAGTCATCATCGCACCAAGCGTCAGCGCCGAAGCGGCGGCCATCGTCTCCGCCAAAGCCAACGTTCGCCTGCTGACCACCGGTCAATGGGCTGCCGAACGTGGCGCGGCCTGGGACTACAAGCGCGTCAATGGCGGCCTGCTGGTACAAAGCCGCGACATCGGCATGATCACCTCTGCCGACCTCAAGATCGTCACCCAGCGCGCACCGACCGAACACGAAGTACACGATCTGATCTTCGCCTGGAAAGTCGCCAAGTACGTCAAGTCCAACGCCATCGTCTACGCCAAGAACCGCCAGACCATTGGTGTCGGCGCCGGCCAGATGAGCCGCGTGAACTCTGCACGCATCGCCGCCATCAAGGCCGAGCACGCAGGCCTGCAGGTTCAGGGTGCGGTCATGGCATCCGACGCCTTCTTCCCGTTCCGCGACGGCATCGACAATGCCGCCAAGGCCGGCATCACTGCCGTCATCCAGCCAGGTGGCTCGATGCGCGACAACGAAGTGATTGCGGCAGCGGATGAAGCGGGCATTGCGATGGTATTCACCGGAATGCGCCACTTCAGGCACTGATTGCAGTTTTGAGCCTCAAGCTGCAAGCGACAAGAAAGAGCGGAAGCGAATTG
The DNA here is from genome assembly GCF_018968705.1 of Pseudomonas lijiangensis. Classification (NCBI taxonomy): domain Bacteria; kingdom Pseudomonadati; phylum Pseudomonadota; class Gammaproteobacteria; order Pseudomonadales; family Pseudomonadaceae; genus Pseudomonas; species Pseudomonas lijiangensis. The sequence continues at coordinate 5,260,290 of NZ_CP076668.1, forward strand.
CACCGTTCTTTCCTGATGCGGCAGTTCCATTTTTCAAAGCCATAAGCTGTAGTTCGAGAGCTGCGCGATCAGCCTTCACTTGCAGCTTGTAGCTTTTCTCCGAAGGAGACTTTCACTTATGAACGTTTTGATTATCGGCAGCGGCGGTCGTGAACACGCTCTGGCCTGGAAAGTGGCTCAGGACCCGCGGGTCGAGAAGGTTTTCGTTGCGCCGGGCAACGCCGGTACGGCTATCGAAGCCAAGTGCGAGAACGTCGCCATCGACGTGCTGGCTCTTGAGCAACTGGCCGACTTCGCCGAGAAGAACGTGTCGCTGACCATCGTCGGCCCGGAAGTCCCGCTGGTTGCAGGCGTTGTGGATCTGTTCCGCAGCCGTGGCCTGGATTGCTTCGGCCCGACGGCTGGCGCCGCTCAGCTTGAAGGTTCCAAGGCGTTCACCAAGGATTTCCTGGCTCGCCACAAGATCCCGACCGCCGACTACCAGAACTTCACCGAGATCGAGCCGGCACTGGCTTACCTGCGTGAAAAAGGCGCTCCGATCGTCATCAAGGCTGACGGCCTGGCTGCCGGTAAAGGCGTGATCGTTGCCATGACGCTGGCCGAAGCCGAAGACGCCGTGCGCGACATGCTGGCTGGCAATGCCTTTGGCGAAGCCGGTTCGCGAGTCGTGATCGAGGAATTCCTGGACGGCGAAGAAGCCAGCTTCATCGTGATGGTCGATGGCAAGAATGTCCTGCCAATGGCCACCAGCCAGGACCACAAACGTGTCGGCGACGGCGACAGCGGCCCGAACACCGGCGGCATGGGTGCCTACTCCCCGGCCCCAGTGGTCACTGCCGACGTTCACCAGCGCGTCATGGACCTGGTCATCTGGCCAACTGTCCGTGGCATGGCAGAAGAAGGCAACGTTTATACCGGTTTCCTCTATGCTGGTCTGATGATCGACAAGGCTGGCAATCCAAAGGTCATCGAGTTCAACTGCCGCTTCGGCGACCCGGAAACCCAGCCTGTCATGTTGCGCCTGCAATCTAGCCTGGTGCTGCTGGTAGAAGCTGCGCTGGCACAGGCACTGGACAAGGTCGAAGCACAGTGGGACCCTCGTCCAAGTCTGGGCATCGTCCTGGCTGCCGGTGGTTACCCTGGCGATTACGCCAAAGGCGCCGTGATCGAAGGCCTGGATGCTGCGGCACAACTGCCGGGCAAGGTCTTCCATGCAGGTACAGCACTCAAGGACGAGCGTGTCGTCACCAGCGGCGGTCGCGTATTGTGCGCAACCGCACTGGGCGAAACAGTCGGCAAGGCACAGGAAAATGCCTATGCCCTGGCTGCAAGGATTGATTGGGAAGGTTGCTTCTACCGCAAGGACATTGGCTACCGTGCCATTGCCCGTGAGCGTGGTGAGAGTCAGGAGTAAGTCTGCCGGACCAGCCCCTGACAAGGGGGCTGGTCGGTTGCTCCGGCACTGCGCACTGTTATCAGGCATTCACTCAGGAAGGGATATCACCGTGCGCTGGCTCAGGATTGCCATAGTTTCAACGGCCGGACTACTGTCCTTGCTCTTCATGCTCACGGCCAAGGCCGAGCATGGCGCAGGGTGGTCCACGCTGCTCGACGAACAGGCAAACCTGCAACTGAACGATATCCGCTCGGCCCGCTACCAGAACCAGTTCAGCCCCATCGACCTTGAACGGGTCACGGCAGCCGACCGCGACAGCGCGTTATGGCTGCACTACCGGGTACCTCCTACCCGACACGAACAACTGATACGCATCTTCGCGCCAGACCTGGCCAGCGGAGACCTGTACATCATCGAAGGCGAAAAGCTGGTCGATCACCTGCGCACCGGCAACGATGTGCCCAAGCAGGATCAGCGACTGCCCTCCAACGATTTCCTGCTGCCCGTCCCGCAAAGCGATGTCCCGCTGGACCTGTACCTGCGACTCGTCTCGACCCAGAAACTGCGCCCCAGCATCACGCTGCAACCGGCGATAGCCAGCGCGGCCGACGAGCGCGAACCTTTCCTGTTCGGCCTGCTGTTCGGCGCGCTGATCATGCTGATCACCCAGAACCTCACGCGCTACTGGCACACAAAGTCGCGCAGCAACCTGTGGCTGGCCGCCTGTGAAGCCCTGCTGGCACTGAGCGCGTTCCTGCTGCTCAACCTGCTCGACATGGCCAAGACCTGGCATATCGCGCAGACGCCAGGTGCCCACGTTGCGCTGTTGCTCGCCGCCGTGGCGGGACTGTTCTACACCTACTGCTTCTTCGTACATCGCGGCATCAAGGTACTCGACCGACTGATGCAGATCGATGCCGTGCTCATGGGCACCGGCGTGCTGCTGGTACTGCTGTTCGACAGCGTGCCACTCAACGTCATGACCTTCCTGCTGGTCTCCCTGACCACACTGAGTATCCTGACGGTATCGGTCTGGCACTGGCAGAAAGGCTACCGTCCGGCGCGGACGTTCGTGGCCTCGATGATCCTCTTCAACCTCGGATATCTGGTGATCGTGCCGGGTCTGTTGTGGCTGAGTCTGATCCCGCCACAGTGGCTGATCCTCGCCCTGCTGGGGGTTTTCTGTATCTGCGGCCTGCTGATGAGCATCGCTCTCAACGAACGCTCGCGCAGCATTACCGAGGACAAGTTCAGCCTGAGCCGCGATCAGGCCGCCAGCACGGCGGAAGTCAACGCCAAGGCCGAGTTCCTGGCCAAGATCAGCCACGAAATCCGCACGCCCATGAACGGCGTGCTCGGCATGACCGAACTGCTGCTGGATACCCCGCTTTCGGTGAAGCAGCGTGACTATGTGGAAACCATCCACAGCGCAGGCAACGAACTGCTGACGCTCATCAACGAGATTCTCGATATCTCCAAGCTCGAGTCGGGCCAGATCGAACTCGATGACGTGCAATTCGATATCAGCGCCCTGATCGAGGACTGCCTCAACATATTCCGCGCCAAGGCCGAACAGCAGAACGTCGAACTGATCAGCCTGATCCATCCCCAGGTGCCGCGAGTCATCAGCGGCGACCCGACACGTCTGCGCCAGACGCTGCTGAGCCTGCTGGAAAACGCCCTGAAGAAAACCGAAGAAGGCGAAATCCTGCTGGCCGTGGCACTTGACTCCAAGCCCGGCAAACATCGCGTACGCATCTCGGTACAGGACAGTGGCATGCCGTTGTCTGCGGAAGAGCGCGATGCACTGATGCACACCGAACTTCACAGCAAGCACTTCCTGACCAGCAACAAGCTCGGCGGCCACCTGGGTCTGGTCATCGCGCGGCGGCTGACAGAGCTGATGGATGGCGAGTTCGGTATCCAGAACGGCCAGACTCAGGGCACCACACTCTGGCTGAGCCTGCCACTGGACGCCAAGCTGCTGGAGCAGCCGACCACCGATCTGGACAGCCCGCTCAAGGATGCTCGCGTGCTGGTGGTCGATGACAACGATACCTGCCGCAAGGTACTGGTGCAGCAGTGTAGCGCCTGGGGCCTGAACGTCAGTGCCGTGCCGTCCGGCAAGGAAGCGCTGGCGTTGCTGCGTACCAAGGCGAACCTGCGCGACTATTTCGATGTGGTACTACTCGACCAGAACATGCCCGGCATGAGCGGCATGCAACTGGCAGCCAAGATCAAGGAAGACCCGAGCCTCAATCACGACATCCTGCTGATCATGCTCACCGGCATCAGCAATGCGCCCAGCAAGATCATCGCCCGCAATGCCGGCATCAAGCGCATTCTGGCCAAACCGGTGGCTGGCTATACGCTCAAGACCACGCTGGCAGACGAACTGACTCAACTGAACAAGGGTGTCGTTACGCTTGCCTCGCAGCCCGCCCTGAACACGCCGGTCAGCGTGCCCGGCGACTTCCGTATTCTGGTAGCCGAAGACAACACCATCTCGACCAAGGTCATTCGCGGCATGCTCGGCAAACTCAACCTGCGCCCCGACACCGCCAGCAACGGCGAAGAAGCGCTGCGGGCCATGAAGGCACAGCGTTACGATCTGGTACTCATGGACTGTGAAATGCCGATCCTCGATGGCTTCTCCGCCACCGAGCAACTGCGGGCCTGGGAAGTGGGCAACCAGCGGGTACGGACTCCGGTAGTCGCCCTGACGGCGCACATTCTGGCCGAACACAAGGATCGTGCCCGACAGGCAGGCATGGACGGGCATATGGCGAAACCCATCGAGTTGTCGCAGTTGAGGGAGTTGATCGAATACTGGGTCGAACAGCGTGAGGCAACCCGAGCCCTGACGTCCAACGGCAACCTCTACCAGCAGAACTGACGGGCCATGACAAAGCCTTCCCCCAAGTGAGCCAAAACCATGCTCCATGTGCTGTTCAGCGTTTATCTGAAGATGCTGGTGCTCTATAGCCCTTTTTTCGTACTTTCCTGCTTCATCAGCCTGACCCGTGGCCACTCACGCAAGGAGCAGCGGCGTCTGGCGTGGAAAGTCGCGCTGGCGACGCTGATTTCCAGCGTGCTGCTCTATCTGTTCGGTCGGGTAATCTTCGATGTATTCGGCATTACCGTGGATGCCTTCCGGATTGGCGCAGGCAGCGTGCTGTTCATTTCGGCGCTGGGCATGGCCCAAGGCAAATCGGCAGTACAGACCGATAACATCCAGCAGGATGTCACCATCGTCCCGCTGACCATCCCGATCACCGTCGGCCCGGGCACCATCGGTGCGCTGCTGGTCATGGGGGTCAGCCAGCCTCATTGGGATGACAAGCTCACTGCCATCCTGAGCATTGCCCTGGCCAGTTTCAGCGTTGGTGTCGTTCTGTACCTGTCCGACCGGATCGAGCGAATCCTGGGTGACCAGGGACTGCAGATCGTCAGCCGCCTGATGGGGCTGTTCGTCTGCGCCCTGGCAGCGCAAATCATTTTCACCGGGGTCAAAGGGTATCTGGTGCCCTGAAACCCAGGCTCTGTCAGAGCGGAATGCGCTTGATACGCTCCGCTCCCCTGTCCTGTAACTCCTTTCGCACACGGTCGCGATTTAACGCGTATTGAGCATTGTCGAAGACGAAGCCGCCGCCCTTTAGCAACAACTTCATTTCATAGTTGAGCGGCCACATGGGAACCTTCGAAATCCATGAATACCAGGGCTTGGGTTTGGTAAGACTGATCATCTGCAACCCGCAGATCACGAGATGGATCTGCCCGGACTCGCGCTTCTCGCAAGGCACAATCTGAAAGTTTTCGGTGCGCCCCACACTGAACCAACTGCTGAAAAAAACCTTCGCATGCTCACTGTTGAACATGTCCTGCAGCGAGGATTTCGCCAGTTCAGCGAGCCGGGGAGATGCGATGCGCGCCACCAGCAGTGCGGCCTGGCTCTGAAAATCCTTGGGCTTCTTGAATACCGCAGACTTTCGATCAATGACCGATGTGCGTGAAAGCCCGCACGCCACCAACTTCTGCTGGTACGCATTGATCCAGCCATCCCAGTTTTTCTTGCGATCAAAAGCATCGAAAGCACACAGCTCGGCCAGTAACAGGCAATCCTGAATATCTGCCCGCTCCTGCGCATCAAAGCCAGGCAGGAAGGAAACCAGGTTATTGGCCATCAACAGAGCGTTTGAACTCATGACTCATCCTCCCCCAGACCGACAATCAACTCGTCGCGTCTGGCTCCCAGCCTGGCGACCAGATCCTTTCGGAAATAACCGAAACCATGTTCATCCAGTTCGGCTGAAACATGTGCGATCTCCAGGCTCTTCACGCCGCCCAACTCGGCAAACAAATGCGCAAGCGGCAACTCACCAGCAGGTGTCGTGCTTTTGAAAGAAATAATGAACAGGTTGACGACTGGCTCGACATCGACGAATGCCAGCTGAAGGATGACCGAGCAATCCTGCTGGCCGGGTACGTCCGGCTCCGTGGTCGATTCAGAGGGAGCCAGAACCGGCAGACAATGCGTCGTTTGCTGCTTCAACAAGGCTGTGGTGGCCTCATCTTCGGTGCCATCCATAAAGCGTTTCGAGATGCACTCTGCACGCTCGATAAGCGGCAAAGGCACGCGCCTGATCAGCTTTTCCTTGAGGTAGTCCCACAATGAACCTGTGTACTCCAGAGGCGCATTCTGCACTTCGCGGTAGACGATATTGCAGCGAAACCGGCTCAGCGCATTGAAATAGGTCTGACGCCATTCGACAGGCTCGGCAAACTTTTCATGCCTGGCCGAAGCGGCCAACTGGCTATACAGGCTGCAGTCCAGCACATCCGCCTTGAATGAAGGGGATACGTGGCTGGAAAAAAAGAACAGGCTGCCTGCATTGATATAACTCTGCTGCATTCCTTTGCACATAAAGACGCCCTCACTACGCTCATAAAAAAGCCGCGGCGAACCGCGGCTCAACAACACATCAGATCTCGAATTCAGCCAGTGCAGATCGGGCATTTGCCGTCAGCTTCGCCTCAACCTCACCCTTTACCCGCGCATAATGCTGAGGGTTGAGAACCAGATTGTTCTCGGCGCGCTTGATGCGCACAGAAGCATTGTTCCACTCCCAGAACAGCACGTTGGTAATGTTCTGAGACGTGACAAAGTTCACTGCCCCCATTGCCATGACCACTTCACCATCACTGGACTCGGCGGCGGACGCGATCGCGAATTTGGCACTCTTGTGGGTTTTGCTTGAGTTCTCGAACAAGCGAAGCGGCTTGTCACTGGACTGCAGAGCCTTGACGGTGTCCTTGGCTACCTTGAGCAGCAATACAGAGGTCGGACCTGGCACAGCCATGGCAACGATGGCCGACTCCAGAATCTTCAAGGCTTCCTGCTCCATGGTGAAGCGCGTATTGCTGCTCCGGTAATCCGAAAGCTCTTTGGACTGAGAGAACCAGCCGCAGTAACCCAGCACCTTGGTGAAGGTTTCATACCACTGCACGGCATTTTCATTGCTGTCGCGGTACTTCTTGTTGGCAGCCAGCGAAGCGAGCAGAACACTGTCCTTGAGAATCTGCTTGTTCTCTTTCGACATGCCGGAAACGATGGAGACAACGGTATCGCCAGCCACCAGTGCACCAGGATTTTTTTCATCCACTTCCATAAGGCCCAGAGATTTCCGCTTGTTATCAACATGTTCCTGGTGCCCGCAGTCACCCAGATCACAGTTAGCGATTTCGATCTTGCTTTCTTCAACGTTATCAAACATTTTCAAATTCCTTTTCAAGTCAAGTTCATCCGTAAGGGACAATTCCAAGCTAACCCATGTCTTTGTGTTTCTCCATACCTTGCAAAAGCAACAAACTGCAAAAAGTAGGACCTCGGCAAGCGACTAAAAATAAAACAAATAATTACCGCAAACACCAAAAACACAAGATAGGCAAAGGGACAGATTGAGCATTACTTACAAAAAAACTTTATGTCCGTCACCCTCGAAGAATCGGGATGACACCCATTTCTTCCAAAAACCTGCCCCATAGATGGAACATTTCTTACATTCTTTGCTGTAAGAAAATAATTCAGATGTTTATCTGCCGGATATTGAAGTTGCCGACTTCCTTCAAGCGGGCGCGGATACGTTCCCTCTGGGGAGCAAAAGCGGCGCTTGTGAACCCGTAGACACCGCCGCCCAGACGCACCACCATCTCGCGCTTGGTCCACGAGTCCCCACCGCGGCGATCCGAGGTGACAGTGGCGTTGGCATTCAGGCCGCACAGCATAAGGTGCACCTCCCCGGCGATCTCTTCACAGGGCACGACCTGAAAATTGCCAACCGCCCCAGAACCCGAGCCGTACTGAAAAAAATGCTGTGCATACTGATTGAGCCGAGCCGCCTTGAATGAGCGCCGGGTAAGCTCCAGCAAGTTGCCGACACGCACTGAGCCTGTGATATTGAAGCTGATACTATCCAACTCTTCAGCGTTGGTAATGACCATCGGTTCCTTGACAATCTGGCTTTTGAGTTTGCACCCTGATCGAACAAGGGAACTGCGGTAATAGTTGAGCCAACTGGTCCAGAACTCGCTTGGCCGGTAACTCTGGGTGGCGAAGAATTCAGCATATAGCAGCATATCTGCAATATCTTCCCGCGCCTGCCTTGAGATATTGGAAGAGAAAGAAACAATGTTACTGCCCGCTATCAGGGCATTGAAAGTCTGACTTGCCATTTTCTACATCCTTATAGAAACAAGGACATGAAACTAGCCAGACTGGCACGGTTATACAACAAGAGAATGGCTGCCTGAGGGAAATTACAAAAACAATAAACAACGACCCGCAGGGCTTAAAGAGACTTCTTACATATTGCCTTCGCGAATGAATTCGCTCCTACTGTTTGTAGGGGGAAATTCATTCGCGAAAGACATCAGCTACCCGGTTTGACCGGATACCAACGCGGCGTATACACCCATTGCTCACCATTGGGGCGGGCAAAGGTGCAGGTGGTCGAAGAACCAATCAGCACCATGGTGCGCATATCCACCTGTTCAGGCGTCAGTTCGCCCAGGGTAATGACACGCAGCGTCTGCCCCGGACGACCGATATCACGCCCCAGCGTCACGGGCGTTTCAGGCGTCCGGTGCTGGCGCACGATCTCCAGGGCTCGGCCCAGTTGCCATGGGCGTGAACGCGAAATCGGGTTGTAGAAAGCCAGTGCCAGATCAGCCTGAGAAGCCAGGTCCAGACGCTTTTCGATCACATCCCAGGGCTTGAGGTTGTCCGACAGCGACATGACGCAGAAGTCATGCCCCAAGGGCGCACCCGCCTGAGCGGCCGTGGCCAGGGAAGCGGAAACACCCGGCAGGATTTCCAGCTCGACGGCATGCCATTGAGGGTTCGTGGACTCATGCAGCGCTTCCAGCACCGCCGAGGCCATGGCGAACACACCCGGATCACCGGACGACACCACCACCACCGAACGACCTTGCGCTGCCAGCTCGAATGCATGACGAGCACGCAGCATTTCTTCGCGGTTGTCGGTGCAATGCAGCACCTGATCGGGACGGAAAGGCCCGGCCATGCGCACATAGGTTTCGTAACCCAGTACATCGTTGGCACGCGCCAGTTCGGCCTTGACCGCAGGCACCATGAATTCGGCAGCACCCGGCCCAAGGCCAATCACCGCCAATCGACCGCGCCCGCGACCGATCTGCTGAACGTCCAGTGGCTGACGGGCAACCGCAATTGCCATGCCCTCGCCCACACTGATCGGTGGCAGCAGTTGCGGTACCGCATGCCGGGCCATTTCACTGGCGGTTTCAGTCTGGACAAAACGCACAGGTACACCCAGATCGGCAGCCGCCTGATGCAAATCGGCATCGGCCATCTGTGCATCACCCGCCAGCAGACAGGCCAGAGACTGCACAGCCACTCGGGCTTCGTGCAGTGCCGCACGCACACTGTCGGCCAGTTGCGAACCGGTTTCGCTGACGGCAACCAGCACACTGCGCGGATAAATCAGCAACTCATTGCTTGAAGGCTCACGCTCGGCACAGCCCACGAGAATGGCCAGTTCGGCATGTGGATCTTCCGGCAACTGCGCCTGAGCCAGCCAGGGCGCAGCGCCTTCGATACGCACGCGCTCGCCGGAAAGCAGATCGGAAACGAAGCGCTTGCCCAGGTCCAGGTCGCCCAGGGCATAACCACTGGGCGGATTGAGCAGGCAAGTGCCGAAACGCAACTCGCCACTGGTGGTGATGGCTGGCGCAACGCCAAGACCCGCAGCGATTTCACGGGCCATGACATTGACGCCACCCAGCCCGCCCAGCAGCGGAACGACGGCGCTGCCATCTTCGGCTACCGCCAGCACGGCGGGTTCGGCGCCCTTTTCGAGCAGCAGCGGCGCCAGGGTCCGGATCACGATACCCGCAGCGCACAGGGCAATGATCGGCGTGTTCTGTTGATACAACTGGCGCAGGGTCGCACCAAACTCGGTGTAGGTGCTGTCCGCCCCTTGCACCCGCTCGGCCAGACCATGAATCAGCGCATCCGGGTAAAGCTGCTGGATGCGCCGCGCGGTAGCCAGGCTGCCATTGCCCAGGATCACAATGGCTGGAATATTCTGGACCATCAGCCTTGCCACCTTTCACCGGGAACGATGATCAGCGAGAAGTAAGGCGATGACATGGGATTGACCTCATCCAGCGGCACGATCTTCTGATTGGCCATGGTGGCGCGCTCGACGTACAGCGCACGCCCGGCCATGCCCAGCTCTGTCAGCACATCCCGTACCTTGGGGAAGTTGCGACCCAGCTTCATGATCACCGCCGCATCGGCGTCGGCCAGTTTGCGCTTGAGTTCGTCGGGAGGCAGTACGCCGGACAGGACCGACAGGCTCTGGTTGCGATACACCAGTGGCGCACCCAGCACGGACGCACCGCCCAGCATCGAGCACACACCCGGAATCACCTGGGCCTCGTAACGCTCGGCCAGCCGATCATGCAGGTACATATAAGAGCCATAGAAGAACGGGTCGCCTTCGCAGATCACCGCTACATCGCGCCCGGCATCCAGATGGGCCGCCACGTCGAGGCTGGCCTCGTCATAGAAGTCACTGATGACCTGCTCGTAGGACAGCGGCGCAGGCAGCGCTTCGGTGGTCACCGGGTAGACCAGCGGCATCAGCGTCTGGGCTTCCTGCAGATGGCCTTCGATGATGCCGAACGCATTGCCTTTCTTGCCCTTGGCCACGAAATAAGCCACTACGGGGGATTCGCGCAGCAGGCGCAGCGCCTTGACGGTAATCAGTTCCGGGTCGCCGGGGCCGACGCCCAGGCCAATCAATCGACCACGAGCCTGCATCATTCGATCTCCGTCGCCAGTGCATTGACCGCGGCCACCGCCATGGCGCTACCGCCGCGACGACCTTGCATGATGACGAAGGGCACGCCACGGCTGTCGGCAGCCAGCATGGCCTTGGACTCGGCCGCGCCCACGAAGCCCACCGGGAAACCGAGGATCAACGCGGGTTTCGGCGCGCCTGCATCGAGCATTTCCAGCAGATAGAACAGCGCAGTCGGTGCATTGCCGATCACCACGACACTGCCTTCCAGATGTGGACGCCACCGCTCCAGCGCCACGGCAGAACGGGTATTGCCCAGTTCACGGGCCATTTCCGGCACACCCTCGTCATGCAGGGTGCAGATGATCTGATTGTTGGCCGGCAGCCGCGAGCGGGTGATGCCTTCGGACACCATGCGCGCATCGCAGAGGATCGGCGCGCCCGCCGCCAGTGCGTTGCGCCCGGCAGTACCGGCACCCGGCGAGAAGCGCAGGTCTTCGATGACCTCGACCATGCCGCAGGCGTGGATCACGCGCACGGCGAGTTTTTCCAGGTCGGCGGGGATCGTGTCCAGACGCGCTTCAGCGCGAATGATCGAGAAGGAGTTGCGATAAATCTCCTGACCATCGCGGATGTAATCAATCATGCAGAACTGCTCCGTGAGTCGGCTGCCAGCTGCGCGCCGACTGCTTCAATAGTGAGGTCACGCGCACGCAACACACCGAAACCGGAGTGTGCTGCGTCGCGAAAATAGAGGTCGTAATGGCCGGGCGAAACCGCCAGCAAGGTCACAGGCGCGACATGGGCAGCCGCACAGGAGCGACCACAACCGGTCAGGTGCGCCGCTTCGCCGGGGGGCAACTGCCCGGCCAGCAACAGGGCATCGGCCTTGGTATCGGCAAGCCCTTTGCCGCAACCGGCAGAACCGGTGCAGGCAACGATGCGCGACAGCGGCTGTTCGCTGGAACAGATCAAGCCCGCCGCCTGTAATGCAGTCATCACCTCCTGCGCCCGTTCGCCGGGAACATTGGGCAACAACAGGCTTTGCCAGGGCGTCAGCCGCAAGGTGCCGTCGCCCTTTTCGCTGGCCAGCCGGGCGACGCTGGTGAGCATCGCGGCATCCAGACGCCCGAGAGGCACCGCGCCACCGACGGACACGAGGCCGGGTTGCGCCTGTGGATAAATGCCGAGGTGACGATTGTCGCCTGGGTTCGGACGCTGCCATCCGGTTATTTTTTGATCAGTTCGAAGAGGCACGCTCAGTCGCGTCTCCAACTGGCGCAGGATTTCCACGACCGGCACCTCAGCCAGCAAATGCCGCATGCGGCTGTGCTCGGCGCTGGCCAGATCGAGAAACAGCTCCAGCAACGCGACAACCAGTTCATGCCCGTTCGCCAGTGGCACCGCTGCCAACGGGTGATCCTGAGCCGGGCAACCGGCCAGTCCGAAGGCCAACAGCAGTTCACCGTCCAGCGACAATGCCGAAAGCCACAGGTCATGGGGGTGCTCCAGCATGACCAATGCCTCGCCACCGTCCAGCGACAGGGCGAACTTGGCTGACAGTTCATGAAACCGTGCGTGGGTTTCCAGAGACGCCAGGATCTGCGCCGCCAGTGGCCGCGTATCGAACAGCATTTGCGGGTCCAGGCCGGCAGTCGGGCTGAGCATCAGGTTGCGCACATCATCGCTGTCCGGATTGGCCGGGCCAAGACCGGCAGCCATCAACGACTCGATCAGCCCTTCATGATCGGCACCGATCCCGCGAATCTGCAGGTTGGACCGGTTGGTCGCCTCGATCACGCCCTGTGCATACGTGCTCGCAGCCCTGGCCACCGCCAACGACTGGGCGCTGGTGATCACGCCACCGGCCAGCTTGATACGGCAGATTCCGCCGTCCAGCGCCGGGACGATACGCAGCAACCCCGGACAGGCCGAGGGGCGAATGGCTATGGAGGACTTGCGAGCGTACTTCGGCTCGTTCAATGAATCACCCGATCTGGACTCTGGTTGCAGCTTCAATAGGCACATGTGCCTATCGGGCGCGGTATTATGCCTGCTTTGTCCGCCAGCATGAAAAGACGCTCTGTCGGAAGTTCGGATCGAGGTATGCACATGTCACCGTGGCTGACAGTCGTGGGAATCGGGGAAGACGGTTACAAAGGCCTGGGCAAGAACGCTCGGCATGCGCTGCTGCACGCCGATCAGGTGTTCGGCAGCCCGCGCCAGCTCGCCCTGTTGCCGCCCTGCATTCGCGCAGAGCGCCGCAACTGGCCCAGCCCGTTCTCCCTGACCCCGGTGCTGGAGCAGCGTGGCGCCGAGGTCTGTGTCCTGGCCAGCGGCGATCCGATGCTGTTTGGCGTCGGTGCCAGCCTCGCCCGCGTGGTCGCCATCGAGGAAATGCGCGTCATATCAGCGCCCTCCTCCTATTCCCTTGCCGCGGCACGCCTGGGCTGGCCGTTGCAGGAGGTCGTCACGCTTTCGGTGGTCGCCCGGCCTCTGGCCGCTCTGAACGCACATTTCCACCATGGCCTGCGCCTGCTGGTGCTGAGCAACGATGGCAGCAGCCCGGCAGCCATTGCCGGTTTATTGCGCGAGCGCGGCTTCGGCCCCAGCCACATGACCGTGCTCGAACATCTGGGCGGCGAAGCCGAGCGGCGTATCGACGGGCTGGCCAGTGAGTGGGGCAGCCCGGACATCGCGGCGCTGAACCTCGTTGCCATCGACTGCCGCGCCAGCGCCGACGCCCCGCGCCTGAGCACCCTGGCAGGCTTGCCGGACTCGGCGTTCGAGCATGACGGCCAGCTCACCAAGCGCGATGTGCGGGCAATCACCCTGGCACGTCTGGCTCCGGTGCCCGGCGAACTGCTCTGGGACGTGGGCGCAGGCTGTGGCTCCATCGGCATCGAATGGATGCGCGCCCATCCCACCTGCCGGACCCTGGCCATCGAAGCGGATGAAGGCCGTCAACATATGATCGAATTCAACCGCGATGCGCTGGGTGTGCCCGGCCTGCAACTGGTACGCGGCAGTGCCCCCGAAGCACTGCATGGCCTTGAAACACCCGATGCCATCTTTATCGGCGGCGGCGTGACCCGGCCCGGCGTGCTGGAGGCCTGCTGGAAACAACTGCGCTCCGGTGGCCGGCTGGTCGCCAATGCCGTGACCCTGCAAAGCGAAGTCGCCCTGATGGTCTGGCGCGAACAGCATGGCGGCGAGCTGACCCGCATCCACGTCGCCCACGCCAGGCCACTGGGCGAATTCGACACCTGGCGTCAGGCATTGCCTATCACTCTGCTGGATGTGGTCAAGCCCTGATGCGCGAAGAAACCGCCGAACAGCCCGCCCCGCTGCGCAGTGGCCTGACAACGGGCAGTTGCGCCACGGCCACCAGTCTGGCGGCAGCACGTCTATTGCTGGGCGGACCAGCCAACGATGCGGTGCAGATCGTGCTGCCCAAGGGCAAGCAGGTGCAGATGCGCCTGGAGTTCTGCCGACTTGTGGGAGACGGCGCTGAGGCTGCAACCATCAAGGATGCCGGAGACGACCCCGACGTGACCCATGGCGCACTGATATTTGCCAGGGTGCGGCTTGAGACCGAGCCTGGCGTGCGCTTTGTCGCAGGCCCCGGCGTGGGCACCGTGACACGCCCCGGTCTGGTGCTGAATGTCGGCGAACCCGCCATCAACCCGGTGCCACGGCGCATGATGACCGAGCATTTGCTGGGGCTGGCGCAAGAAATGGGCTACGGGGGCGGTTTCGAGGTGACGGTAGGTGTCGAAGGCGGTGAAGCCCTGGCACTGAAAACCATGAACCCGCGCCTGGGCATTCTGGGCGGGCTATCGATACTGGGCACCAGCGGTATTGTCCGGCCGTTTTCCTGCGCGGCTTATATTGCGTCCATCCACCAGGGCATCGATGTCGCCAGGACCAATGGTTACCTGCATATCGCCGCCTGTACCGGCAATGCCAGCGAAGACACCATGCGCCGGGTCTACGGCATCCCGGATATCGCCCTGATCGAAATGGGCGACTTCGTCGGCGCAGTGCTCAAGCATCTGCGCAAGGTGCCTGTGGATAAACTGAGCCTGTGCGGCGGCTTCGGCAAGATCAGCAAACTGGCTGCCGGTCATATGGACCTGCATAGCCGCCATTCAAGCATCGACCTGCCGCAACTGGCCCAATGGGCCGCCCATGCCGGGGCCGATGAGTTGTTGCAACAGCAGATCCGGGAGGCCAACACCAGCCAGCAGGCCCTGGCCATGTGTACAGCGGCGGGCGTGTCGCTGGGTGATGTGGTTTGCCAGCACGCTCTAGACTTCGCTCGCAGCGTGGTTCCGGCACAGGTTCAAGTGGAGGTGTTCGCGATTGATCGTCAGGGTGCCATTGTCGGAAAAGCCGGAGTGACTGCATGAAACGCATATTGCTGCTGGGCGGCGTGACCGAAGCACTGGCCATCGCCCGTACTCTCGGGCCGCAACATTTCTACAGTCTGGCCGGTGTCGGTCGCGTGCCCACGGACCTGACCTGCCAGCTCAAGGTCGGCGGTTATGGCGGCGCTGAAGGCATGGCGCAGTTCATCCGGGAAAATGATGTAGACCTGCTGCTGGATGCCACCCATCCCTATGCCGCGCAAATCAGCCGCAATGCTGCTGTTGCTGCGGGTCTGGCGGGTATCGCGTGCTGGGCGCTGCGTCGTCCGGCGTGGCAGCCCGGCCCTGGGGATGACTGGCGCGAAGTGGCGGACTGGGCCGAACTGACAACGGCGCTGCGGCCTTTCAAGCGCCCACTGTTCACCCTGGGCCGCGAGCCCTTGCAGCATCTGCACGAAATCCCCGAACACCAGTTCTGGACTCTCCGCGCCCTGGACCCATACCCCGGCAACGAGCGCTGTGAAGTGATCGGCGCACGCGGGCCTTTCCACCTCGAAGACGAACGCGCTCTCTTCGAGCGTCGCCAGATTGATGTCCTGATCAGCAAGAACAGCGGCAGCAGCTCCACCGAACCCAAACTGGAAGTGGCCCGGGAGCGTGGCTTGCCGGTGCTGGTGTTGAAACGACCGGATTTGCCGGAAGTGGACCGGGTGCTGGAAAGTGTCGAGGAAGCTCTGAGTGCCCTTAGTGAAGCGCATACCTGTCACTTGTGGGAGGGGCCTTGGCCGCGACGACCTGCTTGAGGGCAACACATTTTCAGCGCCTTCAACTGTCTGTCGCGGCCAAGGCCCCTCCCACGGATTGTGATCCAGCCACCTGCTTTTAAAATCCATCTCAGATCCCGCGACACCCGGCCACAGGCCACCCTTTTTACTTATCGCCGCCATTCAGGCTAAATGGCGCAGTTGACTGGACCCTTCGATAAAACGGAAACCGTAATGTCCCGACGTCGGACAACATCGGTCTGGATCGCCTGCTTTGCAGTGCTGTTCAGCCTGCTGGCCATGCCTCTGTCGCCTCGTTCTCAAGGTGAGCAGTTGCTGTGGGGCAGTTTCTGTAGCAGCAGTGGCACACGTCTGGTGGCGATTTCCCTGGGTGATGCGACAAACAGCATTCCCGGCAATGACGATCACTCGGGCATGCAACATTGCGCCTGCTGCTCAGGTTCGTTGGTTGTCGTCATTCCCTCCGGCTTTACCCATGGCCCGCAGACACGACTCGGCCCGGAATACTTCCCGCCTGCCCTTTTTGTGATCCACACCTCGCCTCGCCAGCAATGGCCAAGCGCCAATCCCCGGGCCTCTCCGCTGACCTGACATTCACTTCGCACGTGTCTTGACGCACCTGAATGAATTGACCGGAGAATCACCCATGTTGAAGAAAGCCCTCATGCTGGCTGCCTTGTTGCTGCCTGCCTGTTTTGCCAATGCCCACGAATACACCGGTGGGCAGTTGTTGATCGGCCACCCGTGGTCCATGGAGCTGCCACCGAATGCGCCGACCGTCGCGGCGTATTTCACCATCGAGAACAAGGGCAGCAGCGCCGATCGTCTGCTGAGTGTCACAACCCCCATCGCCAGCCAGGCAGAGTTGCATGAACATGTACAGGCAGATGGCCTGATGAAAATGCGCCAGGTCCCGTCAGTCGACGTTCCAGCCGGGGCCAGGGTCAGTTTTGCGCCCATGGCTTATCATGTGATGTTGCTGGGTATCAAAGACCGGTCCATGCTCGCATTGGGCCAGCGTTTTCCGATGACGTTGCACTTCGAGAAAGCTGGCGATATCGACGTACAGGTCGTGATCCAGAAGCAGGAACCCGAACACAAACATTGAGTGATTGCCTGACTTGAGCGCCATGCGCACCGACCGCGTTCGTTCAGCCGTGCCTCGTAAATCCAGAGGCGCATGGTTGAGCCTGTTCGCCATGTTGATGATCTTTATCGGCCCACTGATTTCCCAGTCGATGCCGATGGAACATCACGCCGGTATGTCCATGTCCGCACCGACCAGTGAGGCTCACCACGCACACCATGGCAGCGAGCACGCCAGCCCTGCAGAGACGGGCATGAGCGATCACGCGCTGTGGGCCAAATGCGGCTACTGCACCTTGCTGTTCAGTTGCCCGGCCCTGTCTCGGGTAATAACCCTGGTTGCCGCAACACCTCCCAAGCCCTCCGACTTCTTTGCCGCGCTCACCCGGCAAGGCCATGCGCGTCAGAGCGCCTTCCTGCATGCCCGCAGCCGGGCACCGCCCGTCACCACGGTAGCCTGACCCCATAACGACCGCAGCCCGGAAAGCTGCGCGAACCTGACTGATTTGCCGGAAAACCTGCGCGACTCAGTCCTGTGCCTTTTACCGTGAGCACGCTTTTCATGTCACAGCGTAAAGTCTCTTTTTATAACCTGGCCTGGCGCTGGCATTTCTATGCCGGTCTGTTCGTGGCACCGTTCATGATCCTGCTGGCGCTGACCGGGATCATTTACCTGTTCAAGCCACAGCTGGACAACCTGATGTACAGCGACCTGCTGACCGTCAAACCCGCTCATCACCAGATCAGCGCCGACGAGTTGCAGCAGCGGGTGCTGACCCGTTATCCACAGGCGGCCGTCAGCAAATACTTCCCGCCCGTCAGCGCCGAAGGCAGCGCGCAGTTCGTGGTGCGCGAACAGGGCCGCGAGCTGAATGTCTTTATCGACCCTTATCGCGGCGAGATCCTGGGCACCCAGGATGCCAAAGACAACCTGCAAGCCATCGCCCGCGCTCTGCATGGCGAGCTGATGATCGGCACAATCGGCGACCGGCTGATCGAACTGGCTGCCGGCTGGGGCATCATGCTGGTGATATCGGGCCTGTACCTGTGGTGGCCACGGGGAAGCAATGCCGCTGGAGTCTTGTGGCCGCGCCTGAGCAGTCGCGGGCGGGTGTTGTGGCGCGACCTGCATGCGGTCACCGGTTTCTGGGGATCACTGATTCTGCTGTTCATGCTGCTCAGCGGCATGACCTGGACCGGTTTCTGGGGCAAGCAATACGCCGAACTGTGGAACACCTTCCCTGCCGCGATGTGGACCAATGTGCCCAAATCCACGCAACTGGCCGGTGAACTCAACACGGCCAGCGTGCAGACCGTGCCCTGGGCGCTGGAAAACACGCCAATGCCACAGTCCACGGGCGAGCATGCCGAACACATGCATCATCACGGCATGTCCGCAGGCCCCGCTGCGCCGAAAGTCACGCTGCAGCAGGTCGTGGATATCGCCACCGAACGGGGCGTCGAGCCCGGCTACAGCATTACCGCGCCCAAGACCGCCGAAGGTGTGTTCACGGTGGCGGTGTTCGCGGACGATCCGCGCAATGACGCGACCCTGCATATCGATCAGTACAGCGGCAAGGTACTGGCTGACGTGGGCTGGAAGGACTACAGCCTGGTTTCCAGAGCCACCGAGATGGGCGTGATGCTCCATGAAGGCAAGTTCTTCGGCTGGGTCAACCAGCTACTGATCTTTGTGGCGTGCCTGATGATTCTGCTCGGCTCGGTCAGCGGGCTGGTGATCTGGTGGAAGCGTCGCCCCACAGGCGGCCTTGGTGTACCGCCCTTGCGCCATGATCTGCCCCGCTGGAAAACGGCCATCGTGATCATGTTCGCACTGGCCGTCGCCTTCCCGCTGGTGGGCATTTCACTGCTGCTGGTGTGGGCGTTCGATCGGATTGTTTTTTCCCGCTTTGCTAAATCTTCGGCGGCAGCTTAAATTGCTGCTACGAAGCCTGAAACCGGCGGGCGGTTTTGTGATGAATTCCTCACCCGACCGGTTCGGGCCTCGTCAGATTCTCTGAAAAAGCCGACCTCGAGTCGGCTTTTTCATGGGCGCGAACCCTCCACGCACCAACAACGAACAAAAAACCCACGACGCACCACCCTCAGCGCCACTTCAGTGCGCTCGCTTCCCCGGCGGTTCCTCTAGAACGGATATGAGCTCCATTTGCCCGGCTGGGCACAGCCTTTGCTTAGGAGCATTGAGGCATTTCTTCGCCCTCCCAAAAAAAGCCAACCGAACGGAGCCCGTCCAATGAAGCGTCGCAGCCTGATCAAAGCTTTCACCCTGACCGCATCAATCGCCGCAATGGGTATGACCTGGACAGTTCAGGCAGCCGAAACGATCAAGGTCGGTATTCTGCATTCGCTTTCCGGGACCATGGCCATTTCCGAGACTTCGCTCAAGGACATGGCTTTGATGACCATCGACGAAATCAACGCCAAGGGTGGCGTGAACGGCAAGATGCTGGAAGCTGTCGTCGTCGACCCGGCCTCCAACTGGCCGCTGTTCGCGGAAAAGGGCCGTCAGTTGCTGGCTCAGGACAAGGTCGCTGTCGTGTTCGGTTGCTGGACGTCGGTATCGCGCAAGTCGGTATTGCCGGTATTTGAAGAACTCAATGGCCTGCTGTTCTACCCCGTGCAGTACGAAGGCGAAGAAATGTCGCCGAACGTGTTCTACACCGGTGCAGCGCCTAACCAGCAGGCAATTCCTGCGGTCGAGTACCTGATGGGCGAAGACGGCGGCGCAGCCAAGCGCTTCTTCCTGCTGGGCACCGACTACGTCTACCCGCGCACCACCAACAAGATTCTGCGCGCATTCCTGCACTCCAAAGGCGTGAAGGACAGCGACATCGAAGAGGTCTACACGCCGTTCGGCCACGCCGATTACCAGACCATCGTGGCGAACATCAAGAAGTTCTCCGCTGGCGGCAAGACTGCTGTGATCTCCACCGTGAACGGCGACTCCAACGTGCCGTTCTACAAGGAACTGGCCAACCAGGGCCTGAAAGCCACCGACGTTCCGGTCGTGGCCTTCTCGGTCGGCGAAGAAGAACTGCGCGGCATCGACACCAAGCCACTGGTCGGTCACCTGGCCGCCTGGAACTACTTCCAGTCCGTGGAAAACCCGGTCAACAAGAAGTTCGTGGCTGACTGGAAAGCCTACGCCACCAAGAAAAACCTGCCGGGCGCCGACAAGGCCGTGACCAACGACCCGATGGAAGCCACCTACGTGGGCATTCACATGTGGGCCCAGGCCGTCGAGAAAGCCAAGTCCACCGATGTGGACAAGGTTCGCGAAGCCATGGCCGGCCAGACCTTCGCCGCGCCGTCGGGCTTCACCCTGACCATGGACAAGACCAACCACCACCTGCACAAGCCGGTGATGATCGGCGAAGTCGAGGATAACGGTCAGTTCAACGTGGTCTGGCAGACCAAGGAGCCGATCCGTGCACAGCCTTGGAGCCCTTACATCCCGGGCAACGACAAGAAGCCTGATCATGCAGTGAAGAGCAATTAAGACCTAGTCACTGTCTTCGCGAATGAATTCGCTTGTGTCTTTGATCAGGGTAATGTCTGGGGTGAGAGGGGTGGATGGCAAGCTGACCATTCGCGGTGCCCAGAGCACGTGTGGGAGCCAAGCTGCCATCCACTCTTCCCGCTTTGGCTCAAAGCTCGAACAGTTGACTGAGTCCGACCTCGAACAACAAGCGTGAGCCAGGCCAAAGCGCCTCTCACTCTTTATCCTAGAGGTTTTACTCATGTCCGCCTATGCCGGAATTGATGTTTCCAAGGCCACGCTGCAGGTTGCACTGTTTCCCAAAGCAGATGATCTCTGCGTGCCTAACACCGAAGAAGGTCTCGCCAGCATCGCTGAGTACCTCAGCGCCCATCAGGTTGAACGTGTTCTTGTTGAGGCCACCGGGGGTTACGAGAGACTGTCGGTAAAGCTGCTGGCTAATGCCGGGTTCAAGGTCCAGCGTATCAACCCTGTCCGCTCACGCCAGTTCGCGCTGGCCATGGGCAAGCGCGCCAAGACGGACCCGATCGACGCGCAAATGCTGGCCATGTTCGCCTCCAGCCTGGAGGAAAAGGGTTTCGCCAAGCCTGACGAGGAACGCGAAGTCCTGCTTGAACTGGTCAACTTGCGTAGCAACCTGCTTCAACAACGCGATGACAACCGGCGCCGTATCAAACAGGCCGTACTGCCCTGCGTGGTGGAAATCTACCTCGCGTTGGAGGCCAGCCTTAAAGTGCAGATCAAGTCGGTGGATCAGCTTGTCGCTGCACAAACCCGCCGGGTCGACTCAGAACTGCTGCAACGGCTAGAGGCTGTAAAGGGCGTGGGGGCCGTGACAATCGCCAGCCTCTTCTGCTACCTGCCCGAGCTGGGCGACCTGAGCCGTGGACAAATCGCTGCCTTGGCCGGCGTGGCGCCGTACAACAACGACAGCGGTACCAAGACCGGTAAGCGGCAGATCTACGGTGGGCGGTCGAAACTACGCCGTGCGGCCTACATGTGTGCGCTGGGGATGGTGCGCTACAACTCCGATTTCAAGGAGCGTTATGCGAGGCTGCGTGCCAAAGGCAAGTGCGCGAAAGTGGCCCTGGTGGCCTGCATGCGGGTGTTGCTGATTCGCCTGAACGCCATGGCGCGCGACGGAACACCATGGCGTGATCAGGTGGTTTGAATGGGGGGCGGGCGTTGCCCGCCATCGCGGAATCTATCCGCGATGACATCATGAAAATGCCCGTTCATCGGGGAGCGATGAAAGACAGTTGGCTCCCACCGTTCAGGAGTGGGTTCATTCGCGAAATGCCTCACCGCCGACTGCCAGGCTATCGATATGCCCAAAACCCTGTACCGCCTCATTCTCACATTCGCGTTCCTGCTGCCGATTGCAGTACACGCCAGTGATGCCGGCGATTTCGTTTCTGCCAGCTCTTCGCAACAGGCCGACCTGCTTGAAACCTGGGCAGCCAAACCTGCGCCCGAGCGTGTCGAGCTGCTTGAAGCCTTGCGCGATGGACGTGTTGCAGCAGACAGCAGCAAACGCGCCTACCTCGAAAACAACGAGCAATACGTGGCCGTGGATGCCCAGGCACCTGCCGCCGCCGATGCGCCAAACCCTGATGAACCGCGCAAACTGCGCCTGAACAATCGGCTGCGGGGTCTGGTCGAGACCGCGCTGGCCAGTCACCAATTGCTGGCGGCCGATGCAAAATTGCGTCTGTCTGCTGCCCGGCAATTGCAGAAAAGCGCCCGCCCCGCTCAGCTTGAACTGCTGACCCAACGGACCGCCGCCGAAACCGACTCCGGCGTCAAGGACGCCCTGACGCTGGCGCTGGCCAACCTGCAACTGGTCGACAGCAGCCCTTCGGTGCGTCTGGCAGCCGTGCGCCTGCTGGGTGAAACCGGCGACCCGCTGGCCCGCACCCGGCTTGAAAGCCTTCTATCCCCCGGCGTGGAAACCGATGCAACCGTGCGCATTGCGGCCGAAACCAGTCTGGCGCAGGTCAAGCGCAAGCTGATGATCGGCGAAGTGCTGGGGCAGGCCTTCAGTGGCATGTCCCTGGGCTCGATTCTGTTGCTGGCCGCTCTCGGGCTGGCGATCACCTTCGGCCTGCTGGGCGTGATCAACATGGCCCACGGCGAAATGCTGATGCTGGGTGCCTATTCAACCTACGTGGTGCAGTTGATGTTCCAGCGCTATGCGCCGGGCGCCATCGAGTACTACCCGCTGATCGCCTTGCCGGTGGCGTTTTTCGTCACGGCGCTGATCGGCATGGCGCTGGAACGCACCGTGATTCGCCATTTGTATGGCCGCCCGCTGGAAACCCTGCTCGCCACCTGGGGCATCAGCCTGATGCTGATTCAGGCCGTGCGGCTGGCTTTCGGTGCTCAGAACGTTGAAGTCGCCAACCCTGAGTGGCTGTCGGGCGGGATTCAAGTGCTGCCCAACCTCGTGCTGCCTTACAACCGTATCGTGATCATCGCCTTCGCGCTGTTCGTGGTGGTGCTGACCTGGCTGCTGCTGAACAAGACCCGACTGGGCCTGAACGTGCGCGCCGTGACCCAGAACCGCAACATGGCCGCCTGCTGCGGCGTGCCCACCGGACGAATCGACATGATGGCCTTCGGGCTGGGCTCGGGTATCGCCGGGCTGGGCGGCGTGGCCTTGAGTCAGATCGGCAACGTAGGTCCGGACCTGGGCCAGAGCTACATAATCGATTCGTTCCTGGTGGTGGTACTCGGCGGTGTCGGCCAACTGGCGGGCAGCGTAATGGCCGCCTTCGGGCTGGGCATCGCCAACAAGATTCTTGAACCGCAAATCGGTGCCGTATTGGGCAAGATCCTGATCCTGGCGCTGATCATTCTGTTTATCCAGAAACGTCCGCAAGGCCTCTTCGCACTGAAAGGACGGGTGATCGACTGATGAATCAGCCATTGATAGTGACCGCCGCACAGAAAGTCGGGCCAAAGGGCACGCTGACCGTGGGCATTCTGGTTCTGGCCATCCTGCTGGCCATGCCCCTGTTGTCGTTGCTGCCTGCCGATAACGGTCTGCAGGTTTCGGCCTATACCCTGACGCTGGTGGGCAAGATCCTCTGCTACGCCATCGTTGCCCTGGCACTGGATCTGGTCTGGGGTTATGCAGGCCTGTTGTCGCTGGGCCACGGCCTGTTCTTCGCCCTGGGCGGTTATGCCATGGGCATGTACCTGATGCGTGAAGCGGCAGGCGATGGCTTGCCGGCATTCATGACCTTCCTGTCGTGGACCGAATTGCCCTGGTACTGGGCAGGCACCGACAACTTCCTCTGGGCCCTGTGCCTGGTGGTGCTGGCGCCGGGCTTGCTGGCGCTGGTGTTCGGCTTCTTCGCCTTCCGCTCGCGGATCAAGGGCGTGTATTTCTCGATCATGACCCAGGCCCTGACCTTCGCTGGCATGTTGCTGTTCTTCCGCAACGAAACCGGTTTTGGCGGCAACAACGGCTTCACCAACTTCCGCAGCATTCTGGGCTTCAGCATCAGCTCCCAAGGCACCAGGGCCACGCTGTTTCTGCTCACGGTCCTGTTGCTGGTGGCGAGCCTGTATGTGGGCTGGCGTCTGGCACAGAGCAAGTTCGGTCGAGTGCTGACCGCTCTGCGCGACGCCGAAAACCGCCTGATGTTCTGTGGCTACGATCCACGTGGATTCAAGCTGTTCGTCTGGGTCCTGAGCGCCGTGCTCTGTGGTCTGGCCGGTGCCTTGTATGTGCCACAGGTCGGCATCATCAACCCCAGCGAAATGTCACCGACCAACTCCATCGAAGCTGCCGTCTGGGTAGCGCTGGGTGGTCGCGGCACCTTGATCGGCCCCTTGCTGGGCGCCGGTCTGGTCAACGGCATGAAGAGCTGGTTCACCGTGGCATTCCCTGAATACTGGCTGTTCTTTCTGGGCGCACTGTTCATCATCGTGACGCTGTATCTGCCCAAGGGCGTGATCGGCCTGCTGAAGAAAAGGAGCGAGTCATGAACAACACACCGACACCCGCTTTCATGCTCGAACCGATCCTCGATCCCAACTCCGACGCGGGCACCAGCCGAGACGCCATCGGTCTGGGCCAGGTTGCAGGCCAGGGGCTCAATACCCGGCACGGCACGATCCTGACCCTGGAAGACATCAGCGTCAGCTTCGACGGCTTCAAAGCCCTCAATGACTTGAACCTGTACATCGGCGTGGGCGAGTTGCGCTGCATCATCGGCCCCAACGGCGCGGGCAAGACCACGCTGATGGACGTGATCACCGGCAAGACACGCCCCAGCCACGGCAAGGCCTGGTTCGGTGAAACCCTGGACCTGACGCAGATGAGCGAAGTGCAGATCGCTCAGGCCGGGATTGGCCGCAAGTTTCAGAAACCCACGGTCTTCGAAGCCCTGAGCGTGTTCGAGAACCTGGAACTGGCGCAAAAGACCGACAAATCGGTCTGGGCTTCGCTGCGCGCAAAACTCAATGGCGAACAGCGCGACCGGATCAACGAAGTGCTGGAAACCATCCGCCTGACCGCATCCGCCCAACGCCCGGCCGGTCTGCTGTCCCACGGCCAGAAGCAGTTTCTGGAAATCGGCATGCTGCTGGTCCAGGACCCGCAACTGCTGCTGCTCGACGAGCCGGTGGCCGGCATGACCGACGCCGAAACCGAATTCACCGCCGAGCTGTTCAAGAGCCTGGCAGGCAAGCACTCGCTGATGGTGGTGGAACACGACATGGGCTTCGTGGGCTCGATTGCCGACCACGTGACCGTCTTGCACCAGGGCAGTGTTCTGGCAGAAGGATCGCTGGAAGACGTACAGGCCGACGAGCGAGTGATCGAGGTGTATTTGGGGCGCTGAAGCGCCCAGCTGTTAGCTTGAAGCCACAAGCTGCAAGAAAAAGCAGTCCGACTTGGATTTTTCTTGTGGCTTGTGGCTTACCACTTCGCTCGATTTTGATTGTTCTTGCGGCTTGTAGCTTGCCGCTTATGGCTCCTGAGGAACGAAGCATGCTTCAAGTCGAAAAACTCCACCAATACTACGGCGGCAGTCACATTCTTCGCGGTCTGTCCTTTGACGTGAAAGTCGGCGAAGTCACCTGTCTGCTGGGGCGTAACGGTGTAGGCAAGACCACGTTGCTCAAGGTATTGATGGGGCTGTTGCCGTCCAGAGAGGGGTTGGTGCAGTGGGAAGGCAAGCCCATCACCGGTTTCAAGCCCCACCAGCGGGTGAATGCCGGTATTGCCTATGTGCCTCAGGGCCGGGAGATTTTCGGGCGGCTGACGGTTGAAGAGAATCTGCTGATGGGCCTGTCGCGCTTCCCGGGCTCCGAAGCCAAAGAGGTTCCGGCCTTCATCTACGAACTGTTCCCGGTGCTGCTGCAAATGAAGCATCGCCGTGGCGGCGACCTGTCGGGTGGTCAGCAGCAACAGCTGGCGATCGGCCGGGCCCTGGCGAGTCGCCCTCGCCTGCTGATTCTCGACGAGCCCACCGAAGGCATTCAGCCCTCGGTCATCAAGGAAATCGGCGCGGTCATCAAGAAGCTGGCCGAGCGTGGTGACATGGCGATTCTGCTGGTGGAGCAGTTCTATGATTTCGCAGCCGAGCTGGCGGACCAGTATCTGGTGATGTCCCGTGGCGAGATCGTCCAGCAGGGGCGCGGCGAAAACATGGAAGCCGAGGGCGTTCGCGGTCTTGTCACCATTTGAGACGCCAATCCGTTAAGGTGCATGACTCGACAAAGCAATGAAGACACCATGAATCTGCCTGCCCACACCGCCCTGTTCACCCCCAGCTGGCACGCCGAGCTGGAACTGGGCTATGGACGTTTCGATGACTGCACCCGGCCGATACAGCGACGCCATAAAGGGCCGCTGCGGGTGCAGAAGCATTTGTATGCCGAAGGTCCGCAAGTCTGCCAGCACATCATCGTCCATCCGCCCGGAGGCATTGCGGGCGGAGACCGGCTGGATATCTCGGCCACTGTCGGCAAAGAGGCCTGGGCGCAACTGACCAGCCCCGGTGCTGCCAAGTGGTATCGCGCCGCGAGCCCGGCCTATCAGCAACTGGAGCTGCGGGTCGAACCCGGAGCGACTCTGGAATGGTTGCCCCAGGAAACCATCGTGTTCAGCCAGGCCCAGGCCGAACTGACCACCCGTATCGACCTGCAAGGCGATGCCCGGCTGTGTTATTGGGATGTGGTAGCGCTGGGACGTCCAGCCAGTGGCGAGCGTTTCGAGCAGGGCCATTTTCAGTCGCATCTGGATATCCGCCGCGACGGCCAGTTGCTATGGCATGAACGACAGCGCATTGTCGGTGGCGATGGTTTGCTGGATTCTCCCATCGGGCTGAACGGCAGGACCGTATTCGCGACCCTGTTGATCACCGGTGACATCGACAGCGAACTGCTCGAAGCCTGCCGCTCGCTTTCGATGCCCAACCCGGTCAGCGGTGACCTGACCCAATTGCCGGGTCTGGTGGTCGCCCGCTGTCTGGCGGATGAAGCCCTGCATGCAAGAGCCTGGCTGATCGAGTTATGGAAACGGCTGCGCCCGGCATTGCTGGGCCGCGAGGCGGTAACGCCCAGGATCTGGAATACATGATTGTATGGGAGGCGTTGTGGGAGGGGGCTTGCCCGCGACAGGGCAAATGCTATTCATGCAGCGTATTCGTCAGCAGTACCGCTGTCGCGAGCAAGCTCCCTCCCACAAACACGAACAACACATCGGAATTTGAAAAGCGGACCCGACAATGGACCTGACTCCACGCGAAAAAGACAAACTGCTGATTTTCACCGCCGGCCTGGTTGCCGAGCGCCGTCTGGCTCGCGGGGTGAAGCTCAACTACCCGGAAGCCATGGCCTATATTTCAGCAGCGCTGCTGGAAGGTGCCCGTGACGGGCAGACTGTGGCCGAACTGATGCATTACGGCACCACGCTGCTGAGTCGCGATCAGGTCATGGAAGGCATCCCGGAAATGATCCCCGAGATCCAGGTGGAAGCTACCTTCCCGGACGGCACCAAGCTGGTGACCGTGCATCAACCGATTGCCTGAGCCAGGAAACTTATGAACGACCTGATTCGCGATGCACTGCCCGCCGATCTGCCGGGCATCCTCGCCATCTACAACGACGCGGTGCTCAACACCACGGCGATCTGGAACGAACAGCCCGTGGACCTGGCCAACCGTCAGGCCTGGTTCGAGGCGCGCAAGGTTCAGGCCTACCCCATCCTGATCGCCGTCGACGATGCGGGTGAAGTGCTGGGCTACTCGTCATTTGGCGACTGGCGCCCTTTCGAGGGCTTTCGGCATACGGTCGAGCATTCGGTCTACGTTCGCGCCGATCAGCGCGGCAAGGGGCTGGGGCCAAAACTCATGGCCGCGCTGATTGAACGCGCCCGTCTTTGCGACAAGCACATCATGGTGGCGGCCATCGAGAGCGGCAACGCGGCCTCCATCGCCCTGCATGAACGCCTGGGCTTCAAGACCACCGGGCAGATGCCACAGGTCGGCACCAAGTTCGGACGCTGGCTGGACCTGACGTTCATGCAACTGGATCTCTCGCCCGGCGCACCCGCACCGGCTTCTCAGGCCCCACAACCTCACTAGGGCATTGCTCATGAATCCTGCACAGTTGCGTCGTGTAAACGCTGACAGTTTTGCGCATTACCGCCACGGGCTGGCCGAGCTGCTGCTCGATGCCGTGCACAACGGAGCTTCGGTAGGATTCATGGCTGATCTGGATACGGAGCAGGCCCTGGCCTGGTGCGACAGCCTGAAGAGCGATATTTCCAGTGGCAGCCTGCTGCTGTGGGTAGTGGTTCAGGACGAACAGGTACTGGCCAGCGCGCAATTGTCGCTGTGCCAGAAGCCCAACGGCCTCAATCGTGCAGAAGTGCAAAAGCTCATGGTGCTGCAAAAGGCCAGAGGCCGCGGCCTGGGTACTCAACTGATGGAAGCGGTCGAACATGCCGCCGTCCAGCACAAGCGCGGCCTGCTGCATCTCGATACAGAAGCCGGCTCGCCTGCGGAAGCCTTCTACCGCGCCCTCGACTACACCCGTGTGGGCGAACTGCCGGATTACTGCGCCACACCGGATGGTCGCTACATGCCAACCGCCATTTATTTCAAAACCTTGGGGCAACAGCCATGATCCCTGGCCAATACCAGATTCAGCCCGGCGATATCGAACTCAATGCCGGACGCCGCACCATCAGCCTGACCGTCGCCAACAGCGGCGACCGCCCGATTCAGGTCGGTTCGCACTTTCATTTCTTCGAAACCAACGACGCCCTGACCTTCGACCGTGCCGCCAGCCGTGGCATGCGCCTGAACATCCCGGCCGGCACCGCCGTTCGCTTCGAGCCGGGCCAGTCACGGGAAGTGGAACTGGTGGACCTGGCCGGGTTGAGGCGGGTTTTCGGTTTTGCGGGACGTGTTATGGGAGACCTGTAGAACGTGCCCGCACCAGGTCCAGTTGCAAGCGCCAAGCTACAAGCTGCAAGAAACAGCAGCCGCCGCGCGTGTGATCCGCTTTTACTTGAAGCTCGCAGCTTGAAGCTTGCAGCTCAAAATTCGAGACCCGATAGATGAAAATAAGCCGACAAGCCTACGCCGACATGTTCGGCCCCACCGTTGGCGACAAGGTTCGCCTGGCCGATACCGAGCTGTGGATCGAGGTCGAAAAAGACTTCACCACCTACGGCGAAGAAGTGAAGTTCGGCGGTGGCAAGGTCATCCGTGACGGTATGGGCCAGGGTCAACTGCTGGCCGCCGAAGTGGTGGACACACTGATCACCAATGCCCTGATCATTGATCACTGGGGTATCGTCAAGGCGGACGTCGGGATCAAGGACGGGCGCATTGCTGCCATCGGCAAGGCAGGCAACCCGGATATCCAGCCGGATGTGACCATCGCCGTGGGCGCGGCGACCGAAGTGATTGCCGGTGAAGGCATGATCCTGACCGCTGGCGGCGTCGATACGCACATTCACTTCATCTGCCCGCAGCAGATCGAAGAAGCGCTGATGAGCGGCGTGACCACCATGATCGGCGGCGGCACAGGCCCGGCCACCGGCACCAATGCCACCACCGTCACGCCAGGTCCGTGGCACATGGCACTCATGCTCAAAGCTGCCGACTCGTTCCCGATGAACATCGGCCTGACCGGCAAGGGTAACGTCAGCGTTCCCGGCCCGTTGATCGAACAGGTCAAGGCCGGGGCCATCGGTCTGAAGCTGCACGAAGACTGGGGCACCACGCCTGCGGCCATCGATAACTGCCTGAGCGTGGCCGACGAATACGATGTGCAGGTGGCGATCCACACCGACACGCTCAACGAATCGGGCTTTGTCGAAACCACACTGGCAGCGTTCAAGAACCGCACCATCCACACCTATCACACCGAAGGTGCCGGTGGCGGCCATGCGCCGGACATCATCAAGGCCTGCGGCTCGCCCAACGTCCTGCCCAGCTCCACCAACCCGACCCGGCCGTTCACCCGCAACACCATCGACGAGCACCTGGACATGCTGATGGTCTGCCATCACCTGGACCCCAGCATCGCCGAAGACGTGGCCTTCGCCGAAAGCCGCATCCGCCGGGAAACCATTGCCGCCGAGGATATCCTTCACGACCTGGGCGCGTTCTCGATGCTCAGTTCCGACAGCCAGGCCATGGGCCGTGTCGGCGAAGTGATCATGCGCACCTGGCAGACCGCCGACAAAATGAAGAAACAGCGCGGCCCGTTACCTGGAGACGGTCCGGGCAATGACAACTTCCGCGCCAAGCGTTATATCGCCAAATACACCATCAACCCGGCGATCACCCACGGCATCAGCCATGAAGTGGGTTCCATCGAAGTGGGCAAGTGGGCGGATCTGGTGCTGTGGCGCCCGGCGTTCTTCGGCGTGAAACCGACCCTGATTCTCAAGGGAGGTGCCATCGCGGCCAGCCTGATGGGAGACGCCAACGCCTCGATCCCGACGCCACAACCGGTGCATTACCGCCCGATGTTCGCCAGCTATGGCAGTTCATTGCATGCCACCAGCCTGACCTTCATCAGCCAGGCGGCATTCGATGCTGGCGTGCCGGAAACACTGGGCCTGAAGAAACAGATCGGTGTGGTCAAGGGCTGCCGCAGCGTGCAGAAGAAAGACCTGATTCACAACGACTACCTGCCCGATATCGATGTCGATCCGCAGACCTATCAGGTCAAGGCCGATGGTGTCCTGCTATGGTGTGAACCGGCGGATGTGCTGCCCATGGCGCAGCGATACTTCCTGTTCTGATCCCGCAAGGGCCTTCCTTCGGGAAGGCCCTTTGGGTTTTCAGTCTTCCAGGAGCCTTTCGATTTCCTGTTCGTAATCGTCCTGCTCGTGAACGCCGCTCATTCTCGACACCTCAGCACCGTTCCTGAAAAAGATGACCGTGGGCACGCTGTCTACGGCGAAATTTTCGACAGTCGCCTCCGTGCTGTCGGCATCTAACCGAAGAATCAATAGCTGGTCATCGAACGTTGTCGCAAGGTCATCGATGATCCGGCTGGTCAGGGCACTGTCACTGCTGCCCGAAATACTGAACTCGGCCAGTACGAGCCTGTCCGTGTTGAATACCTGATCCTGAAAGCTGTCATCATCAACATTCATAACGCTCATGATTCAATTTCTCCTATGTGATCTACAGGAGCGGGATGTACGCGATACCTCATTCACAAAACGTCTTCATCGCCAGTGAGCAACCTATAACCGCTCTCTCACCTCGTCTACCTGTCAGAAATGACAGTATCCGCCTCTTCCAAGGCGTCAGACGGCTGTTTGTCGGACAAGGCAAAAACGGTAATATGCCCGGCACCCCCTCATTACACCTGAAGCAAGGTAACCGGCAATGCGACTATCTGAATTCATCGTCGCTCATGTGGATAGCATCGTCGATGAATGGGAAGACTTCGCCAAGACGCTGAAACCGGCAGCCGACACCATGAGCCGTGTCGAACTGCGCGACCATGCCAAGTCGATCATGCTGGCGGCCGCCAGAGACATGGACGCAGTCCTGAGCAAGCGCGCCCAAGCCATCAAGGCTCCCAAGTCCGCGCTGAACCTCGATGAAGCAGCCGCCAGCCATGGTGAACTGCGGCACACCGTAGGCTTCGACCTGGTGCAGATGACCTCCGAGTTTCGCCACTTGCGCGCCAGTGTCATCCGGCTGTGGAGCGAAAGCCTGAGCGCACCGGAGCCGACTGCGTTCGAGGACATGATCCGTTTCAACGAAGTCATCGACGAAGCCCTGGCCGAATCCACGGCAGCCTACGTCGAGCAGGTCACCCGTTCCCGGGACATGTTCCTGGCCATTCTCGGCCATGACCTGCGGGCACCGTTGCAGGCCGTCAGCATGTCCACGGAAATGCTGATGCGCAAGGAACAGCAGGATGAAAAGACGCGCGCCTATATTTCCCAGATCAAGAACAGTACACGCCATATGGGCGTCATGGTCGCAGATTTGCTGGAGTTCGTGCGCAGCCGCCTGGGTGCCAGCCTGCCAGTCGAGCGCAAACCCATGGACCTGGCAGTCGCCTGCCGTGAAGCCATCGAAGAAGCCTGTGCCGGGCAGCCGACCAGTACGCCGCATCTGAAAATCGAGGGCAATACCCTGGGCGAATGGGACAGCTCGAGAATCGGTCAACTGCTGCAGAACCTGATCGGCAATGCACTGCAGCACGGAACCTCAAACAATGAAGTCACCGTCAAAGTCACCGGTTGGGAAAACAGCGTGGAGTTGGTCGTCCACAACGACGGCGAACCCATTGCAGAAGAGGCAATCGGCACG
This sequence comes from Pseudomonas lijiangensis, assembly GCF_018968705.1. Taxonomy (NCBI): domain Bacteria; kingdom Pseudomonadati; phylum Pseudomonadota; class Gammaproteobacteria; order Pseudomonadales; family Pseudomonadaceae; genus Pseudomonas; species Pseudomonas lijiangensis. Next base: position 5,292,607 of record NZ_CP076668.1, read on the forward strand.
ATTTTCGATCCGATGGTGCGCAGCGTGAATCATGACTCGGACACCCGGCAGCCCTCGACCAGCCTCGGCCTGGGACTGTTCATCGTCAAGGAAGTGGTAAACGCTCATGCGGGCAGCATCACCGTGACGTCAAACATCGGTGAGGGAACCACCTTTACCGTGGTCTTGCCCCGCGGCGTCTGAACATTCAGGTGGCCGGTCATCGACCACCTGACAGATGACTCAATTACCCCACTGACTCCGCGGATCGAAGGCAGCCTTGTCGGCCAGCTTCTGCCAGAGCGCCTTGGTGGCCTCATCGACCGTGCGAGGCATGACAATCTTGAGCTGAGCGTACAGATCGCCACGCTCGCCTTTCTTGTCCAGCAGGCCATTGCCCTTGATGCGCAGGCGCTGACCGTTCTGACTTTCCGGCCGGATGGTCAGGTTGATCTTGCCGGTCAGGGTCGGCACCGCGACCTTGGCACCCAGCGCCGCTTCCCATGGAGCCAGCGGCACGGTAATGATCAGGTCATGGTTTTCCACCTCGAAAAGCGGATGCGGCGCCAGGCGAATGATCAGGTACAGATCGCCATTCTCGCCACCTGCAACACCAGGCGCGCCCTGGCCCTTGAGGCGGATACGCTCGCCATCCACGACGCCGGCAGGAATCTTCACGTTCAGGGTCTTGGTGATATCCGCCATGCGCTGCCCGTTGGGGCTGTGCTGAGGGACCTTGAAGCTGACCTGCTTGGATTCGCCCGACAGGGTTTCTTCCAGGAAGATCGCAAGCTCCATCTCCACGTCCTGCCCCTTGCGACCCTGATTACGCGAACGGCCACCCTGCTGCTGGGCACGACCGCCGAAGATCGAACTGAAGAACTCGGAAAAGTCCGTGGTATCGCCACCAAAACCACCGCCGCCCGCACCGGCACGGCTCTGCCAGCCGGGAGGCGGCTGGAAAGGCCGGCCCTGACGCCCGTACTTGCGCAGCTCGTCATATTCGGCGCGCTTTTCCGGGCTGCTCAGGACTTCATAAGCCTCCGAAGCCTCCTTGAACTTGTCTTCCGCTCCAGCTTCTCTGCTGACATCCGGATGATACTTGCGCGCCAGCTTGCGATAGGCCGCCTTGAGCGCCTTGTCATCGACCGTCGGCTCGACGCCGAGAATCTTGTAATAATCTTTGAAATCCATCTAACGATCACCCATCCCCAATATGTCCAGACGCACCCGACGTCTCTACCTATCCTGTCTTGGGGTGGCGTCTGGAGAACTCAAGTCGCAGAGTGTATCCGCAAACGGTCGCAATGGATGACAACGCAGTAGCCTTTGATGCAGTTACTGGCTAATGCCGATCAGTCAAGGCACAAACAAAACCTGTGGGAGGCAGCTTGCTGGCGAAAAAGTCAGTGAAACCGGCCGATACTCTGTGTCGTATGAAGTCGCCAGCAAGCTGCCTCCCACAAGGTGATTCATGACCTTGACTGATCGGCCTTACTATCGATTGTCTACGGGGGTGTATAACCGACCGTCTATGTCCAGGGTTCGATAACGTGGTTCGACAAGCCTGGCTTTACCCGCACGAATCAGATCGGCCAGGTCTTTACCTTTATGAAACGGGCCATACATTCTCCCGGCCGCTTTCCAACGGCCGTCTGCATCACGCCTGAAGAAAGTCATCCAAACGTCGGAGGCAATCAGCCTCACCACCTCGTTCTGCCCGTCACTATCCAGATCGACACCCCACATAATGCATTGCACCCGATTACAGTTGTCGCTCCCCAGCCTGGGGTTGGTGAACTGTTCGTGGCCATCAACACGCTCCCCGATCCAGAGCAGGCTTTGATCCGGTACAGGGATCACCCTGTAGCGATTTGTAGAGGCTTCCAATGCGTCATGCATCCGTGACTTGAGCACTTCACGGGCATTGGCATCGATGCTTTGCGGAAGGTGATCAAGATCAGCCATCAGGCGGTCGAATGCCCTGTGCCCCGGCTTACCCAACCCGTTGCGCAGGTGATCGGCATCAAACAGGGCGGGCGGTGTCGTTCCATCCATCAGGCGTTGTAACTGATTGCGAGCGCTCAACTCTTCCGGGTTCCACCAGGGGGTGTGAATCGTGACCGTCATCACGCAGGCCAACAGAGCCAGACAGGGATTGGTGAACCGCAGATTGCCAAGCCAGACAGGTCCTGACCTCAAGACCGCCATAAACGCTGCCAGACTGTATAGAGCAGCGATCACCACCAGCAGCAGGGCGATGACCCGCGATGGAGACAGCCCGTATTGTTCGACACGCAACCAGATCGAATAACACGCCAGAGCGGCCAACACCGGCAACAGCAGCAGGCTGGCATTGATCAGCCACTTGAACCACTGTGGTGAAGCGTGTTGCTGGCTGCCATCCTGAAACACGCCGTTGGCAAGAAATACATTAGCGGCCACCAGACATAGCAATATCGTGGTGGCACGACCGGTCTCCCAGATCGACTCCAGGCCAGTGAACGGCAAAGCCAGCGTGAACAAGACCACGATAAACGCTGCCAGCGGTGCAAGAAAACGGCACAGACTCAGCAGAATGCCACGCAGCATGCCGATGACTTTGTCGTTCTGACGGCCTATGCGTATGCCCAGCGAAAACACCATACACAGGCTGACAATGTTGAAATTCCGGGTTTTGATGACCTCTTTGAACACTTCGATGCCGATCATATGAAACAGGCTGGCGCATAGCTGCAACAACGACCAGAACAGCCCCGCCAGCAGCAGAGCAAGCAGTACGATGAGGCCATCGTTCCAGGCATGCTGGAACAAGGTCCGGTAAGGCAGGTGCAAGCGGTTGCCCGACGGCCAGCTCTGGATGAAAGCAGAGCAGATGTAGCCCACGATGACTGAGCAGACTATCCAGTTCTCATCCGAGAATCTCAGCGCCCTTTGCAAGGCCCATTCAGTCACCATGGCCAGTATCAGCGCCAACAGACCGGCCAAGGCCCAGGCACCACGCTGCCTGAAGTTACTACCCAGCAATTGCAGATTGACCCCGAAAACCAGGGCTGCCACAAAGACAGGCGTCTTATCAGACTCCCAGGCAACTACCATGATGATGGCTTGCAACAGGCCTACAGCGATATAGAACGGCAGGGTTCCCTTGAGCACGGACATTCAACTTCCTTATTGAAAACGAGAGCGTGGGCGCGCAAAGCGGCGGCGGATCATGTCACGGAAAATGCCGCAACTCCATTCGCCCAAGAACACTACGCAATCGCGATGCACTGACATACACTGCGCGGCCGTTTTTTGACTGGAACGTAAAAGACATGAATGACCAATCCCCGGCCCGTGCCTGCGGCATCGATTTCGGCACGTCCAATTCCACTGTCGGCTGGCAAAGACCTGACGTGGAAGCGTTGATTGCGCTGGAGGACGACAAGATCACTCTGCCGTCGGTGGTGTTCTTCAATATGGAAGAGCGCCGCCCGGTGTATGGCCGCCTGGCACTGCACGAGTACCTGGAAGGCTATGAAGGCCGCCTGATGCGCTCGCTCAAGAGCCTGCTGGGCTCCAAGCTGATCAAGCACGACACCAGCGTGCTGGGTACGGCCATGCCGTTCAAGGATTTGCTGGGGCTGTTCATCGGCGAGCTGAAAAAGCGTGCTGAACGCACCGCTGGCCGGGAGTTCGAGCAGGTTGTGCTGGGTCGTCCGGTGCATTTCGTCGATGACGACGCCCAGGCCGACCAGGAAGCCGAAGACACCCTGGCCGAAGTCGCCCGCAAGATCGGCTTCAAGGACGTGTCCTTCCAGTACGAGCCCATTGCGGCCGCCTTCGACTATGAATCCGGTATCAACAGCGAAGAGCTGGTGCTGATCGTCGACATCGGCGGTGGTACCTCAGACTTCTCGCTGGTGCGCCTGTCACCGGAGCGCCGCACCCGCGACGACCGTCACGAAGACATCCTGGCCACGGGCGGCGTGCATATCGGTGGTACCGACTTCGACAAGCAACTGAGCCTGCAAGGCGTGATGCCGTTGTTCGGTTATGGCAGCCGCATGAAAAGCGGTGCCTACATGCCGACCAGCCATCACATGAACCTGGCGACCTGGCACACCATCAACGCCGTGTACTCGCAGAAATCCCAACTGGCCCTGGGCAGCATGCGCTACGACATCGAAGACACCGGTGGCATCGACCGCCTGTTCAAGCTGATCGAACAGCGCGCCGGGCACTGGCTGGCGATGGAAGTGGAAGAAACCAAGATCCAGCTGACCCACGCCGAAACCCGCCACGTTCCCATGGACCGTATCGAAAGCGGCCTGAGCGTGGACTTGAGCCGTGCAATGTTCGAATCAGCCATCGACGCGCAGCTTGAACGTGTGCGTGACAGCGTGCGCAAACTGCTGAGCGATGCAGGCGTGGCTGTCGAGCAGGTTAACACGGTGTTCTTCACCGGAGGTTCAAGCGGAATTCCGGCACTGCGCAACAGCGTGTCGGCCATGCTCCCGAATGCCCGCCATGTGGAAGGCAATATCTTTGGGAGTATCGGGAGCGGGTTGGCGATTGAGGCCAAGAAGAGGTATGGGTGAGGGAGCTGCAAGTTTTAAGCTTCAAGCTGCAAGGAAAAGCGGGGCGGTGCTTTTAACTTGCGGCTTGTAGCTTGTAGCTTTCGCGAATAAATTCGCTCCTACAGTAGGAGCGAATTCATTCTCGAAGCTTCTAAACCAACCCTTCCTTCTGTAGCTCGCTCTTGAGATACGCATAATAAATCGGCCCTGCCACCACGCCCGGCAGGCCGAAGGCTGCTTCGAACAGGAGCATGGCCAGCAGCAGTTCCCAGGACTTGGCATTGATCTGCCCGCCGACGATCCGAGCATTGAGGAAGTATTCGACCTTGTGGATCACGATCAGGTAGGTCAACGCCGCGAAGGCCACCCAGATCGAGACCGACATGCCGACGATGAAGATCAGGGTGTTGGACATCAGGTTACCCACCACTGGCAACAGGCCGAGCAGGAAGGTCATGATGATCAGGGTCTTGGTCAACGGCAGGTGAATGCCCCACAACGGCAGGACAATCGCCAGGAACACCGAAGTGAAAGCGGTGTTGAGCAGCGAGATCTTGATCTGGGCAAAGACGATGTTGCGAAACGCACGGCTCAGCAGGCCCAGTCGGTCGAACAGCGCAGCGGCCAGGGGCTTGCGGGTGTGAACGTCCGAGATTCGCTGCAAGGCGATAATCGCGCCCAGCACCATGCCGATCAGCATGGTCACGAACATGTGGGCCGCGCCCTTGCCGATCATCTGCAACTCACCGATATGCTTTTGCAGCCATTGGCCCAGGGACACCTGAAACTCGGCTGCACTGGCGGGCAGGTAGGCATCGATGAAAGGCGGCAATTGCCCTCGTGCGCGGTCCACCAGAACCATGAACTTGTCCAGCGACGCGCCGGGGTTCTCGGCTTCATGCAGTACAAAACTGATGGCGCCAGCGAAAATCAGGGTCAGCAGACTGACAATGATGGTCCCCAGCAAGGCCACGGCCAGCCAGCGGGCACGCTCGCCGGAAATCAGGCGTTGCAGCCTTGGGGTCAGCATGTTGACCAGTTCGTAGACCAGCAGACCGGCCAGCAGACTTGGCAGGAGCTTGAAAGGCAGGATCAGCAGCAAACCGCCAAAGACCAGAATCCAGCTGGCTAACAACACCTGACGCGCAGAAAACGTTGGCATAAAGTCTCAACGGGCGGCACAAAGAAGACGGCAGTCTGCCAGCGTTCAGAGCCGAGGACCAGTGATCCGAAGGCCTGAACAGCAATAGCGCGACCCTTGACTGAAGAGCTGCGGCGGGAATCAGGCCGGAGGGCTTTATTTCCCGCACCTGAACCGGCATTCGGACGAACTCGTCCCTCGCCGGAAAATTATTTCTTCTTGAGACAATCGCTCATGAAGCTCTTGCGAGCATCGCCCTTGAGGGCCTGGGTGGTGGCTGTGGCGTTGCAGGTCTTCATTTTTTCCTGCTGGGTTTGCGCCGGAGCCGGTGCCGCTTTCAGGCAGGTACTCATGAATGCCTTGCGCTCATCGCCCTTGAGCGATTTGGCACTGGCGTCAGCATTGCAGGAAGTCATTTTGTTCTGCTGCTCCGTGGCGGCAAAACCTTGGGCGGATACCATCAGACCAACGAGCAACAAAGAAATACCGAGCGTCTTCATCAGGTCAACTCTCCATAACGACCGTGCCGATCAGCGCAGCCTCAGAAGAGTGTAGTCAAAGATGTTGCGATGTATGTCGAGCCAAGACGCCCCATCGGGTGGATAATCCCCTCAGGTTTTTTATCGGTTATCCCATGCAATACGCCTTTCCTCTGCTGACCATCCTGATCTGGGCAGCCAACACCGTGATTACCAAGGCTTCATCGCTGGTGATCTTCCCTTCCGAAATCGGTTTCTATCGCTGGTTGCTGGCGGGCCTGCTGTTTACGCCCTTCATGCTGAGACCCGTGTGGAAGAACCGGGCGCGGATCAAGCCGGTGCTGGGCAAGATCGTCATTCTGGGCGTGCTGGGCATGGCGGTGTATCAGAGCCTGGCGTATTTCGCCGCCGGCATGACCACGGCCACCAACATGGGGATCATTCAATCCCTGGTGCCGATGATGGCGCTGGGGCTGTCCATTGCCTGCCTGGGCAACCGCCTGACGTTCGGTGCCCTGCTCGGGGCCGTGCTGTCTTTTGCAGGCGTGGTCGTGGTGGTCTCGGCTGGCAACCTGAGCGCACTCGTGGAACAGGGCATCAATCGCGGGGATGCGATGGTTCTGGTGGCGGCTGCCGCCTACGCCGTCTACAGCACCCTGCTGAAAAAGTGGCAGTTGTGCCTGCCGCCCTTGCAGTTGCTGTACCTGCAGATTCTGGTGGCAATCATTGTGCTGTTTCCGCTGTTCATTCTCTCGCCCAGAACCGGCCTGAACATGAGCAACATTCCCATGGTCCTGTATGCGGCCATTCCGACCTCGATGCTCGCGCCCTGGCTGTGGATGACTTCAATCATGCGACTGGGGCCCAGCCGCACGACGCTGTTCTTCAACCTCATGCCCATTGCTACCGCGCTGATCGCAGCCGCCTTTCTGGGCGAACGACTGGCGCTCTATCACTTGGCCGGCGGAGCCTTGACCCTGTGCGGAGTCATCCTGGCAGAACGCTGGAAGACCCCGCTGCGTCAGACGACCTAAAGGCCAGCGGCTTTCAGGCGTGCAGCGTGGTCGAGGAAGAGCTTTACAGGGTTCGCCCCCTTACCCACAAGGCCGAAGGTCTGGTTGACGATATCGAAGTGGTCGAGGGGAAAGTCATCACCGATCACGGTGCCCAGGTGTGAGCTGAAACGCCCGACCATACCATCGCACTGGCCCTTTTCCTTGACGAAGGTGCGGGCGAAGATCCGGCAGGTGACGTTGGTCCCGTCGATCAGGTTGCGCCCACGGTTGGTAACGCCCGGCTGAAGGATCCCGGACCAGGAGTAATAACGCACCCCATTGACCAGTTCCTCACCCTGCCCGCCCCAGGTATGCGGCAGCCCCTGAGGGTATTGCCGGTTGAACAGTGCTACCCCGGTCGTGGTCAGGGATTGGTGGGAGGCCGAGATATTCATCGGCAACTTCGGCCCGCGATACCCGGTTTCAAACACCGTGATCGTCCAGGACAGCAAACCGATCACCGCATTCACCACACGCCCGCCCGCACTGCCTACCGGGAAAGTACGCTCCAGATAATCCGCCAGTTCGGAACCATGATTGGGACCGGCCACGGAAGTCACCGAAGCCACCAGATCCGGGCGCTTGGCGGCGACATAACGAACCGTCAGCGCGCCCTGGCTATGGCCGATCAGGTTGACCTTGGACACACCGGTTTCGCGGATGGTCTTCTCGACGACCTTGAGCAACTGTTCTCCACGTATCTCGGTGGAGTTGACCCCGGAAACCATCACCGGAATCACCGTCGCGCCACCCCGCTCCAGCGCCTTGATGATGCCGAACCAGTAGGGATAGACCAGTAAACGCACAAACCCCAACAACCCGGGCACGAGCAGCAACGGATACCGCGTAGCTTGTTCTTGCGCCATATATGCCTCTCCCACATTAGCCAATAGCCAGACCTTTGGGTGTGTTTGAAAAGTCACCCAGCGGTGATCAGGCAAGGTACTTTTCAGACAAAGCCTAGCGGTGTTTGGGAGCAAGACAGATTTATATGACAAATACACGTACTGCCTTATCGCCATCAATTATCGAACTCTCGCGCACCTTCCCGGCTCCAACCTGCATCGGGCCAAGAACGGCTCTGTCATGCGGAGAAACAACGATGTACAAGAAAATCCTGGCGGCTACCTGTGTATTGGGGACATTGGCGGGTTGTGGCACCACTACCGTGCAGAATCCGGTGGACTTCGTGACCTATCGCGACGAACCGCTGGTCAAGCAGGTCGAAAACGGCATGACCCGCCAACAAGTCCTGACCATCGGCGGTGAGCCATCGTCCACCTTCGAGCGCAAGGTGAACCCGGGAACCTGCAACAACTACGTGTTGTTCAAGGACGGCCACAAGCAGGTTTATCACGTGAGCTTCAACGGCGACGGCCGCGTGAACCACAAAGGCTTCATGACCTGCGAACAGCGCGAAGCGAACGAACGCGCCATGTGATGTCGGCCATGTAGTAATAAAAAGCTCGTTGCAGCCCGCACCGGGCTTTTTACCATTCCCAGTCTTTCTCCAGGTACTCGGCCGTGGGTGGCAGGACGGAGTGCAGGAATTGCAGGTACTGCTCGAATAACGCCTTGTTGGGGAGGTGGGCCACAAAGCCTGTGGTGATGTCAGTGCAATGGATAACGATGATTGAGCGCTTACGATCAAGCGTGACAAAGTTATGCATATCCCATGGGCGAGTTTCTCGATGATGGATCGGGTTCTTCCAATTCAGCAAAGTACGTGCTGCCCCGAGTGAAATGGCGGCTGGGCCGATCAGGAAGAGCAGCGAGCCGGTGACAAGTGCGACGCCGAGAAAGAGCAGGATGATGAAAATGGCGATGCCTTTGAAGAACGGGCCTGCGAAGTCTGGGTAGTGAAGGAAGTATTCGACAGAGCCTGACTGGTTTTTAATGTGGTAGTTAAATACCGTTTTCTGCCTGACTGCAAACACAATCAAATAAGTTGCGAATAGTGCGCACGCACAGCCTGCACCAATAAGCAAGTTCAGTTCCTCAGGCAAACCATCCCACATTAGCCACAGGCAATAAAGAAAAGGAAGAAGGCCTGATACGACTACTGCGATATGAGCTTTTATCAATTCCTTTGGGGGGCAATCGATTGTTTTGGCGCTCCACATCATGACAGATGTATCAGTACAAAATGATGCGCTCTGTTCTCCGCTGCAAGCGACCATATGATTCATGGCGTTTATTACTCCGAAAAAATAACAGACACGATTTGATTCTTCTCTGACAAAAAATAAGAACGTTATTTTCTTGCAATACTGTTTCTTAAGCCGCTCGCATTTCACCACTCCCAATCTTTCTCCATATACTCGGCCGTTGGCGGCAGGACGGAGTGCAGAAATTGCAGGTACTGCTCGAATAACTCTTTGTTTGGGAGGTGGGCCACAAAGCCTGTGGTGATGTCAGTGCAATGGATAACGATGATTGAGCGCTTACGATCAAGCGTGACAAAGTTATGCATATCCCATGGGCGAGTTTCTCGATGATGGATCGGGTTCTTCCAATTCAGCAAAGTACGTGCTGCCCCGAGTGAAATGGCGGCTGGGCCGATCAGGAAGAGCAGCGAGCCGGTGACAAGTGCGACGCCGAGAAAGAGCAGGATGGTGAAAATGGCGATGCCTTTGAAGAACGGGCCTGCGAAGTCTGGGTAGTGAAGGAAGTATTCGACAGAGCCTGACTGGGTTTTTATATGGTAGTTGAAGATGGTTTTTTGTCTTGCAACAAGCATTATCAAATAGGTTGCATACGCCACACCAATACAGGCAAGTCCTATAAGCACATCTATATCTTCAGCAAGCGTATCCCACATTAGCCATGCGCAGTAAAGAAAGGGCAGAAGGTTTGACATCACGATTATAAGATAAACCTTCATTAGCTCCTTTGGAGAGCAATCAATTGTTTTGGTGCTCCACATCATGGCAGATGTATCAGTACAAGATGATGCGCTCTGTTCTCCGCTGCAAGCGACCATATAATTCATGGCATTTATTACTCCGACAAAACAACAGACATGATTTGATTCTTCGCTGAAAAAAATAAGAATATTATTTCTTGCAATATTTTTTCTTAAGCCGCTCGTATTTCACCACTCCCAATCTTTCTCCATATACTCGGCCGTTGGCGGCAGGACGGAGTGCAGAAATTGCAGGTACTGCTCGAATAACTCTTTGTTCGGGAGGTGGGCCACAAAGCCTGTAGTGATGTCAGTGCAATGGATAACGATGATTGAACGCTTACGATCAAGCGTGACGAAGTTATGCATATCCCATGGGCGAGTTTCTCGATGATGGATCGGGTTACTCCAATTCAATAGAGTGCGTGCTGCCCCGAGTGAAATGGCGGCTGGGCCGACCAGGAATAGCAGCGAACCGGTGACGAGCGCGACGCCGAGAAAGAACAGGATGGTGAAAATGGCGATGCCTTTGAAGAGCGGGCCTGCGAAGGCTGGGTAGTGAAGGAAGTATTCGACAGAGCCTGACTGGGTTTTTATGTGGTAGTTGAAGGTGGTCTTTTGCCTTATTACAAGCATGATCATGTAAGTAAAGTACGCGCCTGATGCGCAAACAGATCCTATAAAAAAACCTGCACTTTCAGTTATTGCATCCCACATCAACCATGTGAAATAAGTGAAAAGCGCAAGAGCCGCAATTATGAAAGAGACTTGAAACCTCATAAACTCTCTAGGCGGGCAATCGATTATTTTGACACTCCACATCATGACAGATGTATCGGTGCAAGATGATGCGCTCTGATCTGCGCTGCAAGCGACCATATGATTCATGGTGTTTATTACTCCCAAAAAACAACAGACACGATTTGATTCTTCGCTGACAAAAAATAAGAATGTTATTTTCTTGCAATACTGTTTCTTAAGCCGCTCGCATTTCACCATTCCCAATCTTTCTCCATATACTCGGCCGTTGGCGGCAGGACGGAGTGCAGGAATTGTAGGTACTGCTCGAATAAATCCTTATTGGGAAGGTGAGCCACAAAGCCTGTAGTGATGTCAGTGCAATGGATAACGATGATTGAGCGCTTACGATCAAGCGTGACGAAGTTATGCATATCCCATGGGCGAGTTTCACGATGATGAATCGGGTTCTTCCAATTCAATAGAGTACGTGCTGCCCCGAGAGACATGGCGGCTGGGCCGACCAAGAAGAGCAGCGAGCCAGTGAAGAGCGCGACGCCGAGAAAGAACAGGATTGCGAAAATGGCGATGCCTTTGAAGAGAGGACCTGCGAAGTCAGGATAATAGTCGTAGTATTCAAGCAGTGCCTTTTGAGAGGTGACACTGTAATTGAATACCGTTTTCTGCCTGAAGACCAGTATCAAGTAAAATACATAACTATAGAAAGCGACATAGCATGCCACAACCATCGAAACATCAAGCTCAACCCTCCCCCATGACAACCATGTAATAAACAAGATCCACACTGTACCCACCAAAAAAATAACTAACTGACCTTCCATAACTTCCTTGGGAGGGCTTTTCATTGTTTTAATTGACCACTCAAATACTTTCTCATACTCCACTGATTCCTCAGCAGTCGTATCAATGAGCGAAGCTTTTTTCTCGCTGTGCATAGTGCCTACTTACTCCGGGGTTGGAAGGATCAAGGATTGGGCGCGAGGTTCTGCACTCACCAAAAGTTTGGTGAGGGTTAATCCATCTGCTGTGCCATTGCCTTTCTTGTCGGGTTCCATCTGATAAAGGTAACCCCGCCCCCTTCTCCATGACTTACTACATCACCGGGGTACCAGATCTGCAGTTCGATATAGTCAGTACTCTTGTTTAGCGGCCCCCAGGTCTGCCAGACAACATCCTCGCCTTCAGGCATGATCGGGAAATGCAACTCTGAGGAAGGATGGGATGGACGTTCGTTGCTGATTTTTGCAAATTTTCTGATATGCATATATCGGCCACGCTCTTCAAAAATATCTTGTTTACCACTCCCAGTCTTTCTCCATGTACTCGGCCGTGGGTGGCAGGACGGAGTGCAGGAATTGCAGATACTGCTCGAACAGCTCTTTGTTGGAGAAGCGGGCCTCAAATCCCAGCGTAATGTCCGTGCGATGGGTAATAATCATGGAGCGTTTTCGATCTACCGTGACAAAGTTGTACTCGTTCCAGGGCAAGCTTTCCTCGTTGTGAATCTTGTTTTCCCAATTCAGCAAAGTACGAGCTGCTCCGAGTGAAATCGCGGCTGGGCCAATCAGGAAGAGCAGCGAGCCAGTGAAGAGCGCGACGCCAAGAAAGAACAGGATTGCGAAAATGACGATGCCTTTGAAGAGAGGACCTGCGAAGTCAGGATAATAGTCGTAGTATTCAAGCAGTGCCTTTTGGGAGGTGACACTGTAGTTGAATACCGTTTTCTGCCTGAAGACCAGTATCAAGTAAAATACATAACTATAGAAAGCGACATACCCTGCCACAATTACTGACCTATCAAGCTGAACCCTCCCCCATGAAAGCCATGTAATAAACAAGATCCACACTGTACCCAGTAAAAAAATAATTAACTGGCCCTCCCTGACCTCCTTGGGAGGGCCTTTGATTGTTTTAATTGACCAGTCAAATATTTTTTCATATTCCACTGATTCCTCAGCAATCGTCTCAATGAGCGAAGCTTTTTTCTCGCTGTGCATAGTGCCTAGTTACTCCGGGGTTGGAAGGATCAAGGAGTGGGCGCGAGGTTCTGCACTCACCAAAAGTTTGGTGAGGGTTAATCCATCGGCTGTGCCATTGCCTTTCTTGTCGGGTTCTATCTGATAAAGGTAACCCCGCCCCTCTTCTCCATGACTTACTACATCACTGGGGTACCAGATCTGCAGTTCGATATAGTCAGTACTCTTGTCTAGCGGCACCCAAGTCTGCCAGACAACATCCTCGTCCTCGGGCATGATTGGAAAATGTAACCCTGAGGAAGGATGGGGTGGACGTTCGTTGCTGGCTTTTGCAAATTTTCTGATGTGCGTGTATTGACCACGCGCTTCAAAAATATCTTTTATGGATGATTCAATCTTGGCGACAGGCAGAACACCCAGAGGGCGCTTACTGCCGATAACGTTAAGTTGAATCCACTTTCCGCGCACGGCGTTAGGGAGCCGAATCTGGATCCATGCGCCATTAGGTACGGCCACTTCCATGTAGTCGCCTTTCCCCAGGTAACGCGACTCATAAACAACCGTGCTTTTGACAAAAACTTGAGGACTTAGCTGGACCTCCAATAACGAGCGCTTTTCCTCGCTACGCCCCTCTGGAGTGTCGGCGTGACGGAGTTCTATAGAGCGTGTCCAACAGCACTTCTTTAACCACCAGCCCACATTGTCGCTCTTGAAATAGTTCAAAGCCAAGCAAGCCGTTAAATAAATAGCACCTATGACAAAAAGCCCGACCATAAACCATGGATTCATGACAAACATTGTCAATTTACTGTATATTTTCAGGCCCGAAAACATATACAGTACGCCGCCAAAACCCATACCAATTACAGAAAATTTCTTTACTGTTATGGCCATTTTCTCTTCTGATGTTTTAGCACTATCCTGATCAGCGAGTAGATCCACATACTCCAACACCGCCGCCACCACGGCAAACGCACCCAACGCCACCATCGTGACCCGGAACCCACGAATTGCCTTACCCCATACCGCATTCCCCTGTTTGGTCCAGTACGCAGCAGGACGATCCAGTATCCCTACGCTCTTACCGTCGATCAGCACCGGCTTCGCCTCCTTGATCACCGCCCACGGCGCTTCAACAAACACCGCCATCAACAGGTTGAAGCTGTAACCCAAGCTGTAACCGATCTTGGCGATGTCCTTGGCGCTGAAGTCGCCATCGCGGGTCAGGTCTTGGTAGAGCACGGCGGTGTTGATGAAGTTGATGAGGATGACGCCCCAGGTGATCGCGGCACCCAAGCCCCCAAGGCGTTCGCTCCAGGCCTTGGCGCGGGCGTGCCAGTCCCTGGCGACGTCCAGGCCGGATTTGAAGAAGGTGCGGATTTCCTCTTGCAGCAACCGGGCGTACTGGTTGTTCTGGAAGTCCAGTAACGCTGGGATTTTCAGCTCATGCCGGCGCAGGGCGTCCAGCTGTGATTGCAGCTGGCGCGCCAGGTGTCGGCGCTCCCGGGGATGGAGGGGGTAGAGCCAGTTGTGGCGGGTGTCGTCGATCTGTTTGATGAGAAGACGCTGCTCGCGCTTCCACTGTTTGAGCCGGGAGGCGATCTGGTCGTCGAGGCGGATCCGCTCCGGCGCATTGATCAGTATCTGGCCGATCATGAAGTTACGGGTCAAGGCTCCGAGATTCTGACCCTTGCCCAGGGCCAGACGACTGTCCACCGGCACCCAGGCCAGCAGCATGTTTTCGGCAATCGTCTTGCCCGCTCCGCTCGCCAGTTCGCGCAGGGCCTTGAAGGTGTCCTGTACCGGTTGCTTGAGCTTTTTCATCCAGGCCGCGTCGGCGAAACCCTGATGATTGAGCACGGCATTGAGTTCACCGGCTCGGGTGGCCAGGTTGGTGAGGTCGCCGAGGCCGTTGAGCAGCGCGTTGGCTTCCTGGTGCAGGGCTTCCTTGAGGGCAGGAGAAAATCCATAGCGCATCGTCCCGAACAGGCTGTTGCCGCTGGCTTCCTGCTCGGCCAGCCAGGCACTGGCCTGCTGATCCTGTGCGTACACGACCAGCAGGTGGGTCATGACGGTTTGCAGGTACAGCAGGGTATTGGGGTTGGTGGTATCGATAAACAGCCGGCGCGGGTCATTGCCCAGATGTTCGGCCCAGGCCTGAAAGTCCGCTTGAGTATCGCGCACCTGTTGCAGCAGGGTTTCGCTGAGGGGCAGGTGTTCTTGCAGATAGGCGCGTGCGCCTTCGAGGTCGATTTCACGACGCCACTTTTCGCGATCCTTCCAGGCCTGACGATCTTCCTGGGACGGGTAGCGGCCATAACGGGCACGCAACGTATTGCGCATGTCCACACTCTTGAACATGTCGCCGGTGCCCATATAGCCACCCAGCGAGTTGCCATGCTGGGTCTGCATGTCCTCCAGGTCCATCTGATCGAAACAGGTTTCCAGCTCGCTCAGGTACTGCTGCGTCTTGAGGCGGTCATCGCGCACCGATTCGGGTAAGTGCTGCGGGTCACTATTGGCACCGCAGAGCAGCGTCACGGTCTGGGCCATCTGCAGCTTGTGCTCGTGCTCCTGTTGCCAGGTCTGAAAAGCCGCCTGATCCCCCGCCAGTTGCAGGCCCAGATCATTGAGCACACCCAGCGGGTCGTCCAGGGCGATCAGCAGCGAGCTGTATTTGTCCGGAACGCTGCCCAGCCAGTACACGTCAGCCCCGGGCGGGGTCACGATCGATTTTGCGACTGGGTCCTGAGGTTCAGGCGCAGCGGTGGGGATGGACGAATCGGCAAAACGGTTGTCTTCGACCACGTATTCCTTGTCGATATCGGCCACGGCGGCGGCCAGATCCAGCAGGGGCAAAGCGCCGGGTTCGTTCAGGGTGGTGCAGAAACGCGCCAGGTCCACCGGCTTCATCCACAAGGCACGGCTGTCGGCATGGGAGCGCATGTGCTCGCAGAGGCGCCAGGTCCATTGCACCGGGGAAAAAGCCAGGTGCAGGCGGTGTTTGCGGGGATACAGCAGATAGGGTTTGCCGTCGCCCTCGCCGCTGCGAACATCCTGCCCCTGATGGGCCGCAGTCCAGACAATGCGCGTCAGGCAGGCATCGACGCCCGAGAATATGTACTCATGAAAGGTGCCAGCCGTTTCGTCGAACACATAGACATAGCCCTCATAGAGCTGGCGCAAGGTGTAATTGCGGGTCTTGAGCCTGGGCAAGGCGTTCCAACGGCCCTGCGCAGGCAAGGGCTTGAGCTGTTCGGGGGCGACATCGTAACGGGAGCGATCCAGGGCGTAGCGCACCGGAACAATCGCCACGTCCGGCCCCTTGAAGGGGCACAGGCTGGTGGCGGTGGAAAGGGTCTTTTCGAAGCGGGTTGCACGCCGTTGTTGAAGGGTGCCGTATTTTTCAGTCATCTGCCGCGCCCGTGGTGGTGACGAGCAACATCGCTCGTGCCTGGGTGCGGCTTGCATCAAGAGTCATGCCTTCTTTAATTTAAATATATAAATCAATAAGTTAAGAATTTACCTCTTTAAAAATGGTTATTTTTCGTACAAGAACCATGAAAAAGTGCGCAGGCCTCTGCGCACCTGCGCAAAAATTTGCGCAGACGACGCAAGCGCCTGGCTCATAAGGCCTGGCAGAGGTTTTGAGGGGGATTTGTCAAAGAGGGGTGCGCAAGTATTTGCACATCAAGGCTTGATGCCGGTAGCCATCAAAAAGCTCGCTGCCATAAACAACGAGCTATCTATCGAGTATCAGAAAACCAGCTTGAACAGCGCAATGACCACGATCAGACCGATCAGGAAAATGATGCCGACGGTGCCACCTAGAAACTTGAGCATTTTTTCTCTCCATAAATGAATGCCTCAAGTTAGGGACCACTGGGTGCGGCAGTCGTTTCTTATATTTTTTACATCGGCGGCAAACGGCGGGTTATCCGAAATTCGATAAAACTTTTCTCGATGTTCATCACTCACATTCACTGACGATCTCGCCTACCCCCTGATCAAGAGCGGGACGAAAACCTGATGAAACCTGGAGATGAATCATGATTTCTGCACCCCAGCTATCCGATGTCAGCAGCCTGCGTGAACGCGCACGTCAAAACGTTGAGAACGGTGCCGTCACCGAAGGATACAGCGCGGACCGGGAAACCATCCTGCGTCTGCTCAATGAGTCGCTGGCGACCGAACTGGTCTGCGTACTGCGCTACAAACGTCACTACTTCATGGCGAACGGCCTGAAGGCGAGCGTGGCCGCCGATGAATTCCTGGAGCATGCGCAGCAGGAAGCCGAGCACGCCGACAAATTGGCTGAGCGTATCGTGCAACTGGGCGGCGAGCCTGAGTTCAACCCGGACACCCTGTCGAAGAACTCCCACGCCCAATACGTCGCTGGCAAGACTCTGAAGGAAATGGTCTACGAAGACCTGGTTGCCGAACGCATCGCCGTCGACAGCTACCGTGAAATCATTCAATACATCGGCGAATCCGACCCGACCACCCGCCGCATCTTCGAAGACATCCTGGCCCAGGAAGAAGAGCATGCGGATGACATGGCGGATATCCTGAACGACCTGTAAAAAGCTGTGGGAGCGAATTCATTCGCGATAGGCCGTGAGGTCTTCAGTGCCATTTCGCGAATAAATTCGCTCCCACTTACCATCACCATCATTTCACTTCACAGTCTTGGGCGCCTTGCCCGCCCTCATCTGCTCCAGCAATGGCCCGCACTGATTCGGTGTGCTGTCGCCGGTAGCGACCAGTGCCAGCAGTCCTGCCGCCGGACCGACCGTAGCGCCCAGCAGCACCATGCCCGCTCCGCGCAACAGCAACGGGCCTGATTGCACGCCCGCATTGGGGCTGGCGAACGGGCCGTTCACGTAGAGTGGCGAGCGCAGCGAGAACACCCTGAAACCCTTGGACTCGGGGTTGATCTTCAAGTCCAACTGCTCGGTCTTGAAGTTCGCCGTGCCGTCGATGTAGATGATTGCGTTCTCGGTATCGAACACGAACAGGCGACTGGTGGCCAGACCGTCCTTGATGCCGAAATCCGACGCCGCGCAGTTGATCTTCACGTCCTTGTCGCCAAACAGCCTGCCGACCACGTAGTTACCCACGTTGAGCCCCGCAATCTCCATCAGGCCCCGGCTGATGGCGCCGTCGTTGACCAGCATTTTCAAGTCACCATTGGCGGTGCCCAGCAAGGCCGCAATCGAGTTGCCGCGACCGCTGATATCGGCATCGCCATTGAGCTCACCGAAGCTGGTCTTCATGGGCTCGAAGGTCGGAAACAGTTGCTTGAGCTTGAAGTTGCGCGCCGACAAT
The DNA here is from genome assembly GCF_018968705.1 of Pseudomonas lijiangensis. Classification (NCBI taxonomy): domain Bacteria; kingdom Pseudomonadati; phylum Pseudomonadota; class Gammaproteobacteria; order Pseudomonadales; family Pseudomonadaceae; genus Pseudomonas; species Pseudomonas lijiangensis. Next base: position 5,310,791 of record NZ_CP076668.1, read on the forward strand.
CTGGCCCGGCCCTGCAACGGCTGGGTGCGGCCATCCAGACGAATCTCGGCATCCAGCCTGCCGCCAGCCACGCCGAAGCGCAGCGGTTGCAGGCTCAACTGACCGTCATTGAGCAACAGGTGCGTATAAAGATCGGTAAAGGGCAAGTCCGGGCTCTGGACGATCCGTTTGCCGGTGAACTCCACATCGGCATCCATCGCCCGCCAGCGATCCGTCTGAAACTCTTCCACAGGCAGGACCTTGCCTTTGGGCTGCTTGCTCTCGCCACCGCGTTTTTTCTGCGCGGCATTGGAGTCGGCACCAATCAGGGGCGCAAGGTCGCTGAACAGCAACTGGTTGGAAACCAATACGCCGCTCAGTTTGGGCCGTGGCTGGCTGGCCACGAAACTCAGGTCGCCATGAATGTCGCTGTTGCCGATCTTGCCGTTGAAGCCTTCATAGCGGAAGTTCGCTCCGGCGTCGTCATGCAATTTGGCAATCAGGCGGCCATCGGTGGAATAGGCCGGCGAGTCAGGCAAGGCAACGCCGGTCAGTGGATAAAGATGGCTCAGGCTGGTGCCGGACAGTTTAAGACGCAGATCCAGCGCCCCCAGGTTCTGCGGATCGGTCAGGGTGCCGGCAATTGCAATCTGCGTATCGCCGATCTTCAGATCGGCCTGCACCGGGAAGGGTTGCGTGGAATCTTTCAAGGCCAGCAAACCGCCGACCTTGCCCGTCCCGTTCAACTTCTGCTCGTGATACTGCCCTTTGACCGACAGGCCAAAGGCGTAGTCCTGCGGGACAGCACCCTTCTCCTGAGCCTTCTTCACCTCTTTGCTGCCGACGATGTCACCGAAAGGGATCGGCTTGCCCAGCATATCGATCACGACATCCAGTTGCGTCTTCAAGGTCTGGTCATTGAAACTGACCAGCCCCTTGTCGAACTTGATCGCGCCGATATCCACCACCCAGCGCGAAGGCTCAGCCTCGGGGTCGGATTTGGGCAGGTCGAAGACCCAGTTGGCGCGGCCATCGGCCAGACGCTCAAGCCTGGCTTCCGGGCCGGTGAGATCGATACGCGGGATCACGACTTCCTGCACCAGCAAAGGCAGCAGGGCAAGACGAAACTCGACTTGCTTGAGCGTGACCATTTGCGGGGTTTTCGACCACTCGGGGTTGCCCAGGCTCAGATCCTGGGCAACGAAATGCGGCCATGGCACCCAGGCGCGCCAGCCACCGGATTCAGGCTCACGCTGCCAGTGCACGGCCAGATCGCCGTTGATGGCGAACGGACGATGCAGCGCTTCGCTGACTTTTTCGTTGAGGGTGGGTTTGATGCGGTTCCAGTCGAAGGTGGCGATCACAATGACCAATACGGCAAGCACCAGTAACAACGTGGCGCCTGTCCAGGCGAAAATCTTGCGGCTGCGCGTCATCGCACGTCACTCCAAAAACCAACGCCCCGGCCATGGTGCGTTGAATACGACATGTTCCTTCGACTGACAAAAGCGCCGAGGGTTTGCTGTGATAGGTAAATAGCCCGACAGGTTCCATCAAATGGAAAAGGTAGCCGCGTCAAGCACTCCCATCAAAAGCCTTTCGACGCATGCAAAGCTCATTTGCTAGAGTGCAACCTAGTCCAATCGTAGAACTCTTTACCTCATGCTGCCCCGCGCCGAACAGAAACAACAGACCCGAAGAGCCTTGCTGGACGCCGCGCATCAGTTGATGGAAAGCGGGCGCGGCTTCGCCAGCCTGAGCCTGCGGGAAGTCGCACGCACGGCAGGGATTGTACCGACCGGCTTCTATCGCCATTTCGAAGACATGGACCAGTTGGGGCTGGCACTGGTCAGTGAAGTGGGCCAGACCTTTCGTGAAACCATTCGCCTGGTGCGCCATAACGAACTGGTCATGGGCGGGCTGATTCATGCCTCGGTGCAGATCTTTCTCGATCAGGTGGCCGCCAACCGCTCGCAGTTCCTGTTTCTGGCACGTGAGCAATATGGCGGCTCCCTCAAGGTACGTCAGGCGCTTGGGGCCTTGCGCGAAGGCATCAGCGCCGACCTGACCACCGACCTGGCGAAAATGCCCAAATGGAAACACCTCGATATCAAGGCGCTGTCGGTGATTGCCGACCTGGTGGTCAAGAGCGTGTTCGCCATGCTGCCCGAGCTGATCGACCCGCCTGCTTCAACTCTCGCAGCCCATCTCACTCCCCAGGCCAAGATCACCCAGCAACTGCGCTTTATCTTCATGGGCGCCAAGCACTGGAAAGGTCTTGGAAGTAACGACTGATACTTCTGTCAGAAAAATCGCACCAGCTTGAAACACAAATAAACACCCGCACCAAAAAAGAGCAATCAATTGACGCTTTTCTGTTCAACCCTCCCGTCACGCCTGTCTTTTTACGTTTCCTGCACTGTTGGCAAGCCCCTTGCTCTGATTTGAAGCATCGCAATTAGCTGGAAACATTCTGATGCTGGTGATTCATAAAAGAATCGACCCCCAAACCGAGTGGGCTGCCGAGCTGCATTTGAATTTCGAGGCCCGCAGCAAAAGTCGCCTGCGCTGCTTCAGTGCCGAGAACGAAGACGTAGGATTGTTCCTGCAACGCGGTCAACCACCTCTTCATGATGGCGAATTCCTGCAGGCCGAAGATGGTCGCATCGTTCGGGTCTGCGCCCGTCCTGAACAACTGATGCACGTGACCTGCAGCAGCACTTTTGAACTGACACGTGCGGCCTATCACCTAGGCAACCGCCATGTGGCCCTGCAAGTGGGCGATGGCTGGCTGCGCCTGCTGGACGACTATGTGCTCAAGGCCATGCTCGATCAGTTGGGAGCAACCACCGAAACCATCGAAGCACCCTTCCAGCCGGAACACGGTGCCTACGGTGGCGGTCATCACCATTCACGGGCCGGCGAGGAAGACTTCAATTACGCGCCGCGCCTGCACCAGTTCGGCGTGCGCAAGTGAACCGTGCCTGGGCGCTTCTGCGTCTGGCCAGCCCCCAGCTTCCGATTGGCGGCTACAGCTATTCACAAGGGCTGGAAATGGCCGTTGAGCAATCCATCGTGGTCGATCCGCAAACCGCTGCGCGCTGGATCGGCGATCAGTTGCTGCTCAACCTCGCCCGTTTCGAGGCGCCCTTGATGCTCGCTCACTGCACAGCCGCCGCCGAGGAAGACTGGGGGCAGTTGCTGCAATTGAGCGAGCAACACCGTGCCAGTCGTGAAACCCGCGAGCTGCACCTGGAAAGCCGGCAGATGGGTTACTCGCTACAACAGTTGCTCAATGGCCTGCCGGAACTGGATCGGCCTGCCCGTCGCTTTCTGGAACAGACAAGCGAGCCGCATCTGGCCCTGGGCTGGGCGCTGGCCGCACGGGCCTGGCAAATCAGCCCGCAGGATGCGCTCGCCGCCTGGCTGTGGAGCTGGCTGGAAAACCAGTTGGCGGTGCTGATGAAAACCCTGCCGCTGGGCCAGCAGGCTGCACAACGACTGACCAGTGAACTGCTGCCCTTGTTGCAGCAGGCCCAACAGAACGCCACTGCTCAAGACAGCCAACAGATCGGCAGCGCCGCTTTCGGCCTGTCACTGGCGAGCATGGCCCATGAACGTCAATACAGCCGGTTGTTCCGGTCCTAGAACCCATGGAGAACTCAATGAACAGCCAACCTCTGCGCGTCGGTATCGGTGGCCCGGTCGGTTCCGGCAAGACCGCACTGACTCTGGCTCTGTGCCTTGCCTTGCGTGAGCGCTACAACCTGGCGGTCGTGACCAACGACATTTATACCCGTGAAGACGCCGACTTCCTTGTACGCAACGAAGCACTGGCCCCGGAACGCATCATTGGCGTGGAAACCGGCGGCTGCCCGCACACGGCGATTCGCGAAGACGCCTCCATCAACCTGGAAGCCGTTGACCAGCTCAACCGCCGCTTCGAAGGGCTGGACCTGATCATTGTCGAGTCCGGTGGCGACAATCTTTCCGCGACCTTCAGCCCGGAGCTGTCGGACCTGACCATCTATGTGATCGACGTTTCGGCGGGCGACAAGCTGCCGCGCAAGGGCGGCCCCGGCATCTGCAAATCCGACCTGCTGGTGATCAACAAGATCGACCTGGCACCGCTGGTGGGCGCGTCTCTGGAAATGATGGATCGCGATACCAGGAAGATGCGCGGCGAAAAACCGTTCGTGTTCAGCAATCAGAAAACCGGTCAGGGTCTGGAAGAGATCATTGCCATTATCGAGCGCCAGGGTCTGCTGACACTCACCGCCTGAATTCAAACCTCCAAGGAAACCCGTTCATGAACTACAAAAAAGTCCTCGGCGCCCTCGCCCTGCTGCTCACCCCTGCATTGGCCATGGCGCACCCGGGTCATGGCGATAACGGCCTGATCGCGGGCCTCGGCCATCCGGTCGGCGGTCTGGATCACCTGCTGGCCATGCTTGCGGTCGGCTTGTGGGCCGCGCAACAGCAAGGCGCCGCCCGCTGGGCTCTGCCTTGCACCTTCGTGGGCACCATGCTGATCGGCGGCCTGCTGGGCTTTGCCGGTCTGGAACTGCCTGCACTGGAAAGCGGCATCTCGGCCTCGGTACTGGCGCTGGGCCTGGCCGTTGCGCTGGCTGTGCGTCCTCCTCTGGCACTGGCCGTCGTGGCCACAGCCGTCTTTGCAATGTTCCATGGCGTGGCCCATGGTCTTGAACTGCCTGACATGTCCAGCCCATGGGCTTATGCCGCCGGTTTCGTGGTTGCGACGGCTGCATTGCATGCGGCAGGCTATGCCGTGGTGCGCGTACTACCACAAGCAGCTGCGCCGCTGGTGCGGATTGCAGGTGCAGCTTCTGCAGCAACCGGTGTCTGGTTGCTGGCAGGCTGACAGAGGTACATCTGTGGAAGTCATACGGATCAGTTAAGGCCATAGATTACTTTGTGGGAGGCAGCTTGCTGGCGACTTCTTACAGCCGCAGAATATCTGCCGGTTTCAGGCCTTTTTCGCCAGCAAGCTGCCTCCCACACGTTTTGTTTGTGCCTTGACTGATCAGCATTAATTCGCTCCCACGTTCATATCCGTTAGCATGACGGCTTGTTTTCCGTGGAAACGGTCATGCCTGATATCCAGCGACTTGTGCTGCCCAATGGCTTGAACGTGGTGCTGTGTCATGCGCCACGGCTCAAGCGTTGCGCGGCGTCGCTTCGGGTCGCCGCCGGTAGCCATGATGTTCCCTTGGCGTGGCCAGGCCTGGCGCACTTTCTGGAACATCTGTTTTTTCTGGGCACCGAGCGCTTCGCTGCCGACCAGAACCTCATGGCGTTCGTGCAGCGTCATGGCGGACAGATCAATGCCAGCACCCGGGAACGCACCACCGACTTCTTCTTCGAGCTGCCCCCCTCGGCATTCGCCCAAGGGCTGGAACGGCTGTGCGACATGCTCGCTCATCCGCGCATGTCACTGCCCGATCAGTTGCGCGAGCGCGAGGTGCTGCATGCCGAGTTCATCGCCTGGGCTCAGGATGCCAAGGCCCGCCAGCAGATCAGCCTGCTTGAACCCATCAACCCGCAGCATCCGCTGCGTGGCTTTCATGCGGGCAATCGTTACAGCCTGTCAGTGCCCAACCCGGCGTTTCAGCAGGCGCTTCATGAGTTTTATCAGCGCTTCTATCATGCCGGGCAGATCACTCTGTGCCTGAGCGGCCCTCAATCGCTGGCTGAATTGGCGTCTCTGGCCACTGAGCATGGCGCACGCTTCAGCGCCGCAGGCAAGGTCAGGCAGCAAACACCGCCGCGCCTGATCGATAAACGACCTGATCACAAAACAACCAGCACGCATCTGCTCTTTGCCTGCGAAGGCTTACCGGTGAACAGCGAAGAGGCTGTCGCATTTTTCTGCCATTGGCTGATGGAGCCCCAAACGGGCGGGCTGGTTGCAGCACTGATTGACCAAGGGCTGGCCGACTCGCTCAAGGCCACGCCGCTGTATCAGTTCAAGGGGCAATTGCTGCTCGATATCGATTGCGTGGGCGCAGCGCCTGATTCATCCGGCACCCTGGCCACACTGTTTTTCGACTGGCTTGCCTTCTTCAAGAACCGCTGGCCCGAACTGATCGATGAATACCGCCGCCTGCAACAACGGCGTCTGCAAACCTGTGGCGCCCTGGAGCTGGCGCATCATTTTTGCCGCAATGCGTCCGGCGATGATCTCCCCGCACTGAATGCAGTGCTCGACCAGTTGAAGCCCGAAACCCTTCTCACCGTGCAGCCTGTGGATAACCTGGCCTGTGGACAAGTCCAATGGCGCCTGCCGACCGCCAATCCTTTGCTGTTGGTCGACAGCACTGACGGTACCGAAGCGGCACTCTTTCTGCGCTGGCAGTTGCAGGCTCCACAACCCCGCTTGTGGCGGATGCTCAATGGCAGCCTGCAGAACCTGATCGAACAGGCCAGGCAAGCCGGTGTAGCAGTGTCGTTCAGCGCCTACGGCACGTATTGGGAGCTCAGACTGAGCGGCATTCACGAACCGATGCCAACCATCGTCGAACACGCCCGCCAATTGTTGCTGCAACCCGACCCGCGACATGCTCAGGCCCAGAGCGGGCCAGCGCTGATTCCGATCCGGGAATTGCTCAAGGCGCTTCCCGATCAGTTCCTGAACATGACTGCCGGGCAATGCAGTGATGATCTTCAGACCGTCTGGGCCAGCGCCCGACGGATCAGCCTTGCCGTTGGCCTGCCCGCCCACAGCCTGGCGCTCGTCAATGCCGCATTGCAGGACATGCCTGGCACAGTGGATGACACGGCAACTGAAGCGCCTTCAGTGCAACCCGGCAAGCGCTGGCAAATGCAGGAATCAGGCTCACCGGAAGATGCCGTGCTGGTGTTCTGCACCGCTCCCGGCGTTTCCATCGACGATGAAGCGGCCTGGCGTCTGCTGGCGCACTTGATACAGGCTCCCTTCTACCAACGCCTGCGAGTCGAACTGCAACTGGGCTATGCGGTGTTCAGCAGCTTGAGGCAAATCGCCGGACGAACCGGGTTGCTGTTGGGTGTGCAATCGCCCACATGCAGCGCCGAGCAAATTGTCCGGCACATCGAAACGTTCATGGGTGAGCTGCCAGACCTGATCGACGCCGCCGACCTTCCGGGACTGCGCCAGGCACTGGCCGGGCAGTTCGATTCAGCGACGATGCCCCATGAACAGGCGGCAGAGCTGCTGTGGCAAGCGCGTCTGGCCGGGCATGAAAAGAGCGGTCCCGAGCCGCTTAAAAAAGCACTGTTACATCTGGAAAAACACTCGCTACTCGCTGCCGCCGGTCAGTTGAGCGATGCCAGCGCAGGATGGCTCATTCTGTCCAACCGCCCTGTTCCTGCGGCTTGAACGTGCAACGCTGGGTGGTGGCAGGTATCTTTCATGAAACTCCCCCCCTGCCAAATCGTTAAATTAAGTAAGATAGCTTCCTAAGCATCTGAACGTATGCGCGCGCGTACGCACTAAGATGTAGTCACCACCCTGATTGAACCGCTGCAATCACCTAGAAGGAGTCTCCCATGTGGACCAAACCTGCTTACACTGATCTGCGTATCGGCTTTGAAGTCACCATGTACTTCGCAAGCCGTTGATACACATGCGGTGCAAAGCCTCGGTTCGCCGGGGCTTTTTTATTGGCCGGGCCATTTTTATTTCAGCGTTTCAGGTCACGCGGTATGGAGCTGACATGTACATCCAGATTCTAGGTTCCGCTGCTGGCGGTGGTTTCCCCCAGTGGAACTGTAATTGTGTGAACTGCGCAGGCTTTCGTGATGGCAGCCTTAACGCCAAAGCACGCACCCAATCGTCCATCGCAATCTCCGACGATGGCATCAACTGGGTCCTGTGCAACGCATCGCCGGACATCCGGGCACAACTGCAAGGTTTCGCGCCGATGCAACCAGGCCGTGCACTGCGCGATACGGGAATCAGCGCCATCGTGCTGATGGACAGCCAGATCGATCACACCACGGGGCTGCTCAGCCTGCGTGAAGGTTGCCCGCATCAGGTCTGGTGCACGGATATGGTCCACGAAGACCTGAGCACCGGCTTCCCGCTGTTCGAGATGCTCAAGCACTGGAATGGCGGCCTGAACTGGAACCGCATCGAGCTACAAGGCAGCTTTGTCATTCCCGCCTGTCCCAACCTGCGTTTCACGCCCTTCCCGTTGCGCAGCGCTGCACCGCCCTACTCGCCTCACCGCTTCGATCCGCATCCCGGCGACAACATCGGCCTGATCGTCGAAGACCTCAGAACCGGCGGCAAACTCTTCTACGCGCCCGGCCTGGGCAAGGTCGATGAAGCGCTGCTGGAAAAGATGCACGCCGCCGATTGCCTGCTGGTGGACGGAACACTGTGGGACGACGACGAAATGCAGCGCCGCGGCGTCGGCACGCGCACCGGCCGGGAAATGGGCCACCTTGCCCAGAACGGCCCGGGCGGGATGCTGGAAGTGCTCGAAAGCTTTACGAAGCAGCGCAAGGTGCTTATCCACATCAACAACACCAACCCCATCCTCGACGAAGACTCCCCGGAGCGCGCCGAGCTGGTTCGCCGTAATGTCGAAGTGGCTTATGACGGCATGAGTATCGAACTTTAGGAGCCAAGATGAGCGAAGCAGCGCTGTCGCGCGCCGAATTTGAACAGGCCCTGCGCGCCAAGGGTGCCTACTACCATATTCATCACCCCTTCCATGTGGCGATGTATGAAGGCCGGGCAACTCGCGAGCAGATTCAGGGCTGGGTCGCCAACCGCTTCTACTATCAGGTGAATATCCCGCTCAAGGATGCGGCGATTCTGGCCAACTGCCCGGACCGCGAGATCCGTCGCGAATGGATTCAGCGCCTGCTCGATCACGATGGCGCGCCCGGTGAAGATGGCGGTATCGAAGCCTGGCTGCGCCTGGGTCAGGCCGTGGGGCTGGACCCGGATCAGTTGCGCTCCCAGGAGCTGGTGCTGCCGGGCGTTCGCTTCGCGGTGGATGCTTACGTGAACTTCGCCCGCCGCGCCAATTGGCAGGAAGCGGCCAGCAGCTCATTGACCGAACTCTTCGCGCCGCAGATCCACCAATCGCGCCTGGACACCTGGCCTCAGCATTACCCGTGGATCGATCCTGCGGGCTATGAATACTTTCGCACGCGCCTTGGTCAGGCACGTCGCGATGTGGAACATGGATTGGCGATTACACTTGAGTACTACACCACCCATGAAGGCCAGCAGCGCATGCTGGAAATTCTGCAGTTCAAACTCGACATTTTGTGGAGCATGCTGGACGCCATGAGCATGGCGTACGAGTTGCACCGCCCGCCTTATCACAGCGTCACCAACAAGAACGTATGGCATAAGGGAATCAGCCTATGAGATTCAATAGACAGTTAGTCCCCTCCTGGCGTCAGGGTTATCGCTTCCAGTACGAGGAGGCGCAGAAGTGCCATGTGCTGCTGTATCCCGAAGGCATGATCCAGTTGAATGAAAGTGCAGGCCTGATCGGCGCCTTGGTGGATGGGCAACGGAATGTGGCGCAGATCATCGCATCGCTGCAGGAACGCTTCCCGAACATTCCGGAGCTGGGCACCGATGTTGAAGACTTCATGAGCGTCGCTCAGGAAAAGAGTTGGATCGACCTTGACTGAGACAGGGCTCACAACCGGGGACGTCCTCATTCCGCCAACGCCACCTGTGGGGCTACCGCTGTGGCTGCTGGCGGAGTTGACCTATCGCTGCCCGTTGCAATGTCCGTATTGCTCCAACCCGCTGGACTTTGCCAGACAAGGCCAGGAGTTGAGCACCGAGCAGTGGTTCACGGTGATGCAACAGGCTCGGCAGATGGGCGCGGCACAGATCGGTTTCTCAGGCGGTGAACCGCTGGTGCGCCAGGATCTGGCCGTGCTGATCGCCGAAGCCAGACGGCTGGGTTACTACACCAACCTGATTACCTCCGGGATCGGCCTGACCGAACAGAAGATCATCGATTTCAAGGAAGCGGGCCTGGACCATATCCAGATCAGCTTCCAGGCCAGCGACGAGCAGGTGAACAACATGCTCGCCGGCTCGAAAAAGGCCTTCGCGCAAAAACTGGAAATGGCCCGTGCCGTGAAAAAGCACGGCTACCCGATGGTGCTGAACTTCGTCACCCATCGGCACAATATCGACCGGATCGACAAGATCATCGAGCTTTGTCTGGCGCTGGAAGCGGACTTCGTGGAACTGGCGACCTGTCAGTTCTATGGCTGGGCACACCTGAACCGCGTAGGCCTGCTGCCGACCAGGGATCAACTGGTGCATGCAGAAGCCGTCACCAACCAGTACCGGGAAAAGCTCGCGGCCGAAAAGCATCCGTGCAAGCTGATCTTCGTCACGCCGGACTACTACGAAGAACGTCCCAAGGCCTGCATGAACGGTTGGGGCAAGCTGTTTCTGACCGTGACCCCGGACGGCACTGCGCTGCCCTGCCATGGCGCGCGTCAGTTACCGGTCGAGTTTCCCAACGTGCGCGACCACAGCATGCAGCACATCTGGTACGACTCGTTCGGTTTCAATCGTTTCCGGGGTTACGAGTGGATGCCCGAGCCTTGCCGCTCCTGCGACGAGAAGGAAAAAGACTTCGGCGGCTGCCGTTGCCAGGCCTTCATGCTGACGGGCGATGCTGCCAATGCCGACCCGGTGTGCAGCAAATCCCCGCATCACGAGATGATTACCCAGGCCCGTGAAGAAGCTGAAACAGCGACCCAAACCATCGAAGAGCTGGCCTTCCGCAATGAACGAAACTCACGCCTCATCGCCAAATCCTGAGCTGTTCAGCGCCGCCCAGGCCGTAGCCGCCGGTGTGGACTTCGCCGAACTGGCCGCAAGTCCGGCAGGCCTGTTCTGGAGCGAATTTCGCCCACAGGACGCGGCCAGCCGGATCTGGCACTGGTCCGAAGGCCAGGCCCGTTGCCTGACGCCCGAGGGTTTCAGCGTGCGCAGCCGGGTGTACGAATACGGCGGCGGAGCCTTCTGCATTGCCGACAATGCCGTGGTCTTCGTCAATGAACGTGACCAGCAGCTCTATCGACAAGCCCTGAACGCCGACGCGCCCTTGCAGTTGACCCATGGCGAACGACGCTATGGCGCAGTGCATTTCGCTGCCGGGCAGATTCTGGCGGTGGAAGAAGATCACGACATTCATCGTCTAGTGGCAATCGATCTGGCTGACGGCCAGCGTCATCTGCTGGCCGAAGGCGCGGACTTCTATTCGTCCCCCGTCCTCAGCCCGGACAGACAGCGACTGGCCTGGATCGAATGGCAACGCCCGCACCAGCCCTGGACCCGAACCCTATTGATGTGTGCCGAACGGCTGAGCGATGGCGGCTGGTCCAGGGCGCGTTGCGTGGCAGGCGACCGCCCCGAAGACGAATCACTGCAACAACCGCGCTTCGATGCCAAAGGGCGACTGTGTTGCCTGACGGATCGTGATGGTTTCTGGCAGCCCTGGGGTGAAACCCCGTCAGGTTTTGCGCCCTTCCCCGCAGCGGCTGCCGATCACTCGCCAGCGCCCTGGCAATTGGGCGGCTGCACCTGGTTGCCGGTAGACAGCGGCTACCTTGCCAGTTGGTCGCAAGACGGCTTTGGTGTATTGGGTCTGCGTCATGCCGATGGCTCGGTCGAAGCGTTCAGCGGCGATTACACGCGGTTCCGCAGTCTGGCCATTGATGAGCAGTTCATCTATTGCATCGCGGCGTCGGCGGTCAGTCCGTCTGCCGTGCTGGCCATTTCCCGCAAGGATCACAGTACGCACGTACTGGCTGGCGGTGTCGCGCCATTGCCGCCCGAACGTATCAGTCGCCCGCAATCGTTGCGTTACGCCAGTGGCGGTGCCGAGGCTTATGGCTACTTCTATCCGGCCATGGACGGCACCGAGAAACCGCCGCTGGTCGTGTTCATCCATGGCGGTCCCACTTCGGCCTGTTACCCGGTGCTGGACCCGCGCATTCAGTTCTGGACCCAACGGGGTTTCGCCGTCGCCGACCTCAATTATCGGGGCAGCACGGGCTATGGCCGTGCCTATCGGCAAAGCCTGCATCTGAACTGGGGTGTTGCGGATGTGGAAGACGCGTGTGCGGTCGTGGAGCATCTGGCACAACAAGGCCTGATCGACAAGGACCGGGCGTTCATTCGAGGCGGGAGCTCGGGCGGCTATACGACGCTTTGCGCCCTGGCTTTCCACAACGTATTCCGCGCCGGAGCAAGTCTCTATGGCGTCAGCGACCCCATTGCTCTGGGCAAGGCCACTCACAAGTTTGAAGGTGACTATCTGGACTGGCTGATCGGCGACCCGGTGAAAGATATCGAGCGCTATCAGGCCAGAACGCCGGTGCTGCATGCGCAAAACATCCGTGTTCCGGTGATTTTCTTTCAGGGTGAACTGGATGCCGTGGTCGTCCCGGAGCAGACCCGCGCCATGCTCAAGGCGCTGCAGGACAATGGCATCCCGGCCCAGGCGCATTTCTATCCAGACGAACGCCATGGCTTTCGCAAGGCGCAGAACCTGGCGGATGCGCTGGAAGCTGAATGGGAGTTTTACCGGGATACGTTTAGCGAATGAACCCAATGCTGTGCAGACTGACTGTGTGGGAGCGGATTCATCCGCGAAGGGTTCGCGAATAAATTCGCTCCCACGGAAACTCCAAAATCACTTACGGCTGGCAATGATGTAAACGGCATGCACGATGCCCGGGATGTAACCCAGCAGCGTCAGCAGGATATTCAGCCAGAAGGCACCTGCGAAGCCGACTTGCAGGAAAACGCCCAGTGGAGGCAGCAAGATAGCGAAGATGATACGAATGATGTCCATGGGCAAGCTCCTAGTGGATGACCTTTTGCAGGCCTGGTAGCTAATCGACCCTGGGCATCAACAAGGGTTCCACGCGATCTGGCACACAGCCATTATTAAAGCGCAGAAACAAAGAAAGCCCCGCCTAAGCGGGGCTTTCCAGACTGTTTCCCTGATATCCTTTTCGTCCCGCCATCCTGGGCAGGTATCCCTTCGTGTCCCTGTTATGTCTTATTGCGCATCCTGCGCTACGTCCATGGATTTAGAGTAACTTTGGATCCATTCTGAGGGAAGAGGCAAAAAGCCAACACGTCGTGTAAGCAAATGCTTACAGACTGTTACCTTCAAAATTGTGAAGCATCCATCAGGTACAACGACTCACTGCCCGCACGCACGCTGGCATCGAGAGAATGGATACGCGGCAGCAGGCGGGCGAAGTAGAAGCGCGCAGTGCCCAGCTTGCTGGCATAGAACTCTTCCTGCCCTTCCTTGCCCAGCGCCGCCTTGGCCATCTTCGCCCACATATAGGCGTAAGCGGTGTAGCCGAACAGGTGCAGGTACTCGACCGAGGCCGCGCCGATTTCGTTGGGGTTGGAGCGCGCACGGTCCAGTACCCAGCGAGTGAGCTCATTGAGCATGTCCAGCGCAGCGCCCAGAGGCTTGGTGAACTCGGCCAGTGAGCTGTCGGATTCGCTGATGAAAGCCTGCACTTCGTCAGCGAACAACTGATAGAGCGCACCGTTCGACCCGACAATCTTGCGACCCACCAAGTCCAGCGCCTGGATGCCATTGGTGCCTTCGTAGATCTGGGTGATGCGCACATCACGTACCAGTTGCTCCTGGCCCCATTCGCGAATGTAGCCATGGCCACCGAACACCTGCTGGCCATGAACCGTGGTTTCCAGGCCGATATCGGTCAGAAAGGCCTTGGCGACCGGTGTCAGCAGTGCGACCAGATCATCGGCGCGCTGACGAGCGGCATCGTCTTCGCTGAACTTGGCGATATCCAGTTGCAGGGCCACATAGCTGGAGAAGGCACGGCCACCTTCGTTGAAGGCTTTCATCGTCAGCAGCATGCGACGCACGTCCGGGTGAACGATGATCGGGTCAGCCACCTTGTCCTTGTTCTGCGCACCGGTCGGCGCACGGCTTTGCAGACGGTCACGGGCATATTCCACGGCGTTCTGATAGGAACGCACACCGGAAGCCAGACCCTGAATACCGACGCCCAGGCGCTCGTAGTTCATCATGGTGAACATGGCCGCCAGGCCTTTGTTGGGCTCACCGATCAGATAGCCGACGGCATCGTCGAAGTTCATCACACAGGTGGCAGAAGCCTGGATACCCATCTTGTGCTCGATGGAGCCGCAACTGACGGTATTGCGCTCACCCAGGCTGCCATCCGCGTTGACCATGAACTTGGGCACCAGGAACAGGGAAATACCTTTAGGCCCAGCGGGCGCATCCGGCAGCTTGGCCAGCACCAGATGGATGATGTTCTCGGTCAGGTCGTGCTCGCCGCCGGTGATGAACACCTTGCTGCCGGTGATCTTGTAGGAGTTGTCTGCCTGAGGGATGGCCTTGGTGCGAATGATGCCAAGGTCAGTGCCTGCATGGGCTTCGGTCAGGCACATGGAGCCGCACCAGACGCCCGAGTGCATGTTCGGCAGGTAAATCGCCTTGAGCTCTTCGCTCGCGTGGGTGTTGATCGAGACGCAGGCGCCGGTGGTCAGCATCGGGTACAGCCCGAACGCCAGGCTGCCGGAGTTGAGCATTTCCTCGACCTGGGCCGATACCACCTTGGGCATGCCCATGCCACCGAAATCCGGGTTGCCACCCACACCGACCCAGCCGCCTTCGGCGTAGGTCCGGTAGGCCTCGGGGAAACCTGCCGGAGTGGTGACGACGGTGTCGTTCCAGTGGCAACCCTCTTCGTCGCCATTACGGCTGAGCGGGGCGATGGTTTTACTGCAGACCTTGCTTGCCTCTTCGAGGATCGCATCGACCGTCTCGGCATCGACAGTTTCGGCAAGCGCGGGCAGTTGAGCCCAGAGTGTGGAAACTTCGAATACTTCATTGAGGACGAAACGCATATCGCGCAACGGGGCTTTGTAGTCAGCCATGGCAAACCTCACAAGCAGGGAGCAAGAAAAACCTGAAAAAGAAGATCCGGACATGCTGCATGCCTGGAATCAGGTGGCAATGATCGCGAGTCTAACCGAACAACGATTCAGAGACATAGGGTCATGGTGTGACTATAAATTAATTTAAAGTCACACACACAACAGACAGACGAAACAACACGGCGCCGCCCTACAGCCTGCGCCGCTCACCTGCAGTTCGTCTATATCAGCTCACGGCGTCAGCGGTACGCACCGCTCCGCGCTTGTTATGCTGACCGTGGGAAATGACGCAGTTACGGCCTGCGCCCTTGGCGGCGTACAGCGCCTGGTCGGCAGATTTGAGGACTTCTTCGGGCGTGCGGTGCTCGGGCTGACGCTCGGCAACTCCGATACTCACCGTTACCGAAACACTGTTGGAGGCGGTCGCACCGCGCCTTTGCCGACCTTGCTGGTCGTCCTTGGGGCGATTGTCCTTGTTGCGCAGCAGGATCTCGTAACTGGCGATAGTCTCGCGGATGGCTTCCAGATGCGGCAGGCACTCTTCCACGGTCTTGCCCGCGAAGACGATGGCGAACTCTTCACCGCCATAGCGATAGGCTTTGCCGCCACCATTGGTGATTTTCGAGAGTTTGCTGGCCACCAGACGCAAGACCTGATCGCCCACATCATGGCCGTGGGTGTCGTTGAATTTCTTGAAGTGGTCGACGTCGCTCATGGCCAGCACGTAATTGCGCCCGAGGCGCTGCATGCGTTCATTGAGCGCCCGACGCCCAGGCAGGCCAGTGAGTTCGTCGCGGAACGCCATCTGATAGGCCTCATGAGCAACCGCTGCGGCAATCATCAACATTACCTGGCTGCACATGATATTCAGGGTGAACGGAAGGATGAACGTCTTGGGTAACGCCCAGAAAACGCCCAGCAATCCGACGATCTGCGCCGCATGCAAAGGCCGTGGCTTTTCCAGGTATTGCCAGATCAGCAAGCAGAACGACCCCAGAAACATCGCATAGGACAACTGGATCAGGCTCATCCACGAGCCATGCAATGCTGGCCAGCGAATATCCGCCAGCCAGGTCTGCACGGCGTCGGGATAGCTTTGCTCAAGCCCGAACGCAACGCTGCCCACGGCAATCAGGACCGCAATGCGCGCCACCAGATCCTGAAACAGGTGCGTGCGCTCTTCCCATGCTGCATAGAGCCCGAACAGCAACGGCAACAGCAGACACACAAGATGAAACACCACGGCCGCATCTTCGCGGACCTTGCCATGATCGCGGTAGTAATCGGTCTGGGTGTCGAGCAGAAAGTAGGCGATATACACGGTGATCATCAGAAACAGCTCACGCTGACGCCGGTATACACCGCAATACGCACCGCCCAGCAACAGCACCAATGTCGGCAGCACGTTGAACAGGGAGGTGAAGAAAACGTTCAGGTCCTTGACGTAGGCAGCCGCCAGCCCTGCAAACAACAACGCTGCAGAAGGGAGAAAATGACTCAATCGTGCAGCAGATGGACGCAACAAGGGGAATATCTCCTACTCGGCATCGGAGTGAATATCTGGAGTAATGGCATTGTGCCTTTCTCCAGCGAACAATGCATATAGCAGGATTGATAGCTGGCTACTTTTCTGTAACGGCAGGAGATCGAAAAGGTTTATTGATTGCTTGAGCAAGAAAGCGCTTTCTTACGTTTTTTCATCCACCTACGAAAAAGCCGCCTGACCCGCAGGGTCAGACGGCTTTGAACGACGACCGGATTTATCAGTAAGCCAGGCCGAAGTCTTCCTCTTTCATGTCCATCAGGTTGCCAGCGCCGGAAAGGATGGCGGCAACATGAGTACGGGTACGCGGCAGGATACGCTGGAAGTAGAAACGCGCAGTCTGCAGCTTGGCGGTATAGAAGGCTTGCTCGGACGTACCGGCTGCCAGTTTCTCGGCCGCCACACGCGCCATGTCGGCCCAGAAGTAAGCCAGACACGCATAGCCGGAATACATCAGGTAATCCACCGAGGCGGCACCGACTTCTTCACGATCCTTCATGGCGGCCATGCCCACTTTCATGGTCAGCTCGCCCCACTCCTTGTTCAGCGCAGCCAGTGGCGTCACGAACTCCTGAACGCTTTCTTTGCCTTCGTTGGCCTGGCAGAACTTGTGGACGATCTTGGTGAAGCCCTTGAGCGCTTCGCCCTGGGTCATCAGGACCTTGCGGCCCAGCAGGTCCAGCGCCTGGATGCCAGTGGTGCCTTCGTACAGCATCGAGATACGACTGTCGCGAACGTTCTGCTCCATGCCCCACTCGGCAATGAAACCGTGGCCACCGTAGATCTGCACGCCATGGTTGGCGGCCTCGAAGCCCACTTCGGTCATGAAGGCCTTGGCAATCGGCGTCATGAACGCCAGCAGTGCGTCGGCGGCTTTCTTCTGGTCTTCGTCTTCGCTGTACTTGACGATATCGACCTGCTTGGCAGTGAAGTACACCATGGCCCGCGTACCTTCGGCGAATGCCTTCATGGTCAGCAGCATGCGGCGCACGTCAGGGTGAACGATGATCGGGTCAGCGGCCTTGTCGGGTGCTTTAGGGCCGGTCAGTGAGCGCATCTGCAGACGGTCGCGAGCGTATTTCAGGCCACCCTGAAACGCGACTTCGGCGTGTGCCAGACCTTGCAGTGCAGTCCCCAGACGAGCGGTGTTCATGAAGGTGAACATGCAGTTCAGGCCTTTGTTCGGCGGGCCGATCAGGAAGCCCTTGGCCGAGTCGAAGTTCATCACGCAGGTGGCGTTGCCGTGGATGCCCATCTTGTGTTCGATGGAGCCGCAGGTCACCGCGTTGCGCTCACCGATGCTGCCATCGGCGGCAGGCAGGAACTTGGGCACGATGAACAGCGAAATACCCTTGGTGCCCGCCGGAGCATCCGGCAGACGTGCCAGCACGATATGGACGATGTTGTCGGCCATGTCATGTTCGCCAGCGGAAATGAAAATCTTGGTGCCGGTGACCTTGTAGGAACCATCGGCCTGAGGCTCGGCCTTGGTGCGCAACATGCCAAGGTCAGTACCGCAGTGAGGTTCGGTCAGACACATGGTGCCGGTCCATTCGCCGGACACCAGCTTGGTCATGTAAGCCTCTTGCTGCTCAGGCGTACCGTGCTCGGAAATGGTGTTCATCGCGCCGTGCGACAGGCCCGGGTACATGCCCCAGGACCAGTTGGCCTCGCCAACCATCTCGCTGACGGCCAGCCCCAGAGACTCGGGCAGACCCTGACCGCCGTGCTCGACGTCATGGGCCAGGCTCGGCCAGCCGCCTTCGACGAATTGCTTGTATGCCTGTTTGAAGCCGGTCGGCGTCTTAACGCCCGACTCGCTCCAGGTGCAACCTTCGGTGTCGCCGACACGGTTCAGGGGAGCCAGTACCTGTTCGCAGAACTTGGCACCTTCCTCAAGAATGGCATCGACCATATCTGGCGTTGCGTCCTGGCATGCCGGCAGACTCTGATAGTGCGCCTCATAACCGAGCAGCTCATCACGAACGAAACGAATATCACGCAAGGGGGCCTTGTATTCAGGCATAGCGATAAACCTCTGCTGATGAATCCTGGAACGAATGACCGGGCGGTCGCCGGGAGCATACTCCCAGGCACCAGACAATCTCGTATGCCTTACGGTCAAACAGGTGTTTGAAACATACGTTTACGCCTAAATCTTGTCAATAGCGCTTCACACACCGTTTGTCATCCATACGCTACAGGCCGCGCACGCAAAGGCATACAGCGTCGACAAAACGATACTGTGAGTCTAGGTGATGAGAAAAGAGGTTGCGCAGGCGATACAGGCTGCTGATAGGGGGGAATTCAGAAAATGACGCCGTGCACGGAAGGCACGGCGCGGGGTATCAGGCGTAAGTGTCGATCAGGGTACCCAACGCTTCATCGCTGGCTTTCTGAGCGGCCAGACCCGCCTGGACCTGTTCTTTACCAGCGGCCAGCTCAACGATGTTGGCAGGCAGATCGGAACGCTGGCTACGGTCGACCGATCGCAGGTTTTCGAGCTGGAAATCCGAAGACTGGCTTCTGCCGGAGACTTCGATATTGGTGCTGGCGATCTGGGTGGCCGCCTGATCGACACGCTCCAGCCCAACCTGAATCGCGCTCAGGCCTGGATAGAGGGTATTGTTCATGGTGATTTGCATAAGCCGTTCCTCAGTTCAAATAGCGAACAAGTGCTATTGAACCAGTAAATGCAGCGGAATACTCGACAAAAAGACTAATGGCACATAGCCGGATAATAGGTTATGCCTTGAACCGGGCAAAAGCGCCTTGTGTATCAGCGACATAGTGAATGTGTTTCAAAATCAGTCGAGCAGCTCCAGATGCAGATGTTCCGCAACGGCATCGGCACTCGCTTTCTTGAGGCGCGGCACACGCCCGATACAGGGGGCTGGCAGACGCTCGGACAGGGTCGCAAGGTTTTCTTCCAGCCGCGAGGTCTTGGGGTCGATGATGTTGGCGACCCAGCCCGCCAGTTGCAGCCCGTCCTGGGCGATGGCTTCGGCAGTCAGGAGCGCATGGTTGATACAGCCCAGGCGCACACCCACCACCAGAATGACCGGCAGCCCCAGCCCCATGGCCAGATCGGAAAGGTTGCTCTGGTCCGCCAGCGGTACACGCCAGCCGCCCGCGCCTTCGATCAGGGTGAAATCCGCGTTTCGTTCCAGCAGGCGACGCATGGGTTGCAGCAAGGCATTGACCGTCAGTGACACACCGGCTTCCCGGGCGGCCAGATGCGGCGCGATGGCGGGCTCGAAGGTGTAGGGATTGACGTCGTCGTAGCCAAGCTCCAGCGAACATTCGGCCAGCAAGGCCAGGGCGTCGGAATTGCGCAGCCCTTGGGGAGTGATGACGCTGCCGGAAGCGACAGGCTTGCCCGCCGCCGTGCTCAGCCCGGCCAGTCGGGCCGCATGCAACAGGCCAGCGGCGACAGTGGTCTTCCCCGCGTCCGTATCGGTTCCAGTGATGAAATACGCAACACTCATCTCGGCATCCTTCCCTTGTTTCGCAAACCCATCAGTTCTTTTCCAGCACCCCGTAGACCACTTGATAAGTCGCGGGCAGCCCAGGCTCCTGACGGAACCTTTCGTACGCCTCGACCAAACCGCGAATCCGCGCCCTTCCCGTCAGGCCACCGGGGCGTCCGGGATTGAGATTATGCGCGCCCAGCGCTTTAAGCTCATGGGTCAGGCTGCGCACATCCGGGTAATACAACACGTGAGGCCGAACCTCAAGGCTGCGCACCCGCAAGCCACTGGCCGCGCACAACTGACGATAGTCATCCTGCTCGCGAAAGCGATTGACGTGTACCAGACCATCGACGCTCTGCCAGCTTTCCCGAAGCTCCTGCAAAGTACCCACACACAGGCTGGAAAACGCGAATACACCACCAGACTGCAAGACCCGGCTGGCTTCACTGAGCACGACTGCAAAGTCCGCACACCATTGCACCGCGAGGCTGGAGAACACCAGCTCGCAACTGTGCGCCTGCAACGGCATGCGCTCGGCATCGCCAGCCACAAAGTAACGGGCACCGCCCAGGGGACGGGCATGTCGCAACATGCCTTGGGCAATATCCAGTGCAACACCTTCGCTTTGCGGGAAGGCCTGCCCCAGCACCCGGCTGAAATAACCCGTGCCGCACCCCAGATCCAGCCAGCGCGAAGGGTTCAGTGCTTCAGGCAGACGGGCGAACAGCTCATGACCGACTGCGCGCTGCAAATCGGCCACGCTGTCGTAACTGCCAGCGGCCCTGGAAAACGATTCGGCCACCTGACGCTTGTCAGGCAGGCCGCCCGGTAATTTCACGTGAGAAAGATCAGTCATCGCCGGACTCATGCAAAAAGGCCTGGATCGCCGCCGCCACGCCGTGGGGATTTTCCAGAATGAAGGCATGGCTGGCCTGTTCAATCAGACCCACTTCTATATCCGGCAACAATGCCAGCAGATCGCCCGCTGCCTCGGCTGGCACGAACGCATCGTGCCCCGCAAACAGATGCAGTTGCGGCCCGCGATAGGTCTGCAAGGCACTGCGGGTATCGAGCTGCCCGAGGACTTTCAGGCCATCGACCAGCGTATTCGTCGACGTCTGTGGCGCACCGGCCTTGAGCAGCCGTGACAGGCCGCGCGGGTCTTCTGCGCCTTGGGTACACAACAGACTGAAACGCTTCAACGTCGCTTCGGAGTCAGCCGAGCAACCGGCCAGAAACGCCGAGAACTCGCCTTCCGTCATCGCATTGGGCCACGCGCCACGGGTCACGAAACTGGCATTGCTGGCCAGGGTCAGCAGCCCGCAGCAGTCATCGCCGCGTCGTGCCGCCAGTTCCGCAGCCAGCATGCCGCCAAGCGACCAGCCACCCAGCCAGGCACCGGTCGGGATATTGGCGTCCAGTTCATCGAGCCATTCTTGAACATCGCAACTGTCGAGGTCCGGCAACGGCTCGATCTCGACCCGCAAATGCTCGTCCAGCCCGCGCAGCGCGGCCGCCAGCGGTTCAAGTGGCGAGACACCAAGGCCCCAACCGGGTAGCAGGATCAAACGATCACGCATGCTCGGACTCCATCGATTCACTTGCGCCCAGCAGCGGGTAACACTGCTCCAGTGCATTCAACAATAGCTGCACTTGGTCGGCACTGTGCGCCGCAGACAACGTCACCCGCAAACGGGCGCTGCCAGCGGGCACGGTCGGTGGACGAATCGCCGTGACCAGCAGGCCCCGCTCACGGAGCATCTGCGACAGGCGCAAGGCGCGACCCGCATCGCCGATCATGATCGGCTGGATCGGCGTAAAGCTGTCCATCAGTTGCAGACCGATCTGCTCGGCGCCATGGCGAAACTGCTGGATCAAACGCCCAAGATGCTCGCGACGCCAGTGTTCGGTTCGCAGCAGCTCCAGGCTCTTCAGGGTGGCGCAGGCCAGCGCGGGTGGCTGGCTGGTTGTATAAATGTAGGGCCTGGCGAACTGGATCAGGGTTTCGATCAGTTCCTCGCTGCCCGCCACAAAAGCGCCCGACGTACCGAACGACTTGCCCAGCGTGCCCACCAGCACCGGCACCTCTTCGATGCCCAGACCGAAGTGCTCGACGATACCGGCACCGTTGGCACCCAGCGGTCCGAAGCCATGGGCATCGTCCACCATCAACCAGGCGCCTTTGGCTTTCGCGGCCTGTGCCAGCGCGGGCAGGTCGGCGATATCGCCGTCCATGCTGAACACACCATCGGTCACCACCAGCGTATCGCCGACGGCTTTTTCCAGCCGTGTACTCAGGCTGGCCGCATCGTTGTGCAGGTAACGGGAAAAACGCGCACCGCTGAGCAGGCCGGCATCCAGCAATGACGCATGATTGAGCCGGTCTTCCAGCACCGTATCGCCCTGCCCCACCAGCGCCGTGACGGCACCGAGGTTGGCCATGTAGCCATTGGAAAACAGTAACGCCCGCGGGCGGCCGGTGAGTTCGGCCAGGGCTTCTTCCAGTTCGTGATGCGGGCCGCTGTGGCCGATCACCAGATGTGATGCGCCGCCACCCACGCCCCAGCGCGCTGCGCCCGTCTGCCAGGCAGCGATGACTTCAGGATGATTGGCCAGGCCCAGGTAATCGTTGTTGCAGAAGGCTACAAGCGGCTGGCCATCGACCGTTACCTGAGGGCCTTGCGGACTTTGCAGCAGCGGGCGCTGGCGATAGAGATGTTCGGCGCGACGGGCCTCAAGGCGCGTGCGGAGATCGAAAGACATGCAAGCCCCGGTCTTCGGAAAAGATGATTCAAACCAGGCCACTCATACGTGGCCCGGTAATGAGGATCAGGCAGACGCCGCGTCGTAGAACATGGCGCTGCTCTTCTGCTCGACCAACGCCTGCTCGATAGCCGCCTGATGCACTTCATCGGCGTGCTCTTCACGGGCTTCGGGCTGGATGCCCAGACGCGAGAACAGCAACATGTCCTTGTCGGCCTGCGGGTTGGCGGTGGTCAGCAACTTCTCGCCGTAGAAGATCGAGTTGGCACCGGCGAAGAACGCCAGGGCCTGCATCTGCTCGTTCATGGCCTCGCGACCGGCCGACAGACGAACATGGGACTTCGGCATCAGAATCCGGGCCACGGCCAGCATGCGGATGAAGTCGAACGGATCGACATCTTCGGCATTCTCCAGCGGCGTACCGGCGACCTTCACCAGCATGTTGATCGGCACCGACTCCGGGTGCTCAGGCAGGTTCGCCAACTGGATCAGCAGACCGGCGCGGTCATCCAGCGACTCGCCCATGCCCAGAATCCCTCCGGAGCAGATCTTCATCCCCGCATCGCGCACATACGCCAGCGTCTGCAGACGCTCGCTATAGGTGCGGGTGGTGATGATGCTGCCGTAGAACTCCGGCGAGGTGTCCAGGTTGTGGTTGTAGTAATCCAGACCAGCCTGGGCAAGCGCCTCGGTCTGATCCTGATCCAGACGCCCCAGGGTCATGCAGGTTTCCAGGCCCATGGCTTTGACGCCTTTGACCATTTCCAGCACGTAAGGCATGTCCTTGGCCGATGGGTGTTTCCAGGCTGCGCCCATGCAGAAACGGGTCGAACCGATGGCCTTGGCGCGAGCGGCCTCTTCCAGCACCTTCTGCACTTCCAGCAGCTTTTCCTTCTCAAGACCGGTGTTGTAGTGACCGGATTGCGGGCAGTACTTGCAGTCTTCGGGGCAGGCGCCGGTCTTGATCGACAGCAGGGTGGAAACCTGAACGCGGTTGGCATCGAAGTGAGCGCGGTGCACGGTCTGCGCCTGAAACAGCAGGTCATTGAATGGCTGTACGAACAGCGCCTTGACCTCGGCTAAAGTCCAGTCGTGACGCAGAGTGGCGGTGGTGCTGGCGCTCATCGGGCGGCTCCTTGGTTTTATTCAGGCAGTGCGCCAAGGCGAGGAAAGCCCACAAGCGCTACACGGATGTTCGGCATATTTAAGGAAGAGCCATGCCCTGTCAACCCAATCACAACCATGAGGTTTACATCTGGTTAAAAAGCAAACATATCTGTTTATTGTGCGATGAATTCAGCGATGCGCCTTTTCCCGTTTGCGTGGCCTGCGAAACCGAGCTGCCCTGGCTTGGGGATCAATGCCTGCAATGCGCCCTGCCGCTTCCGGTCTCCGGTATGAATTGCGGGCAATGCCTCAAACGGCCACCGGCATTCACGGAAGTCATCGCGCCCTGGCTGTACGAGTTTCCGGTAGACGGCCTGATTACGCGCTTCAAACACCAGAGCCGGTGGCCCATGGGACGCTTGCTGGCGGAACTGGCCGGGCAGTTTCTACAGCACCGCTTTGACGAAGGCCTGACCCGGCCCGATTGCCTGTTGCCAGTTCCCCTGGCCACCCGGCGTCTGCGCCAGCGTGGCTACAACCAGGCGGGCATGCTGGCCGGCTGGCTGGGCAAAGCCCTGAATCTGCCCGTGGATGAACGCCAGTTAGTGAGAATTCGCGAAACAACGGCTCAGCAGGACCTGGATGCAAAAAGCCGCAAACGCAATCTGAACGGCGCCTTCAAGGTGGTCGATTCTGCCTGGGTGCAAGGCAAGCACCTGGCCTTGATCGATGATGTACTGACCACAGGCTCCACAGCGGATGTGATTGCCCGCACCTTGCTCAGTAATGGTGCTCGGCGGGTGGATGTCTATTGCCTGGCCAGAACGCCCAGGCCGGAGTGCTGATCCGCTTCTGGACGCCGACTTGTCTTACACTCGCCTCTCCATCAGTTACCTAATCCGTCGCCATGCCCTTACCGACTCTGCTGACGCAACACATGGTCCGTCGCCCACAGCGCATCGAGTTGCTGCAACACATCGCCGAGCAAGGCTCCATCACCCGGGCCGCCAAAAGCGCAGGCCTGAGTTACAAGGCGACTTGGGATGCCATCGACGAACTGAACAATCTGGCGCAAAAACCTCTGGTCGAGCGCAGTGTCGGCGGGCGTGGTGGTGGCGGTGCGAAACTGTCTGCCGAAGGTGAGCGTGTGCTGCGTCTCTATCAGCGATTGCAGGCACTGCAAGCTCAGGTGCTGGAAGCCACCGAAGAAAGCACGGACCTGGACCTGCTCAGTCGCCTGACCCTGCGCACCAGCGCCCGCAACCAGTTGCTGGGCCGCATCGTGAGCATCACGCGGCATGGGCATAACGATCATATTCGTCTGCAAATGGCCGACGAGGTGTTCATCGAGGCGCAGATTACCCATGACAGCACCCAGCGCCTGGACCTGCAGACCGACACCGATGTCGTGGCGCTTATCAAGGCGGGCTGGCTTGAGCTGCACCCTCACGATCACGAAGAAACAAATGGAAACAATTGTCTGTTCGGGCTGATCGACAGCATTCTCGAAGCCGAAGACGGCCCCTGCGAAGTGCGCATCAATCTGCCTGGAGGCCAGACGCTGTGTGCCTTGGCGCCTTCTGCACAGCTTCAGGCTCTGAGGCTGGAAACAGGCAGTCAGGTGCAAGTCCGTTTCCCCCCGTCACTGGTCTTGCTGGGCACACCTTTGTAAGCGGCTGTGTCGTCATTCCTGCGACACAATTTCGTCATATACGGCAATTATCGTGGCTGCCACCTCTGTGGGAGCCGTGATGATGAAACTATTAGAAGAAAATCAATCCACCGACCTCGAAAAGATGGTCGGCCTCACTCGCCGTGGGTTCATCAGCGCAGGCGCCCTGTGCGGTGCCGCGATGTTCCTGGGCGGCAACCTGCTGACCCGTAGCGCACTGGCCAACAGCGTCAGCGCTGCATCGGGCAAGCTGCTGGGTTTTGAAAGCATCCCAGCCGCCACCGCCGACACCATCAGCCTGCCGCCAGGCTACAAATCCTCGGTTCTCATCAGTTGGGGTCAGCCCTTGCAGGCAGGCGGTCCGGCCTTCGATCCAAGCGGCAAAGGCACCGCCAAGGCACAGGAAGTGCAGTTCGGCGACAACAACGACGGCATGAGCCTGTTCCCGATGCCCGGCCACAAAGACCGGGCGCTGATGGCGATCAACAACGAATACACCAACTATCGCTACCTCTTCGATCACGGCAAGGAGCCGCAATCGGCCGAAGAAGTACAGAAGGCGCTGGCCGCTGAAGGCGTGTCGGTCATCGAGGTCCAGCAGAAGAACGGCCAGTGGCAATTCGTGCAGGACTCCAAGTACAACCGCCGCATTCATGGCAACACGCCCATCGACCTGAGCGGCCCGGCTGCCGGTCATGAATGGCTCAAGACCGACGCCGACAAGACGGGCACACATGCCCTGGGCACCTTCCAGAACTGCGCCAACGGCAAGACGCCGTGGGGCACTTACCTGACCTGCGAAGAGAACTTCACCGACTGTTTCGGCAGCAGCGATCCGGAACAGAAATTCGACGCCGGCCTCAAGCGCTACGGCGTCGTGGCCGCCAGCAAGGACATCAACTGGCATCAGCACAACCCACGCTTTGACGTGGCCAAAAATCCCAACGAGGTCAACCGTCACGGCTGGGTCGTCGAGATCGACCCGTTCGATCCCAAATCCACGCCAGTCAAACGTACCGCGCTGGGCCGCTTCAAGCATGAGAATGCCGCACTGACCGAAACCAAAGGCGGTCGCGTCGTGGTGTACATGGGCGACGACGAGCGTGGCGAGTTCATCTACAAATTCATCAGCCGCGACAAGATCGATCATCAGGATCCCAAGGCCAATCGCAACCTGCTGGATCACGGCACCTTGTATGTGGCGCAGTTCGACGGCGGTGACAACAACCCGGATCGCCCGAAAGGCAAAGGCCAGTGGATCGAACTGACCCACGGCAAGAATGGCCTGGATGCCGCAGCCGGTTTCAACAATCAGGCAGAAGTGCTGATTCATGCACGTCTGGCCGCCAGCGTGGTGAAAGCCACACGCATGGACCGCCCGGAATGGATCGTGGTCAGCCCCAAGGATGGCCAGGTCTATTGCACCCTCACCAACAACGCCAAGCGCGGCGATGATGGCCAGCCGGTCGGCGGGCCGAACCCGAGGGCCAAGAACCAGTACGGGCAGATCCTGCGCTGGAAAGAAGCCGAAGATAATGCCTCGGCCATGGAGTTCGAGTGGGATCTGTTCGTGGTCGCGGGCAACCCGGTGGTACATGCCGGCACGCCACAAGGCGGATCGAGCAACGTCAACGCCCGGAACATGTTCAACAGCCCGGACGGCCTGAGCTTTGACGAAGCCGGTCGCCTGTGGATTCAGACCGACGGCGACTCCAGCAACAAGGGTGACTTCGCTGGCATGGGCAATAACCAGATGCTTTGTGCCGACCCGCACAGTGGCGAGATTCGTCGCTTCCTGGTCGGGCCGATCGGTTGTGAAGTGACCGGTATCAGCTTTGCGCCGGACTACAAAACCATGTTCGTCGGTATCCAGCATCCTGGCGAAAACGGCGGCTCCACCTTCCCCGAGCACCAGCCCAACGGCAAGCCCCGCTCTTCGGTGATGGTGATTACCCGCGAAGACGGCGGCATCATCGGCGCCTGAACAGTAGGAGCGCGCTTGCCCGCGACCGGCTGCGTAGCAGTCGTAAATTTTGCGAGCGCTTCGCACTCGGTCGTCGGAGTGCCGCCCAGGGCAAGCGCGCTCCTACCTGTTTGCTGCGCGACAGCGCGGCGCCGAGGCGGCGGGTGATCTCCTACGGCTGCCGGGTATCAATCGATCAACCCATTGGCATCATAAAACGGGTACGGCCCCTCATAATCGCCGAACACTGCGTTATGGGTCATCAGGCCGTCCTGCGGGTGCCAGCGATGCAGCAGGTAACCGGCAGGCTCCAGGTTGAAATGCGCCGGGGCGTTCTCTGCGAGATCGAGCACGATCTGATGGGAAGTACCGGGGCAAATACACGCCATGCTGCCGCCAAACCGGCGCTGCATCGGTCGGTGCAGATGTCCGCAGAGCACGCGCTCAACCTGTGGATGCAACGCAATCATCTCTTCCAGCGCGGCCGCATTGCCAAAGGGCTGCTGGTCCATGTGACCGATGCCGCTGATAAAGGGTGGATGGTGCAGGATCAGAATCGTCGGTACATCGGGTCGACGCGACAGTTGCGTATGCAGCCAGTCGATCTGGCCATAATCCAGCCGCCCGCCATGCTCGCCCGGAATGGTTGAATCCATACCGATCAAACGCACCGGATACTGCTCGACAACCCAGTCCAGTGGCCCACTCGCCGACAAGGGCAGATACAGGCGGTCAGCAAAAGCGGCCAGCAGATGCTCACGGTCATCATGATTGCCAGGCACCAGATAGAACGGCATGTGCAAACGTTCCAGCTCGGGCTTGAGTACGGCGTATTCGTCGGCGCGGCCAAAATCCACCAGGTCACCGCTGACCACGACGATATCGGGGCGAGGCGTGCTGGCGTTGATATGTTCGACCGCTCGACGCAACGCGCCCAGCGTGTCGACGACGCCATAGGTCAGACGCCCACCGGCTTTGAGGTGCAGGTCGCTGATTTGAGCAATAAGAAAAGGATGGTTCAAAATGATCTCTCGGTCAAAACGGCATCACGACGCCAGGGTAAACAGCTCTTGAGGCGCGACACTCAAGGCAATGGAGGTACCGGCCGCATGGATGACATTGTCTGAACTGTCCACCAGCAAAGGCTGAACCCCACCGACATCCACCAGCAGACGGCTTTGCGCGCCCTGGAAAAACTGCCCCACGAGTCGACCTTGCAGGTGCCCGCCAGCGGACATCACACGCAGGTGCTCAGGGCGGCAATAAACGATGGCCGGATCCTGATCAGCACTCCAGGGCAGCTCACCGCCACTGACTTTCAGGCCGAACGGCGTACGCCCAAGCACGCTGAAAGCGTTGAGATTGCCGACAAAACCGGCCACGAAAGCATTGGCAGGCTGCTGATAGATTTCCCGCGGGGTCGCCAGTTGTGCGACGCGGCCTTTTTCCATGACCAGAATGCGATCCCCCAAGGCCATGGCTTCGCCCTGATCGTGGGTGACAAACACGGAGGTGATCCCCAGGCCACGCAGCAACTGATCCAGCTCGCTACGCAAACGCTCACGCAACTGGGCATCCAGCGCGGCCAGAGGCTCATCCAGCAACAGCACCCGAGGACGAGGCGCCAGGGCCCGGGCCAGTGCCACGCGCTGGCGTTGTCCGCCGGACAGTTCGTGAATGCTGCGCTTGCCATGATCGTGCAGGCCCACCAGCTCCAGCAGTTCGGCGCAACGCTTGTTGCGCTCGGCGGGCGACATGCCGCGAATCTTCAGGCCATAGACGATATTCCCCGCCACATCGAGGTTGGGAAACAGCGCATAGTTCTGGAACACCATCCCCACATCACGCCGTTCGATAGGCAGGCGCGTGACATCCTGATTGTCGAACAGCACCTGCCCGGTATCCGGTCGCTCAAGCCCGGCTATCAGCCGCAAGGTGGTGGTCTTGCCGCACCCGGAAGGCCCGAGAATGGCCAGGGTTTCGCCTGGCTCAATGGTCAGGTTCAGATCATGTACAGCAACCGTGCCGTCGTGAAACGACTTGCGGCAACTTTGCAGGCGTATGGTTGTTCCGCTCATCGGCTTTCTCCACGGGCAAGACGGGCACTGATGGCCTGCAACGCAATGAGCAGCGGCACAATCAGCAACAGAAACAGAAGGGTGTAGGCGCTGGCGACTTCCAGGCGCGCCGAGGCATAACTGTCGGCCAGCCCAACGGGCAAGGTCTTGGTCATGGGGGTGTGGAGCATCCAGGTCAGGTTGAACTCACCCAGGGACAAGGTCACGACCATCAGCACGCCCGCGAGAATCCCGGCGCGGCAATTGGGGACCACCACACTGAAAAAGCGCTTGATCGGCCCGGCGCCAAGGCTGGCCGCTGCCTCTTCCAGGACCGGCAGTTGCTGGCGCTGCATCACGGCCATGACCGGCCGCACCAGGAACGGCAGCGTGAATAAAACGTGGCCCACCAGAATGAACAGCCAGCTCCCTCGAAAGCTGCCGAAGTGGCCATAGGTCAATAGCAACGCCAGAGCGCTGGCCAGACCGGGCATGGCCACGGGCAAGACCATCAGTTCCTCGAAGGCGCGACTGAAACGGTTGTTCATCCGCACCAGCGCATAGGCCGCTGGCACTCCGATCAGGCACACACAAAAGGCACAGGCCACAGCCAGTTGCAGTGACAGCCAGACCGTCGGCGAATAAGCCTGCCAGACTTGCAGCAGCCAATCGAAAGTCAGGCCGCTGGACAGGCCCTGGAAATAATTGCGCGTCAGACCGGCCAGCAGCGACAACACCACCGGGACCAACATGAACGCGCAGACCAGCAGGGTAAAAAGCAGTTGCACGACAAACAGTGTGGAACGTTTCACAGTGCAACTCCTGAAGTCTTGACCAGACGACGAGCCAGCAGCAACACCGCCCAGGTCACCGCACCGAGGATGACTGACAGCGCAGCGGCCACGGTGAAGTTGGCGTAGTTGGTGAAGACGTTGTAGATCGCGACCGGCGTGACGTTCAGCCGGGTACCGAGTGTGAAGGCCGTCCCGAAGGCGCCCATCGACGTGGCGAAACAGATCGCCCCGCAGGACACCAGCGCTGGAGTCAGGCCCGGCACAATCACGTCACAGACCACCCGCCAGTGACCGGCGCCCAGAGAATGCGCGGCCTCTTCCAGGCTGCGGTCCAGACTTTCGCAGGCCGCCATCACCGTGAGGATCACCCGCGGAATCGAGAAGTACAGATAGCCAATGAACAGGCCGGTGAGCGAATAGGCGAAGATCCAGCGCTCCCCCGCCAGCTCAAGCCCGAGCGCGGCAAAGATCCCCTGGCGTCCGGCCAGCAGAATCACCAGAAACCCCACCACCACACCGGGAAACGCCAGCGGAAAAGTCAGCAAGGCCACCAGTGCCGAGCGACCGAAAAAGCGCTGTCGGGCAAGAAACACACCGCTGATGCCACCCACCAGCAGAGCGGCAAGCGTGACCACCACGGACAGCAGGCAGGTCTGCGCCAGACTGCCCAGATACTGGGCGCTGCTCAGTACCTGCCAATACCCGTTGCCAGCCCCCTCGGGGTTCTGCCCGCCCAGAATGATCAGATGCGCAAGCGGCAACAGCCAGAAGGCCAACAGCACCGCCATTGCCGGGGCAAGCGCCACGGCAGCGCCCGGGCAATGGCTCAGCCTGAGGAGGCTGCACGGCCGCACAGTGCTTGCCTGCTCCAGCGAGGCAGTCATTACTTCACCTCACGCAGATAACGGGCGGCGAAAGCTTCCTGCGCAGCGGCCATCTGCTGGTAATCCACCACACCGGCACGGGCATAATCGCTGTCAGGCAGGAACTGAGCGGCCACCTCGGCTGGCATTTTCGAGCGCACAGGGCGCAGATACGCCTTGGCCCACAGCGCCTGCCCTTCATCGGACAGCACAAAATCCAGCACCTTCTCGGCATTGGCGCGATGCGGAGCTTTGTTGATCATGCTCATGACATACGGGACGCCAATGGTGCCTTCCTGCGGAATCACGAAAGCGACGTTGGCCTTGTCCTTGTAACGGGCGCGATAAGCGTTGAAGTCATAGTCGATCAGGATCGGCAGCTCACCGGAGAGCACCCGCGCATAGGCGGTCTGCTTGGGCACGATCGGTGAGTTTTTCGCCAGTTTCTGGAAGTAGTCGATGGCGGGAGCGAAGTTATCCAGCGTGCCGCCCATGGCCTGGTTGATGGCCACCGCCGAGACATAACCGACGAATGCGCTGGATGGATCGAGATAACCGACCATGCCCTTGTACTCGGGCTTGAGCAGATCCGCCCAGCTCTGAGGCACCGGCAGACCGCCCAGAGCATCAACGTTGACCATGATGCCAAGCGTGCCGGAGTGAATCGCAAACCAGTGACCGGCCGGGTCTTTCAGGCCAGCCGGAATATCGTCCCAGTGCTTGGGTTTATAGGTATCGACCACACCGGCCTTCTGCGCCTGCAAGCCGAAGGTCACGCCGTAATACACCACGTCGGCTACAGGCGCGGCCTGCTCGGCGACGATCTGCGCCAACGCCTGACCGGAGTTCTTGTTGTCCAGCGGGACCTGCACGCCCGTCTTGTCGGCAATCGCCTTGAGCTGCGTCCCCCAGTCAGCCCACTCAGGCGGGCAGTTGTAACAGATAGCGGTTTCAGCGGCCTGAGTCAGGCTTGCCACGCCGCACAGCAGCAGGGCTGCCAGGCTTTTACTGAGACTGAACATGAAGCATCTCCTCATGGGGCTGGGTACTTTCGCCAGGCCGGATATGGCACGGCAGACAATGGGAAACCGGGGCCGCGCCGCCGATCCGGGCCAGCAACTGGTCGATGACGATCTGCGCCAGTGCGGCAATCGGCTGAACAACGCTGCACAGCGTCGGGTGCATCTGGGTGCCGAGGGCGATGCCATCGAACCCGATCACCGAAAGCTGCTCAGGCACACCGAGGCCGTTACGGCGCAACTCGGCAATCAGGCTGATGGCCAACAGATCGTTGGAACAGACCAGCGCTGTCGGCGCATTCGGGCCACTTAACGAAGGCATCAAGGCAGCAAAATCGGCGCGGGTGTGGTCAGGCATTTCAATGACCGGCAGCACATCGAGGCCGCGCTCGGTCATGGCATCGCAATACCCGGCATAACGCAGGCGTGCCCGGTCGGACTGCATGGCCGGACCAGCCACCATGCCGACACGCCGATGACCGGCATCCAGCAGATAACGGGTCGCGAGGGCCATGCCTGCACGGTTATCCACAGACACGGCGCTGTAATCGGGGTTATCGGTCTGGTGATAGGCCAGCACGAAAGGCGTGTCTTCACTGGCAAGGTCTTGCAGAACACGATTGCACTCGGCATCGGTGACCGTCAGCACCAGGCCATCGACCCTCTGGCGCAGCAGCTCTTCGACCACTTCGCTTTCGCGCTCGCTGGCGTAGTCGGTGGTCGCCAGAAGCAGGTTGTACCCCCGCGCACGGGCTGCACGCTCCATGGCCTGGAACTGTTCGGCGAATACCGGGTTGAGCAGGTTGGGTACCACCACGCCGATCAGGTTGGTGGTTTGCAGACGCAGCTGACGCCCAAGGCGGTTGGGACGAAAACCCAGCTCGCTGGCCGCCGCGAATACCTGGTCACGGGTGGTCGGGCGCACCATGTCGGGCGTCGCGAAGGCACGTGCCGCGGTGGCTCGCGATACCCCTGCGCGTTGTGCAACCTCTTTCAAGTCAGTCATTGTCACTCGCTTGAGATCGATCTCATTGGCGGCGACACTAATCGACGGATATGGCTATGCGACGACCAAACGATGACCGTTGTGTGACGTTTGCGAAAAAGCGGATCGGCTTGGCGAACCACAGCCAGTCTGCGTTACCATCAGCAGTCCAACGCGGCGACTTGCTGCGCGCAGGAGTCAGCATGGCCCACCCGTTTGCAACACTCACCCCCGATCTCGTTCTCGACGCCGTGGAAAGCATCGGCTTTCTCAGTGACGCCCGCGTCCTGGCTCTCAACAGTTATGAAAACCGGGTCTATCAGATCGGTATCGAAAACGAACAGCCCTTGATCGCCAAGTTCTACCGCCCGCAAAGGTGGAGCAACGCAGCGATTCTTGAAGAGCACAGCTTCACCTTCGAGCTGGCCGAAGTCGAAGTGCCTGTCGTTGCTCCGCTGGTACAGAACGGGCAAACCCTGTTCGAGCACGGCGACTTCCGGTTCACGCTGTTCCCGCGTCGTGGCGGACGAGCCCCGGAGCCGGGCAACCTCGATCAGCTTTATCGCCTGGGCCAGTTGCTGGGGCGTATTCACGCCGTGGGCGCAACCCGGCCGTTCGAGCATCGCGAAGCCCTGGGCGTGAAAAACTTCGGCCATGACTCCCTCGACTATCTGCTGAGCAACGACTGCATCCCGCGCAGCCTGCTTCCGGCCTACGAGTCAGTCGCCCGGGACCTGCTCAAGCGTGTCGAAGAGGTCTACGCGGCAACACCCCACAGCAATATCCGCATCCATGGCGATTGCCATCCGGGCAACATGATGTGCCGTGACGAAATGTTCCACATTGTGGATCTGGACGACTGCCGCATGGGACCTGCCGTACAGGACATCTGGATGATGCTGGCAGGTGATCGTCAGGAATGCCTGGGACAATTGTCGGAACTGATGGACGGCTACAACGAGTTTCATGACTTCGATCCCGCCGAACTCGCGCTCATCGAGCCGCTGCGCGCCCTGCGCCTGATGCACTACAGCGCCTGGCTGGCCCGACGCTGGGACGATCCGGCCTTCCCGCGCAGCTTTCCATGGTTCGGCACGGAACGTTACTGGGGCGACCATATCCTGGCCCTGCGTGAACAGTTTTCGGCCCTCAACGAAGAACCTCTGAAGCTGTTCTGACACCCAGAAACCTGCCTTTGACAAGGACGCTACATGCAAGCTGCCAACCCACGCCGTGGATACCTTCTTGGCCTGAGTGCTTACATCATCTGGGGCCTGTTCCCGATGTACTTCAAACTACTCGCCACCGTTCCCGCCCTAGAGATCATCATTCATCGGGCGATCTGGTCGGCGCTGTTCGGCTCTCTGCTGCTCCTGTTCTGGAAACATCCCGGCTGGTGGCGCGAACTGCGGGAAAATCCGCAGCGGCTGGCGGTACTGGCGCTCAGCGGCAGCCTGATCGCCTGCAACTGGATGGTCTACGTCTGGGCCGTGAACAACGGACGCATGGTCGAGGCCAGCCTGGGTTACTACATCAACCCGCTGGTCAACGTGCTGCTCGGGATGTTGCTGCTGGGTGAACGCCTGCGACGCCTGCAATGGCTGGCGGTGCTGCTGGCTGCCGCCGGAGTGGCCCAGCAGGTCTGGCAGGTCGGCAATCTGCCGTGGGTATCGCTGCTATTGCCTCTGACATTCGGCTTCTACGGGCTGATCCGCAAGAAAGCGCCAGTGGCCGCACTGCCCGGCCTGGTGGTGGAAACCTGGATGCTGGTCCCGCTGGCACTGGCCTGGCTGCTGCTCACCCCCATTGCCCAGACTGCACAGCCTGAGTTCTGGACCACCAGCCAGGCGCTGTGGCTGGCAGCGGCCGGTCCGGTGACGCTGGTGCCTCTGGTCTGCTTCAACGCCGCCGCACGCCACTTGCCCTACACCACGCTGGGCTTCCTGCAATACATTGCGCCGACCCTGGTTCTGGCCCTTGCAGTGCTGTTGTATGGCGAGCACCTGAACACCAGCACCATCGTCACCTTCGTCTTCATCTGGGCAGGGTTGGCGATCTACAGCGTCGATGCCTGGCTGAGCCTGCGCCGCCGCACCTGATCAAAAAACATACAACCCTTTGCAAGCCACGATCCACATGGCCTGCAAAGGGTTCTCCAACGGTTATCCACAGGCAGGCTCACCTTATCTGTGCACAAGCCATTGAAACTGCTGGTTTTTTGATCAACCCCCGCAAAGCCTTGCCAACCGTGGCGCACAAGGCCATCTCCCCAGGTTATCCACAGGTGGGTGCACGGTTAACTTGGATAACCTGAGATTGAATGCAGCTTGCTTTGGCCAAACGTTTTGTTCGTGGCTCTTTGGACAACCACATCACCGATCTTCGCGTGTATGCCACAGACGCAACAGGTAAATAGTGGGGCCCTTTATTTCATAGCGCAGCTCGTAGTGCCCGATCAGGATTCGACGCACATCACGAGGTTCAAACTCTTCAAGGTATTCCCCAATGCGGGGGTTAGTCAGCAAAATGGTCGGAGCAGCAGTGAGTTGTTGAACCGTATGGGCAGCGGCAGGCTGATTCACAGCAGCAAGAAATTCGTACAATCTGGCAATGTCGGAGAGCGCTTTGCTTGTCCACTTCAACTCCATTAACGCGGCACCGGTAACGGAGTCTCGGTGCTGAGGCTATCCGCCCATGCCTGAACAGCCTGATGCTCAATAACGCGGCCAGCGTCCACATCTGCCAAGGCCTCTCGAGTCAAGCGGCTGCGCTCTTCTTCCTGATCAATCCAGGCACAAAGAGCCTGTTTGACGATCCAGTTTCTTGAACGCTCCAGACGCTCAGCCATCATGTCGATTTTCTCAGCCAGGTGGACTGGCACGTGAGCTGTGACAGATCGAGTTTTAGCGGTAGTTGTCATGGTGGATTTACCTCTGCGCAACCATGCAGCAATTAGATTGAAAGCTAATCATATTGAATAACAATTCATCGTCAAGCCGAGCAGACCAAACGGCATGCTGAGTTCTGGGGTGAGCCGCGATAGCAAAACAAGAAGAACGAGTAGCACTCCAAGATGCCGCTCGTCTTCACAGGATGCAAATCACCTCAACCCTCCGTCTTCAACACCAACTCAACCATCAGATCATCCGCCAGGGTTTCGAGCCGGGCCTGCAGATCGTCCAGTGACAGGCTCAAGGGCACGCCCAGTACCGCGTCGGCATGGAACAGCAGTTCGCTGCTCATGGGTGCCGGGGTGATGTCGGTGATCAGGCTTTCGACGTTGACGCCCTGCCCGGTCAGCAAGCGGGTGATGTCGCGCACGATGCCGGGGCGGTCATTGCCCACGAGTTGCATGCTGATGGTTTTCCAGGAGCCGAGGGCTTCGGCGGTGCTTTCGGCCAGTTGCACATGAATGCCATGGACCGTCAGCACCCGCAGTGCCTGGATCAGTTCATCCTGACTTTCAGCCGGTACACCCACCCGCAGGATACCGGCGAATTGCCCGGCCATGCGTGACATGCGGCTTTCCAGCCAGTTGCCGCCATGATCGGCGATGCATTGGGCGATACGCTCGACCTGGCCCGGTTTGTCGGGTGCAACCACAGTGACTACGAGATGATTCACAGGTGACTTCCTCTGCTTTCAAAAAGACGCCGTCAGACCCCGGCGGATGTCGCGAAAGTATAGGCAAGGTTCACAAAGGCACTGCAAAGCGCAGAACGTGTACCGTTTTGATAATTATCTGGAACAATCGCCGTCATTTTTGAGAACATCCGGGTCGGCAGCGTGACTGGTCGTGAAACTTCAGTCGTTTGGTGACATATTCATCCCCCATCGCTGCTGCTCATGTAGTATTCCGCGGCGCGCACTACATAACACCAAAACCAATAAACAGAGCGCTCCTTGAGTGAGCTCGACCTGCTGAGCAGAGTGAGGCAAGTGCAATGACTGAGTACGTTCAAGTCGGTGACCTGCAGGTCGCCAAAGTCCTGTTCGACTTCGTGCAGAACGAAGCCACCCCGGGAACCGGCATCGATGCCGCAGCGTTCTGGGCCGGGGCTGACAAACTGATCCATGAGCTTGCGCCAAAGAACAGAGCCCTGCTCGCCAAACGTGATGACTTGCAGGCAAGAATCGATGCCTGGCACCAGTCCAATGCCGGACAGGCCCACGACGCCTCGGCTTACAAAGCTTTCCTTCAGGAAATCGGTTATCTGCTGCCAGAAGCGGCGGACTTCCAGATCACGACGCAAAACGTCGATGAAGAAATTGCCACCATGGCAGGCCCGCAACTGGTCGTGCCGGTGATGAACGCCCGCTTCGCCCTCAATGCCTCCAACGCCCGCTGGGGTTCGCTGTACGACGCGCTCTATGGCACCGATGCCATCAGCGAAGAAGGCGGTGCCGAGAAGGGCAAGGGCTACAACAAGGTTCGCGGCGACAAGGTGATTGCCTTCGCCCGCGCCTTCCTGGACGAAGCCGCGCCACTGGCGGCCGGCTCCCACGTCGACTCGACGGCTTATAAGCTGATCGATGGCAAACTGGTCATCGGCCTCAAGGGCGGCAGCAATACCGGCCTCAAGGATGACGCACAACTGATCGGTTTCCAGGGCGATCCTTCTGCACCGCTGGCCATTCTGCTCAAGCACAACGGACTGCACTTCGAGATCCAGATCGATGCTTCCAGCCCGGTCGGCCTGACAGATCCGGCAGGTGTGAAAGACATTCTGATGGAAGCCGCGCTGACCACCATCATGGACTGCGAAGACTCCATCGCCGCGGTCGATGCCGACGACAAGGTCGTAGTTTACCGCAACTGGCTGGGCCTGATGAAAGGCGATCTGGCCGAAGAAGTGGCCAAGGGTGGCGAAACCTTTACCCGCACCATGAACCCGGATCGCGTCTACACCACCCCCGCTGGCAGCGAAGTCACGCTGCATGGCCGCTCGTTGCTGTTCATCCGCAACGTGGGCCATCTGATGACCATCGACGCCATTCTGGACAAACACGGCAACGAAGTGCCCGAAGGCATTCTCGACGGCCTGTTGACCAGCCTTGCGGCGATCCATAACCTCAACGGCAACACATCACGCAGCAACAGCCGCAGCGGTTCCGTGTACATCGTCAAACCGAAGATGCATGGCCCGGAAGAAGCAGCCTTCACCAACGAACTGTTCGGCCGTGTCGAGCAGGTCCTGGGCTTGCCGCGCAACACGCTGAAAGTCGGGATCATGGACGAAGAGCGCCGCACCACGGTCAACCTCAAGGCCTGTATCCAGGCGGCGAGCGAGCGTGTGGTGTTCATCAACACCGGTTTCCTGGACCGCACGGGCGACGAGATCCATACCTCCATGGAAGCAGGCCCTGTGGTGCGCAAGGCGCAGATGAAAGCCGAGAAGTGGATCGGTGCCTACGAGAACTCCAACGTCGATATAGGCCTCAAGTGCGGCCTGCAAGGCCGGGCTCAGATCGGCAAGGGCATGTGGGCCATGCCGGACCTGATGGCCGCGATGCTGGAGCAGAAAATCGCCCATCCACTGGCGGGTGCAAACACCGCCTGGGTGCCTTCGCCTACCGCAGCCGCCCTGCACGCCTTGCATTATCACAAGGTCGACGTGTTCGCCCGCCAGGCCGAACTGGCGCAGCGAGTGCCCGCTTCGGTGGACGACATCCTCACCATCCCGCTGGCCCCACAGGTCAACTGGACGCCGGAAGAGATTCGCAACGAGCTGGACAACAATGCCCAGGGCATTCTTGGCTACGTCGTGCGCTGGATCGATCAGGGCGTGGGTTGCTCGAAAGTGCCGGACATCAATGACATCGGCCTGATGGAAGACCGCGCCACGCTGCGCATCTCCAGCCAGCACATGGCCAACTGGCTGCGCCATGGCGTGGTCACTGAAGCCCAGGTACTGGAAAGCCTCAAGCGCATGGCGCCGGTAGTGGATCGCCAGAATGCCAACGATCCGCTATACCGCCCGCTGGCCCCGGATTTCGATAGCAATATCGCGTTCCAGGCCGCCGTCGAACTGGTGATCGAAGGCACCCGGCAGCCTAACGGCTACACCGAACCGGTGCTGCATCGTCGTCGTCGGGAGTTCAAGGCTCAGAACAGGTAGTGGGGTTTTCGCGGATGAATCCGCTCCTACGCCCGTAGGAGCGAATTCATTCGCGAACAGCTCAAGCCATCCCCAACTCACGCTTCACCAGCCTCACAAGCTGCTTGGTATTGAGCGGTTTGAGCAGGAAGTCCACCACACTCAAATGCATGGCATCGATGGCATCGCGCACGTTGGCGTCGCCGGAAACGATGATGATCGGCAAAGCCGCGCGTTCGGAGTCGCGCACCTGGCGGATGAGGTCCAGGCCGTCGCAAGGCGCCATGCGCAGATCGGTGATCAGCAGGCCTATGGACTGACGGGTTTCAAGCAGCTCCATTGCGCTGTTGCCACCACCAGCCGTCAGGCAACTGATGTCATTGAGACTAAGAATTTCTGCCAGCAACTCCCGTGCGTCGCTGTCGTCATCGACGATCAGCACACGTTGCGGCAAGTCACGATTGGACTGGAGCATGACCTCTGTAAGGGCGTCGCGCTCTTCATCGCTCAAGATGTCGTGGTCACTCATTACCGTCTCATCATTCCCTGGACTAATTCCTACAGCAGATCAGGCTAAACCTGAAGCGCACTTTACGGGCCTCCCAGCCGGGTATTCGAGCGCGATCCCATGCGTTCGTCAAAACAGTTCTACACAAACCCGTGCATCAGGGCACTACCTGTCAGCGTAAGACTTACGTCCAATGGGCACTGCGGCCCAAGCGGTCGACCATGACAACCAATAACAAAAACGCGGTACAGGTCATGAGCAAAGCCGACGCTTTCACCCAGGCAGGCAAAACTGCGGTGTTGCAAAACATCCACGGCACCATGCAGTTCCTGCAAAAATTTCCGCCGTTCAACCAGATGGAAAACGCACACCTTGCGTATCTGGTCGAGCAATGTCAGCTCCGTTTTTACGCCTGCGACGAGAGCATCATCAAGCCTGCCGATGGTGCAGTAGAGCACTTTTATATCGTGAAGCAAGGCCGAGTGGTAGGGGAACGACCACATTCGGCAAAAGGTGGCACCGAAACCACCTTTGAAATCACCACCGGAGAATGCTTCCCGCTGGCAGCCCTGCTGGGCGAACGGGCCACACGCACCGAACATCTGGCAGCCGAAGATACTTTTTGCCTG
Source organism: Pseudomonas lijiangensis (assembly GCF_018968705.1). Lineage (NCBI taxonomy): Bacteria > Pseudomonadati > Pseudomonadota > Gammaproteobacteria > Pseudomonadales > Pseudomonadaceae > Pseudomonas > Pseudomonas lijiangensis. The sequence goes on from NZ_CP076668.1 coordinate 5,351,206, forward strand.
CAATTGAACAAACCGGCCTTCATCAAACTGTTTGCACTGTCCACCACCTTCCGGGACTTCGCCTTGCGCGGTGTCAGCAGCCTGCTGGATCAGGTCAATCATCAAGTCCAGCAACGCGCCGTGGAAACCCTGGGCACTCAATACTCCCTGAATACCCGCCTTGGCGAACTGGCCATGCGCCATCCGGTGATGTGCGACCCTGAAACACCGATGCGCGAAGCGGTCAGGATGATGCATGAGCAGCAAGTGGGCAGCATCGTGATTGTCGATGAGCAGCAGGCACCGCTCGGTATCTTCACCCTGCGGGACTTGCGCGAAGCGGTTGCCGACGTGAATGCCGACTTCAGCCAGCCCATCAGGCACACCATGAGCCAGGCACCGTTTCATCTGAGCCCCGACGCCAGCGCCTTCGATGCGGCCATCGCCATGACCGGTCGCCATATTGCCCACGTCTGCCTGGTCAAGAACGGACGCCTGTGCGGCGTGGTATCGGAGCGCGACCTGTTTTCCCTGCAACGTGTGGATCTGGTGCACCTGGCCCGCACCATTCGCAATGCACCACGGATCGAAGCACTGACCAATCTGCGCGGCGATATCGTGCAACTGGTCGACCGCATGCTGGCCCACGGTGCCTCTTCAACCCAGATCACCCAGATCATCACCCTGCTCAACGACCATACTGTCTGCAGGGTCATCGAATTGACCCTGGAAGAAAGAGGCGACCCCGGCGTGCCTTTCAGTTGGCTGTGTTTCGGCAGTGAAGGACGGCGCGAACAGACGCTGCACACCGATCAGGACAACGGCATTCTGTTCGAAGCCAGCGATGCCGTGCAGGCCGCCGAAATACGCACGCTGTTGCTGCCCATCGCCGAACGCATCAATCAGAGCCTTGCCCTGTGCGGCTTCAGCCTGTGCAAAGGCAATATCATGGCCAGCAATCCCGACCTGTGCCTGTCACGCAGCGAATGGTCCAGACGCTTCTCGTCCTTCGTGCGCGAAGCCACACCCGAGAACCTGCTGGCATCGAGCATCTACTTTGATCTGCGAGTGGTCTGGGGCGACGAAGCCGGGTGTGAACAATTACGCCGTGGCATTCTCGATCAGGTCGCAGACAATCGTCTGTTCCAGCGCATGATGGCCGACAATGCGCTGCGACAGCGTCCACCAGTCGGACGCTTCAAGGACTTCGTGCTGGCGCGCAAGGGCAGCGACAAAGACACTCTGGACCTGAAAACCGAAGGCCTGACGCCATTTGTCGATGGCGCACGGCTGCTTGCGCTGGCCAATGGTATCGGCGCCAACAACACGCTGGAACGGTTGCGGCAACTGGTGGAGCGCGAGGTCATCGACCCGCTGGACGGCGCCGCCTATGAAGAGGCTTATCACTTCATCCAGCAGACCCGCATGCTGCAACATCAGTTGCAAAGCCGTCAGAACCTGCCGTACTCAAACCGCATCGATCCGGACACCCTCAACCACCTGGACCGGCGCATCCTGCGCGAATCGTTTCGCCAGGCACAGCGCCTGCAAACCAGCCTGACCATGCGTTATCAACTATGAATCTGTTCGAGTGGCTACGACCACGCCCGAAAAAGACGCCGCTGGAGCAGCAGCACCTGCAGCGTCTGGCAGAGCTGCCGCCCTTCGCGCCACTGAGTGAGGAGTCCTTGCGCAAGCAGCGCTGGGTCGTGCTGGATCTGGAAACCAGCGGCCTGAACATGAACCGCGATCAGGTCCTGTCCATCGGTGCCGTAGTGATCGAAGACGGGGCCATCGATCTGGGCCAGCAGTTCGAGCGCACCATCTTGCGTGTCGATCACAAGGTCAGCCCGGCCGTGCTGATTCATGGCCTGGCGCCCAGCACCATCGCCGCGGGCAGCGAGCCGGTGGAAGCTTTTCTGGACTTCCTGGAGTTCGCAGGCTCAAGCCCGATGCTGGCGTTCCATGCACCATTCGACCAGCACATGCTGTCCCGTGCCCTGAAGGACAGTCTGGATTATCGCTTGCAGCATCCTTTCTTCGATGTCGCTGAAATCGCCCCGATGCTCTGCCCCGACGCCAGCTTTTGTCAGGCCGGGCTGGACGACTGGACGAACTTTTTCGGGCTGCACGCCGAAGAACGTCACCATGCCAGCGCCGATGCGCTGGTCACGGCTGAACTGGCCCTGATCCTGTTCAGCCACGCCCGCCGCCAGGGCATCGACAGCCCTGCACGGCTGGAGGAATCCCTGGGGCAATGGCGCAGGCGCAAGCAGAACCACTCGTTTTAATTCCTCGCTCTCCCCCCTTCCTTCAACATCTTCACTGCTCTCGTCGCGGCCAAGGCCCCTCCCACACATCCTGTTCTGTGGGGAAGGAGGCTTGGCCGCGATGCTTTCCCAATGTGAACTTTTGTTAAAAACAAAAAATACTTCACATTATCCACTCACTGATTCACTATCAGATTCACAGATCAGAACAATATCGCCCGTTTGCCAGCTCCAAAGGCATCGGCACTGACTTGAGGATGACTTCATGACTACGAAGAATGTTGGCGTTATCGGCCTGGGTGCCATGGGACTGGGTATTGCCCGTTCGCTGCTGCGCAATGGTTTCAATGTGCATGCCTGCGATGTACGTACCAGCGTGACCGAAGCGTTCGCCCAGGAAGGCGGTGTTGCCTGTGACTCGCCAGCAAGCATGGCGGCCGCCTGCGACGTGATCATCACCGTCGTCGTCAACGCCGAGCAGACTGAAGCGGTCCTCTTTGGCGAGAACGGTGCCATCGGCGCACTGCGTCCCGGCAGCCTGGTCATCGGCTGTGCCACCGTCGCGCCAACCTTCGCAGTCGAACTGGGCCAGCGCCTGGTCGATCAAGGCCTGCTGTATCTCGATGCCCCGATCTCCGGCGGCGCGGCCAAGGCAGCAGCTGGCCAGATGACCATGATGACCTCAGGCCCGGCCGAGTCCTACGCCAAGGCAGAAGCCGTGCTCAACGGCATGGCGGGCAAGGTCTATCGCCTGGGCGATGTCCATGGCCTGGGCTCGAAAGTCAAAATCATCAACCAGTTGCTGGCCGGCGTGCACATCGCGGCAAGCGCCGAAGCCATGGCCCTGGGCCTGCGCGAAGGTGTCGATGCCGACGCCCTGTACGAAGTGATCACCAACAGCGCCGGTAACTCGTGGATGTTCGAGAACCGTGTACCGCACATCCTCAACGCGGATTACACCCCGCTGTCGGCGGTGGACATTTTCGTCAAGGATCTGGGCCTGGTACTGGATACCGCCCGCACCAGCAAATTCCCGCTGCCGCTGTCGGCCACGGCTCACCAGATGTTCATGCAGGCTTCCAGCGCCGGTTTCGGCCGTGAAGATGACTCTGCGGTGATCAAGATTTTCCCGGGCATCGAACTGCCGAAAGCCAAACCAGAACAAGCCTGAGGAACGCCCCATGACTTCGACTTCCTCTCGCCCGTTGCTGGGCTGCATCGCCGATGACTTCACCGGTGCCACGGACCTGGCCAACATGCTGGTTCGCGGCGGCATGCGCACCGTGCAAAGTATCGGTATCCCGAGCGCTGAAATGGCAGCCGGCCTTGATGCCGACGCCATCGTGATCGCCCTCAAGTCGCGCACAACACCCACCGCCGAAGCCATCGATGAGTCGCTGGCTGCGCTGGAATGGCTGCGCGAGCGCGGTTGCGAGCAGATCTTCTTCAAATACTGCTCGACCTTCGACTCGACAGCCGCTGGCAACATCGGCCAGGTCAGCGAAGCCCTGCTGGAAAAACTCGGCAGTGACTTCACCCTGGCGTGCCCTGCCTTCCCGGAAAACGGCCGCACGATCTTCCGTGGTCACTTGTTCGTTCAGGACCAGTTGCTCAACGAATCCGGCATGCAGAACCATCCGCTGACGCCCATGACCGACGCCAATCTGGTGCGCGTTCTGCAAGAGCAGACCAGCAAGAAAGTCGGCCTGTTGCGCTATGACACCGTCGCCAAGGGCGTGGACGCCGTACGCAGCAGAATCGCCGAGCTGCGCGCCGACGGCGTGAGCATGGCCATTGCCGATGCCGTTTCCGATGCCGACCTTTATGTACTGGGCGAAGCCTGTGCCGACCTGCCGCTGCTGACCGGTGGTTCGGGTCTGGCGCTGGGCCTGCCGGGCAACTTCCGCAAGGCTGGCAAGCTGCGCGATATCGATGCGGCAAAACAGGCCGCCGTCGGCGGTGGCGAAGTCGTCCTGGCGGGCAGCGCTTCGGTGGCCACCAATGGCCAGGTCGCGGCCTGGCTGGAAGACAACCGCCCTGCCCTGCGCATCAATCCGCTGGAGCTGGCGGCAGGCAAGCCGGTGGTCGAGCAGGCCCTGGCTTTCGCTCGCGATGCCGGGCAAACCGTTCTGATCTATGCCACCAGCACGCCGGATGAAGTCAAGGCCGTGCAGAAGGAGCTGGGTGTCGAACGCTCCGGCGCCATGGTCGAGGAAGCGCTGGGGCAGATCGCCAAAGGCTTGCTGGAGTCGGGCGTACGTCGCTTTGTCGTCGCCGGTGGCGAAACGTCGGGTGCAGTGGTTCAGGCGCTCGGCGTGCAATTGCTGCAGATCGGCGCACAGATCGATCCGGGCGTTCCGGCGACCGTCAGCAGCGGCGCACAGCCGCTGGCGTTGGCACTCAAGTCCGGCAACTTCGGTGCCCGTGACTTCTTCGCCAAAGCCCTCAAGCAACTGGCAGGAGAAGCTTGATGAGCAGCGAAAAAGCCCTGCGCGAAGAAATCTGCGATGTCGGCAGACTGCTGTATGGCCGTAGCTACACGGTCGGCAGCGCCGGCAACATCAGTGCCCGCCTCGACGACGGCTGGCTGATTACCCCGACCGACGCCTGCCTGGGCCGACTGAACCCGGCGGATATCGCCAAGGTCAATCTGGCGGGCGAATGGGTGTCCGGCAACAAGCCGTCCAAGACCCTGGCGCTGCATCGCGAGGTCTATGACCGCAACCCGGAAGTCGGCGGCGTGGTGCACACCCACTCGACGCATCTGGTCGCGCTGACGCTGGCCGGCGTCTGGAAAGAAGACGACATCCTGCCGCCACTGACGCCGTATCAGGTCATGAAAGTCGGGCATATCCCGCTGATTGGCTACGAACGTCCGGGCTCCCCGAAAGTCGCCGAGCGCGTCGCACAACTGGCCAACAGTGTGCGCGGCGTGATGCTGGAGCGACTGGGCCCGGTGGTCTGGGAAAGCTCGGTCGCCAAGGCCTGCTACGCCCTGGAAGAACTCGAAGAAACCGCTCGCCTGTGGCTGATGACCAACCCCAAGCCTGCGCCACTGGACCCGGCAGCCCTTGAAGAGCTGCGTCAGGTCTTCGGCGCGAAGTGGTAACTCGCAAGCATTGATCGGGAGTTGCCTGGCGACTCCCGACCGACGACAGCATCACCACACACAATAACAACAGGACTCAAGAGCATGAATCATCCCTATCTCGCTTTTGTCAGCTATCGCTCAGCGTTTGTCTCGCTAACCCTTCTGCGGAGTGCACAGGCATGACTCCTTTCATGTTGATGGCTATTGCGGGTGCAGGGATCGCACTGCTGCTGTTTCTGGTTCTCAAATACAAATTCCAGCCTTTCGTGGCCCTGATGCTGGTCAGCATCATCGTGGCACTGGTAGCCGGTGTGAAACCGGCCGATCTGGTCGCGACCATCGAAGGCGGCATGGGCAAGACCCTTGGCCATATCGCGATCATCATTGCCCTGGGCGCGATGATCGGGCGCATCATCGAACTGTCGGGAGGCGCCGAAGCACTGGCCAGAACGCTGATCGACCGCTTCGGTAACAAGCGCACGCCACTGGCGCTGACCGTTGCAGGCTTCATGGTCGGTATTCCGGTGTTCTTCGAAGTGGGCGTGATCATTCTCATGCCACTGGCCTACGGCGTGGCACGTGCGGCCCGCAAACCGCTGCTGATCTTTGCCTTGCCGATGTGCGCCGCGTTGCTGGCCGTGCATGCCTTCCTGCCGCCGCATCCGGGTGCCGTCGCTGCTGCCAGCCAGCTGGGTGCAGACCTGGGTCGTGTGCTGATGCTGGGCATTCCGATGGTCGCGGTGCTGTGCATCATCGGTTACTTCGTCGCCGGTCGCATGACCCGCAAGACCTACCCGATGACAGACGATATCCGTGCCGAAGTCTACGGCCCGCATGTCACCAACGAAGACCTGGAAGCCTGGGCGCGCAACGACTATTCCACTGTCCGCGAAACCACGCAGGCCAGGACGATGGGCGGCGAAGAAAGCGCCAGCAGTCTGGCAAGCAAGCTGCCGCCAGCGCCTGCACCGGGTTTCGGCCTGATCATCGGGCTGATTCTGCTGCCTATCGTGCTGATCCTGCTGGGAACACTGGCCACCACCATGCTGCCGGTGACGTCCACGCTGCGTGGCGTTCTGACCGTCCTCGGTGCTCCACTGGTTGCCCTGCTGATCGACACCCTGCTGTGCGCCTGGTTGCTGGGTACACGTCGCGGCTGGAGCCGTTCCCAGGTATCGGACGTCATCGGCTCGGCACTGCCGGGCGTGGCCATGGTGATCCTGATCGCTGGCGCCGGTGGCGTGTTCGGTAAAGTGCTGGTCGATACCGGCATCGGCGCAGTGGTTTCCGAAGCCTTGCGCCATACCGGCCTGCCGGTTCTGGCTCTGGGCTTCCTGCTGACCATGCTGCTGCGTGCGGTCCAGGGCTCCACCACTGTGGCGCTGGTTACCACCGCCGGTATTCTGAGCCCGCTGATCGCCACGCTGGACCTGAGCGCCAACCATCTGGCCCTGCTCTGCCTGGCCATGGGCGGTGGCGGTCTGGCCATGTCGCACATCAACGACGCGGGTTACTGGATGTTTACCAAGCTGGCAGGCCTGAACGTCGCCGACGGCTTGCGCACCTGGACCGTACTGGTCACGCTGCTGGGTACATTGGGCTTCGTCCTGACCCTGCTGCTCTGGCCCTTCGTCTGACCTTTAGAGACTGGAGTTAACATGCCTCGTTTTGCCGCCAACCTCAGCATGCTGTACCCACAGCATGATTTCCTTGAGCGCTTCGCCGCAGCCGCTGCCGATGGTTTCGGCGCGGTCGAGTATCTGTTTCCCTACGACTACAGCCCGCAGGAGCTCAAGCAACGCCTGAGCGACAACGGTCTGGTGCAGGCGCTGTTCAACGCTCCGCCGGGCGACTGGGCCGCCGGTGAACGAGGCATCGCCACCTTGCCGGGCCGTGAGGCGGAATTTCGCAGCGGCATCGAAAAGGCACTGGAATATGCCCAAGTGCTCGGTAATGACCGGATTCACGTCATGGCAGGCCTGCTGCCCGGCGAAGACCTGCGTCAGCGCCATCAGGCGGTGTACCTGGAAAACCTGACGTTTGCGGCTGAACAGGCCAAGGCTGCCGGAATCACGGTGCTGATCGAGCCGATCAACACACGCGACATGCCGGGCTTCTTCCTCAATCGTCAGGATCAGGCCCAGGATATTTGCCGTCAGGTGGGTGCCGACAACCTCAAGGTCCAGTTCGACTGCTACCACTGCCAGATCGTCGAAGGCGACCTGACAGCCAAGCTGCGTCGCGACTTTGCCGGGATTGGCCACATCCAGATCGCGGGCGTGCCGGATCGTCACGAACCGGATCTGGGCGAGCTGAACTACGCGCACCTGTTCGAGGTGATCGACCAGTTGGGCTATAAAGGCTGGATCGGTTGCGAATATCGTCCGAAGGGCGATACCAGTGAAGGCCTGGCGTGGCTGCGCCAATTGCAGGCTTGACCGCTTGACGTCCTGCCTCAGCAGTTGAGGCAGGACGCTTCTCTTTATTCTTCCTGTGTATCGAACTGGTCCTTGATGTAGCGGATTTCAGTACGGCCATGGGGCGCAGGCAATCCGTCTTCGCCCAGGTTGACGAACACCATCTTCTCTACCGTCAGGATGCTCTTGCGAGTGATCTTGTTACGGACCTCACACATCAGAGTGATCGACGTACGCCCGAACTCGGTGGCGGTGATCCCCAGCTCGATGATGTCGCCCTGGCGCGAAGCGCTGACGAAGTTGATTTCCGAGATGTACTTGGTCACCACACGCTGATTGCCCAACTGGACGATGGCGTAGATCGCCGCCTCTTCATCGATCCAGCGCAGCAGACTGCCACCGAACAGCGTACCGTTGGGGTTGAGGTCTTCGGGCTTGACCCACTTGCGGGTGTGGAAATTCATGTTCACTCCTGGGCGACTGCCAATGGATGCCTGTCTTCGTGGCAGCATACCTAAAAACCCGGTGTCCGGGATTTCACCGATAGAAAACCTTGGGAAGAATCGCCAGCGCGGCTATACTGCCAAACGTTTCAAAACGGTCATCTTCACTTGATACCGTTCCCGCCACCTGTCCGAGGGGCGCTGCAGCAGGTTTTCCCTGTCAGGCTCGGATGGGGCGTTGTTTGACCGGTCCACTGGTCAAGCCTTAAACGCACAACGGCGCCCATTCGCATTTTTATGGAATGGAGACTCTCAATGAGTGCTGTAATCACGCCTGCAGAATTCAACGATTTCAAAGTGGCCGATATTTCCCTGGCTGCCTGGGGCCGTCGCGAAACCATCATCGCCGAATCCGAAATGCCTGCCCTGATGGGTCTGCGCCGCAAGTACGCCGGTGAGCAACCGCTCAAGGGCGCCAAGATCCTCGGCTGCATCCACATGACCATCCAGACTGCCGTGCTGATCGAAACTCTGGTCGCACTGGGCGCCGAAGTTCGCTGGTCGTCGTGCAACATTTTCTCCACCCAGGATCAGGCTGCTGCCGCAATCGCCGCTGCCGGCATTCCTGTGTTCGCCTGGAAAGGCGAGACCGAAGAAGAATACGAGTGGTGCATCGAGCAGACCATCCTGAAAGATGGCCAGCCTTGGGACGCCAACATGATCCTCGACGACGGCGGCGACCTGACCGAGATCCTGCACAAGAAATACCCACAGATGCTTGATCGCATCCACGGCGTGACCGAAGAAACCACCACTGGCGTACACCGCCTGCTGGACATGCTGGCCAAGGGCGAGCTGAAAATCCCGGCCATCAACGTCAACGACTCGGTCACCAAGAGCAAGAACGACAACAAGTACGGCTGCCGTCACAGCCTGAACGACGCCATCAAGCGCGGTACCGACCACCTGCTGTCCGGCAAGCAGGCGCTGGTCATCGGTTACGGCGACGTGGGCAAGGGCTCGGCTCAGTCCCTGCGTCAGGAAGGCATGATCGTCAAGGTCACCGAAGTCGACCCGATCTGCGCCATGCAAGCCTGCATGGACGGTTTCGAAGTGGTTTCCCCGTTCATCGACGGTGAAAACGACGGCACCGAAGCCAGCATCGACAAGGCCCTGCTGGGCAAGATCGACCTGATCGTGACCACCACCGGCAACGTCAACGTCTGCGACGCGAACATGCTCAAGGCGCTGAAAAAACGCGCTGTGGTCTGCAACATCGGTCACTTCGACAACGAAATCGACACCGCTTTCATGCGCAAGAACTGGGCATGGGAAGAAGTGAAGCCACAGGTTCACAAGATCCACCGCACCGGCGCTGGCGCTTTCGACCCACAGAACGACGACTACCTGATCCTGCTGGCCGAAGGCCGTCTGGTTAACCTGGGCAACGCCACAGGTCACCCAAGCCGCATCATGGACGGCTCGTTCGCCAACCAGGTTCTGGCTCAGATCTTCCTGTTCGACCAGAAGTACGCCGACCTGTCGCCAGCCCAGAAAGCCGAGCGCCTGACCGTTGAAGTACTGCCGAAGAAACTAGACGAAGAAGTGGCCCTGGAAATGGTCCGCGGCTTCGGCGGCGTCGTGACCAAACTGACCAAGACCCAGGCCGACTACATCGGCGTGACCGTCGAAGGCCCGTTCAAGCCACACGCTTATCGTTACTAAGTAGCGGCAAGCTGCAAGCCACAAGCAGCAAGTAAAAGCATTCCGTTTGCTTGCTGCCCTGGCCTGAAGCCTGCTCCTTTTATCGCTATTCATGCAGCCGCGAGCTGTAAGCTCCAGACTCTTGAGACAGGCGCACAGCCCTCTTGCAGCCTGGAGCTTGAAGCTTGCCGCTGGAGGCTCCCTCCACCATGTCCCAAGACCGCCGTTTCAGCTTCGAGTTCTTCCCGACCAAGACCGACGCTGGGCATGAAAAGCTGCTGACCGTTGCGCGTCAGCTGGCCAGTTACAACCCGGATTTCTTCTCCTGCACCTATGGTGCCGGTGGTTCTACCCGTGACCGCACGATCAACACCGTGCTGCAACTGGAAAACGAAGTCAAAATCCCTGCCGCACCGCACCTGTCGTGCGTGGGTGACAGCAAAGCCGAACTGCGCGAACTGCTGACCCAATACAAGAATGCCGGCATCAAACGCATCGTCGCCCTGCGCGGCGACCTGCCGTCCGGCATGGGTATGGCCAGCGGTGAACTTCGCTACGCCAGCGACCTGGTTTCCTTCATCCGTGAAGAAACCGGCGATCACTTCCATATCGAAGTGGCGGCGTACCCGGAGATGCACCCTCAGGCTCACAACTTCGAAAACGACCTGAAAAACTTCGTGCACAAGGCCAACGCCGGTGCAGACAGTGCGATCACCCAGTACTTCTTCAACGCCGACAGCTACTTCCACTTCGTGGAACGTGTTCAGAAGCAAGGCGTGAGCCTGCCGATCGTGCCGGGCATCATGCCTATCACCAACTACAGCAAGCTGGCCCGTTTCTCGGATGCCTGCGGTGCGGAAATCCCGCGCTGGGTTCGCAAGCAACTGGAAGCCTATGGCGACGACATCCAGAGCATCCAGGCGTTTGGCGAACAGGTCATCACCGAAATGTGCGAACGCCTGCTTGAAGGCGGCGCACCGGGCCTGCACTTCTACACGCTCAACCAGGCAGAACCGAGCCTGGCCATCTGGAACAACCTGAAGCTGCCACGCTGACAGGCCATTCTCCAGGCAGGGTCTTTCGGTGACTACCGTGCGAAAGATCCTGCAGCAGAAACCGTTGGGCAGCATGAAAGCAGCGCAGCGCGTTTGCTCTGTTATACTCCAGCCTTCCCGCCAGGCTTACGCCCGGACGCTCGGTCTTGCAGAAGCCATCTCGATCACGAAAACAGCGCATTTCCAACCCGCGCCGATGACACGAGATGAATCAAAGACCCCGCAGGACCGGACGGGATCGCGTCTTCTCAGTCTCTGTACACAAGGTCGGCAATCCAGCGATTGGCCGCTTCTACACGAGTTGAACGTCATTCGCGCCAGGCAGACTATCCCTTGAGCTCAAGCTCCAACAGAACAGGATTACTCATGTCCTTTGCTTCCCTCGGTCTCTCCGAGGCTTTAGTCCGCGCCATCGAGGCAGCGGGCTATACCCAGCCTACTCCGGTGCAACAGCGGGCCATTCCCGCCGTGTTGCAAGGTCGCGACCTGATGGTTGCGGCACAGACAGGTACTGGTAAAACCGGTGGCTTCGCCCTCCCGATTCTGGAGCGGTTGTTCCCCAACGGTCATCCGGACAAATCCCAGCGTCATGGCCCGCGCCAACCCCGCGTACTGGTCCTGACCCCAACCCGCGAACTGGCTGCCCAGGTGCATGACAGCTTCAAGCTGTATGCCCGCGACCTGAAGTTCGTCAGCGCCTGCATCTTCGGCGGTGTCGGCATGAACCCGCAGGTCCAGGCCATGGCCCGTGGCGTGGACGTGCTGGTCGCCTGCCCCGGCCGCCTGCTCGACCTGGCCGGACAAGGCAGCGTCGATCTGTCCCACGTTGAAATCCTGGTGCTCGATGAAGCAGACCGGATGCTCGACATGGGCTTCGTCCACGACGTGAAAAAGGTCCTTGCCCGCCTGCCGGCCAAGCGCCAGAACCTGCTGTTCTCGGCAACGTTCTCCAACGACATCACCGCCCTGGCCGGCAAGCTGCTGCACAACCCCGAGCGCATCGAAGTCACGCCACCGAACACCACGGTCGAGCGTATCGAGCAACGGGTTTTCCGCCTGCCCGCCAACCACAAGCGTTCGCTACTGGCGCACCTGATCACTCAGGGCGCGTGGGAACAGGTTCTGGTCTTCACCCGCACCAAGCACGGCGCCAACCGCCTGGCCGAGTACCTGGACAAGCACGGCCTCAGCGCTGTCGCGATCCACGGCAACAAGAGCCAGAACGCCCGTACCAAAGCCCTGGCCGACTTCAAGGCCGGTGACGTACGGATCATGGTCGCCACCGATATCGCCGCCCGCGGCCTGGATATCGACCAGTTGCCACACGTGGTCAACTTCGAGCTGCCAAACGTCGATGAAGACTACGTGCACCGCATCGGTCGTACCGGCCGTGCAGGCCGCACCGGCGAGGCCATCTCGCTGGTCGCGCCGGACGAAGAAAAACTGCTCAAAAGCATCGAGCGCATGACCCGTCAGAAAATCCCTGACGGCGACCTGATGGGTTTCGACATCAATGCAGTCGAGGCGGAAAAGCCTGAAGTTCGTGAGCGTCCGGACGTCCGCAACCCACGCGCAGCACGTGCTCCACGTGGCGAAGGCGAAAAGAGCAGCAACAACGGTGGTCGTCGCGACAAGGGCAAGGACAAAGGCAAGGAAAAGCCGGCAGCAGCTGCAGCAGCGCCTGGCGAACGTCCGGCACGTCAGCCGCGTGAAAGAAAACCTCGCGAAGGTACGCCACGTGAGCAGCGTCACTCGCAACCACCACGCCCATCGCCTGATCGCGCACCTGACGAGTTTCGGGATGACGATGTGGATAACTTCGGCAACCGCGCTGACTATGTAAGCCCTTACCAAGGCAAGAATCAGGGCCGTGGCCGCCGTCCCGGAGCCCCTGCCGCTCCAGGCGCAGCACCTGCTGGCGCCGGACGTCCGCAAGGTTCGGGGCGCCCGGCCAACCCACGCAACTCGGGCGCAGGGGGTGCAGGCACCGGTGCCAAGCGCAATGGCTCGGGTTCCGGCTCGCGCAGTGGTGGCGGAGGCCGTGACGGCCAACAGCGCAATCGCCGCCCGGCACGTGACGATCAGTCCCGCCAGGAACCGGCCGTTCGCAGTTCCCGTGAAGGCCAGCAACCTCAGCCGAAGATCGTGCACAAGGAATCGAAAATCGATCGGTTCCCGTCTGCCGAGCAGCTCGATCAGTTGCCAAGCCGCCCACGCGGTGAAAAACCGGCCTTGCTGACTCGCAACCGCGATAGCTGACAGCACGGCTGAAACAGAAACGCCCCGACTGGTTCGGGGCGTTTTTGTATGTGCTGCAAAAACAGGAACGCCGACACAAGGTCGGCGTTCCGTCGATCAGGCAGCGCTTACTTCTTCTGGACGCCTTCGAGGCTGATGTCCAGGTCCAGCGTCTGAGAGGTCGGACCTGGGCCTTTGATGCCGAAGTCGTTCAGGTTCAGAGTGCTGGTGCCGTTGAAGCCGGCACGGTAGCCGCCCCATGGATCCTTGCCTTCGCCGTTGAAGGTAGCCTTGATCACGATTGGCTTGGTGACGCCGTGCAGGGTCAGGTCGCCAGTGACGTCAGCGGTTTTCTCGCCGGTGGATTTGACGCTGGTGGAAACGAACTTGGCTTCCGGGTATTTGGCAACGTCCAGAAAGTCCTTGCTGGAGATGTGCTTGTCGCGCTCTGCATGGTTAGTGAAGAGGCTGGCAGTTTTCAGCTCGACAGCGATCTTGCTGGCTTCAGGCTTGGCAGCATCGAAGCTGAAAGTACCGTCCCAGTCCTTGAAAGTGCCGTGGATGAAGCTGTAGCCCAGATGGCTGATCTTGAAGTCGATGAAAGCGTGCTGGCCTTCCTTGTCGATCACGTAATCAGCAGCCATCGCCTGACCGGCAGACAACAGAGCAGTACCAAGAGCCAGAGCGGCGAGAGACTTCTTCAACATGCTTTTATTCCCGTTTTGGTTGAACAATCAGTTACGACCCAGCATACGCTTGAGGGTCACATCGCGATCTATGAAGTGGTGTTTCAGTGCAGCCAGGCCATGGAACCCCGCGAAAACCACGATGAGCCACGCCAGATAGAGATGAATCCAGCCCGCCGTTTCCGCCTGCTCGGGAAGGCCGCTGACCAATGCAGGCACCTCGAACAGACCAAAGACCGGGATTCCCACGCCATCGGCAGTGGAAATCAGGTAACCGGCGAACATCACGGCAAACAGAACGACATACAGAAACAAATGACCCAATGCAGCTCCGATGCGCGTCAGCTTACTGTAGCTGGCCAACGGCGGAGGTGGCGGGCTGAGCAGGCGCCAGACCACGCGGAACAGCATCACGGCAAAGAGCGTGATGCCGATGCTCTTGTGCAGATCGGGTCCGGCCTTGCGCCAGGTATCGTAATAATCCAGCCCCACCATCCACAGCCCAAGCGCAAACAACCCGAAGACCACAACAGCCACGCCCCAATGCAGCACCATGCCGACCAGACCGTAGCGGGAGGATGAATTACGTAACTGCATCGCAAATACCCTGTTAGAAGTGTTACCAGACTAGCTTTTTATCTATCGATTGAAAGCGCAAAATTTTGCTCTGAACTATCGAAAAACATGATGAAGACTTTTCTATCATCGATCTTTCGACTTCAACCAGCGCCCTTTTCAGGACCGCTGGCTGTTCTGCTGGCGCAGCATCTCGATAAATTCCGCCCAGTAACACTGTGCCATGACCGTCGGCATTTCGATGGCGATGAACGGCACTATTGTTGAGGTTCCACTGCACAGTTTTATAAAGAACGAATCGATCACCCATAAAAAAAGGCGCGGTTTTATCCGCGCCTTTTCTGTCAGCCATGGCTTCAGTTCTTGACGTCAGCCGGTGCTGCTTCGGTTTTAGCCGGTGTTTTAGGGGCAGCAGCCGGTTTGGCGGGTGCCTTTTCCTTCACTGGCTCCTTCTTGGCAGCCTCTTTTTTCACAGGCTCTTTTTTCACGGCTTCCTTTGCCGGTGCCTTTTTGGCTGGCTCGGCCTTGGCCGCCGCTTTCTTGGCAGGCTCGGTCTTGGCAGGCGTCTTGGCCGGCTCAACCGCTGGCGCAACCACCGGAGCAACAGGCGCTGGTACAGGCGCCGGGGCTGGAGTCGGCTCGGGTGCTTTTTCGACCGGCTTCTCGGCAGGTTTTTCAGCAGGCTGGTCGGAAGAATCACCGAAACCGAACAGGTTGCTGAAGAAACCACCTTCCGACTTCTTCACTGCTGGCGCAGGCGCAGGTGCCACAGGCGGAACCACCTTGACCGGCTCGAACGACTTGCCAGCCGCCAGATCCTGTACCTGACTGGCGGCACGCTGGCCACTACGCAGAGCGCCTTCCAGTGTGCCCGGGTACAGAGCGTCCGTATGTTCACCCGCAAAAGCTACACGCTGCACGGGCTTTTCCCACAGGCGCCAGTATTTGCTGATCTGGCCGGGACCAAATGCCAGGTAAGAACCGCCGGTGGATGGATCGACGCTGTAGCGACGGATTTCATAACCGGTGTAGGCGCCACGCGCCTGTGGATAAAACGTGTGCAGACGAATCAGCACCTGATCCACCAGTTGCTTGTCGCCAAAAGCCTGCATGATCCGGGCATTGTCGCCCGACAAGTTGATCACCACATTGGCGCCACCCTTGAGCGCGGGCTCGATCCACAGCATGCCCAGTCCGGTATTGCTGAACACTTCACCCGACATGCGCGCCTTGCTGTCCCAGACCGGCGTCTTGAACTTGAGCATGATCTGGTCGCGCCAGCCATAGTTGGTGCCCTTCAGGGCGCCCAGGTGCCGGGCATCCAGTGCCGGTGTCATCTGAATGTTGCCCAGCGAGCGCAAAGGCACGGCCAGCACCACGTAATCGGCGCTGTAGCCGACGCTGCCGACCTTGACCGCGACGCTGTCCTTGTCCTGCACGATGGCCGAGACCGCAGAGCTGGTCTTGATGGTCTTGAGTTGTTTGACGAAAGCCTGGGCCAGTACCGCACTGCCGCCCGGCAGACGTGCAGCGCGCTGATCGCGCTCGTCCACGCCACGGTAGACCCGCGACTGCTGGGCGAAATACAGCAGCGACAGACGCGAAGGTTCGTCATAGCGGGTGCGAATCTGCTGGTTGATCAACTGACGCGCCGTCGCAGGCAGGTTCAGACGATCCAGCCAGTTGGCCACGTTGATCTGGTCCAGGGCGAACAGCGTGCTGTTGGCGGCCGGGTTTTCCGGGTCTTCGATGGAGCGAGCCAGATTATCCAGGGTTTCCTCATAACGCTTAATAGCCTCGGCAGTCGCCGGTTGCTTGAGCGCCAGGTCGGCCTGGGTGAAATGCACGCCGTCGATCAGGTAGCTGGGAGTGCGCACGAACTCTGGAGCCGGCACGCTCTGGATCTTGAAGCTGTCCAGATAGCGGTTCAGGACGGGCTGCGCCTTGGCGTTGCCGATCCACTCACTGGTGGCGAGTCCCGAACGGCCGCCGATAACGGGCCGGGCTTCCAGCAGCGTGACCTGCCAGCCTTTGTTCTGCAATTCATAAGCCGCCGTCAGGCCGGCCAGACCGCCTCCGACAACAATGGCTGTACGTTGTTTTTCATTGGCGAACGTCGAAACGCTGACCAGACCTATCACTATCAGCGCACACGCGCGCAGCCACCCAGAAAGCATTCCGCGAACTCCGAAAACGTGGGGAAAATTGCCAGAAACAAAGAAGAGGCGCGCAGCATACGCCAGCCATAAAATGCCCGCCAGCGATGTTCAAAACGATACAAATGGTTGTCCCACAGCCATGCATTGCATAGGCTTGCGCGATTGTTCGCCCTCGCGTCATGCGAGTCGTTACCCGGAGATTGCCAATGGGCCTGAATGACCAGTGGATGCAACGTGACCTCAAGGTCCTGTGGCACCCCTGCACGCAGATGAAAGATCACGAAAACCTGCCACTGATCCCCATCAAGCGCGGTGAAGGCGTCTGGCTGGAAGACTTTGAAGGCAAGCGTTATCTGGATGCCGTCAGCTCCTGGTGGGTCAACGTGTTCGGCCATGCCAACCCGCGCATCAACCAGCGGATCAAGGACCAGGTCGACCAGCTTGAACACGTCATCCTGGCAGGCTTCAGCCACCAGCCGGTGATCGAGCTGTCCGAGCGACTGGTCAAACTCACGCCCGAAGGGCTGACACGCTGCTTCTACGCCGACAATGGGTCGTCCTGCATCGAAGTCGCGCTGAAAATGAGCTTTCATTACTGGCTCAACCGCGGCAAGCCGAACAAGAAGCGCTTCGTGACCCTGACCAACAGTTATCACGGCGAAACCATGGCCGCGATGTCGGTGGGTGACGTACCGCTGTTCACCGAAACCTACAAAGCGCTGCTGCTGGATACCCTCAAGGTGCCGAGCCCGGACTGCTATAACCGCCCGCAAGGCATGAGCTGGGAAGAACACTCACGCAACATGTTCGCCGCCATGGAACAGACCCTGGCCGAACATCACGACAGCGTGGCGGCAGTGATCGTTGAGCCGCTGATCCAGGGTGCAGGCGGCATGCGCATGTATCACCCGGTCTACCTCAAACTGCTGCGCGAGGCCTGTGACCGTTACGGCGTGCACCTGATTCACGATGAAATCGCCGTGGGCTTCGGTCGTACCGGCAGCATGTTTGCCTGCGAACAGGCCGGTATCCGCCCGGACTTCCTGTGCCTGTCCAAGGCCCTGACCGGTGGTTATCTGCCACTGGCCGCCTGCCTGACTACAGACGAAGTGTACGACGCCTTCTACGACGACTACCCGACCCTGCGCGCTTTCCTGCATTCCCACAGCTACACCGGCAATCCGCTGGCCTGTGCGGCGGCATTGGCGACCCTCGATATCTTCGAGCAGGACAATGTCATCGAAAACAACAAGGCGCTGGCACAACGCATGGCCACTGCCACGGCGCATCTGGTGGATCATCCCCATGTAGCTGAAGTACGCCAGACCGGCATGGCGCTGGCCATCGAGATGGTGCAGGACAAGGCGACCAAGACCGCCTACCCATGGCAGGAGCGCCGCGGCCTGCAGGTTTTCCAGCACGCGCTGGAGCGCGGCGCACTGTTGAGGCCACTGGGCAGCGTGGTGTACTTCCTGCCGCCGTACGTGATCACCCCCGAGCAGATCGACTTCCTGGCCGAAGTCGCCAGCGAAGGCATAGACATCGCCACCCGCAGCAGCATCAGCGTGGCCGTACGCGAGAACTTCCATCCGGATTTTCGCGATCCGGGCTAAACCCCGTTGAACCGTAGGAGTAATGCCGATCAGTCAAGGCACAAAGGGATTTATTGACCTCTGAAGACCGGCATTAAACCGTAGGAGGGGATTCATCCCCGAACCTCTCCTGCACAAAGAATAATCACCCAGAGAACCTCCATGAGACTGTCCCGATTCTTTACCGACGCCACACTGAGCCTGGGCGAACACGAATTGCCCGAGGCTCAGGCGCACTACATCAGTCGCGTCCTGCGCATGGCCGAGGGCGATGCGCTGCAACTGTTCGACGGTTCGGGCACGGAGTTTCGCGGCACGCTGGTGGAAGTCGGCAAGAAGCGCGTGCGCGTCCAGCTCACGGAAAGCCTGGCCGGGCAGATCGAATCGCCGCTGCGCATTCATCTGGGCCAGGGGCTGTCTCGTGGCGAGCGGATGGACTGGGCGATCCAGAAAGCCACAGAGCTGGGCGTGACTGAAATTACCCCCATCGTCAGCGAACGCTGCGAAGTCCGCCTCAAGGACGAGCGCGCCGAAAAGCGTCAGGCGCACTGGCAACAGATCGCAATCAGCGCCTGCGAGCAATGCGGCCGTTCAGTGGTGCCGGTGATTCATCCACCAATGCCGCTGGCCGACTGGCTCAAGCAGACCCAGGCCGACCTCAAGCTGGTCCTGCACCCGGTCGCAGAAGCCCTGACCAGCCATGAAAAACCGACGACCCTGGCCTTTCTGATCGGCCCTGAAGGCGGTTTGAACGATGCTGAAGTCGAGCAGGCCAAAGCATCAGGCTTCCACGCCGCCCGCCTCGGCCCCCGCGTGCTGCGCACCGAGACAGCGCCGGTGGTGGCACTGAGCGTGGCGCAGCAATTGTGGGGGGATTTCTAAGGCACATGCTTCCTTGTGGGAGGGGGCTTGCCCGCGACGGCGTCAAAATTGAATCGTCGCCAGCAAGCTGCCTCCCACAGAATCCGTTAGAGCACGTAGAAGAAGATAGCTACGAAGTGCATCAGGCTTCCGGCAATCACGAACAGGTGCCAGATGCCGTGCCAGTGGCGGATGTGGTCGTAGGCAAAGAAAATGATGCCCACGGTGTACAGCACGCCGCCACCTGCCAGCCAGATGAACCCTGCCAACCCCAGCGTCGCCAACAGCGGTTTTACGGCCACCAGCACGATCCAGCCCATGACCGCGTAGATCACGATGGACATGATCCGGGCCTCGGAACGTGGCTTGATCTCTTGCAGGATGCCGATCAGCGCCAGTCCCCAGACCACACCAAACAGGCTCCAGCCCCACGGGCCGCGCAACGTCACCAGACAGAATGGCGTGTAACTGCCTGCAATCATCAGGTAGATCGAAAAATGATCGACCTTCTGCATGATGACCTTCGCCCGTCCGCGGACGCTGTGATACACCGTCGAAACGCTATACAGGCTCACCAGACACAGGCCGTAGATGGCCACGCCGACAATCTTCCAGATATCGCCCTGCAGGCTCGCCATCACCAATAACCAGATCGCACCGACAGCCGCCAATACAGCGCCCACCAGATGTGACCAGGCGTTGAATTTTTCTCCGTAGTACATCCGCACATGACCTCTGGCTGCAAGAAACTCCTTTTTAGAGGCTCGCGGTTACAGATGTAAAGCGCAATGCAGATATTTGCAGCAGTCATCGTCTTCGGGGTCAGGCACAATCGTGCCCACACCAACAACAAGCGCCACGACATGCAGATCGATGACGAGCTGACCCTGAAAAAACTTGAAATCTTCCTGGCCTTCATGCGCACCGGCAATCTGGCGCGGGCGGCTGCGGAGTTGCAGACCAGCAATGTCAGCGTGCACCGCGCCATTCATTCGCTGGAAAGCGCCCTGCGTTGCCCGCTGTTCAAGCATGAGGGTCGCAACCTGACGCCGATGGAAAGCGCCTATGTGCTGGAAGAGCGCGCCCAGAAGCTGATCCAGGACGTGCTGAGCACCATTGAAGCCACCCGCCAGGCGGCAGGTTTTTCGGCTGCACGCTTCAAGCTCGGCGCGTTGTATTCACTGACGGTCAAGACCGTGCCGCAGCTCATCATGGGTCTGAAGATCCGCCGCAGCGAACTGAATATCGACCTGATCCTGGGCTCGAACATCGACCTGTTCTACAAGCTCAAGAACATGGAAGTCGATGCGATGCTGGTCTCGCTGGATGAAAGTCTCAATGACGCGGACTGCGAGCACCTGCCGCTGTTTTCCGACGATATCTTCCTCGCCGTACCGGCCGACTCACCCCTCTCGCAGCACAGCGAAGTCGATTTGAGCGACCTGCGTGAAGAAACCTTCATTACCCTGACACAAGGCTTCGCCACCCACCGAGACGGCATACGGGTATTCGAGCAGGCGGGGTTCGAGCCCAAGGTCGCGATGCAGGTGAACGACATCTTCACCCTGCTGAGCATGGTCAGCTCCGGCGTGGGTTACGCCCTGCTGCCAGGGCGCATCGCAGCGGTCTATGAAAACCGCGTGCGACTGATCCCGCTGCAGGAACGCTATCGCATGCAACAACACATCGGTCTGGCCTTCCTCAAATCCAGAGAACGCGACCCGAACCTGCTGGCACTGATTGCCGAGTGTCGGATGTATGCCAACCGCCTCTCAACTACCCCGTAACGCAGAGGCGGAGCAACACCCCGTAGGAGCGAATTTATTCGCGAACAAACCATTTCGCGGATGAATCCGCTCCTACAACGGGGCGACTATCCCACTATCCCGCGCACGATGAAGTAGAGCAGCGACGGCCCGAGCAGGCAGCCCAGCCCGGTGTGGAAGGTGGCGGTGAGTGCGCCGTAAGGCACCAGGCGCCGATCTGTAGCAGCAAGGCCAGCCGTCACGCCGCTGACGGTGCCGGCCAGGCCGCCGAAGACCATCGCGGAGCGTGGGTTGTCCAGCCCCATCCAGCGGGCCGCCATGGGTGTGCCGACCATCACCACAATCGCCTTGATCAAACCGGTGGCAATGGACAGGGCCATTACATCCGAGGTCGCACCCAGGGCAGCGCCCGTCACCGGACCCACGATGTAGGTGACGGCTCCTGCGCCGATGGTGGTCATGCTGATGGCGTCGCGATAACCGAACACCCAGGCAACGCTCGCACCCACGATGAACGGCAGGATGGTGCCCAGGAACAAGGCAACCGCGCCGATCATCCCGGCCTTGCGTGCTTCGGTGGCCTGCACCTCGAAGGCCGTGGCGACGATGGCGAAGTCTCGCAGCATCGCGCCGCCCATCAGGCCGATCCCGGAGAACAGCGCCATGTCGGCCAGGCCTTTCTGCCCGCCAGTCAAGGTGCCGCCGACCCAGGCCAGAATCAGGCCGATGACAATCGCAATGGCCGAACCATGCACCCGCCCGAAAGTGAGTCGCCTGGACAGAATGACCGAAATCCACATGATGACGCCGACGAAGGCGAAGGCTGTGATCAGACCGTTGTGTTCAAGACCTTTCTCGATGAGATCCCACATATCAGCGGCCTCCTACAGGGGTTGCAGTCGGGATCACGTCCGGCTCTTCCTTGGGCAGCGGCTCGCCCCGGTTGGTACGGCTGATCAACGCAATGGTGCAGGCACACAACACCACCGAACCGATGGCTGCCAGCACGGCAACAGGTCCGCCCTTGAGCGCTGTGACCACATTCTGTTGGGCGGCCATGGCCACCACCACCGGAATGTACATGGCACCCCAGAAGCCGACGCCCATCTCGCATTCCTTGCTCATGCCGCCGTTTTTCTCCATCCACAGGCGGGCGCAGATCAACAGGATCATGGCGATACCGACACCGCCCACGTTGGATTTGACCCCCAGCAGAACGCCGAGCATGTCACCTAGAATCACCCCTGCAAGGGTGCAAATAGCCAGCAAAGCCACACCGTAGATAATCATTGTTGTTATTCCTCAATTGCGTTGCCGAAGTTGTTGTTTTTGTCCTTCGCAGCAGCATTGCACTCACACTTTATGGATTGCGGGTTCCCTCCTCTCGCGACAACGCGACCAGACTGTCCAGGCGAGCGCCTTGAAAGGCGACAGCCGTTCCTTGTTCAAACACCTTGCGCGCCAGCCCCGTCAGCACGGTGCCGGGCGGTAACTCGATCTGCAGCCGCACGCCACGCTCGTAGGCGGTCTGCACGGTGCTGCGCCAGTCAATGACCCGGCACATGTTGAAGGTCAGGTCATCGCGCAGTTTTTCGACGTTCACGATGGGGCGCGCTGTACTGCCGCTCAGATAACGCACCTTGGGCGTTTCAAGGCGAACCTCAGCGAAGGCCTTGGCCAGCACCTGCGCCGGTTCATCCAGCAGAGCGCAATGGGACGGCACGCTCACGGCCAGGCGTTTGACGGCAGCGGCGCCGGCCTCTTTGGCCAGACGCCCGACCTGCTCCATCGCCTGGCTGCTGCCAGCAATGACGCATTGGTTATCGGCGTTGATATTGGC
Organism: Pseudomonas lijiangensis; assembly: GCF_018968705.1. Lineage (NCBI taxonomy): Bacteria > Pseudomonadati > Pseudomonadota > Gammaproteobacteria > Pseudomonadales > Pseudomonadaceae > Pseudomonas > Pseudomonas lijiangensis. Next base: position 5,373,883 of record NZ_CP076668.1, read on the forward strand.
CAGGAAAACCGGCGTCTCCTGGCTGTGAACCCGGTCAATCGATGCCTCGATACAGGCTTGATCCAGACCGATAATGGCGGTCATGCCATAGCCTTCGGGGTAAGCGTTCTGCATCAACTCGCCGCGCAGGGCCACCAATCGCAACGCATCCTCGAAAGCCAGAGCCCTGGCGACGACAGCTGCCGGATAAGCCCCAATCGACAGGCCGGCGACGTAATCCGGCTGACAACCGTGGTGCTGCAAAACCCGGGCACAGGCCACCCCGGCGATCAGCAGGCAAAGCTGAACGGAACGGGTCGACTGCAACGCTTCGGCACAGTCCAGCGCCAATACATCCTCGCCCAGAGCCTCGGCAGCTTCGTGCAGGCAATCGTGGACCAGAGGCAAATCCGGCAACTGATGCAACATGCCCACTTGCTGCGCGCCCTGGCCGGGAAACACCCAGAAGCTGCTCATGCGCTCACCCCAGACTGCTGCCATGGATCGCTGACCAGTCGGGTATCTGTCGAACTTTTGAACAGAACCTCACGGGAAGACCCGGCCCACTCCTTCAAAGCCACCGCCCCTTCGGCCAGTTGCAACTGAACATCGACCCGGCAGATGGCTGTTTCCAGCGCCTCCACCAGTTCAGCAGCCCAACCGCGACTCACAGGCTCCGGCGTGCGCAAAATCAGATCCAGATCGCTGCCCTGATGCAGCGCGGCAAAACCACTGGCCAGCTCGAAGCCTGCACTGCCACTGACACCCCAGCTCAAGTCCAATACGTCCATTACCGGACGGACCTGACTCAATGCATCCAGCGCAGGCCAGCGTTGGGGATTTCTGTCAGTCAGATGAGTCAGTTGTTCAGGACGTACATGACGCTCGATGGCCGAGCACGGCATGGTCGTGGCATAGCGTTGCTCGCGACGCGGCCCGCGGATACCCACCGCCACCTGCCCTGCCGCAACAGCACCACGGCGCACCACCACTGGCTGGCCCTGACTGATCACTTCAAACACCCAGTCAGGCGCATCCCCAGGCAAGCCGGACAGGCTCATGCCCCACAACAAATCATGGGGCAGCACCGCCAGCGGGGTATTCATTACCACTGAGCCCGCAGCAGTTGGCGCACGTTCGACGAAGCTGCGCGATTGCTGGCACCCAGTCGACTGCTCAAGTCAGCACCTGTGGCCTGAACATCCTTGATGGCGCTGCCCAGCACATGCTGAACCTGAGCGACATCATCGGCCGCCGGTTGCTCGATCTGGCTGACCGACAAGGTTTCCCACAGCAAACCCAGGCTCGCGTAATTGTCGATGTCATAAGCCATAGGCGGGATGCTGGCAGTGAGTTTTTCCAGTTCCTCGACGCTGCGCAGCGTAACGCGGGCGGCGGACGCCTTACCCATGGCATGCACCATCACACCCGGATCGCGCAGGGCAATCAGCCGGTTGGCCTGATAACCATGAGCCAGAAAGGCGCCAGACATGGCTTTGCCCACCAGCAGGCCAATCACCGGATGCCCGGCCAGCCGCGCACGGGCATAACTGTCCACAGCGCCCGCCAAGGCCTGATGAATCCCCAAGGCTTCTTCGCGGCGGCCATAGGCCTGGCTCGGCACATCGATAATCGCAATCAGCGCACGCTTGTGTTCGGCATCGCGATCCAGCTCGATGGCATCGTCCACGGCCTTGGCAAGACCCCAGCCTTCCAGCAGCCCGACTTCACCCTGGCGAGCGCGAGGAAAACGGTTATCCGCATCCGCGACCACCGCCAGAAAACGTACTGCCTGTTCGCCCAGCATGCCGTCCGCCGCCTTGACCGAAGCCGGCAGGCCCACCACTTCCCGGGCCTGTGCGCTCAAGGCATTGAACCAGTTCAAACCGCGTGGGGAATCACTCATGACTTGGCTCCTTGATAGAGATTGCGCACGGCCTGCGGGTCGATCTGCGCCGTGGTGTCCAGGCGCGAGAGACGCTGCAGGAACAGGTCGTACTGGCTGCTGCGGTGCTGGGCAGGTACGCCGTCACCGAGCCAGCCACTGACTTGCTGCCGGATATCCGCCACATCGTCAGCAGCAAAGCCGTCCACCAGCTCGCTGGCGAAACGTTGTTCGCCACCGGTCAGGCTCCAGATAAAAGGCCGGTCGCGTGAATCGTATTCTTCGATACCCGCTTCCTGCTCGATCACCTGCGGACCATTCAGACCCAGGCGAGCTTCCTGAGTGACCAGCAGATAACTGCACAGGCCAGCGGCGATGGACATGCCGCCGAAACAACCGACACTGCCCGCCACGACACCGATCACCGGCTGGTACTGACGCAGGTCGACAATCGCGGCATGAATCTCGGCAATCGCGGCCAGGCCCAGATTGGCTTCCTGCAAACGCACGCCACCGGTTTCCAGCAGCAGGATCGCAGCAGTGGGAATGCCCTTGCGGTTGTCCTCGGCAGCCAGCTCCAGCGCGCCGGCCATTTTCGCGCCGCCCACTTCACCCATGCTGCCGCCCTGGAAACTGCCTTCGATAGCCGCGATGACCACGGGGCGTCCATCGACGGTGCCTTTGGCGACCACAACCCCATCATCGGCCTGGGGCACGACACCCTGACGTGCCAGCCAGGGCGACATGACACGGGCAAACGGATCAATCAGCTCGCGAAAGCTGCCCTCATCCAGCAAGGCTCGGGCACGCTGACGGGCACCGAGTTCGATAAAGCTGTGCTGGCTCAGCAAACGGGCGGTATCAGTCATGGCCGATCTCCTCGAAACCCTGTTCCAGACGCAGACGCACCACGCCCGGTGTCGCCCCGAAATCGTGAATATCGATACTCAGCGCGGGCGGTGTCTGGCCCTCGAACATGCGCTCGAACAGATGCTGCCAGCGTGCCGAGGCACCGTTGACCGAAGTCACCACCTGAATCGACAGCTTGCCCGGCAAGCCAGGCTCCAGCAGCACTTCAAGGTCGCCCGAACCGACACAGCCCACCAGCGCACGGCCTGTGGGCGGCTGTCCGGCAGGAAATTCAAAAGACAGGGTTTCCATGATCAAAGACTCCTCGATAAATGGTCGAGCGCAGGCTCAAGACCATCGATAAACAGGCAGGCGGCAAGCAGGTCGGCAGCGCCGCCAGGAGAGGCATTCAGGCTCAACAGTTGCTGATCCAGGGCTTGCAGATGACGGCGACCCGCCAGGCTGGCACTGCCTCCGGCATCCAGCACCCGTTGCGCACCCCGCTGCATGGCTTCCAGCCCGGTCATGCCGGAACGGTGCAATACACAGGTGTCCGCCAGCGTGGTCATGATCGCCAGCAGCGCATCCAGCCGTGCATTCTGCTCACCGCTGCCACTGGCCCGGCTGTATTGCAGTTGCGGCAGACCGAAACGGATGACTGCCGGAAAGCCCTGTTGCGCCTGTTCCCTTGCGCCCATGACGCCATAACGGCGTGCGACTTCGCGACCATGGCTGGGCTGAGCGATGACATGCCGGTCTTCGATCAGCGCCAGTTGCGCCGCCCGCAGACACAGCGCCGCTGGCGCACAGTTATCCGGCTCCAGCGCAGCAGCCGTCACCAAGAGGCCCAAGGCCCAGATCGCCCCACGATGGGTATTCACGCCATCAGTGGTGCGCAGCATCTCTGCTTCACCTTCACGACCAAGACGGCCCAGGGTTTCACGTAATGGCTGGCCAACTTCACCGAGCGCCAGCGCGGCATCGGCCATTTGCTTGAAGGTCGGCCATAACGACAGCGCCGAAGCGTGCATCAGGCCAAGGTGCAAGTCGGTATGAGCCCCGCTGCCACGCCGGTCGACCAGCGCCGGTTTGGGTGACAGGTCGGCTTCGTCGATCAGTGCTTCCACAGCCAGATCGGCCAGGTGCTCGCTGAGGGTGACAGGCGGCGAATCCAGTTTGAGTGCGCGCATCACCAACTCCTGAATTTCGCAGGCGGGTTGTACAGGCCGCCCGACCACTGAACCAGTTCGGCAATGCTCTTGGCGGCAAGCAATTCGCGGCTGGCGTCGGTGCGACGAATCCCCAGATCCTCCGGCAGAGCGATCAGGCCTTCGCGACGCATGCGGGCGGTGTCCTTGGGGTTGTGGCGCATGCCGATCACGGTCACGCCTGCCACGGCGGCAATCATCGCCTGACGCTCTTCCAGGCTGCGGGCCTTGTACAGATAGGCGATGCCCTCTTCGGTCAGCAAGTGGGTGACGTCGTCGCCATAAATCATGATCGGCGCCAGCGGCATGCCGCTTTTCTTCGCCACGTCCACTGCATCGAGGGTTTCGACGAAGGTGGGTTTGCCGCCTTCCTGGAAGGTCTCGACCATCTGCACCACCAGCTTCTTGCCGCGCTCCAGATAAGCTTCGGGAGCATCGCCACTCTGCTGGCGCATATCGAGCCAGGCCGGGGTTGCATGACGGCGACCACGGGGGTCATGGCCCATGTTGGGTGCGCCACCGAAGCCTGCCAGCCTGCCGCGAGTCACGGTCGAGGAATGCCCGTCGCCATCGACCTGCAAGGTCGCGCCGATAAACAGATCCACCGCGTACTGCCCGGCCAGCTGGCACAACTGGCGGTTGGAGCGCAGCGAACCGTCGCGCCCGGTAAAGAACACATCGGGCCGGGCCGCGATGTAGTTTTCCATGCCCAGCTCGGTGCCGAAGCAATGCACACTTTCGACCCAGCCGCTTTCAATGGCGGGGATCAGCGTCGGATGCGGGTTGAGTGTCCAGTTGCGACAGATCTTGCCCTTGAGGCCCAGCGACTCGCCGTAGGTCGGCAGGATCAGCTCGATGGCTGCCGTGTTGAAACCGATGCCGTGGTTCAGCGACTGAACGTTGTGTTTTTCGTAGATCCCGCGAATAGCCATCATCGCCATCAGCACATGCACGGGCTTGATATGGCGCGGGTCGCGGGTGAACAGCGGTTCGATGTAGAACGGCTTGTCGGCCACCACCACGAAATCAACCCAGGAAGCCGGGATATCGACACGCGGCAAGTCGCTGACGTCATCAACAAGCTGGTTGACCTGCACGATGACAATGCCGTCGCTGAAGGCAGCAGGTTCGATCAGTGCCGGAGTGTCTTCGGTGCTCGGACCGGTGTAGATATTGCCTGCCCGGTCGGCCATGAAACCGGCAGCCAGTACGACGTTGGGGATCAGGTCCACCACCAGTCGCGAATAAAGTTCGATGTAAGTGTGGATGGCGCCGACTTCCAGCAGCCCGTCTTCCAGCAACTGGCTGATGCGCAGGCTTTGCGTGCCGGCAAAGGAGAAATCCAGCTTGCGGGCGATGCCTTGCTCGAAAAGGTCCAGATGCTCGGCCCGCCCCACACTGGGCATGATCATGTGCAGGTCGTGCACCTTGCCGGGATCGACCTTGGCCAGCGCACGGGACAGAAAGTCCGCCTGCTTCTGGTTATTGCCTTCCAGCACCACACGGTCCCCGGAAACCAGCAAGGCCTCCAGCGCCGCGACAATCTTGTCAGTCGGCAGAACCACACCATCGGCGAGGGCTCGCACCTGCTCGAGCCGCCGCTGTTTCTCACTGCGACGACGCGACCAGCGCGCGTCGGGGTTCGTTGTTGTTGTCATGATCACTCCACGAATTCGCTGTCGTGGGTCACCTTAGGAGCGAAGGGTGTGGAGCATCAATCAAGCTGGGAGCGGGATCGTTACGGTCAGAGTAATGAATGGTGATTTTTCGCTTGAGCAACGGACTTTACATACGTTCATTCCAGGCAGCGCTGGCTTTCAATATGAATAGCCCAAAACGTTATACCCACAAAACTTCAACTTAAACCCGAACAAACTAAAATAAACAAAACAAAGGAAGCACTATAACAAGGAACAAGACAATGGCCACGCCGACTGCACAACCCATGCATAAACTCATAAGAAAAACCCTTTACTCACTGATACCTTTATTCTTTTTAATATCAGGTTTTTCAGCAACCGCCGCTGACGATGCGGTCTATGATGACCAGGAAACACTCATGCCCTCAGTCGCGTCTGAAAAAAGTTCAGAGGTCACTCAGGCTTCTGCCAGCAGCGTAATTTCTGAGACGTTGATATGGCGAATCCGGGCGGCTGAAATATACGGAGGAGGAGAAAACACTTATAACATCCCCGTGCTTGAAGATCAGGGAAATGAAATCCAGCGTTTAGCAGGCTGGCAACGTAGAAATATTTATATACCCACGCATGTCTATCTGGACCCTGGAGACACCGTCACCCTGAAACCACAAGAATACCCCAGCACGACAACACAATGCTCCGCTCATATATTCCCCAACTTTGACAAACCTTACAGCGCCGCCGAAACCAGCAAGAAACTCTTGTACATGTTCATCAACAATACATATAAAGCTGAAATATCAGGCATGCTGATGCTTGCCTGTGTCGACACGGGAAAGAACATGAATAACTGGGCCAGTTGGGGTAAGGCCGTCACCATCACTACTTCCCCACCGGCAAAGAAAACCTCGCTGTATCTCTATGGAACAACACCACCGAGTGATTGGCCATCTATCGCGAAATCACCTGATCCTTCCGGCCATGTTTATCTGTTCAATGGTAGAACCGTAATGGATTTCCCTGCGGCAGTTGCAGCACACCATGCAGACAAGAATATCGATGCCATGATGCTGGAACACCTGATCATCACATCCAGCTATGACCGTCTCAATGGCCTGAGTTGGCAAGTGGAAAACCCATTGGATACACAGCCCTTTTCAATGTACCAGGCCGGTTTCAAAAACTGTTGCTCCTCCAGTTACTTCAATGGCTTGATCAGTATTAACTTTGGTGGGGACAGGACAGTCAGCCACTGGGGGGACTGGCATGAATATGGTCACCAGAATCAATTGGGCTGGAAGTGGAACCACCTTACAGAAATCAGTAACAACCTGTTTTCCCTGGAAGCGTGCAAGATGCTGACCGGTAAAAAAACAGGTGACTTCAGCCGGTGCCATTCCAGATTTGGCTCATATGTTTCCTCGGATCCAGAGTCCGTGGGGCGTTTTCTGGCAACGGATGGTTTACCTGACATACCCGAGAGCGGCGCGGATAGAACGTTAATGATGCTCGGGCAACTGTATGTATCTTTCCCGAACTGGCATGCCCAATTCGCCAAGGATTTTCGCGCGGCCTATGCCCGTGGCGATAACGCTGCCGACTTCTCCACAGAGCAGAAGAAAATCGACTGGTTCGTGCTCAATACCAGCCGGATAGTCGGCAGGGATTTACGTAGCTTCTTTGATAAATGGTCACTGACTTACACGGCAACGGCGCGTGAAGCAATCGCAGCCCTCAAGCTGCCAGAACCCATCAAGCCCAGCATCCAGCACTCCGCAGACTGGACCATTTCTGCAAACCCGGTCATCGAAGGCGTCATTCCAGTGCCTGCCCTGAAACACTCCCTCGGGCTTATTGCCTATGACAGAGAAGAAGGGCCGACATCGCTGCAAACAACCGGGGAAGAAAGTTATACACGATTGACCACGCTGCTCGTCGGCTCTAAAAGAGTGCCCTACCCGGTCGTCCTGCGAGGCACCTTGAAACATGGTGAATGCCCCGACGAAGGCCCTATGCATGCCATTGCGACCTGCGTGGGCACTGACCGTAATGTCTACTGGAAGTTGACTTACAACCCCATAGACAACGTGTTATCGCCACTGCCCGACGACAATTACGAAGGCGTGTTGAGACTTGGGATACGGGCTGCCTATGACGAGAACTGGGGCGGCACTCTGACCGTGCCGCTCAAGTTTAATGTTACGAAGAGTCAGTAGTTCGTTCGCGAATGAATTCGCGGAACGGATTCATTCGCGAAAATCCATTTACCGCAGCGACCGCTCCACCATGGTCCTGGCCATTTCAATCAAATGGACCACGGAAAACGCCAGGTCACGTTGCGCACCGCTGAGGCTATCGCCGCATTCGTATGCAGTGGCCATGGCGCAGCGCAACAAGTCGGAGGCATGGACAAGGGCTTCTTCTTGGCCAAGAGATTCGCTGGCTGTGAAATGAGCGGTTGGGGTAATGGATGTTTCGGGCGGGACTTCATGCATGTTGATATCTCCTACGTAAACCAAGGAGCCATCACCCTCGCTACCAAACGGCGGGTGGCGGCCGTACGCAGGTTGGTAGAACCGGTCGTAGGCGCCCGGCGCGTCCGAGGACGCCATGCGCACGGCCACCAAAACGCAGGCCGTAAAAAAGCGCCTCGCAAAAGGTGGCGCCTTGCGCCTACGTAGCTCAGGTCTACCAAACCTGATCGCTGATTTTGCAGCGACGGCAGGAGGTTAGTGACCCGAATCACAGGGCGCAAGCGGCCAAGATTCTCTCGGAAATTTCACTCAAGGGAAAGAGAGGCGTCTTGCTATCGGCGGGCATTTTCGCGAATGACACCACATCCGCGTAGGAGCGAATTCATTCGCGAAAATGGTACATCCGACAGAGATATTTCGTCTGTAATGCCGTCTCGCGAATGAATTCGCTCCCACTGAAAGCACATGCTGCGGTGACATCTACCTCAACGACCGCTCCAGCAAGGTATTGGCCATCTCGATCAGGTGCACCACAGAAAACGCCAGGTCACGCTGCGAGCCGCTGAGGTTGTCGCCGCACTCGTACGCGGTGGCCATGGCGCAGCGCAGTAAATCGGAGGCATGGACAAGGGCTTCTTCTTGGCCAAGAGATTCGCTGGCTGTGAAATGAGCGGTGGGCATAACGGGAGGATCGGGGGTTACTTTGAGCACGAGATACAACTCCAATAAACCAAAAGGAGCCGTCATCCATCGCTACCAACGATTGGGTGGCGGCCGCACGCAAGTTGGTAGAACCGGTTATTGGCACCCGGCGCGTCCAAGGACGCCATGCGCACGGCCACCAAAACACAGGCCGTAAAAAAGCGCCTCGTAAAAGGTGGCGCCTTGCGCCAATAAACTCTAGGTCTACCAAACCTGATCGCTGATTTTGCAGCGACGGCAGGAGGTTAGTGACCCGAATCACAGGGCGCAAGCGGCCGGGATTCTCTCGGAAATTTCACTCACGGGAAAGAGAGGCGTCTTGCTATCGGTGGCTGAGTGAGGTGGATGTTCGCGAGCGTTTGGCCAATTCCCAGCGAGTGAAGATTTCGCTGGATGACCTATAACCTTGAGTTCGGTGCGCTTGTGGGAGGCAGCTTGCTGGCGACTTCAGCGTACGACGCGGAATATCTGCCGGTTTCAGGCCTTTTTCGCCAGCAAGCTGCCTCCCACAAAGTGATTTATTAACCTTAAGTGATCGGCATTGCCTAGCGAAAAAGCCAGAGCGTTTACCCCCACCTCACTTCATACCGCGTACTTCGCCCACCGCCCGGCAGTTTTTGCAAACAGCCTTTTTCCAGTAGATCGGCCAGATGCCGGGTGGCCGTGGCTTTACTGACTTTGGCAACGGCCTGATATTGCGCAGCACTGATGCCGCCTTCAAAACCCGGTTTGTCGGCCAGCAGGTTTCCATCCAGCAAGCGGTTCAGGACTTTGATCTGCTCTGCTGCAAGGCCTTTGTCTTGGTGCTGTTGCCAGAAACGCGCTTTTGCCAGAACCCGGTCGATGCGATTTATCGCCTGCTCCAGGGTATGCAGCAAAGTCTGAAGGAACCATTGAAGCCATGGCGTGATATCCAGGCCGTCTTTCTGGCTGCGCTCCAGGATGAGGTAATACTCCTTGCGGGTGGCAAGAATGCTGGCAGACATGGCGTAAAAACGAATCGACTGATTTTCAGCCTGAGCCAGCGCCAGATCGGTGATGGCACGCGTCAGGCGTCCATTACCGTCGTCGAAGGGATGAAGAGTCACGAACCAGAAGTGCGCCAGCCCCGCACGCAACAGAGGGTCGAGGCTGATATCGGAGCGGCTGGTATTGAACCAGTCCAGAAATGCTTGCAGTTGGGCTTCCAGCCCGTGGCGTGGCGGTGCTTCAAAATGCACGATGGGCTGATCCATACGCCCGGAAACAACTTGCATGGGCTCTTCGCCTCGCAGACTTCCCACCCGAATACGATGAGTCATGAGCGATTGCGGCTCCGGGAACAGCAAGGTATGCCAGTGCAATACCCGCTCGAGGCTCAGCGCAGGCTGATGTTGTTGCGTGGCATCGAGCATCAGTTCTGCCAGGCCTTCGCTGCGCGGGTTGGTCTGTTGACCACCCTCAAGCCCAAGGCGTCTGGCAAGCGAAGAGCGCACCGAACCGACATTCAGTTGCTCTCCCTCGATGGCCGATGAAGTGATGATGTTTTGCAGCAGAGCATCCAGTTCAGTCTGCGCGCTGGTATCCGCTCCGGCTGCGTTCAACATACCCAGCAACCGGCCCTGAGCCTGTGAACACGCACGCAACAATGCCGCCAACGACTCGGCCTGCCAGCGAAAATGCGGCCAGTCTGGCTGCTGCCAGATCCAGTTGAGGGGTTCGTTCATGGGAAAGCTCTCTGGGTGTGAGCCGAATAATAGCGCTATTCGGCTCACCAGATGAGCCGAATAGGCAAAATAATCGGCTCAGCTTCCCGGAAGACATTGCGCCTTCCGTATAACGTCAAGGCTTCATAGCCAACCAGCCTGATGGCGGGCGGGCTATGAAGCAGAAGTGCTTACTGCCAGTTGGCCGCAATCACCGATGACAACTGCTCCTTGTAAGTATCCGGCAACGTCAATTGACCAGCCGCTGGCGGCGAGAATGCTGCCATCGCGTCCACCAGGCCCTGCACCTTGCTGTCGAGCAGTGTCTTGCCATTACTGGTCTTGAACTGTTCGACATGAGTGGCAGAACCTGCGTACCAATCCTTGATTACCAGTGCATCGGAGGTTCCGATGATGCTGACTTCCAGGTTGTTGGTACCGGACACCTTGCGGAACCAGAGCTGATCGGCAGCGATGCCTTCCATGAACGAAGCAACGTCGATATTGCCGCTGGTCGAATCATTCTCGACCACCGTATCGACGCCATAGCCACGCCCCAGAATATAGGTGTCGTTACCCGCGCCACCGGTCAGGGTGTTGGCCGCAGCATTGCCACTCAGGACGTTGGCAAGGGCATTGCCCGTGCCGTTGATCGCGGACGTGCCGACCAGTGTCAGGTTTTCCAGGTTGGAACCCAAGGTCCAGGTCACGCTGGATTCGACGGTGTCGATTCCCTCGTTGGCATTCTCGGTGATGATGTCGCCGGTATTGTCCACCCCATAGGTGTCGTTACCCGTTCCACCGATGAGCCTGTCGGCCCCCGCCTTGCCATCCAGACGGTCGTTGCCTGCTCCGCCTGTCAGCGTGTTGACCGCACTGTTGCCGGTAAGGATGTTGTCCAGGGCATTGCCCGTACCGTTGAGCGCGGAGGTGCCTGTCAGCGTCAGGTTTTCCAGGTTGTTGCCCAGCGTCCAGGTCACACTGGATTCGACGGTGTCGGTTCCCTCGTTGGCATTTTCCGTGATGGTGTCGCTGGTGTTGTCCACCACGTAAGTGTCGTTACCCGCACCGCCGATGAGTCGGTCAGCACCGGCCTTGCCGTCCAGGCGGTCATTACCGGCTCCGCTCGTAAGGGTATTGATGGCACTGTTACCGGTGAGGATGTTGTCCAGCGTATTTCCCGTACCGTTGATAGCCGAGGTACCGGTCAAGGTCAGGTTCTCGACATTGGCGCCCAGGGTCAGGGTCACACTGGACTCCACGGTGTCGGTCCCCTCTGCTGCGTTTTCGATTACCACGTCGGAAGCCGAATCCACCACATAGGTGTCGTCGCCGGTACCGCCCCGCATCGTGTCGTTACCCGCGCCACCATCGAGTCGGTCATTGCCCGCATTGCCGGTCAGAGTGTCGTTGCCGGCAACGCCGCTCAGGGTATCGTTGCCCGAGCGACCGGTAAGGGTATCGGCTCCCGATGTACCGTTCAGCGTCAGGTTCTGCACGGTCACAACGATGTCCATGACATCCGAGGCCGTCAGCCCGCCCTTGTCCCTGGCAATGACTTTGACGCTCGTCTTACCGATGGCCGAGGTCGGTGCCGTACCGCTGAACTGACGGGTAGACGCATTGAATGTCAGCCAGGAAGGCAATGCGCTGCCATCCGCCAGAGTCGCGGAGTAGGTCAGCGTATCGCCGCTGTCGGGGTCGGTAAACGCGCCGCTTGGCACGGTATAGGACAAGACCGCTCCTTCTGCCACGCTCTGGTCCGCCAGCGCGTTGGCAACTCTGGGAGCCTGGTTGGGCAGGGTAACGGTCAGGTTGGCATAGGTACCGGCAGCATAGCCGTAGTTGTCCGTGCCCCACAGGATGAATTGCAGGCTTCCCACATCAGATGCCGAAGGTGTGCCGGACAGCGTCCGGGTCTTGGCATCGAATTTAAGCCAGGCGGGCACATCGGAGCCGTCCCTCATTTTCACGCTGTAGGTGATGGAGTCCCAGGCATCCGGGTCGGTAATGGTGTTTTCAGCAATGGTGTAGCTGAAAGCCGCACCCTGACTGGCCGTCAAGGACGGGACGCTGGCGTTGACTACCGGGGCTTTGTTGCTGGCAGCACGGCTCGCGACCTCCTGCAGTCTGGCCTGATCCCAGACAACTCCGTTGGCGAACTCAACCCGGTCGATCTTCTTGTCAACAGTGACGCCGTTGCTGACGGTATTGGCCGAGTAGTAACCCGACAGGGCGATCTGGTCATTGGCGCCCTTGATCTTCAGGAACAGATGTTCGCCCTGCTGGAAAGCCAGGACGTCGTTATCGCTGATCCCCAAACCGAAACGCAGCGTGTCGACTGCGCTGATAGCGTCGGTGTTGTCGATGGTGTCCTGACCATCGCCCAGGTTGAACACATAGACATCGTTGCCTGTGCCACCGGAGAGATAGTCGTTGCCCAGCAGGCCAGCCAGCACGTTATCGCCAGCATTGCCCCACAAGCCGTTGGCCAGCTCGTTGCCGGTCAGGACCAGATTCGCCGAACCATCGGAGGCCATGCGTTCGATATTGGCACCGAGCGTGTAACTGACCGTGGTGCGAATGAAATCATCACCCTCATTCGCGAGTTCGATGATCTGGTCGTTGACGTCGTCGATAGCGTAATAATCATCGCCTGCACCGCCCACCAGCACATCCGCGCCTTGCCCACCCATCAACGAGTCGTTACCGGCTCCACCCTCAAGGCGGTCGTTACCGATACTTCCGTCCAGATAGTCCGCGCCGTCTCCGCCCACCAGCAGGTCATTGCCTGCCTGGCCCCAGAGCTGGTCATCACCAGCGCCACCATAGATACGGTCATCCTGATTCCGGTAGCCGATGATTGTGTCGTTGCCGCTGGAACCCAGGGTAATGGCACGCGCCTCGACGTCCAGACCGCTGAGCACGGTGCCATCGGCAAACTTGAAGCTTTCCAGCTTGAAGTGATCGCTTGGTTCCTGATACCAGTTCTGCACCGTAATGGCATCGGTACCGTTGCTGTGACTGATGACAAGATCGTTGCCTGTGCGGGTGAAGGCCAGATCCTGAGCCCTTATCCCCTCACCGAAACGCAAGATGTCAAAGGACGGCGCAATATTGCTATAGGCCTGCTCGGCACGACGCTCGATCAACAGATCCAGGCCATCACCCAGATTGAAAAGATAGGTGTCGTCACCAAAGGAGCCGTATAGCGTGTCATCTCCCGTACCGCCGGAAAGCGTGTTTGTATTGCGAATCCAGGGATTGCTATAGGCCTCCAGAACATCATTGCCCGCACCGCCTGACAATATGTCATTGCCCTGGCCTCGCAGAATGTCCTCTCCATCTCCGCCAAGCAGTTCGCCACTGCCTTCGATCAAGTCATTTCCGGTACCGCCATCCAGCAGACCGTAGCCACGAAGTGTGTCGTTGCCCGCGCCGCCATGCAGTGTGTCAAAGCCTCCACCGCCGATCAGCAGGTCGTCGCCGTCGTCTCCATGCAGAGTGTCGTTCCCGCCACCGGCATAGAGCGTGTCATTGCCGTCACCTCCGGCCACTACGTCATCACCTTCCGCGGCATCGACATAGTCATTGCCAGCGCCCGCCTCGATCACATCATTGTCAGCGTGGCCCAGGATGGCGTCATCCTTGTCGGAGCCTTCAATGGCCTTGAGCCTGAGCGCCTCGAAATCCCAGACCATGGCATTGTCGAAGACGAACCGCCCGACCGCTGTCGCTCCGGGCTGCCCGGCCTGATAGGAGAACTGGCCCTGGATACGGAGCCGGTCGCCAGTAACCTGATGAATGACCAGCAAATCCAGGCCATCGCGGCGTAGCAGCAGGTCAGTCGGCGCTACGCCACTGAAATGCACGCTATCGCTACCGACGCTGTTGAAAATGATGTCATCGCCCCAGCCGGCACGGAGTAAATACCGATCATTGCCGCCACCACCGTCCATGCGGTCATTGCCACTGCCACCAGTGAGCACATCGTCGCCCAGACCACCCAGCAGGGTGTCATTACCGTTGCCCCCCTGCAACGTGTCGTCGCCATCACCGGCGTCGATATAATCGTTGCCCTCACCACCATCGATGCTGTCATTACCGGCACCGGCATACACCTCATCGTCGCCACCACGTGCCTCGATCAGATCGTTACCGGAATAGGCCTGGATCAGGTCAGCAGCTTCGGTGCCCTCCAGGGTCAACAGATGCAGTTGTTCCGGGCTGATGACAGCCTCAAGCCCATCTCCGTAATGCAGGTGAATGCCACCGGAGGGCGTTTCGTTGTTGAAGAAGTATGCGAGCGACAGCAAATCCTGCGGGCTGTCCGGGAAATAGACATCCAGACTTGTGCCTTTGCGACGGAACACCAGGGTTTCCAGAGGCAAGTCGGCCAGGTAAATGGTGACCACATTCTCGTAGGCATCCAGAATCAGGTCTTGACCGCCACCGCGGGCAAACAGGTAGCTGTTGGTGCCACTGCCTCCGTCAAGACGATCATTACCTTCACCGCCTGCCAGGAAATCGTCCCCGGCATCGCCGTACAGATAATCGTTGCCAGCACCGCCCTGAAGCGTGTCTCGACCAGCACCACCATTGAGGCTGTCGTCTCCAGCCCCGCCGATCAGGGTGTCATCACCGACGTCCCCATTCATCCAGTCGTTGCCGTCGCCACCATCGAGCAGGTCGTTACCTTCACCGCCGTACAGGTTGTCGTTGCCAGCCTCGCCGTACAGACTGTCGTTTCCGACACCGCCATCGAGAGAGTCCTGTCCGTCACCACCGAACAGGGTGTCGTTGCCGCCGTATCCGGCGATAAAGTCGTCACCGCCCAGACCATTCAGTACATCGTTCGAGGCATAGCCCAGCAGTTCGTCGTTACCGGCGCTGGCCTCCAGAACCTTGCGCTTGATGTCGGCAATGCCCCAGAGCGTGCCGTCGTGGAAGACGACTTCATCGACTGCCGTGCCATTGCCCGCTTCGGAGACGAAATAGCCGTTCAGACGAATGCTGTCATTGGCTGAGGTGGACAACAGGAGGTCATCACCTGCCCGCCTGGCGATAACCGATGCAGGCTCGATACCGGCTCCAAACATCAGTCGGTCACGCTTGACCTCGGTCGCATCGGCAACGTTGTCGATGACATCATGGCCATGGCCTGCCTCGAATATGTAGGTGTCACTGCCGCGGCCTCCGATCAAGGTATCGTCGCCAGTGCCACCGTTCAGCACATCATCGCCGTCGTCCCCCATCAGTACATCATTGCCAGCCCCACCGGACAGTTGATCGTTACCCCCCAGACCATGGATGTTGTCATTGCCGGCCAGCGCGTCGATGGTGTCGCTGGCCGCCGTGCCGAACACCAGATCATCCCCTTGGGTCAGGGAGTTGGAGGTCAACAACGCCAGTATCTGCTGCTGGTTCAGACTGCTTCCATCAGCCAGGCGGATTAATTCGATGGCGCCGAAATCGAGTGAACCATCAAAGTTGAAGAAGTTATCGATCTGCAATGAACCTGCATCACTGCCGTCGGCATTCCTGACATGAATCCAGACCGTCGTGACGTTGCGCGAAAACACCAGATCGCTCTGGGCAATGCCGTCTGCAAAGACGATCTGATCCAGGCCTCCCCGATCCAGAATGACGTCGTTGCCATGCCCACGCGCGAAGTGATAGCTATCATCGCCCGCATTGCCATACAGCCGATCATCCCCTCCAAGGCCGTAGAAGAGAGTCCCATAGCCCATGCCATAGAGCGTATTGTTAGCGGCTGTGCCTATGAAGCTGGAGAAGTCAAAGAAGGTGGCCAAATCGGGATTGAATGCCGCAATGGTTTCAAAGGCATCATCACGCTGGGCCCGATAAGAAGGGGAATAGGTCCCAAGATCAGTCAGTACTCTGATGACACCACGGATGCGATCATCCTGCCCGTTGGCAAGCAATACGTTCAGCTTGTCCTTTAACGCATTCCAGTCGACCGAAATACTGTGGGCGTCCGAGCCGAAGGCCGTGCGGATAATGTCCAGTTCACTGGCATATTCGGTCTGGGCCAGAATCTGCGCCGCCGTGAAACGTTTGAATTCAAGGTATTCGGCCACAAGGACCGGAGCAGCCTGGCCGTGCGGGTTGGGGTCGCGCTCCCCCCAGCACCATAGTCCCATGTAGGCATGGCCCACGAGCTTTTCCAGGGTAACAAGCTGACGCGCGTCCATCACATGGGAGTAGACCTTTTTGGGATCACGGCTGAAGGGATCGACATCCTGCGCTCCGGCCCAACGATAGATCAGGTTGTCCAGTAACTGGTCGCGGCTGGCCGCGTCGGTAGCGGATACATACTGGGCGAGCAGCGTCTTCAGTTCAGGGTCGAGCACCATGGCCTGATGCAGATCCTGCACCTTGCCAAACCCCTTGGCGTTGGCCAGGAAATAGACATCGTCAGTGAGCGCGATGTCCCCGCTGTTGACGCGCTTGGAGGCGTCAACCTTGAACCAGACGTCCGCTGCGGTCGACGCCATGCCGTTGGCCAGCATGATGGTGCTGACCTGGCGGTGCTCATGACCGTAGGCGTCGACATGGTTTGAGTCGGTGTAGCCTGTACTGATCGACACCACGCCAGCATCGGTCAGGCTTTGTAGCTCTCCGGCATCACTGGTGCCGTTGCCGTTGAGATCGCGCCAGACCTGCAACTTGGCATAGGAGGCGTCCTGGGCATTGATCATGCCGTCGCCATTGCTGTCGTATTCAGCCAGGGCTTGATAACCATTCTGGGCAGTCTGCCCATTGTTCAGCAGACTGTGGTTACCGAACAGTTCGGTACCGTTGCTGATACGGCCGTCACCATTGCGATCATGCACCAGCAGGCCGTCGTCGGGGCTGACCCAGCCGGCCATTTCGCTCAGACCGTCGCTATCGAGATCGAAATAGCTGGCACCGACCGCAAGCGTTTCAATGCCGTCGCCGTCAAGGTCGAGAACAATGGGGGAAGTACGACTTTCGGCATCGTCAGTCTCGGGAGCTTCTTCCTCTTCCTCCTCTTCGTCCTCCAGCTCCAGAGCAATGCCGAGGTCATAGTTCTTGAAAGCATTGACGGTCAGGCTGCCGTTGATGGTCAGGATGCCGTTCTTGAGCACATAAGTATTGCCGTCACCGTAATAGGTGTCTTCAGGATCTTCCTCTTTGCGCTTGCCGCCGGTGAGTCGGCGGTTCTCGAGATAGACGCCTCCGCTGCCATCAGAGTCGAAGATGACGTCATTGGACTGCGCTTTGTAGATATCGAAGCCTGCGCCTCCGTTCAGCGTATCGGAGTCGGAACTGCCTCTGTCGCCGCTTTCACTGCCTTGAAGAATGTCATTGCCATCCCCGCCTTCCAGCACGTCACTGCCATAGCCACCAATGAGTGTGTCGTTCCCGGCGCCCCCCTCAATCGTATCGTTGCCGGAGTTGCCCGAAATGTAATCGTTGCCGCCCTCTCCTCTCAGAACGTTACTTCCCGAGTTGCCCAGAATCCGGTTGTCGAGGTTATTGCCTGTTCCATTGACACTGGCAGTTCCTGTCAACTCCAGATTCTCAAACTCATCAGCCAAGCTGAACTCGACACTGGACTTGACGGTATCCGTGCCCTCACCTGCCTTTTCGACGACGGTGTCACCCTCGTCATCCACGGTATAGGTATCGTCTCCTGATCCGCCGAGCATGCGGTCAGCACCTTTACGGCCATCGAGCTTATCGTTCCCGGCACCACCGTAGAGTTCGTCGTTTGAGTAGTTTGTTCCATAAAGGGTGTCGTTACCGTTGCCAGCTATAACGGCTGCACCGTCATACATGATGAGCTCGGTGACGTTATTCAGATTGTCAGGGTCGATTACACCGCTGTTATTGATATCTTTACCGTCATAGACAACATACCGACCCTCGCTGTCTTCATAGGTAATGATATCGTTAGTCACCAGCCTTCCAAGAATGGCTGCAAACTGTGCGGCAAACCCCGGCGACCCGGTAAGAAGCAGGAGTTGATTTTCGGTTTCGATCTTTTCCTTTTCACGACTCAACGCTTCCAGCGAAGCCCAGTCAGCACTTGTAAGATTTTGCCTGTTCGTCACTGTGCCGGTAAATTTTATAGGCACTGTCCGACCGATACCGGAAGGATCGATATTTCCTACCGTTAAAGCATTTGTCACTTTGGCGAGAAGTCCGCCACCTTCATAATCGAAGTTATCGTCTACCGGTTCGACGCTGACATTGGAGATCGCTCTTGAACCGTCTTCCCCCACGTAAAACAATGCATCGGCATTGACTTGATATCCGCTGGTACCAAATACATAAGCACGCTCAGCATAGTCACTCTGATCGACGCCTCGCGTATAACCACTGACCGACATGACCCGATCAGCAGCTTTAATCCCATAAAAGTCCAGAAGTTCGGAGGTGCTGTAAGTACCTGGAGGCAGCTTTTTATCACCGTAGTCGTTACCGGCCAGAAACCTGCGTACGAACCTGAACTCCTCAATGCCCACGAAGCGCCCGGCGCCCGTGGTCATGTATTCATTCATATCAACATATACGGCATCACCCGTTGCATCTTTAGGACGGATCAGCTTTTCGTCCTTGAGATTGCCAGGAGGTGCGTCCTGATTGAAAAGGTATCTCGATACAATTTGCTCGCTGGTTGGCATACTCATCATTCACCCCCTGAATTGATCCATATTATGCTGCGCGTTCCAATTCCATTATCACCCGTCAACACCTCTCCACACCCCGATGAAACCGCCACATGGGTATGAGTAGCAAAGTCTCTGGAAATAGAACTCAACGTATTATTCCAGGCCTGCTCTTTCATCTGTTGATAGCGCTCCTCGGTTTGACTGTATTTGTCATTTCCGCAGCACTCAACATTGACGAAAGTAAAACCCACTTTATAAAAGCGGCTTCCGAATCCTCTGACTCTGTCGTAAAAACTAACCTGATCACGTAATAAAGCCGTGTCTTTTACAATCGAGACATCTCGCGAATCAGTAAACGTCGAGGAGCCACCGCGTTGGTCGTAATAGCTCACCAGAACGAACGGCTCACGGGGGTAGTCAATCCTGCGCTCTTCTCTGAAGGGCGCAAGTAATTTTATCCCGAAATTATCTTCAAAAGACCGGTCATTGTTTTTTGAGGTCTTGATTATCCGAACAGGGTCATAATACTTGGCATCGTATACAACACCTGTCTTTAGAAAATCATTACCATCATGTCTTTTGTAAAGATAACTGTTTTCGACTTCAAACCTGACCAGACTCTCAAGAAAACGCTGCCGATGCTCTTCATCACTGAGCACTTTCCCTTCCGCCAGACATAGCGTCGCATCGGTCCAGAAAAGCCGGTAAACAGCAAAACTTCCGGGTACGGCTATCAGCAAAAAGATGACGGCCAGCACAATGAATTTCAAATCGCCCCACAATGTTCTTTTATGCACTGCCATACCTGGACTTCCTGTTGAGCATTCACAGCGATGCCCGGGAAACTCTGATCCCAGGCCAATAATGGAAATGTGTAGAGCTATCGAGCTTATGCCTGCCGGTTGAGGCTGCGCTCACCTCGCAAGACTTCCAGCGCCTCGTAGGACGTGCGGGTCCAGCATTCTATCCGTTCCCTGAGCAGGTCGCTGGCCTCACGGTGTTTATCCCGGCTGTCGGCAACAAATACCTGGCCCGGTTGTTTGGCGTGCTGGACCGTCGCCAGCAGCGCCTTGCTGCGTTGCGCAGCCTCAAGCCCGAAGAAGTCCGCCAGGTGCCCTTCCATTGCGCCGGGGAGTTCCCGGTAGTTCACCGGCAGGCCGCCAAAAGCGCGGCAGTATTCAAGACCGAAGTCGAGAATCCGGCCCAGTCGCTGAGCGATGTAGTCTTCCCGGATACTGCCCTGACTTTCCCCATCAAGCGAGCTGGGGCCAATGATGCCGGGCACCATGTGCATGCCTGCACGGCGTATATGGGAAACGGCAATTTCCAGAGGCTCGCGATACACAAACATCCACGGCACATCAGGAAAGCACTCGCGCAGCAGCGGCAATTCACCGATGTTCCACGCATCCAGTTTGATCACCAGTTTCTGCTCGGTGCCGCGTCGGAGCTGGCCATAGGCGGCGAGCAGGCCACGCAGGGCCGCATTACGCAAGTCGGAATCAAGCGTGCCGCGCAGCAGTGCATCGAGCGGTGGCGGTTCGGAAATCACTATCGCTTCGTCGAGTTGCGCCAGCATCTGGCCGATCAGGGTCGAGCCGCAACGGGAAGCGTGATAAACGAAGGCCGTAGGTTCAACGGCAGGCAGTTGCCAATCACACAACACGGCAAGGGGTGTTTCACGACGGAACGCCTGATTGAAAGGCAGGCGCAGCGCTTCGTCCACCGCATCGCGAAAGAACGGCTGATCGAGTTTGCGCTCGCCAAACCAGCACCAGTCCACTCGCCACTCATGGGCTTGCTGCCAGATGCGGATGGGCAGCCAGTCTTTCAGGCTGTCCATTGTCGATTCCATCGATTGCGCCCCAGACGCATCGCAGCGCGTATGTCTTCACGACCGAAGTGCAGGCCACGTTCGGCCCCCATTTCCAGAGTACGAGCGATGAAAAGCTCGATGTCAGGCTCGGCCTGCAGGATACGGCACAGCCGGGGATCGCTCTCCAGCAAGGCCCTGAACTGTACAAAAGCTTCGGCAGCACGGCCCAGACCGGCGGGTGGCGTTGTGGATAAACCGGCTTCGATCTGCTGTTCCAGCCAGGCATTGGGTCGGCAGTCGAGCACCAGATGCACCCGCTCTTGTTGCCCCCAGTTATCGACGCTGTGAGGCCTGGCCAGATCGAGAAACCAGCACTCGCCCGCATTCATCGGGATACGTTGGCGGTCCAGCATGAAGTCCACGTCCGGTGAACTGAGCAAGGGAATGTGCAGACGACGATCAGCCTGCGGACCATCGAGGTCGTAGTCGCGGTGTTCGTGGATCCGGCTGCCCGGCCCGAGACGCAATAGGCGGGCGCTGCGAATATCCAGCGGCAGGTCGCGCAGGGCTGTGGCCCAACGTTCGTCGGTTCGCCATGGTTCCCGGAGGATGGCTTCGCCTGCGCCCGAGGATAATTCGGTCAGGGCATCGGCAGCGGAAATCAGCGCGACACCGGACCACTGCCCTTCGTAGTAACCGGCATTGAAATGCGCAGCCCAGGCCGTGTCGGCAATACGCGAAAGCGCCTGTAACAGCAGAGGCAGATCCGCTGTTACAGGCAAGCGGGAAAAGACCGGAAGCACGGATGCTTACTTGGCCTGTACTTCAGCCGCCTTCACAGGCTCGGCGATGTTACCCGCCGACCATTGGTTCTCACGGGATGCCAAGGCCCCTGCGATCACTTGAACATCGCTCGAAGGCAATTGCTCCGGCAGAGGATCAAGCCCGGCACTGGCAAAGATCTGACCATAGGCATTGCGCAGATCGGCGTAGGCCAGGTCACGGCGCAGGTCGGCTTGCAGGGTATTCAGTTCGCCCTGGATCAGGTCCAGCTCACCAATGCCTGCGGCCTTGTAGCGGTTGCGCAGTTGGCCGACGATTTCGCCGTCGATATCGGACAATTGCTGGCTGGTCTTGAACTGACGCATGGCTTCGCGATAGTTGGCGTTGGCCACGTAAAGCTGGGCCAGCACGGCAATCGACATGGCCTGACGACGTGCAGCTGCGACTTCTTCACCGGCCTTGGCAACGTCGATAGCCGCAGGCGCGGAGATCACGTTGAACAGGTTCCAGGTGACCTTGACGCCCATGTCGGCCCATTTGTCATTGACCAGGAAGGAGTTGCTGTCGTAATGGCCCCCGGCGGAGAATTCCAGGCCCGGCAGCAGGCGCAGCATGGCTTTGCGGGTTTCGGCAGAGCTGATACGGGTCTGGTAATCCTGCTCGCGCAGTTCCGGACGGGTAGCCAGGGCTTCGTGTTCCAGCACGCTCATGTCGACTTTCAGTTCCGGGATCGAGTAATCGTCCGGAGTCGCCAGGGTCAGCTCACTGCCAAGAGGCAGGTTGATCAGGGTTGCCAGTTCGGTCTTGGCCAGCGACAACGCCTTGCGCTGTTCTTCAAGCTGACGGGTCGCCTGGATCAGCGAACGCTGGTAGCTCAGTGCCTGAACCGGATCGCCGACGCGCTGCGCGCTCATTTTCTGGCTGTTGCCCTGAGCCTGCTCGACGCGGGCCATCAGGCTGTCGATCTGCTTGAGCAAACGTTCGGCGGCCACTGCACGCCAGTAGGCCGAGCGCACGTCCTGAACGATGGTGTTGACGACCTTGCGGCGGCGCTCCTGAACGATCAGGCGCTGGTCGCCCTGCTGCTTGGCGCTGATGTAGCTGACGCCGAAGTCGAGGACGTTCCAGACCATGGTGAGGTCGGCGACGCGACGGCTGCGATCCTGGGAGGTCGAGGGTTCCAGGGACTGGGTGCCAGTCTCGACACTTTCACTGCTGGAGGCGCTGACGTTGCTGCGCCCGGCGTAGCCTGCGGAAAGAGCCATGCGTGGCAGCATGTCGAAGCTGGCAAGGTCCAGCTGACGCTTGGCCAGGGCTTCTTCCATGATTTTCAGGCGGGCTTCAAGGTTGTACTTGACCGCACGAGCCATGGCCTGGTGCAGGGTCAGGGGGCCGTTCAAAGGCTCCTGATTCTTGTACATATCCTGCAGATCGCTTTGTGCGCGTTGCTCACTGACACTACGGTCGATCGGCTTGCTGGTGACAGCACAACCACTGACGACCAGCGCCAGCAGGCTGACACTGAATAACTTCTGACTTCTATTCATCCTTCGACCGCCCCTGTCCCACATTCTTTTTTATAAGCGCCGGGATTTGCCGGCGCCTGACTCAAACGCTGTTTCAAGCCTGCACTTCACTGATACCGGCTTTCCCCAAAGCCCATGCCAGTTCATGCAGTTGTTTCTGCTCGCCTTCTTTGAGCAATTGCAGCTGCTGCTCCAGGGTCAGCGCGCCAAAGCTGCCGCGAATACCTTGTGACGATTCGCTTAACCCACGGCTGCTGCCACTACCGAAAGCACCTTGTGACGAGGTGTCAGTCGAGGACTCGCGAGTGAAGAGCGTCGACAATGTGCTGTTGCCGAACACGCCGCCTTCCCCGTTACCAAAGCCCAGGAAACCGCCGTTGGAGGCTGCGTTACTGCCAGGCGCATCCGACGTGAAGACTTGAGCGATGAAGCTGGGTGCCAGCGCGCCGTTGCTGATGAAGATATTGCCCACCGGTGGCAGGCTGCCGCCTGTTGTGCGCTGCTCGAACAGCGGCGCGAAACTCAGTGGCGAACCCAGGTTTCCGGTCGGCGGGCCAAACAGCGATGGCTGCAATGGCAGGTTTGGCTGGCTGGTCAGCGGCACCGAATCGGCAATACGGAACTGTGGATCGCCACCTTGGGAAAGGGTCGCGATCGCGTAGTTGCCGGAGTTGGTGATACCGATACCGGCATTGCCTGCCAGGTCCGTCACACCGCTGCTGTCCAGGGTGATGAAGTTGCTCGGATCCAGCGTATTCGCTGTCGGCGTCAGGGTCGCGGACCAGGTCAGGCCACCATCGCTGCTGGCCAGGTTGGACAGGGTGCCGTTGGCCACACTGAGATCCGAAAGGTCGAAGTTGCTGACACGCTCGCTGAAGTTGAAGGTCACCTGAGTGGTCTGACCCGTGGTCAGGTTCGGGTTGGCAATCACAATACTCGCAAGGCTCGGCGCCTGGCCGTCAATGACATAGTTGGCCGAGTTGATGACACCGGAGCCGGCATTGCCCGCCAGATCCGTGACATTACTGGTGTCCATGACAATGAAGTTGCTCGCATCGCTGATATTCGCCGTTGGCGTCAGGGTTGCGGTCCAGGTGATGCCGCCGTCGTTGCTGACCAGATTCGACAAGGTGCCGTTGGCCACGCTGAGGTCCGAAAGATCGAAGTTGGTGACCGCCTCGCTGAAGGTAATCGTGACCGGCGAGGTCTGGCCGATGCCCAGCGTGCTGTTGGCAACCACGATGCTCGCGACAGGACGCGCGGTATCGATAGCGTAGTTGTTGGAAACGGTCGTGCCGCTGCCGATGTTGCCGGAAGCATTGGCAATGCCGGTGTTGTCCAGCGTGATCAGGTTGGTGGCATCGGTCACGTTCGCGGTCGGCGTCAGGGTTGCCGTCCAGGTGATACCGCCATCGCTGCTGCTGACAGCACTCAAGGTGCCATTGGCAATCGTCAGGTCAGCGTTGGTGAAACCGGTCACCGCTTCGCTGAAGGTGATAGTCACCAGGGAGGTTTCACCGACCGCCAATGCGCTGTCCGCGACCACAATGGTTGCGGTCGGCTGCTGGGTGTCGATAGTGAAGTTGCCCGAATTGACGATACCGGTTCCGGCGTTGCCTGCAAGGTCCGTCACGCCGCTGCTGTTCAGGCTGATCACATTACTGGTGTCAGAGCTGTTGGCATTCGGCGTAAAGGTCGCTGTCCAGGTGATACCGCCATCGCTGCTGCTGACTGCGCTCAAGGTGCCATTGGGAACTGTCAGGTCGGCGTTGGTGAAACCGGTGACCGCTTCGCTGAAGGTGATGGTCACCAGCGAGGTTTCGCCTGCTGACAGAGCGCTGTCTGCCACAACGATGCTCGCGGTAGGACGCGCAGAGTCGATCGCGTAATTGCCCGAAGTCGTGAGGCCAGTACCTGCGTTGCCCGCCGCATCGGTCACGCCACCGTTATTCAGGGTAATGACGTTACTGGCGCTGGTGAGGTTGGCAGTCGGCGTCAGGGTTGCGGTCCAGGTGATACCGCCGTCGCTGCTGCTGACTGCGCTCAGGGTGCCATTGGCAACGTTGAGGTCGGCATTGGTGAAACCGCTGACCGCCTCGCTGAAAGTGATGGTCACCAGCGAGGTTTCACCGATGGCCAGAGCGTTGTCGGCCACGACTATGGTCGCGGTCGGACGTTCTGTATCGATGGCGTAGTTGTTGGAGACGGTCGTACCGCTGCCCGAGTTGCCTGAAGAGTTGAAGAACCCGGTGTTATCCAGCGTGATCAGGTTGCTGGCGTCGGTCAGGTTGGTGGTCGGCGTCAGGGTGGCTGTCCAGGTGATACCGCCATCGCTGCTGCTGACCGAGCTCAAGGTGCCATTGGCAACCGTCAGATCGGCATTGGTGAAGCCTGTTACCGCCTCACTGAACGTAATGGTGACCAGCGAGGTTTCACCGATTCTCAACGCAGTGTCCGACACCACAACGGTGGCAGTCGGTTGCCGGGTATCGATGGTGAAGTTGGACGAGTTGGTCGAGCCGCTCCCGGAGTTGCCAGCCAGATCCGCCACACCGGAATTATCGAGCGTGATCAGGTTGCTGGTGTCGAAGACGTTGATATCGGGCGTATAGGTCGCCGTCCAGGTGATACCGCCATCACTGCTGCTGACTGTGCTCAAGGTGCCATTGGGGACCGTCAGGTCGGCATTGGTGAACCCGGTTACGGCCTCGCTGAACGTGATGGTGACCAATGAGGTTTCACCAACCGATAGCACAGCATCGGCCATGGTAATGGCCGCAGTCGGGCGCAAGGTGTCGATCGCGTAGTTATTGGAGTCGGTAGTACCCGTGCCTGCGTTGCCTGCCGCATCGGACACGCCAGTATTGGCAAGAGTGAGGACGTTGGTGTTGTCGGTGATATTAGCCGCAGGCGTGAATAGCGCTGTCCAGGTCACACCGCCATCGCTGCTGCTGAGCGAATTGAGTGTACCGTTGCTCACAGTGATGTCTGCCAGGGTGAAACCGGTCACGGCTTCGCTGAAGGTAATGGTCACCAGCGAGGTTTCACCGATGTTCAGGGCGTTGTCGGCCACGACTATGGTCGCGGTCGGGCGCTCGGTATCGATGGCGTAGTTGTTGGATACGGTCGTGCCGCTGCCCGAGTTGCCGGAACCGTTGAAGAACCCGGTGTTATCCAGCGTGATCAGGTTGGTAGCGTCGGTCAGGTTGGCGGTCGGCGTCAGTGTGGCCGTCCAGGTGATGCCACCGTCGCTGCTGCTGACAGCGCTCAACGTGCCATTGGCAACCGTCAGGTCGGCATTGGTGAAACCTGTCACCGCCTCGCTGAACGTGATGGTCACCAGCGAAGTTTCACCGATTCTCAATGCGGTGTCCGACACCACGATGGTGGCAGTCGGCTGGATGGTATCGATGGTGAAGTTTGGCGAGTTGGTTATACCGGTCCCGGCGTTGCCGGCCAGGTCGGTCACGCCGGCATTACTCAGCGTGATCATGTTAGTGGTGTCGGCGATATTGATATTAGGTGTATAGGTCGCCGTCCAGGTAATACCGCCATCGCTGCTGCTGACGGCAGTCAAGGTGCCGTTGGGGACCGTCAGGTCGGCATTGGTGAATCCGGACACGGCCTCGCTGAACGTGATGGTGACAATCGAACTTTCACCGATGGAAAGAGCGGTGTCCGACATTGTGATAGACGCTGTCGGGCGCAAGGTGTCGATCGCATAGTTATTGGAGCTGGAGATACCTGCACCGACGTTGCCTGACCCATCGGTGACACCGCTGTTGTCCACGGTAATGATGTTGGTGCTGTCAGCAATGCCGCCGACCGGCGTGAAGGTGGCTGTCCAGACTATGTTGTTGCTGGTGGTCGGAGTACTCAAGGTACCGTTTTGCACAGTAATGTCGGCAACGCCGAAACCGCTCACCGCTTCGCTGAACGTGAAGGTGACCTGCGCGGTTTCACCGATACTCAAGGTCGTATCGGAAACCACGATAGTGGCAACCGGACGGGTAGTGTCGATTGAATAGTTGTTCGATGGGGTCGTGCCGCTGCCCG
This sequence comes from Pseudomonas lijiangensis, assembly GCF_018968705.1. NCBI lineage: Bacteria > Pseudomonadati > Pseudomonadota > Gammaproteobacteria > Pseudomonadales > Pseudomonadaceae > Pseudomonas > Pseudomonas lijiangensis. Next base: position 5,401,149 of record NZ_CP076668.1, read on the forward strand.
CATTGCCCGACAGATCCTGCACGCCGGCCATGTTGAGGTTTATCGCGTTGGTCGCGCTGGTCAGATTAGAGTTCGGCGTCAGGGTTGCGGTCCAGGTAACACCGCCGTCACTGCTGCTCACCGCGGTCAGTGTGCCGTTGGCAACCGACAGATCAGCGTTGGTGAACCCGGTTACCGCTTCGCTGAACGTAATGGTGACCAGTGAGGTTTCACCAAAGATCAGCGCATTGTCAGACACCACAATAGACGCTGTCGGAGGGACGGTATCACTGACCACATAGTTGTTGGACGTCCCGGTGCCCGTACCGATATTGCCCGCTGAGTCCTGCACGGCAGAACCGGCCAGGGTAATGGCGTTGCTCGAGTCACCGACATTGCTGGCCGCCGTCAGCGTGGCAGTCCAGGTGATGTTGTTGGTCGTGGTGAGGCCGCTCAGCGTGCCGTTTGGAACGGTAATCTCGGAAATATCCAGACCGAACACCGGCTCACTGAAGGTGAACGTCACGGCAGACGTGCCACCCGAACCCAGAGACGGGTTGGCAATCACGATGCTGGAGATGGTGGGTGAAGTAACGTCAGAGTTGTAGGCGGTGTTCAGCGTTCCACCGTCATTGAAAATATTGCTGACGCTCGCTGGCGATGTACCGTTCGTACCACCACTGGTTGCCTGGCCACCCGCACCGCTGCCCCCCACGTTACCGGTCATTGCCGCGTTGTTGGTCGCCGTGATGTTGAGCGTGCCTCTGTTCCAGATGGCACCAACACCACGACCTCCGTTGCCACCGATCGAGCCACCACCGCCGCCACCACCGCCTGCTGCGATGTTGCTGCTGATGGTCGAAGTACCGATGATCGCCAGGGTTCCGGTGGTGGAGTTATAGATACCGCCTGCTGCCGATCCGCCTCTGCCGCCGTTTGCGTCGAAGCCCGAGCCGCCACCACCGCCGCCGATGGTCCGCCCGCCTGAGGAAGCGGTACCGCCGGCACCGCCATTGGTATAGCCATAAGGCGCACCCACGCCACCGGCGCCACCACCACTTCCGTTACCACCACGCCCACCGAAATAGATGGTGCTGAAAGCTGCACCATTACCGCCCGTGTTGGCCGAAGGAGAGGACGGACTATAGGAGCCGGCACTACCACCGGCAGCACCATTCTGGCCACCGATACCGCCGCCACCACCGCCGCCACCACCGATATTAGGTGACAGCACACCACCGCCACCGCCACCACCAGCAGCCGAGTTTGCAGTGACGGCAACGTTACGCAGCGTCAGGTTACCCGCGTTATTGATACCTGCACCCAATGCATCAGCCGCCGCGATGGCCGAACCACTGGAGGCACCTGCCGTACTGGCCAGGCCTCGTGTGATGATCAGGCCGTCAAAGGTGGCCGTCGTACCGGAGGTGACACGGATCACGCTCGTTCTATTCTGACCGTCGAGGGTGACGTCAGCCACGCCGTCGTTGTTCAAGTCGCCATCGACGGTGATATTCCTGTTGACCACCAACTGGGAGTCGAGCAAGACGGTCATGCTGCTGGCGAAGGTCACGATGTCGCCGTTCTGAGCACTGGCAAGGGCCGCACGCAAGGTGCCTGCGCCGGTGCTGCTTGTAGAGGTGACGGTGAAAGTCGCCAGCCCCCACTCGTACGAGTTCATCGCCTGCTGAGACAAGGCACTGGCACTTTCGATGGTGCCGGTCGCGATCTCCAGCGTCCAGTCACCGCCCACGCCTGTGCGGTTGGTCGATGCCGCGATGTCACGGCCGGTCAGGCTCGCCAGCGAGTCGACGAAACTCAGGCCCAACTCGCCCTCGGCGGTATTACAGGCGTAAATCAGGATATCGCCGCCGGCGACCATGTCATGGCCGATCTCGGCCAGCAAAGCGCTGCGCTGGGCAATGTTGTCCGCCGACAGATAGCTGTTGCCCAGCCACAGATCGCCCGAATTGCCGTGGGCAATGATCTGCACCGAGCTCACGCCCTGGTGGGACTCAAGATAATCGGCGATCTGTTGCAGGCCGTCCTTGGTGGCATCGAGCATGACCACCTGGGCACCGGGCGCAACACCCACCAACAGGCTGTCGGCATCCTTGACCCGGGAGTCGACGAAGACCACGGTATTGCCTGTCACGGCAGTCGACGTGGTAGTGATATCAGCCGTGGCAGCCGATTGCGCATGGCTGTCGCTACCGGTGTCCTTGGCGCCAGCCTGATCGGTAGTCTTGGCAGCCTCGTTCGTCGCGTTGCTGTCGGATTGAGCGGCATCGGCCACGGTGGCAGCCACAGCGCCGTCAAACAACATCCGCGGCTCAAGCGACATGATCATGGGGGAAGCGGAGGATTTCGCACCCGAGGATGCCCGCTTTACGGTCGGCGACTTCTTCTTATTCCACCACATGCTGCTCACCCGGGATCGAACGCTGTAACACTGATATGGAAAACCGCGATCAACTGACCGCGGCGTCTGATTTCATGCGAATGACGTTGGCAGCGCTTGCCGAACCGTCATTCCAGAACGACAACTTTGAATATTGCTCAAACAGGTCGGGCGGCAGGATCGTGTGCCTGGTTTCGAAGGCAACCCTGGGTTTTACCTTGTGCAGGCCGGAGACGCCCAAGGCATCGTCGAACTGCGGCGCGTCATAGGAAAGGTTGTTGAAATCGTGGGCAAACCAGGGCTCGCCGATGAATTCGTACACCAGGCGCATGACTCGCTCCGGTGCCTGGGAAAGCAGGTCGTAATCGATCAACAGCAGCGAATCGGCATGTTCGCCGTAATAGGCTTCCTTGAGCGAAGCCCAGGCAAAACCCACCAGACGATTGCGTTGCGCAAGGGTCTCGACGCGGCTGTAGACGGTGTTGCGCTCGGCATCGTCGACAAACAGCTTGGTGTTCTCGAACGGATTGTTGCGATACACGCGCTCGATGCTGTCCATGATCCAGGCCACATTGCGCACGCAGGCAATCACCTTGGATTTGGGGAACAGGTCCATCAAGGCGGGCAGGCGTGAAGACCAGCCGCGGCTTGTATCGAAGACGATGGATTTGTCGGTCTTGTCGGCGTAGTAGCTATCGAAAATCCCGCGCAGCAGGCGGCGGCGAGCGTCGGTGTCGATAACGGAGGCGAATTCGCTGCCAGCACTGCACTGGCCCAGAACGCTGGAGAACAGCGAAGCGACCGGGCTGCTCATGCCAGCGTGAAAGCGAGGGTTTTGCAGAAGGATGGCCGACAACAGGGTAGAACCCGAACGTGGCAGACCCGATATGAAGTGGAAGTCGTGCATCCCGTGCCTGCCTGTTCCTGTCCGTCTGGAAACCAATGTCAGCCTAACGTAACAAAAAATACTCGAATAGTATTACTTCGACATTAGTTCCCTGAACTTGAGCCCATATCGTCACAAAACACGCATATTCAGACGCGAAAGCCTTTATTTCCGGGCTTTACCGTTTTTTTGGATGATAGTTATCAGATGAACGGTCGTGGGAAACGCTAAAAATTTTGTAGCCCTTTTCCTGAAATGGAGGAGGGAGAAAGCATCTTTATCAACACACCGCGTCAAAATGTTTCAATCACGACATGCATGTGTAAAAGCAAAGCAGTTCATGAAACACCAACTACGCTCTCATCTTGCCACTACTGCAGGCCGAAGCCTGGGTGGCTCACGCATTACCCATAACATAGGAAGGATGAGGGTTTATGGAAGTTTTTATGGGCTCGATCATGACGTTCGGCTTTCCCTTTGCACCCAATGGCTGGGCGCAATGTAACGGCCAGACGCTGAACATCAGTCAGTACAACGCCTTGTACGCGTTGCTGGGCGTCATTTATGGAGGCAATGCATCACAGAACTTCATGCTGCCCAACCTGCAAGGCAGGGTGCCGGTCAACCAGGGAACCGGCCTCAACCTGACCAACAGAGTGATCGGCACTGCGTCGGGCGTTGAAAAGGTCACGGTCGCCATCGCCAACATGCCGGCTCACGTACACCAGATGAGTGCCCTGACAGCGACAACCACCATCAACCTGGGCGCCCTGCCAAGCACTACCGGATCCATTGTGCCAACGGCTACCAACAGCTATATCGGAGGCACAACAGCCGGCCCGACTTCCGCCAACATGTTTGCACCGGACCTGGGAACCGGAGCGCCTATCGTGCAGAAAGGCGTCTCGACCGCTATCAGCGGGACCATGCAGTCCGTTGGAGGTAGTCAGCCTCTGGATAGCATGAACCCTTTTCTGGTCGTGAACTTCAGCATTGCCCTGCAGGGTCTTTTCCCTACTCGCAACTGATCCGCCCGAGCCCAGGGAAGGGCTCTTCCCCTTGCTGGAGTCGTTCCATGCTGCAAGACATTACCGTCGAACATTTCCGTACACTGCTGGGCAGCACCTGCTCGCTGCAACTGGACGATGGCAGTCAGTTGCCGATTGCCATCTCTTCCATCGATGAAAAACCGCTGGCGCGCCTGTCCGACAACCAGCGCCTGCCCTTCAGCGTCAGCCTCAACTCACTGGAGCCCAGCGCCTTCGTCGATGGCCTGTGCGCCCTCGATCTGCCGGAACTGGGCAGGCTGGAAGAGATTTTTGTTTCCCGAGTGCCGCCCATGGGACGCGATGCAAACCTGGCTTATTACTGCATCAGCTTCAACTGATCAGCCCGCCTTGGCCTGGCCCGGATACCAGACCAGACGCTCCGCCGCCACATCCCGCTCCTCGACCTGAAACCCCAGCGCCAGATAATGCTGGCGCGCATGGGGGTTATTGGCCCAGACCACCGTCGCAACGGGGCAACAGACCTTTTCGGCGGCTTGCTGCACACCTTGCAATACCGTGCGCCCATAACCCTTGCCCCGGGCTGCCGGAATGAACGCCAGATACAACACACGGATTTCATTGGGACCAAAGTCCACCACCAGCGCGCCGATCAGAGTGCCGAGCTTTTCGATCACGTAATGCATCGCATTGGGAAACTCACCCCCCAGGCCGGCTTCCTGCACACGAAATTGCTGGGCAATGACGTCCTCAACCAGATCACGCTCGCCATCGATCAGTTGCAAATCGGGCCTGGCCGAATGGTAGAGCGACTGAATGAACGGGCTGTCCGTATCACGTGAAGGCCTGACTTCAAGCCCGTCTGCATTGTTCAACATCAGTGTCGTCCTCTTTCCCTGGAAACCACTTTTTCAGAAACCGCTTTCACGAACCCCCAGGGCCGCCAACCTGCGCCAGGTTGCCCCCAAGAGCGATTCACTTCGGCCTTGCAACACCGCAACCCCGCGCAACGGCTGGGTGGGTGCTTCGATATCGTCCATCACTTTCAGGCGTACCCCGTATTGCGCCTGCACCGGCTCCGCACGCTGATTCTCGTCGCGGCGCACGGCGATCGGCCCGTGGTGATCGGACGCCAGAGCTTCCTGATCCAGATAGGACACGCCGTTGGCATCCACATCCAGTAACTCGACCTGCAGCGACGAGCGCATGGGGTCGTCCGCGATAAAACGGCCCTTGTCACCCGGAGCGATACGCCACAAGGCATCTTCAGCCAAATACCCCCGAATCCGGGTGCCGCCCTCGACGACACGGGCCAGAGGCGTCTGGGTCGAAACCCAGCGGCCCGGAGCCAGTTGCGGCATGAGGTCGCGAACCTGACCGGCCTGTGGAGCACGTACCAGCAAACGCTCACGCTGAGCTGCCAGACCGCGATACTCCGCCACGGCGCTGGCCAGACGCTGCTCGATGATGCCCACATCCGCCACCGTCTCGCTGCGCCCGGCCTGACGACGTATCTGCAATTGCAGGATTTCGATTTCACGACGCACGATGGCCTGGCGCGAATCGACATCCGGCGATTCCAGTTCCACCAGCACTGCGCCCTGCTCCACCTTCTGGCCGTCCTGCACGTTCACCTGCCTCACCCGTGCGGCGACCGGCGCATGGAGTGCCGTAACCCTGCCTGCTTCCAGCATGACCGGCAGCTCGACACTGCTGTGCCAAGGCACCACCAGCAGCAACACCAGCGCCAGAAGCCCTGCGCCACTGAGCAACACACGCGGCGTATGGGCCTGCTCGCGATTTGCCCACCAGTGACGCGTTTCCTTGAAGATCGGCAGAAAGATGAACCAGCCCAGTTCCACCAACATCAGGAAAATCCCCAGCAACTTGAAAAACAGGTGATAGACCGCCAGCGCGATCCCGAAAAACAGCACCGCACGCCACAGCCAGGACAGATAACCCCACCACAGCAGACGCCGTTGCATGGTTGGCGTCCAGGGCTCGGGCGCTGGCAGGCCGTAACCGAACAGGGCTTCGCGCAAGCGCCAGCGACACAGGGCAAAGGCGCGGCCCTGAAGGTTATCCACTTCCCAAAGATCACTGATCAGAAAGTAACCATCGAAGCGCATGAACGGATTGAGATTGACCACCACCGTCGTCAGCCAGGTCGCGCTGGCGAGCATGAACGCAGCCGTGCGTGCCGGCCCGTCGGGCAGCAGTGACCAGGCCAGCAGCGCGATACAGGCCAGCAGCATTTCAGCCAGCACACCGCCTGCGCCAATCAGCAAACGGGCGCGTCGGTCATTCACTCGCCAGGCATCGCTGACATCGGTGTAGAACAACGGCAGCAACACCATGAACGCAACGCCCATGCTCTGCACGCGACACCCGGCACGCTTGGCCATGAAGGCATGGCCGAACTCATGACAGAGCTTGGCAAAAAACAGCGCCGCACCGAACGCCAGCGCACCGCCGAGGCTGAACAGATGCGGGAAGGTGCCGATAAAGCGCTGCCAGTCCCGCGCCACCAGAAATATCCCGAGCCCCAGCGTGGCAGGCAGGCCATAGCGCAGGATGCCGGGACCAAAGCGCTTCAACCAGGGCCAGGCGCGATTGAGAAATGCATCCGGGCGCCACAGAGGAATGCGGAAAAACAGGTATTGATGCAGCAGCATCTGCCACAGCCCCTGACGCGAAGCCATGGCCTTGTAGGCATAGCTGGCGCGCTGATCCGGGTCAGTCGAGGCGATCAGGTCATGGCTGCGCAGAAAGATCAGCAGCTCTTGCACTTCGTCATCGCCCAACGGCAGACCGGGCTCACGATTGGCGGCCTGCAGCACCTGCGCAGGATCACCCAGCGACCAATGCCGCAACAGGCGGATAGCCTGGGCACCCAGCTTGAAATAACGACCGCGTATGGGATCGGCCAGCGTCCAGCGCGGCGACCCGTCGAGTGCAGGGGCCGCAGAAGTGAGTTGCAGATCCGCCCGCAGGCTGGGCAGCGCCATTTACAGGCCTACGCTCTGACGCAGACCTGCCAGAGGCCGGCGCAACAGATACAACGCCAGGGGCGCTCGCTCGCCAAAAACCTTGGCGGTGCCGCGCAGACCGATACGCGGAGGCGGTGAATCCAGGAATGAGGCGTCCAGGCGATAGGCCAACTGGCCGCCGGGCGTCGGCTGAGCCTCATAGGCCGCACGCTCCAGGCGAGCGGAGTGACGATGCAAGGGATCGCTGTCCAGGAACAGAGCAATTTCCGCGTCCGGTTCAAGAGCAATGGCATCTCCCACCGCCAGTTCGATACGCAGCTCGGCCTGGGATGGATCAGCGATTTCCAGCAGGCGTTCGCCGGTCTGGACCGGTTTGCCTGTCCAGCGCTGGGCATCGGCGAAAACCGCAATCCCGTCACGCTCGGCGCGGACTTCACTGCGCTTGAGCAATTCACGTGCGTAATCGCGCTCTGCGCGTTTCTGCTCGACGCGAGCGGCCAGCAAGTCGACCTTCGAGTTTGACTCGGCATCGGCAAACGCCCGCTGCGAGTTGGCTTTCAGCTCGGCCTCGGCAACACCCAGGGTGCGCTCGGCCACGTCGGCCTGAGCCTTGAGCGTGGTGTTTTCAAAACGCACCAGCAGGTCGCCGGTCTTCACGGGCTGGTTGGGCTTGATCAAAAATTCGGCAATCACGCCGTCCAGCGGCGCAGCCACCACACGACCGGCCAATGGCACGACTTCGGCAGGCGCCAGAACCGACTGGCGAACCGGGATCAGCAGGCTCAGCAGCGCAAGAGCCACCAGCAGCACCTGACGCTTGCGACTCCAGCGCAGACGCCAGGGCTTGTGCGGCGCCAACGCCAGCCACGCATGGCTGTAGGTATCACCCAATTGCGAGAGCAGAACCTGTTCGGGCGCAGCCCAGGGTTTGTCGCGGGCCAGCCACAGGCCACCGAACACTTCGCCCTTGTGGTCCAGCAACGGCAGCCAGAACACATGGAGGGCCGACAGGCTTTGCCAGTCTTCACGTACCGAATCGCTGAGCGACTCCATCGCCACGACACTGGCCGGCTTGGCCTTCTCCAGCTTGAACAATTGCGCGACTGCATGCTCGACGAACGCGACAAAGGGCGCATTGGGATCAATCACGCTGACACCGGTCACTGCTCGCACCTTGCCGGCAATCACCAGCGCGGCATGACGAAAGCCAAACAGTGGCTGACCGTCATTCACCAGGCTGTAAGCCAGTTGATCGGTCGTGCGGGCGGCGCGGGTCAGTCGTTCAAGATCAAGAAACTGGGCAAAGACCCGCTCTACCACGCCGGGCACAGAGGCGTTCACTTAAGCTCCGGGAAACGAGCCGTTCCGCTCATGCCCGCCAGCAGGCCTTCGGACTTTGGCAGACCGGCTACCAGCAGCAAGGTCTGGCTGCCTTCATCGATTCGCGCACCGAAGCGCTTGATAGTGGCGGTCAGTGGCTTGCCGGTTTCGTCAGGCACGAAACTGAACGTCTGCCCGGCCTTGAGCTTGCCCATCCAGCGGGACGGCACCAGAAGGTGGATTTCCAGAGTCCGGTTATCGACGATCTCCAGCAGCGGCGTGCCGGGGGAAACACTTTCATAACGCTGGACCTTGCGCTCCACGACCTGCCCGTCATACGGAGCGATCACGCTGCAACGTTTGACCTGGACCTGAAAGACACTGGATTGCGCCTGGGTTTCGGCGACACGGGCTTCTGCACGTGCAACCTCGAAACGACCCACCGAATTGAGCGAAGCCAGTTGCCGATTGTGAGCAAGCTCTTCATTGGCACCGCGACTGGCGGCCTGGGAGGCATTGAGCTGGGCCTGATAGGCCGAGCAGTCGAAGCGAGCCAGCATATCGCCCTTGTTGAAGGTTTCACCTTCGCGCAGCGGCAGGTCGACAATACGCCCGGCCAGCTCACTGGCAAGCACCGCCTGATCCTGCGCCCGCAACACCCCTCGCGCCTCACTGGCAGAAGCAGGCTGGACACCGGCAGATGCAGCGTTATCCAACAACGGGTCAACCTCGGCCGGCGTTTGCGCCTGAGCGACACACACCACACCCATCAACCCGAAAAACAAACCGTGCAAATACCGCATACCGGAGACTCCTTGTCGGATGAAGTCAGTCTACGGCAGCAGTGATAAGCGTCAAGCCAATAGCCAGTATCTTTGCCGGGGGTTGAATCCGGGAAAGGTATGCCTTCACTGATCGGACTTACAAAGTAGGAGCGAATTTATTCGCGAGAGGACCGTACATCCAAAGAAAATGCATCGTCTTCAATGACGCCTCGCGGATAAATCCGCTCCTACTAAGTCAAACACCTGTGGGAGCGAATTCATTCGCGAGAGGACCGTACATCCAAAGAAAATGCATCGTCTTAAATGACGCCTCGCGGATGAATCCGCTCCTACTAAGTCAAACACCTGTGGGAGCGCCCGTACATCCGAAGAAAATCTATCGCCCTCAACAACGCCTCGCGGATAAGCGGAGCGCCGCCCGATCCGCTCCTGCTGAATCGCCTCAAACCAGCCCCGCATCCACCACTCGCTGTTCAAGCGCCACGAGATCGGGGATGCGGGCCACGGTGTCTCCGGCCTGGACGGCGGCCAGTTCCAGTTCGGCGAGGGGCACGTCCACGTAGCTCAACTGGCTGTCGACCTTGAATGAGCGCGGAATACCCTGGGTCAGCAAGGCGATGAAGCGGACTTCATTTCGCCCACCCAAGGCGTTGAGGACGACGATGCGCGCACGGCCTCCTACACGAGGTCGGCCGCCGCAGGCGGCTTCGAAGCTGATCAGGGGCAGTTTCAGGTCACGCCAGCTGATCGGCCCCAGATACCACTCGGGTGCGTCAGGTTCGGCAGTGCAGTCCTGATAGTCGATCAGTTCCGCGACCGCGACATTGGGCAGCAGCAGGGAGCGGTCGCTCAAGGGCAGGAGCAGCCCGGTCAGGGTGGTGAGGCGGCTGCTCTGGAAGGTTCTTTCAGGCATTGACCTGGCTCCAGTGGGCAATGCTCTGCAGCAGCACCGACTCTTGATACGGCTTGCTCAGGTAGTCATTGACCCCGATGGCCATGGCCCGGTCGCGGTGTTTCTGGCCGGAGCGGGAAGTGATCATGATGATGGGCAGGTCCTTGAGCTGTGGGTCGTGGCGAATCTGACTGGCAACCTCGAAGCCGTCCATGCGGGGCATTTCGATATCCAGCAACATCACATCCGGCGTGTGTTCCTGCAGCAGGCTCATGGCGTCGATACCGTCCTTGGCGGTCAGCACATGCATGCCGTGGCGCTCCAGCAAACGGCTGGTGACTTTGCGCACCGTCACCGAATCGTCCACCACCATGATCAGCAGAGGCCGGGTGTGTTCGGTTTCGCTGAAAACAGGAGCAGCCAGCCCTTGTGACTGTTGCATCTGCGAGCGACCTTGCAGGGCACGGATCTGGGCCAGCAGGTCAAGAATGAAGATCACCCGGCCATCGCCCAGAATGGTCGCACCGGAAATCCCTTGAACCCTTGAGAATTGCGGCCCCAGGTTCTTGACCACGATTTCCCGGGAGCCCGCCAGCGCATCGACCTGCACCGCCAGCCATTGCTCTTGCAGATGCACCAGCAACACCGGCACAGACTGCAACTGACCGGCAAACCTGGGCTTGCCGCTATTGAGCAGTTCACCCAGATAACGCAATTCATAACTGCGCCCGCCGTAGTGATAGCGCGGTGGGCTGCTCTGGTAACAGGCCTCCAGGTCGGTGGACATGACCTGCACGATGCCGTCGACGGTATTGAGCGGCACCGCATACTGCTCTTCGGCGCACTGCACCATCAGGGCACGGTTGACCGACACCGAGAAAGGCAGACGAATCCGGAAGCGCGTGCCCTGCCCCGGCACCGAATCGATGACGATCGAGCCGCCCAGTTGCTTGACCTCGGCATGCACCACATCCATACCGACCCCACGCCCGGAAATCTGGGTGATGATTTCAGTCGTGGAAAACCCGGCCTGAAGAATGAAGGGCAAGACTTCGTCGTCGGAGAGCTGCGCATCCTCCTGAATCATGCCGCGCTTGATGGCCTTGCGGCGCACGGCAGCGATATCGACACCGGAACCGTCATCGCTCAGTTCAATGACGATATCGCCGCCTTCATGCATCAGATTCAGCTGGATATGGCCCTGCTCCGGCTTACCGGCAGCGAGGCGTCTTTCGGTGCTTTCCAGACCATGATCCACCGCATTGCGCAGCATGTGTTCCAGCGGCGCAACCATGCGTTCGAGGATCGTGCGATCCATTTCGCCGTCGGCATTGCCCACGTCGAAACTGACTTTTTTGTGCAGTTGCGCAGCAACCTGACGCACCACCCGACGCAAGCGCGGCACAAGCCGCTCGAAAGGCACCATGCGGGTCCGCATCAGGCCTTCCTGCAATTCCGTGTTGACCTTGGCCTGCTGCTGCAAGAGGGTTTTCGCATCCCGGGCGCGACTGCCCAGGGTTTCTTTGAGGTCCATCAGGTCGGAGGCCGACTCGAACAAGGCTCGCGACAATTGCTGAAGCTGCGAATGTCGATCCATTTCCAGCGGGTCGAATTCTTCATAACCCAGGCGCTCGGCCTGAACCTGATCGCGACTGAGAATACGGCCCTGGGTTTCCATATCCAGACGCCGCAACTGGTCGCGCATACGCTCGATGGTGGTTTCCATCTCTACCAGCGTGATTTGCGTGTCGATGATCTGCTGTTCGATCCGCCCACGGAAAATCGAAGTTTCACCTGCCAGATTGACCAGTGTCTCCAGTTGCTCGGCGCCGACCTTGACCATTTCCGGGCCACTGCGCTCGGCTTCCGGCTCGGTATTGCCCGGCGTCGCGGGCACAGGCTCCGGGGCCTCGATAATCGGTGTTTGAACCACAGGCTCGAGGCTGGCCAGTTTCTGGATGTTCTCGATCAACAAGGCAGCGCTGGGCAAAGGCTTGTCTGCACGCACCGCATCAAGCATGTCGACCAACAGATCATGGCCGCTTTGCAGCAGGCTGATCATCAGCGGGCCTGGCTGAAGGTCGCCACGTGAAAGCCCTTCGTAAAGGGATTCAAGTTCGTGGGCCAGATCGCCGATGGGAGCAATTTCGACCATGCGCGCACCACCTTTGAGGGTGTGCAGGTCGCGCAGCAGGTTTTCCACTTCCAGCAGGTTCTGCGGATCGGCTTGCCAGCGCGCCAGGGCAGCGCCCGAGCTTTCGCTGAGGTCGTAGCCTTCTTCGAGGAAGATTTCCAGCAGTTCCGGGTCGCGCTCCGGGGCATCCTCGGTTTGAGGCTCAGCCGGTTCGCACATCTGCTCGGCCTCGCTGTCTGCGGGAACGAAGGTGCCTTGACGGAAGCTGCCGATGGCCTCGATCAGTGGCGCAGGATCGGTCAGTCGATGATGGTCCTGCAGTTGCTCCAGCATGCGCGCCAGATGGTTGTGACTGGCGCGCAACAGACCGGCAAGTTCCGGTGAATAGCTGTAGCGCCGGTCGATCAGGCCCTCGTAAAGAACTTCCAGTTCATGACCCAACGCCGCCACCGGCATGATATCGGCCATCCGCGCGCCGCCCTTGAGGGTGTGCAGATCGCGCTGCAAGGACGGTAACGGCAATGGGCTTTCGGGATCTTCCAGCCAGCGCTGCAATGATTGTCCGGCGCTGTCGAGGATATCGACGGCTTCTTCAAGAAAGATTTCGACGATCTCGTCGTCAAGATCAGCCACCTCGGCACCTGACGCTTCACTGGCCAGTTGTGCGGTGGCTGCATCGAACTCCGTAATGCTCGGCGCTTGCACACCGTCACTCTTGATCAGGCCCATGGCGGACGGGTCCAGCGCCTCGTCGAGCAGTTCATGCAAGGCGCGAATGCATTCGGGACGCGGATCGACATTCTGACCGGCCGCCACCTGGTCGAGCATGTTGATCAAGGCTTCATGGGCATTTTCGGCTTCGCTGAAAAAGCGCTCACTGACCGCAAGACTGCTTTCTTCCACAGCGCCATAAAGGTCCAGCAAGGCCTCGCACAGCTCATCGACCTGAGGCAGATCAGCCAGATGGGCGCCATGGCCAAGGGTGGTCAACTCGTCGAGCAATGCGCTCAGTTCCTGTCGCTCACCAGGGTGCTCGCGCCAGCGCTGCAACAGGTTCTCGGCATCCAGGACAATGTCCATGCCTTCGGCCAGGAAGGTGGCGATCAGCTTGGGGTTGTGATTGATGCGCAAGCCGCTGTCCGACTCACGCAGCGCACTGGTCAGGCGCTCGTTGAGCAACGTATGAGCCGCCTCGATCAATCTGGCAGCTCCCGGAATCTCGGCCAGCGGCTTGCTCTCCAGTTGCTCGAGGCCCTTGCGCAGCAAAGGCTCGGCACTGCGCAACAGCTTGAGCTCAGGCGCGCCGATGGCGATCAGGTTGGCCTTGTACTCGCGCACCAGTTGGTCCAGCGGGCTCGCCAGTTCGGCAATCGGCAAAACGCCGGCCATGTGCGCACTGCCCTTGAGGGTATGCAGCGAGCGCAGCAAGGCATCGGTGATGGAGGGCGAAGCACTTTGCGCGGCGTGATCGAGGAAGCGGTTGAGCGCCCCCAGATGCCCATAGGCCTCCTGACGGAAAATCTCCAGCAACTGCGGGTCCAGCGCTTCTGCTCCATGGCGGGCAGCCGGGATGCTTTTGGGAGGCTCAAGACCGTTGGCCAGTGCATGGGCGCGGGCGGCCAGGGTATCCACATCGTTGCGCTGGCGCTGCGCATCACTGGCAAAGTCGTCGATCACCGAAGGCAGCAAGGCAAGCACTTCAGTCAGCAATTGCTGCACTTCCAGGCCCGCAAGAACATCGCCTTCCAGCACCCGGTTAAGCAGGTTTTCAACCGACCAGGCCAGCTCACTCAGAACCAGGGCGCGAACCATGCGCCCGCTGCCCTTGAGGGTATGGAACGCCCGGCGCACTTCGGTCAATGCGCTGCTATCGCCATGGCCGGGAGTGCCAAGCGACGCAAACCAGCGCGGCAGGTATTCACGCAGCGCATCCAGTACTTCCTCGGTTTCTTCGAGGAAGACTTCGCACAACTCCTGGTCCACGGCCTCCTCACCCTCGGGCGGAGGCAGCAGGCTGGCGGGGATATGGCGAGCTGGCGGGTTGACGGCAGACACCGGGCTGGCCAGGACCTGAGCGATGGTCTGCGTCGGACTGACCAGCACCTGCCGGTCATCCAGCTCCAGCAATTCGTCCTGAGTGATGACTTCGTCCAGCAGCGGCACATCCAGCGTGTCCGGTGCAGGCGAGTAACCCAGCCGGGCGAGGCTTTGCTGGGCCAGGTCCAGAATCTGGTTACCCGGCGCCTCGTGATCCTCGCCCATGCGCTCCAGGTAATACTCGACCCCGGTCAGGGTATCGGCCAGGCAATCGAGCTGAGTCCATGAAGGACGGTTGTCGTCCACCAGCAAGTGCTCGACGATGTATTCGTTGCAGGCGGCCAACAGGCTCGCCGCCCTGGCCAGAGGAATCATCGCCAGAGCACCACGCACCTGGATCAGCAAGGCACACAGCGGCTCAAGCCGCTGGCGATCCCACTCGCCATCGATGTAATCGAGCACCACATCCTTGGCTTGCTGCAGGACAATCCGTGCTTCGCGGATCACCAGTTGGTGAATCTGCATCAGGTCAGTGGTGGGCAGACGACTGTCTTCCTGATTGGTCTGCTCGGTAGGGCCGATCATCCCGGCCAGTGTCGACTCGACATACAGCAAGGCACCGGCCACATCCATCAGCGCGGCATCATTGGGTTCTCGCTGCCCTTGAGCGAGACCTTGAACCACTGCCAGTTGATCGATGATGACCTTGCGCGGCTGACCAAACCCAAGCACCGCCAGGGTATCGGCAATCTGGCGCAACGGCGGCAGCAGCGGATTGAGTTCGCTGACGTGCTGGCGGTCACCGCGCACGAACACATCAAGCCGCTCCTTGACCCGCACCAGCCCTTCGCACAACGCAACGATCACCGAACGCATGGCATCGCGGTCCGGCCCGGCCATGCGGGCGCGCTCTTCATTGACCACGTCATTGCCGGGCAAGGCTTCCGCCAGGGCGTACTGATCCTTGAGGTCCTGCATCTTCGGCGCCTGGCTGTCGGACTTGGCGATGTAGAACAGCAGGCTTTTCAGCAATTCTTCAGGCGCGGGCTGGTTGATGCCGTCGATACCCTGCTCCAGCAGGCGCTTGAGTTCCTTGTCTGCGTCCTTGAGCAGGCTGCGCAACGCCGGACTGTTGGTGAAGTTGCCGTTGAGCATGGTTTCGACCAGCGCCGAAGCGATTCGCCACAGCGGCCCAAGCGGCGCATCTGCACACAAAAGCTCCAGCCGGGCGAACACCTTGGCCATGAAACCCAGCTGAGCCTTTACATCCTGCTCACGCATCAGGCCCACCAGCGCAGCCTGCAGGGTATGGCGCAACTTGCGCAGCAACTCGGGCAATTCCGCAGTATTGCGCCGGGCCAGTGTCTCGGCATCGAGCGGCGGGACGACGACCAGTTGCGGGGCAAACAGGCTGGTTTCAGAGAGCAGGCTTTCACCACGGGCGCTGCGCAGGTCATTGAGCAGCGGCAAGACCACCAGCGGCAGGTCACGCCGTGCGGACTGGACCCGTTCCAGATAAACCGGCAACTGGGTCATGGCCTGATCCAGCAACTGCATGGACTCGGCCAACTGGCTGACCCGATGCTGTTGCAGGGCCAGAACCAGTTGCTCGATTTCCTCGGCGAGCAGGGCCGCGCCATAGAACTCGATCATCTGCAGGCTGCCGTGAACCTGATGTACAAGGTTCAGGCATTCATCCAGGGCAGCCGTGTTCGCCGGCTCGCTGGCGAATGCGTCCAGCGCCTGACGGGCCTGCCTGAGTGTTTCGGCTATCTCGCCCTTGAGCCATTCCAGAGCGACATAATCGCGGCGGTCAGCCATGAGTCCTGCCTCTTACCCGATCAAGACTGTTCATTTCCAGGGCATCATCCGATTTCTCTGGATGGCGGCAAGGTAAATCCCGACACCGAGCGGCGCATTTCGCTGGCCATTTTCGCCAGGTTGCCGATGCTCTCTGCGGTGGCGGCAGTACCCGAAGTCGTTTGTGTCGAGGTTTGCTGGATCACGGTCATGGTCTGCGAAATCTGCCCGGCAGACGAGGCCTGCTGGCGAGCCGCGTCGGTGATACTTTCGATCAGTTCGGCCAACACCCTGGAAACACCCTCGATCTCTTCCAGCGCGACACCGGCATCCTGCGCCAGCCGTGCGCCGCGCACCACCTCGCTGGTGGTCTGTTCCATGGAAATGACCGCTTCATTGGTATCGTTCTGGATGGCCCGCACCAGCATTTCGATCTGTTTGGTCGCGGACGACGAACGCTCGGCCAGACGCTGTACCTCATCGGCAACCACCGCAAAACCACGCCCGGCATCCCCCGCCATGGACGCCTGAATGGCGGCATTGAGGGCCAGGATATTGGTCTGGTCGGCAATGTCATCGATCAGGCTGACGATATCGCCAATTTCCTGCGAGGACTCGCCCAGGCGCTTGATGCGCTTGGAGGTGTCCTGAATCTGCTCGCGAATGTTGTCCATGCCATGGATGGTGTTGTGCACCACCTCGTTGCCCTTGTTGGCAATGGTGACCGAACGCTCTGCCACCGCCGAGGATTCCGAGGCGTTGGCGGAAACCTGATCGATGGAAACCGCGATGTCGGTGATTGCTGCCGATGCGGCGCTGATCTGCAACGCCTGATGCTCGGACGCTGCCGCCAGTTGCGTGGCGGTGGTCTGAGTTTCCTGCACCGCTGCCGCGACCTGCTCGGCGGTGAGGTTGATGGTCACCACCAGTTCGCGCAATTGATCGATGGAATAGTTGATGGAGTCGGCAATCGCACCGGTGAAGTCCTCGGTCACTGACGCGGTCACAGTCAGGTCGCCATCGGCCAGGTTCTCGATTTCATCCAGCAGCCGCATGATCGCGTTCTGGTTGCGCTCGTTCTTCTGGGCGGTTTCGCGCAACTGGCGATTGGTTTCGCGCACCATCACCAGACCGATCAGGATGATGGACATCAACGCCAGCAGGCCCAGCACGTACTCGCCGATGGAGTTGGCAGAACGGGTGGTCGCCAGATTTTCCAGGCCGCTGGCCAGCACCGATGCTTTCTCCAGCAGGGTCTGCGAAGTATTGAAGATATTGCCGGACGCTTCACGCACCTGGAACAGCTCGGAAGACGTTTCGAGGATTTCGTCGACCGAACCGGACACGAACTCGAACAGTTCGGAGATTTCCGCCAGGCGCGTACGGGCATCGCGGTCCTCGACCTGAGCGATGCGCATGCTCGAATTGCCTTCGAGCATGCCGTTGAGCACACGCCCGAACTGGCTGGCATCACGGCCAAAGGCATCGGCGGCCTGCACGGCGGTTTCGTCACCGGACAGCACGATATTCACCGCACCGAGGATTCTTTCCGCCAACAGGGCCTGACGTTGCGCCAGGACGACCTGACTGGCCGGAGCGTGACTCTTGAGCAGGATTTCAACGACCTTTTCGTACTCGACCTGCAATTGCGGGATGGTCTCGGACAAGGTCGCGGCCACCTGATGCAGGGACAGCACCGTCTGCTCGCTGGCCAGAATAACATCGGCACTCTTGCGCAGGTTCTCCCAGTCGTTCTGCACGGCGCGTAACTCATCACGAACGGCAGAAGGCGCAGCCGGAAGGCCCGTGGCTGGATCGCCCTTCTTGAGATAACCCCAGCGCAGGTCGAAATCGTTGCGGGCATCGGTCAGCAACTTGAACGCCTGGGCCTTGCCGGCCGCCGCTTCGGTGGCGTTCTTGGCGATGCGCTGGGACAACACCCGCAGCTCACCGGCATGGCCGATGTACTGTTTGTCGTAGTTCGACTGGGTATTGAGATAAGTGAAGTTGGCGAACAACAAAATGATGAAAACGATGAGCGCGACGAACAACAGAATAATCTGCGCCCGGCTCTGTGCGCCTTCCAGTGACCTGCCAGTCTTACTCATTAAATCAGGCCCCCGCCTGGACCAACCGCGATTCGTGAAACAAACACGCCCGACCAGATCGGGCGGACCGACCTGCCGCTTACAATGCCACGTCCATGAAATCAGGAGACTGTGTCAGCGCCCAGGGGCTGAATACCAGCCAGGCCTGCTCACGCAGAAATTGCCCGCGCAGGAACGGCACCACGGCCATGTCCGGCGCAACAAGGGTTTCGGGCATCAGGCTCAACTGACTGAAATGCTGCATACCAAAGACTTCATCCACCACCAGACCCGCAAACACGTCCTGATGCTCAACGACCAGCACCCGCCGTTGCTTGCGAACCGTTGACAGTTCGTGACCGAAGAAACCGCACAGATCCATGAGCGGCAACAGCCGCCCGCGCAGGTTTGCCATGCCGACCACCCACGGCTTTACGCCAGGCATCACGGCATAACGCGGCTCGTGCAGGATTTCGGCGATTTCGCCCATGGGCGCCACGAAGCGTTGCTCGCCCATGCGAAAGCCGATGCCGCTCCAGTCCTGCTGGTGGGTTTCCTGCAACGGCAGACCTGCCGCCAGAGATCGACACCGCTGATCGATATCGAGCAGCAGCTCAAAGGCAGTACGTGGCTCGACCATGGAAAGCCCGGCTGTCAGCCGGCCAGCACCGCGTTCAGGGTTTTCATCAGGGTTTCTTCGTCCACCGGCTTGGTCAGGTAATCCCTGGCGCCCTGGCGCTTGCCCCAGACCTTGTCGGTTTCCTGATCCTTGGTGGTGATCATGATCACCGGGATCATGTTGGTGTCGGCATCCTTGGTCAGCTGGCGCGTGGCCTGAAAACCGTTGAGCCCCGGCATGACGATATCCATCAGCACGGCATCGGGTTTTTCCTGACGGGCCAGGGCAACGCCATCGGCGCCATTTTCAGCCTTCAGCACCTCATGGCCGTGCTTTTCCAGCATGCCGGTGAGTTTGTACATTTCGGTCGGCGAATCATCGACGATCAATATTCGAGCCATGGTGTTCCCCATCAGGTGCGAAGCCGCGATCAGGCGCGGGCATCACGAAATTTGTTGTTCTACCGCAACGAAACCGGGCACGTGGGCCTTGATGGCGTTCAGTAGCTCTTCCTTGCTGAAAGGCTTGGTCAGAAACTGGTCGGAACCGACGATCCTGCCCTTGGCCTTGTCGAACAACCCATCCTTGGAAGAAAGCATGATGACTGGCGTCGACTTGAAAGCCCTGTTGTTCTTGATCAGTGCACAGGTCTGATAACCGTCCAGACGCGGCATCATGATATCGACGAATATGATTCGCGGATGATTATCGGCGATCTTTGCCAACGCATCGAAACCGTCTATTGCCGTGATGACTTCACAGCCGACGTTCTTGAGCAGCGTTTCGGCGGTACGGCGAACGGTCTTCGAGTCATCGATGACCATGACCTTCAATGCTGTGGCGTACTGTTCCATATCTGTTCTTCCGTCGCCGCAGCGATTTTCTGCGTGTTCTGCGTGGCACTGGCGCCGGATCGTGGCGTTTGGCCGACCCATGGCGCAGAAGAGCGGATGTCGAGCCTTTTTAGCACACTCTCCAGACTCAATCCATAAAGCGCTGCCCCTTGACCCGAAGCAATCGGAGCGCCACCCTGACGCCTATTTCAAGGTCATCATGGCCGTTATCGATCAGAGGATATTACCCATGAGCGTTCGCTTAGGGATTGTCATGGACCCCATTGAGCGCATCTCCTATAAAAAGGACAGCTCGCTGGCCATGCTGCTTGCCGCGCAGGAACGTGGCTGGTCGCTGTTCTACATGGAGCAGAAGGACCTGTACCAGAACGCTGGCCAGGCTCGCGCCCGGATGAAACCGCTGAAGGTCTTCGCCGACCCGGCCCACTGGTTTGAACTGCAGGACGAAATCGACACCGGCCTTGACGATCTGGACGTGATCCTGATGCGCAAGGACCCGCCGTTCGACATGGAATTCGTCTACACCACGTACCTGCTGGAACAGGCCGAGCGTGCAGGCGTGCTGATCGTCAACAAACCACAGAGCCTGCGTGACTGCAACGAAAAGCTGTTCGCCACGCTGTTCCCGCAATGCACCCCGCCAACGCTCGTCAGCCGTCGCCCGGACATCATTCGTGAATTTGCCGCGCAGCACGGCGATGTGATCCTCAAGCCGCTGGACGGCATGGGCGGCGCGTCGATCTTCCGTCATCGCGCAGGCGACCCGAACCTGTCGGTGATTCTGGAAACTCTCACAGCCCACGGCACCCAGCAGATCATGGCCCAGGGTTATCTGCCGGCAATCAAGGACGGCGACAAACGCATCCTGATGGTCGATGGCGAACCCGTCCCTTACTGCCTGGCGCGTATCCCGGCAGCAGGCGAAACCCGTGGCAACCTGGCCGCTGGCGGGCGTGGCGAAGCTCGCCCCCTGACTGAAAAGGATCGCTGGATCGCTGAGCAGATCGGCCCGACCTTGCGCGAAAAAGGCCTGATTTTCGTCGGCCTGGATGTGATTGGTGAGCATCTCACCGAAATCAACGTCACCAGCCCGACCTGCATCCGAGAAATCGACAACGCCTTCGGCACCAACATCGGCAGCTTGCTGATGGACGTGATCGAGAAGAAACTTCAGGCTCGGTGAGCAGGGCTTTCGCGAATGAATTCGCTCCCACCTGGTAATGCCGATCAGTTAAGGAATTTCTATCACTTGTGGGAGGCAGCTTGCTGGCGATAAAGGCCTGAAACTGGCAGATATTCTGCGTTTGTACGCTAAAGTCGCCAGCAAGCTGCCTCCCACAAAGTGATTCATTGACCTTAACTGATCGACATTACTCCCACCTGCTTATGTACAGACTGTGTGGGAGCGACTTTAGTCGCGAAGAGAAATTATGATGAAACGGATTTTGAACGAGACACTGAACCGCCAATGACATCCATGGCCAGAAACGACCTGCCCCTCGAACTCTCGACAGTTGGGGTGCGTCCAGCGGATCGCCTGGGCTTCACCATGATGATCGCCGCGCTTATTCATGCCGCGGTGATTCTTGGCGTGGGCTTCACCTATGTAAAACCTGAACAGATCTCCCAGACGCTGGAAATCACCCTCGCCACGTTCAAAAGCGAGGAAAAACCCAAGCAGGCGGACTTTCTGGCCCAGGACAATCAACAGGGCAGCGGCACCCTGGACAAGGCAGAAACCCTCAAGACCACGGAAATCGCGCCCTATCAGGACACCAAGGTCAACAAGGTGACGCCACCACCGGCCAACAAGCCTGTGGAAAAACAGGAAGCACCGAAAACCGCGGTAGCCACCGTCGCCCCTTCCCCGCAGCACACGACCGCCAAGCGCGAGGAAGTCAAACCCGAGCCGGCCGTCAAGGAAGCGCCCTCCTTCGACAGCTCGCAGTTGAGCAATGAAATCGCCAGCCTGGAAGCCGAACTGTCGGCCGAACAGCAGCTTTATGCCAAGCGACCGAAGATCCATCGCCTCAATGCGGCCTCGACCATGCGCGACAAGGGCGCCTGGTACAAGGATGACTGGCGCAAGAAAGTCGAGCGGGTCGGTAACCTGAATTACCCGGAAGAAGCGCGCCGCCAGCAGATCTACGGCAACCTGCGGCTATTGGTCTCGATCAATCACGATGGCTCGCTCTATGAAGTGCTGGTGCTGGAGTCCTCGGGCCATCCATTGCTGGATCAGGCCGCTCAGCGAATTGTACGTCTGGCAGCGCCATTTTCGCCGTTCACCGGCGATCTGGCCGACATCGATCGGCTGGAAATCATCCGCACCTGGAAGTTTGCACGGGGTGACAAGCTGTCCAGTAACTGACCGTTCCTTCACAAATCGCAAGGCTGCCATAACTGACAGTTGTCAGGTCTGCCCGGCAGCGCCACACTAAGGCTCATGAAAAAACTATCCCCGAGCTATCTCAAGCATCAGTTCCTGATCGCCATGCCTCACATGCACGATCAGAACTTCGCGCAAACCTTGACGTATATCGTCGAGCACAACGCCAATGGTGCAATGGGTCTGGTGATAAACCGCCCGCAGAGCCTGAGCCTGGCCGATGTGCTCGAACAGTTGCGACCGGAGCTGCCCGCTCCCGTGCGCTGCCAGCACATCCCCATTCATTCCGGTGGCCCGGTACAGACCGACCGCGGGTTCGTGCTGCACCCAAGCGGCCAGATATTTCAGGCAACGGTCGAGCTGGGCGGCATTTCGTTGTCCACGTCACAGGACGTGCTGTTTTCCATCGCCGACGGCTACGGCCCTGATCAAAATGTGATCGCCCTGGGCTACGCCGGCTGGGACGCGGGTCAACTGGATGCCGAAATGGCCGCCAATGCCTGGCTGACCTGCCCTTTCGACCCGGCCATCCTGTTCGAGGTCGACAGCGAACTGCGGCTCGACGCTGCGGCAGCGCGCCTGGGGATCAATCTGAATCTGCTCTCTACCCAGGCAGGTCACGCCTGATGGCTGCATTGCGCCTGCTCCTGGGTTTCGATTACGGCACCAAACAGATCGGCATTGCGGTCGGCCAGGCCATTACCGGTCAGGCCCGCGAGCTGTGCACGCTCAAGGCCCAGAACGGCGTCCCGGACTGGGACAAGGTTCAGGCGCTGATTACCGAGTGGAAACCCGATGCCATCGTGGTCGGCCTGCCGCTGAACATGGACGGTACGCCCAGTGAAATGAGCGCCCGGGCCGAAAAGTTCTCGCGCAAGCTCAATGGCCGCTTCAACATTCCGGTCTACACCCACGATGAACGCCTGACCACCTTTGAAGCCAAGGGCGAACGCATGGCCCGTGGCGGTCAGCGTGGTAGCAGCTATCGCGACAATCCCGTGGATGCCATCGCCGCCGCGCTTTTGCTGCAAGGCTGGCTGGATGCCCATCCCGAGTTGTTGAATGCGTGACTTTTCGGGCCAGAACAGCTTCGAGATACCCGGATTTCAAGTTTCCGCCTGAGCAGCCTGCCCGATGGGCAGTGCCCGGCCCTTTGATCAAGGAGCAATCATGAGCTTGCCCAACCCCAGCGATCTGATTCGTCAGATGGCTACCGACCTGAGCGCTCACCTGAGCAAGCGCGGCATCAACGACCCTCGTTTCATCGGCATCCGCACCGGCGGTGTATGGGTCGCACAGGCGCTGCTCAAGGCCCTGGAAAACGACACGCCCCTCGGCACACTGGATGTGTCCTTCTATCGCGACGACTTCAGCCAGAACGGCCTTCATCCTCAGGTTCGCCCCTCAGAGCTGCCTTTCGAGATCGAAGGCCAGCACCTGGTCCTGATCGATGACGTGCTCATGAGCGGGCGCACCATTCGTGCAGCCCTCAACGAACTGTTCGATTACGGACGCCCGGCCAGTGTCACGCTGGTCTGCCTGCTGGATCTGGACGCCGGTGAACTGCCGATTCGCCCCAACGTGGTGGGCGCATCGCTGTCCCTGGCCCCCGACGAGCGCGTCAAGCTGACCGGCCCCGAGCCGCTGGCGCTCGAGCTTCAAGACCTTTCCACCGCTTCAGCCCTTTAAGAGTCCCTTGCGATGACGCCTCTCGACGCCAAGCGCCCGCTGCAACTCAACCATCAGGGTCAGCTGCGCCATTTTCTGTCTCTGGACGGCTTGCCCCGCGAGCTGCTCACCGAAATCCTCGACACGGCTGACTCCTTCCTTGAAGTCGGCGCCCGTGCGGTGAAGAAAGTCCCGCTGTTGCGTGGCAAGACCGTCTGCAACGTGTTCTTCGAGAACTCGACCCGCACGCGGACCACCTTCGAACTCGCCGCCCAGCGGCTGTCGGCGGACGTCATCACCCTCAACGTGTCGACGTCCTCCACCAGCAAGGGCGAGACGCTGTTCGACACCCTGCGCAATCTGGAAGCCATGGCTGCCGACATGTTTGTCGTCCGCCATGCCGACTCCGGCGCAGCCCACTTCATTGCCGAGCACGTGTGCCCGGAAGTGGCGATCATCAACGGCGGCGACGGCCGTCACGCGCACCCGACCCAGGGCATGCTCGACATGCTGACGATCCGTCGCCACAAAGGCAGTTTCGAGAACCTGTCGGTGGCCATCGTCGGCGATATCCTGCACTCGCGAGTGGCGCGCTCCAACATGCTGGCCCTCAAGGCGCTGGGTTGCCCGGACATCCGTGTCATCGGGCCGAAAACCCTGTTGCCCATCGGCATCGAACAGTACGGGGTCAAGGTTTACACGGACCTGACCGAAGGCCTGAAGGATGTGGACGTGGTCATCATGCTGCGCCTGCAACGCGAACGCATGACCGGCGGCCTGCTGCCCAGCGAAGGCGAGTTCTACCGCCTGTTTGGCCTGACCACTGCACGTCTGGCGGGCGCCAAGCCGGATGCCATCGTCATGCACCCAGGCCCGATCAACCGAGGCGTGGAAATCGAATCGGCCGTGGCCGACGGCGCGCACTCCGTCATTCTCAATCAGGTGACCTACGGGATCGCCGTGCGCATGGCCGTACTGTCCATGGCCATGAGCGGACAAACCGCACAACGACAATTCGAGCAGGAGAACGCCCTGTGAAGCTCAGCATTCTCGGCGCTCGCGTCATCGACCCGGTCAGCGGGCTGGATAAAATCACGGATCTGCACCTTGAAGCGGGCAAGATCCTCGCCATCGGCGCTGCTCCGTCAGGCTTCGAGGCGACACAGACCATCGACGCCAACGGTCTGGTGGCCGCACCCGGCCTCGTGGACCTCAATGTCTCCCTGCGCGAGCCGGGTTACAGCCGCAAAGGCACCATCGCCAGCGAAACCCGTGCGGCAACGGCAGGCGGCGTGACCAGCCTGTGCTGCCCACCGCGCACCAAACCGGTCCTCGACACCTCGGCAGTGGCCGAACTGATCCTGGACCGCGCTCGCGAAGCCGGTTACAGCAAGGTTTTCCCTGTCGGCGCCTTGAGCAAAGGATTGGAAGGCGAACAACTGGCCGAACTCATCGCTCTGCGCGATGCCGGCTGCGTGGCATTCGGCAATGGCCTGAGCAGCTTCAGCAATACCCGTACCCTCTGCCGGGCGCTGGAATATGCGGCGACCTTCGACCTGACGGTGATTTTCAACTCTCAGGATCGCGACCTGGCTGAAGGCGGCCTGGCCCATGAGGGCCCGACTGCCAGCTTCCTGGGTCTGGCAGGCATTCCGGAAACAGCGGAAACCGTGGCGCTGGCCCGGGACCTGCTGCTGGTGGAACAAAGCGGTGTTCGTGCGCACTTCAGCCAGTTGACCAGCGCCCGCGGCGCAGCCCTGATCGCCCAGGCGCAAGCCCGCGGCCTGCCGGTGACCGCCGATGTGGCCTTGTATCAGTTGATACTGACCGATGAAGCCTTGATCGACTTCTCCAGCCTGTATCACGTCCAGCCGCCACTGCGCACCCGCGCTGACCGCGACGGTCTGCGTGAAGCCGTGAAATCCGGTGTGATCCAGGCCATCTCCAGCCATCACCAGCCTCACGAGCGTGACGCCAAGCTGGCACCTTTCGGTGCGACAGAGCCGGGCATCAGCAGCGTCGAGCTGTTGCTGCCGCTGGCGATGACGCTGGTTGAAGATGGCCTGCTCGACCTGCCCACCCTGATCGCCCGCCTGAGCTCCGGCCCTGCAACCGCCTTGCGCCTGCCAGCCGGGCAATTGAGCGCGGGTTCGGCGGCTGATCTGGTGCTGTTCGATCCGGCAGCTTCGACGGTTGCCGGCGAGAAATGGCTGTCCAAAGGCGACAACTGCCCGTTCCTGGGCCATTGCCTGCCCGGAGCGGTGCGTTACACGCTGGTGGATGGACGGATCAGTTACAGCGCGTAGCTCCTACCGGGTAATGCCGATCATTTAAGGTCAATAAATTACTTTGTGGGAGGCAGCTTGCTGGCGACTTCAGCGTACGACGCGGAATATCTGCCGGTTGCAGGTTTTTTCGCCAGCAAGCTGCCTCCCACACGTTTTGTTTGTGTTAACTGATCGGTATTACCCTCAACCGCGCTGCGCGTTCTTGATGGATATCTGGTTATTCATCGTCCAGAAATCATAAAGCACGCCCAGCAGGAACAGCCCGCCTGTCAGCAGGTAGATAAACCCGGTAATCCACTTGCCCTGATACATGCGGTGAACACCGAAAATGCCCAGGAAGGTCAGCAACAGCCACGCCACGTTGTAGTCGGTCGAGCCCTGATTGAAGCGCAGGTCGGCTTCGCGATCCATGGACGGGATCAGAAACAGGTCGATCAGCCAGCCAATCCCCAACAAGCCGAAGGTGAAGAACCAGATAGTCCCGGTCACCGGCTTGCCATAGTAAAAACGATGCGCCCCCAGAAAGCCGACAATCCACAGCAGATACCCCAAAAGCTTGCTGTGCGTATCCGGTCGATAGCTGTTCATTTCTTACCTCTTTGAGCTGATAGAAAAAAATATGTGTGAATTTTGTGACTTCCACGAGGCGTTCCGACGTATGGCAGTACGTCGCTAGTGGATGAGCCAACCCCTTGTCAGCAAAGGGATTGAGCCGGGAACCGAAAGAGTTTGTCGCACAAAACGTAACGATGCGAGTGTGATCGGGTCGACAAATGGGGTCAGGTTTGATCGAAAAGCTGTTATAAAGTTGCGCGCTGACCACTATGAGCCTTGCAAAATGCGTCCCTTTTTCAAGACATGGCTAACCATTTGCCTTTTTATGCCTCTGGCCGCCCACGCCACCAACCGTGAGCAACAGCTTCCTGCGAGCTTCACCGGCTATACCGCCAAGAGCCACTTTTCTCCAGTCATCACACCTCGCACTATCCCGCTGGAAGCCTCTATCCCTCTCAAGTTTCAAAGTGCCACCGACACTCAGATACCGGCACCAGGAAAGAATTCAGCCAAGCACGTCAAAGCCACCAAGGCCGTATCGACCGCCAATGCCAAACAAGGCAATGCTGTCGTGAAGCGCGCCTTGCAAGCGGTCGGCACCCCTTATCGCTGGGGCGGCAACACGCCGGGCAAAGGTCTGGATTGCAGCGGGCTGGTGAAATACGCCTTCAACGACGTGCAGGAAGTCGATCTGCCGCGCACCTCCAATGCCATGGCTGAAGGTCATGGCCAGAAGGTCGATCGCAAGGATCTGAAGCCGGGCGACCTGCTGTTCTTCAATATCAAGAGCCGCAAGATCAACCATGTGGCCATCTACCTGGGCAATGATCGCTTCGTACATGCACCCCGTCGTGGCAAGGCAGTGACTGTCGATACGCTGAAAAAGCCGTACTGGAACAGCCACTACAAGATCGCCAAGCGCGTTCTGCCCAAGCAGGCAGCGCCCATCCATCTCGCCCAGCGATAACGCATGAAGGCCTGTCTCATCACAGACAGGCCCTCAATCAGAAGTTATCAGGCACCTTGGCCCGCTCCCGCGCACTCTCGCGGGTAATCAGCCCTTTCTTCACCAGATCTGCCAGACACATATCCAGCGTCTGCATGCCCACCGACCCGCCCGTCTGGATGGCCGAGTACATCTGCGGCACCTTGTCTTCACGGATCAGGTTACGAATCGCGGGCGTGCCCATCATGATTTCGTGAGCTGCCACACGCCCACCCCCCACTTTCTTGAGCAGCGACTGCGAAACCACGGCATGCAGTGACTCGGAAAGCATGGAGCGGATCATGGATTTCTCCTCCGCCGGAAACACGTCGACCACACGGTCGATGGTCTTGGCCGCCGAGGTGGTGTGTAAGGTGCCAAAGACCAGGTGGCCGGTTTCAGCAGCCGTCAGCGCCAGGCGAATGGTTTCCAGGTCGCGCAGCTCACCCACCAGAATCACGTCAGGGTCTTCACGCAGGGCCGAGCGCAAGGCCTCGGAAAAGCCCAGCGTATCGCGATGCACTTCACGCTGGTTGACCAGGCACTTCTTGGATTCGTGAACGAATTCGATAGGGTCTTCGATGGTCAGGATATGGTGATGCTTGTTGCAGTTCAGGTAATCGATCATCGCCGCCAGCGTGGTCGACTTGCCCGAACCGGTCGGCCCGGTCACCAGAATCAGGCCGCGAGGCACGTCGGTAATCTTGCGAAACACTTCCCCCATGCCCAGGTCTTCCATGCTCAGGATCTTGGAGGGAATGGTCCGGAATACCGCGCCTGCGCCACGGTTCTGATTGAAGGCGTTGACCCGGAAACGGGCGACACCCGGCACCTCAAAGGAAAAGTCGGTTTCCAGGGACTCCTCGAACGCCTGACGCTGCTTGTCGTTCATGATGTCGTAGATCAGCGCCTTGACCTCCTTGGCATCCAGCGGCGGCAGGTTGATCCGCCGCACATCGCCGTCCACACGGATCATCGGCGGCAGGCCCGCAGAGAGGTGCAAGTCCGACGCGCCCTGTTTGGCACTGAAAGCCAGCAGCTCGGTAATATCCATACAGCTCCTCAATCACATAGAATGCCGCAGACTTTAGCCCTGCTGGCGCAAATCAATGTCCACGATAGCAGCGAACATTTCAACGCTCGAAGAACGAATTCGCGCAGCGGCACACGCCGCGCAACGCAACCCGTCCGCAATCGGCCTGTTGGCCGTCAGCAAGACCAAGCCGTCAGGCGACCTGCGCGAAGCCTTTGCCGCCGGCCTGCGCGATTTTGGCGAAAACTATTTGCAGGAAGCCCTGGGCAAACAGCAGGAATTGACCGACCTGCCCTTGTGTTGGCATTTCATCGGCCCCATTCAGTCGAACAAGACGCGCGCTATCGCCGAGAACTTCGCCTGGGTACATTCCGTGGACCGCCTGAAAATCGCTCAACGCCTGTCCGAGCAACGCCCCGAGCACCTTGAGCCGCTCAATATCTGCATTCAGGTCAATGTCAGCGGCGAGGCGAGCAAGTCTGGCTGTACGCCTCAGGACCTGCCAGCCCTGGCCGCAGCCATAAACGAACTGCCCCGCCTGAAGCTGCGCGGGCTGATGGCGATTCCCGAACCCACAGATGACAGCGCCGAACAGAACGCTGCCTTTGCTGCGGTCCGTACACTGCAAGAACAACTGAACCTGCCACTGGACACACTTTCCATGGGTATGAGCCACGACCTGGAAGCCGCCATTGCCCAAGGCGCGACCTGGGTGCGGATCGGCACTGCCCTTTTTGGCGCCCGTGACTACGGCCAGCCATAACCCACATACAAGGATCTCTTTCATGAGCAAGACTCGTATCGCCTTTGTCGGCGCCGGAAACATGGCAGCCAGCCTGATCGGCGGCTTGCGCGCCCAGGGCGTGGAAGCCGCACTGATCCGCGCCAGTGATCCGGGTGCCGAAACCCGCGAGCGCATCGCAACCGAGCACGGCATCACCGTGGTCGCCGACAACGCAGAAGCCATCGAAGGCGCGGATGTGGTGCTGCTGGCTGTAAAACCGCAAATGATGAAAGCCGTCTGCGAAGCCCTGCGCCCAAGCCTCAAGCCTCAACAACTGATAGTCTCCATTGCCGCAGGCATCACTTGCGCCAGCATGACTCAGTGGCTGGGCGAGTCGCCTATCGTACGCTGCATGCCCAACACGCCGGCTTTGCTGCGCCAGGGCGTCAGCGGCCTGTACGCCACCGACAAGGTCAGCGCCGCACAACGCGAGCAGGCCGAGCAGTTGCTGTCGGCGGTGGGCATCGCGGTCTGGCTGGACGAAGAGAAACAACTGGATGCCGTGACCGCTGTCTCCGGTAGCGGCCCGGCGTATTTCTTCCTGATGATCGAGGCAATGACAGCGGCGGGCGTAAAACTGGGCCTGCCCGAAGACGTTGCCAAAAAGCTCACCCTGCAAACCGCTCTGGGAGCCGCGTTGATGGCAACCGGCAGTGATGTGGATGCCGCCGAATTGCGTCGCCGCGTGACCTCACCTGCCGGCACCACGGAGGCCGCCATCAAGGCGTTCCAGGCAGGCGGTTTTGAAGCACTGGTAGAAACGGCCCTCAGCGCCGCTGATAATCGTTCGGCAGAATTGGCCGAATTACTGGGTAAATAATTTTCCAGGCTTTCCGGAGCAGATCGATGATTGGATTGAACACCGCTGCAATTTACGTCCTGCAAACCATTGGCAGTCTCTATCTGCTGATCATCCTCTTGCGCTTCGTGCTGCAACTGGTGCGGGCGAACTTCTACAACCCGCTGAGCCAGTTCACCGTCAAAGCCACACAGCCATTGCTCAAGCCTCTGCGCCGGATCATCCCGAGCCTGTTCGGCCTGGACATGTCTTCTCTGGTGCTCGCGATCATCGTGCAACTGATCCTCATGGCCCTGACCCTGCTGCTGAGCTACGGCACCACCGGTGACCCGCTGCACCTGCTGATCTGGGCAATCATTGGCGTGACGGCGCTGTTCCTGAAGATATTCTTCTTTGCCCTGATCATCAGCGTGATCCTGTCCTGGGTCGCACCGGGCAGCCACAACCCGGGTGCCGAACTGGTCAACCAGATCTGCGAGCCTGCACTGGCACCGTTCCGCAAGTTCCTGCCCAACCTGGGCGGCCTGGACCTGTCGCCGATCTTCGCCTTCCTGGCCCTCAAGCTGCTGGACATGCTGGTCATCAACAACCTGGCTGCCATGAGCATGATGCCGCAGGTTCTGCGCATGCTGATCTGATGGTTGTTCGCGAATGAATTCGCTCCCACGAGATTGTGTGTGGGAGCGGATTCATCCGCGAAAAGCTTTCCTCTGTTGCCGCTCCCCCCCGCGATCTTTAGACTTACGCCTCATTCAAGCGAGAGCAGGGTCGATGCCCACGGTCTTTCCCCACGATTCTGTCGGTCTGGTCACACCGCAACTGGCACATTTCAGCGAACCCCTGGCACTGGCCTGTGGACGTTCGCTGCCAGCCTATGACCTCATCTATGAAACCTACGGCCAGCTCAATGCTGCGCGCAGCAACGCCGTACTGATCTGTCACGCACTGTCCGGTCATCATCATGCTGCGGGTTTCCACAGCACTGAAGACCGCAAGCCGGGCTGGTGGGACAGTTGCATCGGCCCCGGCAAGCCGATCGATACCAACAAGTTCTTCGTGGTCAGCCTGAACAACCTCGGCGGCTGCAACGGCTCGACCGGCCCCAGCAGCATCGACCCGGAAACCGGCAAGCCCTTCGGCGCCAACTTCCCTGTCGTGACCGTGGAAGACTGGGTCAACAGCCAGGCACGTCTGGCGGACCGGCTGGGTATCGAGCAGTGGGCAGCCATTGTCGGCGGCAGCCTGGGCGGCATGCAGGCGCTGCAATGGACCATCAGCTACCCGGACCGTGTGCGCCATTGCCTGGCAATCGCATCGGCACCCAAGCTGTCGGCACAGAACATCGCGTTCAACGAAGTGGCGCGTCAGGCGATCCTCACCGACCCTGAATTCCATGGCGGCTCCTTCCAGGAAATCGGCGTGATCCCCAAGCGCGGCCTGATGCTGGCGCGCATGGTCGGGCACATCACTTACCTGTCGGATGACTCCATGGGCGAGAAATTCGGCCGTGGCCTCAAGAGTGAAAAGCTCAACTACGACTTCCATAGCGTGGAATTCCAGGTCGAAAGCTACCTGCGCTATCAGGGCGAAGAGTTTTCCGGGCGCTTCGATGCCAACACTTACCTGTTGATGACCAAGGCGCTGGACTACTTCGACCCGGCCGCGAACTTCAATGACAATCTGGCGCAGACCTTCGCCAGTGCCAAGGCGAAGTTCTGCGTGATGTCTTTCACCACCGACTGGCGTTTCTCGCCTGCCCGCTCGCGGGAACTGGTGGACGCCTTGATGGCGGCCCGCAAGGACGTCTGCTACCTGGAAATCGACGCGCCTCAAGGGCACGACGCCTTCCTGATCCCGATCCCGCGCTACCTGCAGGCTTTCGGTAACTACATGAACCGAATTTCGTTGTGAGGACGCCATGAGAGCCGATCTTGAGATCATCCAGGAATGGATCCCCGCTGGCAGCCGCGTACTCGACCTGGGTTGCGGCGATGGCGAACTGCTGACCTGGTTGCGCGACAACAAGCAGGTCACCGGCTACGGCCTGGAAAACGACCCGGACAACATTGCCGAGTGCGTGGCCAAGGGCATCAACGTGATCGAGCAGGACCTGGACAAGGGCCTGGGCAACTTTGCCAGCAACAGCTTCGACATCGTGGTCATGACCCAGGCCCTGCAGGCCGTGCACTACCCGGACCGCATCCTCGACGAGATGCTGCGTGTGGGTCGCCAGTGCATCATTACCTTCCCGAACTTCGGCCACTGGCGCTGCCGCTGGTATCTGGCGAGCAAGGGCCGCATGCCGGTATCCGAGTTCCTGCCGTACACCTGGTACAACACGCCGAACATTCACTTCTGCACCTTTGAAGACTTTGAAGAGCTGTGCCGCGAGCGCGAGGCACGGGTGATCGACAGGCTTGCCGTCGATCAACAGCACCGTCATGGGTGGGCCAGCAAGCTATGGCCTAATCTGTTGGGTGAAATCGGCATTTACCGGGTCAGCAGCCCCGGCCTGCCGGAACATCAGGTCGCTGTCTGATTCACAGCTTCTGGAGGAGAACGAACATGAGTCGCCTGGCCATTTTCCTGCTGACTGCCTGTCTGGGCCTGCCTGCGCTGGCAGCCGATGCCATCAAGGGCGAGCGACAGGAAAGGTTTGGTGACATAACCGTTCACTACTCCACCTTCAACTCGACCTTCCTGCAGCCGGAAATCGCCAAAGGCGTCGAGCTGATCCGCAGCAAGAACCAGGGCGTGATCAATATTTCCGTGATCAAGGATGGCAAGCCACAAGCGGCACAGGTCAGCGGTACGGTCAAAGACCTGACCAGCGCCTCGATCCCCTTGAGCTTCAAGCAGATCACCGAACCCGGCGCGGTCTACTACATCGCGCAATACCCTGTACCGCAGCAGGAAAACCGGACCTTCGACATTCACGTCAAGACTGGCAGCGATACCCATCGCTTCAGTTTCAATCAAGAGCTTTTCCCGGGCCAATGATGAACCTCACGCAACTTGTATTGGCCAGCCACAACGGCGGCAAACTCAAAGAACTCCAGGCCATGCTGGGCGACAGCGTGCAATTGCGCTCCGTGGGCGAGTTCAGCCATGTCGAGCCGGAAGAAACCGGCCTGTCCTTCGTCGAGAATGCGATTCTCAAGGCCCGCAATGCCTCGCGCCTTTCCGGTCTGCCGGCACTGGCCGACGACTCGGGGCTGGCGGTGGACTTTCTCGGTGGTGCGCCGGGTATCTATTCAGCCCGCTATGCCGACGGCAAGGGTGACGCAGCCAATAACGCCAAGCTGCTGGACGTCTTGAAAGACGTGCCAGACGAGCAACGCGGCGCGCAATTCGTCTGCGTGCTGGCGCTGGTTCGCCATGCCGACGATCCGTTGCCGATCCTCTGCGAAGGCCTGTGGCACGGGCGCATCCTGCATGCGGCCAGCGGCGAACACGGCTTCGGTTACGACCCTCTGTTCTGGGTGCCCGAGCGCAAC
Organism: Pseudomonas lijiangensis; assembly: GCF_018968705.1. NCBI lineage: Bacteria > Pseudomonadati > Pseudomonadota > Gammaproteobacteria > Pseudomonadales > Pseudomonadaceae > Pseudomonas > Pseudomonas lijiangensis. Next base: position 5,434,938 of record NZ_CP076668.1, read on the forward strand.
TGCTCCAGTGCCGAGCTGAGCCCGACCGAGAAAAACCAGCTCAGCCATCGCGCTCGCGCCATGGCCATACTGCGTCAACGCCTGGGCCTGCAATGATTCACGATCCACCTGCGCAGCCTCTGTTTCTGGGTGAGGCGGGTTTCTCGTCCGAAAGTCCGAGGACGGCCCTGGCGCAACTGCCACCACTGTCGCTGTATATCCATATCCCGTGGTGCGTGCGCAAATGCCCGTACTGCGACTTCAACTCCCACACCGCAAGCCCCGTGCTGCCGGAGCAGGAATACGTCGATGCGCTGCTGGCGGACCTGGATCAGGACCTGCCGCATGTTCATGGCCGGGAGCTGCGCTCGATCTTCTTTGGTGGCGGCACACCCAGCCTGTTCAGCGCTGAAGCCCTGGGCCGACTGCTGGCCGGTGTCGAGCAGCGCATCCGCTTTGCCAGCGACATCGAAATCACCCTGGAAGCCAACCCCGGCACCTTCGAGCAGGTCAAATTCAGCGCCTATCGCGGGCTGGGCATCAACCGGCTGTCCATCGGCATCCAAAGTTTCCAGGAAGCCAAGCTCAAGGCGCTGGGGCGGATTCACAACGGTGACGAAGCCATTCGCGCCGCCGACATGGCGCGCATGGCCGGCTTCGACAATTTCAACCTTGACCTGATGCACGGCCTGCCGGACCAGTCCCAGGACGAGGCCCTGAACGACCTGCGCCAGGCCATCGCCCTGGCACCGACGCATCTGTCCTGGTATCAGCTGACGCTGGAGCCCAACACGGTCTTCTGGAACCAGCCGCCCGTTTTGCCCGAAGACGACATCCTCTGGGATATTCAGGAAACCGGCCAGCAACTGCTGGCAGACAGCGGTTATACGCAATACGAAGTCTCGGCCTACGCACAGCCCGACAAGGCTGCGCGGCACAACCTCAATTACTGGAGTTTCGGCGACTTCATCGGTATCGGTGCGGGCGCCCACGGCAAGCTCAGCCATCCGGACGGTCGGATTGTCCGCACCTGGAAAACGCGCCTGCCCAAGGATTACCTCAATCCGGAAAAGCCGTTCCAGGCCGGTTCCAAGCTGCTGAGCGTCGAAGAATTGCCCTTTGAATTCCTGATGAATGCGCTGCGTCTCACAAATGGTGTGGACGCTGCATTATTTCGCGAAAGAACAGGTCTAAACGTCGATTCACTGGCCAGCGCCCGCCAGCAAGCCGAACGACGCGGTCTGCTGCAGGCCGACCCGACCCGTCTGGTTGCGACCCCGCAAGGCCAGCTATTCCTCAATGACTTGCTGCAATACTTTCTGATCTAAGGACCCTGCATGGATCTCATACTCGATCTGCTCGCCACCGTCTCGCGCTGGAGTCGCAGCAATCTTTCAGACATTGCACTGGCGCTGGTGGGCTGTCTGCTGGTGCTGTTCGGCTCGGACTTCAAGGTGTGGATCGAACAGCGCATCAGCAGCATGACAGGTGCATTGCGCATCCCGCTTCTGGCCCTGCTGTGCACGATCGGCAGTGGTCTGGCACTGATCTATGCCACGCCGTGGGTGGTGCGTGGCCTGAGCCAGTTCAACAACTACAGCCTGGCGCCGGTTCTGTTGGTGGTGCTGGTGTTGATTGGTGTGATTGCGGATCGTAAATAGTTTTCTTCTGTTCGCGAATGAATTCGCTCCCACACTGTAGGAGCGGATTTATCCGCGAACCGGTTTTAAGCCAGCTTCTCGAACTTCAGATCCCAGACACCATGTCCCAACCGCTCGCCACGGCGCTCGAACTTGGTGATCGGGCGTTCGGCAGGGCGCGGCACATACTGGTTGTCTTCAGCCTGATTGCGATAGCCAGGCGCTGCACTCATCACTTCCAGCATGTATTCGGCGTAAGGCCCCCAATCGGTGGCCATGTGGAACACGCCGCCGACCTTGAGCTTGCTGCGCACCAGTGCTGCGAACTCAGGCTGCACGATGCGGCGCTTGTGGTGACGACTCTTGTGCCACGGATCAGGGAAGAACAGCATCAGACGGTCAAGGCTGTTATCGGCGACGCAGCGGTTCAGCACTTCAATCGCGTCACAATCGTAGACCCGAATGTTGGTCAGGCCTTGAGTCAGCGCGCCATTGAGCAACGCGCCCACACCCGGCGAATGCACTTCGACACCGATGAAATCGTGCTCTGGCGCAGCCGCCGCCATTTCCAGCAGCGAGTGGCCCATGCCGAAGCCGATTTCCAGAGTACGCGGCGCCGAGCGACCGAACACCTGGTCGAAATCAACCGGCGCGTCAGTCAGCTGCAAACCGAACTTCGGCAGACCTTGATCCAGACCGCGCTGCTGGCCTTCGGTCATGCGACCGGCGCGCATCACAAAGCTCTTGATGCGGCGGTGATGGCGCTCTTCGCCTTCTTCGGTAGCAGGCGACTCTGGGTGTGGAACGTGCGAATCAGTCATCAACGGGCTCTTACTTGATCAGGCCATCCAGCGGCGAAGATGCGCTGGCATAGAGTTTTCTTGGCATACGCCCGGCGAGGTACGCCAGACGACCGGCAATTACAGCGTGCTTCATGGCCTCGGCCATCATGACCGGCTGCTGGGCATGGGCAATGGCCGAGTTCATCAGCACGGCTTCGCAACCCAGCTCCATGGCGATGGTTGCGTCGGAAGCAGTACCGACACCGGCATCCACCAGCACGGGCACTTTGGTTTCTTCCAGGATGATCTGCAGGTTGTACGGGTTGCAGATTCCCAGGCCGCTACCGATCAGGCCGGCCAGCGGCATAATGGCGATACAGCCGATCTCCGCCAGTTGACGGGCGATGATCGGGTCGTCGCTGGTGTAGACCATCACGTCGAAACCGTCCTTGACCAGCACTTCGGCAGCCTTGAGGGTTTCGATCACGTTGGGGAACAGGGTTTTCTGGTCGGCCAGCACTTCCAGCTTCACCAGATTGCGCCCGTCGAGCAGTTCGCGGGCCAGACGGCAGGTACGCACCGCTTCCACAGCATCGAAGCAGCCCGCCGTATTGGGCAGAATGGTGTAGCGGTCCGGCGGCAGGACGTCCAGCAGGTTCGGCTCGCCCGGGTTCTGGCCCAGGTTCGTGCGCCGCACGGCGACCGTGACGATTTCAGCACCCGAGGCTTCGATGGCCAGGCGGGTCTGTTCCATATCCGCGTACTTGCCGGTGCCTACCAGCAGACGCGACTCAAAGGTCCGACCGGCCAGGATGAATGGCTTGTCGCTGCGAACATTGCTCATCGGAAATCCTCTTAACTAGCACAAGGGGGTCATTGCTGTACCGGGGCTAGCCGCCGCCGATGGCATGGACCACTTCGACCTGATCGCCTTCGCGCAGGACTGTGGATTCATGCTGGCTGCGGGGCACGATATCCAGGTTCAGCTCGACGGCCACCCGGCGTCCGGCAAGATCCAGACGAGCCAACAACGCCGCGACGGTTTCACCATCGGGCAATTCAAAGGATTCACCGTTCAACTGAATGTGCATGCGCGATAGCAGCCATCATTTTAGGGGCCAGCATTCTAGCCCGATCAGCCGGTATGACCAAGGCAAAGCCGAGCCATTCGTCTCAAGCGCGACTGGTGCTCACTGGGATATGCCACCCAGACGCCAGGCCGCAACGCCCAGCGTCAGCCAGCCGATCAGGAAAGCCAGGCCGCCGAATGGCGTCACGATCCCCAGCTTGCCGATGCCGCTGAGGGTCAGCGCGTACAAGCTGCCGGAAAACAGCACGATGCCAATGGCAAAGGAAAAACCGGCCCAGGTGACCAGCCGACCGGGAATCTGGGCCGCGAGCACAGCCACGCCCAGCAAGGCCAGCGCATGCACCAGTTGGTAAAGCACGCCGGTGTGAAAAATCGCCAGGTACTCGGGGCTCAGGCGACCTTTGAGGCCGTGGGCAGCGAATGCGCCGAGGGCTACACCGGTAAAACCGAAAAAGGCAGCAAGCATCAAGAAGCTACGAAGCATCAAGGATCTCCAGTCAAAAATCGTCCAATGGCGCACGGTCTGTATAATGGCCCGCTCAACGGGTTCGGCCAAGCCATCTCTATGCTGCGTTTTCTCTTGCATCGTGTCGCCAAAATCCTGCTGTGGTTCGCAGCGGGCAGTTTCGTTCTGGTTCTTGTCCTGCGCTGGGTGCCACCACCGGGTACGGCGCTGATGATCGAGCGCAAGATTGAATCATGGGTCGATGGCGAGCCCATTGATCTGCAGCGCTCCTGGCAGCCGTGGAACAAGATTTCCGACAACCTGAAAATCGCGGTCATTGCCGGTGAAGACCAGAAGTTCGCCGAGCACTGGGGTTTTGATATCAGCGCCATTCAGGCGGCGATCCTGCACAACGAGCGCGGTGGTTCGATACGCGGGGCCAGCACCCTGAGCCAGCAGGTTTCGAAAAACCTGTTTCTGTGGTCGGGACGCAGTTATCTGCGCAAAGGGCTGGAAGCCTGGTTCACGGCCCTGATCGAGCTGCTGTGGTCCAAGGAACGCATTCTTGAGGTGTACCTCAACAGCGTCGAATGGGATGAAGGCGTATTCGGCGCACAGGCTGCGGCGCAGCATCACTTCGGCATCAACGCCAGCGCCCTGTCGATGCAACAGGCCAGCTACCTGGCCGCCGTACTGCCCAACCCGCGCCAATGGAGCGCCAGCCATCCCAGCAGCTATGTTTCACGCCGTGCAGGCTGGATTCGTCAGCAGATGCGTCAGTTGGGTGGGGATGGGTATCTGGCGGAGTTGAACAATAGCCGGAAGCTGTAATTGATTGCTTTTGACCGTGGGAGCGAATTCATTCGCGAAACATAGATACAAAAACGCCCTGAATTATCAGGGCGTTTTGCGTATTACGCAGCTATCGAGGTCTTGAGCTTGTTCATCGCGCTCTTCTCGAGCTGGCGAATACGCTCGGCGGAGACGTTGTACTTCTGCGCCAGGTCGTGCAGCGTGGCTTTTTCTTCTGCCAGCCAGCGCTGGTAGAGGATGTCACGACTGCGCTCGTCCAGTACGTCCAGAGCCTGATGCAGATTGGCCGTGGAGTTGTCGCTCCAGTCGGAATCTTCCAACTGACGCGCAGGATCGTAGCGATGGTCTTCCAGGTAGTTGGCCGGCGACTGGAATGCGCTGTCATCATCGGCTTCGGAGGCCGGATCGAAGGCCATATCCTGACCGGTCAGGCGGCTTTCCATCTCGCGCACTTCACGAGGCTCGACGCCAAGGCTTTCGGCCACGCGATGCACTTCATCGTTGTTCAGCCAGGCCAGACGCTTCTTCTGGCTGCGCAGATTGAAGAACAGCTTGCGCTGCGCCTTGGTCGTGGCGACCTTGACGATACGCCAGTTGCGCAGGATGAACTCGTGGATTTCCGCCTTGATCCAGTGCACGGCAAACGACACCAGACGCACGCCCATCTCGGGGTTGAAGCGTTTGACGGCCTTCATCAGGCCAACGTTGCCTTCCTGGATCAGGTCGGACTGTGCCAGACCGTAACCCGAATAGCTGCGTGCGATGTGTACGACGAAACGCAGGTGAGCGAGGACCATCTGACGAGCCGCATCCAGATCCTGGTCATAGTAGAGACTCTCAGCCAGTTCACGCTCCTGCTCAGGCGTCAGCAAGGGAATGCTGTTCACCGTGTGCACATAGGCCTCCAGGTTCGCACCCGGGACTAATGCATATGCAGGTTGCAAAGAAGTGGTCATACCGAAAAAACCTCCAACTCATGACTCGTGCAGTTCAGCACTGCGAAAGTTGACCGGGGAACCGCTAGACAAGTTCCCTCTGCTGAATAGTCAATGGGTTAAACAAAATTCACTTTAACGTGGCGCCAGCTCTCGCAAATGGCGGGCGACCGCAATCCAAGCACCGATATACCCTAACAGGACCGCACCAAGCAAGAGCGACAGACCGTCGGCCAGGGGAACACCCGCCAGCGCGAAGTCGCTTCCATACAGGCCGGCCAATCCAACGACCGAATCATTCAACCAGTCCAGGCCAAACGCCAGTACTCCCCAGGACAGGAAACCCGCCCCGAAACCGTACAACGCGCCCATATAAAGGAAAGGCCTGCGCACATAGCTGTCTGTACCGCCTACCAGTTTAATGACTTCAATCTCGGTACGGCGGTTCTCGATATGCAGACGGATGGTATTACCGATAACCAGCAGCAAAGCGGAAACCAGCAAAACCGTCAAGCCGAAAACGAAACGATCGCCCAGCTTGAGAATCGCCGCAAGACGCTCCACCCAGACCAGATCGAGCTGAGCCTGTTCCACCTTGGGCAATTCGGCCAGTCGGGCGCGCAGGGCTTCAAGTGCAGGCTTGTCGACTTCAGTCGGCGTGACCAGCACCACACCCGGCAACGGGTTCTGTGGCAATTCCTTGAGCGCCTCGCCCAGCCCGGACTGCTGCTGGAACTCGCCCAGAGCCTGCTCGCTGCTGATGTACTCGGCTTCGGCAACGCCGGGCATGGCCTTGATTTCGTCACGCAAACGGGCGCCATCGGCCGCATTGGCGTTCAGGTGCATGTAGATAGAGATCTGCGCCGCACGCTGCCAGGAACCGCCCAGGCGCTCGACATTGTTCAGCAGCAATGACAGGCCCATAGGCAGGCTCAGGGCAATCGCCATCACCAGACAGGTAAAGAAACTGCCGATCGGCTGCTTGCCAAGACGGCGCAGGCTGTCGAGCAGGCTGGAGCGATGGCTTTCCAGCCAGGCCGCCAGCAGGGTGTTGAAGTCCGGACCGTCATCATCGTGATCCTGGCGCTTCTTCTGTTTCTGGGGTGCTGGATCTGCGGCCTTGGGCGCGACGCGATCCGAAACCTTGGGGCTGCGAGTGGCACTCATGCTCCGGCCTCCCCGTCACCGATCAGACGACCGCGCTGCAGGGTCAGCATGCGATGGCGCATACGTGCGATCAGTGCCAGGTCGTGACTGGCGATCAATACACTGGTGCCCAGCCGGTTGATATCTTCAAACACGCCCATGATTTCCGCGGCCAATCGTGGGTCGAGGTTACCGGTGGGCTCATCGGCCAGCAGCAAGGCCGGGCGATGCACGATGGCACGGGCAATACCGACGCGCTGTTGCTGACCTGTGGACAGGTCGCCGGGATACAGATCGCCCTTGTCGGACAAGGCCACGCGCTCCAGCGCCGAATCCACACGCTTGGCGATATCGACCTTGGAAAGCCCCAGAATCTGCAAAGGGAGTGCGATGTTGTTGAAAACGGTGCGGTCGAACAGCAACTGGTGATTCTGGAACACCACACCGATCTGGCGCCGCAGGAACGGGATCTGGGCGTTGCTGATCTGCCCGAGATCCTGACCGGCCAACATCAATTTGCCAGTTGTCGGGCGCTCCATGGCCAGCAACAGGCGCAGCAAGGTGCTTTTACCGGCGCCGGAATGGCCGGTAACGAACAGGAACTCACCGCGACGTACTCGAAAGCTCAGTTCATGCAATCCGACATGTCCATTCGGATAACGCTTACCGACCTGCTCGAAACGAATCATGTACGCTCCCGCTCCGCAAACAGAGCCTGAACAAAGGGTTCGGCTTCGAAGGTACGCAAATCGTCGATACCCTCACCCACGCCGATATAACGGATCGGCAGGCCGAACTGCTTGGCCAGGGCAAAGATCACACCGCCTTTTGCCGTGCCATCGAGTTTAGTGAGTGCCAGGCCGGTCAGGGAGACCGTCTGGTTGAATTGCTTGGCCTGATTGATCGCGTTCTGACCGGTGCCGGCGTCCAGGACGAGCAAAACCTCGTGAGGCGCTTCGGTATCCAGCTTGCCGATCACCCGACGAACCTTTTTCAGTTCTTCCATCAGGTTGTCCTTGGTGTGCAGACGACCTGCCGTATCAGCGATCAGCACATCGATGCCACGGGCCTTGGCGGCCTGCACGGCATCAAAGATCACCGAGGCCGAATCGGCGCCGGTGTGCTGGGCGATGACCGGTATCTGGTTGCGCTCGCCCCAGACCTGCAATTGCTCCACCGCTGCGGCACGGAAGGTATCCCCCGCCGCCAGCATGACTTTCTTGCCTTCGAGCTGCAGCTTCTTGGCCAGCTTGCCGATGGTCGTGGTCTTGCCGGCGCCATTGACGCCCACCACCAGAATCACGAACGGCTTGTGCTCGGCCTTGATGACAAGAGGCTGTTCGACAGGCTTGAGCATCGTCGCCAACTCGCCTTGCAGCGAGGTGTACAGCGCCTGAGCGTCGGTCAATTGCTTGCGCGCAACCTTCTGGGTCAGGCTCTGGATAATCACGGAGGTGGCTTCGACACCCACGTCGGCGGTCAGCAGACGGGTTTCGATTTCTTCCAGCAGATCATCGTCGATGACCTTTTTGCCCAGGAACAGGCTGGCCATGCCTTCGCCAATGCTGGCGCTGGTTTTCGACAGCCCCTGTTTGAGACGGGCGAAGAAGCCCGCCTTGGGGACCTCGGCCACTACGGGCTCGACGGGAGCTGGAACTGGCGCGGCTTCGGCAACAGGCTCGGCGACCGGTGCGGCAACAGGAACAACCGGCTGCTCCACCACAGGAGCGGCAACCGGCGTGACCACTGCAACGGGCTCAGGCTCAGGCACAACGGCTGGCGCAGCTTCCGGCAGCGGAGCAGGCTCGGGAGCCACATGCACCGGCTGCGCAATCGGCGGCGTGACATGAACGTCACGCTCATCGGTGAAGGCCACGGGCTCTTCAGCCACCGGCAAGGTCAGCCAGGGCTGCGGAGCCGGCTCACCCGGCTGCACATGCCCATGAGGCTCTGGCGTGGCGGCTTCGTGTGAAGGTTCAGGGGCGCGAGGCGGCTCGACAGGCGGCGTCGCTTCGGTAACCGGCTCGGGCTGGGCTGTGGATAACTCTGGCGCAGGTTCTACGGCTTCCTGCGGCTTTTTACGCAGCCATCCGAACAGGCCTTTCTTTTCTCCAGCCGCGGCTGGGGTCTTCTTGTCGTCGTTGGAACCAAACATGGAGGACGGCTATCTCAAGGTAGCGAAACGCCATGAGGCGCTTCGGAAAATTCTGACATGTTACCAAGACTGCTTTTAGGACTGCTTGTTCATTAGGCCGTCGTTAAATAGGCCTGGTGTTTAAGTGCGATTTGAACAGGTTTCACTCGCACTTGGCTAATGAAGGCTGTTTCTGTCGCAAACGGATCAGTATCCTAACACCCCCGCGCCCGCCGACGCTAAGTTCAAGCGGGCAGTCCTACAGGTTCAAATTACGAATGAATGCTCTAGCCCGCCGCGCCGCTGGCCTGCTGCTCAGCACGATTTGTCTGCCCCTGACAGCATTGGCCGCCGATCCACAGCCTACTCATGAGTTCACCCTGGACAATGGCCTGAAAGTCATCGTCCGCGAAGACCATCGCGCACCGGTGGTCGTTTCCCAGATCTGGTACAAGGTCGGCTCCAGCTACGAGACGCCGGGCCAGACCGGTCTGTCCCATGCGCTTGAGCACATGATGTTCAAAGGCAGCAGCAAGACAGGCCCCGGCGAATCCTCATTGATCCTGCGGGATCTGGGCGCCGAAGAGAACGCCTTCACCAGCGACGACTACACCGCCTACTATCAGGTGCTGGCCCGCGACCGCCTGAGCGTGGCCCTGGAGCTGGAAGCCGATCGCATGGCGACCCTGAAGCTGCCCGCCGACGAGTTCAGCCGCGAAATCGAAGTCATCAAGGAAGAGCGCCGCCTGCGCACCGATGACAAGCCCATGAGCAAGGTGTTCGAGCGCTTCAAGGCCATGGCCTACCCGGCCAGCGGCTATCACACGCCGACCATCGGCTGGATGAAAGACCTGGACCGCATGCAGATCGAGGACCTGCGTCACTGGTACCAATCCTGGTACACCCCGAACAACGCCACGCTGGTGGTGGTTGGCGATGTAAAGCCTGACGAAGTCAAAGCCCTGGCCGAGCGCTTTTTCGGCTCGATCCCGCGCCGCGATGTGCCGCCAGCGAAAAAACCGCTGGAACTGGCAGAGCCAGGCGAGCGCCGCATCAGCATGCACGTCAAGACTCAGCAGCCGAGCCTGATTTTCGGTTTCAACGTGCCGAGCCTGAGCACCGCTGAAGACCAGCGCTCGATCAATGCCCTGCGCCTGATCTCGGCCCTGCTCGACGGCGGCTACAGCGCCCGCATCCCGACCCGTCTGGAGCGTGGCGAAGAGCTGGTATCCAACGCCTCGTCCATGTACAACGCCTTCGTGCGCGGCGACAGCCTGTTCATGATCAGCGCAACCCCCAACGTGCAGAAGAAAAAGACCCTGGCCGATGTCGAGGCCGGCATCTGGCGCCTGCTCAATGACCTGAAAACCAAGGCACCGTCGGCCGAAGAGCTGGAGCGCGTGCGGGCCCAGGTGATTGCCGGCGTAGTCTACGAGCGCGACTCGATCACCAGCCAGGCCACCACCATCGGCCAGCTGGAAACCGTCGGCCTTTCCTGGAAGCTGATCGACGAAGAGCTGACTGACCTGCAAAGCGTGACCCCTGAAGACATTCAGAAAGCCGCCAACACCTATTTCACCCGTGAACGCCTCAGCGTTGCACACGCTCTGCCTGAGGAGAAAGCCAAATGATCAAGCGCAATACTCCCCGCCACGTCCTGCTGGGCCTGGCCCTGAGCGTTTCGCTCGGCGCATTCGTTGCCCAGCCGGTTCTGGCAGACAACGCAGCAGGCAGCGATACCACACCAGCCCCTGCACAACTGGGCAGCCAGCTGCAGACCCTCAAGGAGCTGGACGGCAAAGCCCCGGCCCGTCGCACGCTGAACATCCAGACCTGGAACACCGCCGAAGGCGCCAAGGTGCTGTTCGTCGAGTCCCGCGAACTGCCGATGTTCGACCTGCGCCTGATCTTCGCCGCTGGCAGCAGCCAGGACAAAGCCTCGCCCGGTATCGCGCTGCTGACCAACGCCATGCTCAATGAAGGCGTCAAGGGCAAGGACGTCAGCGCCATCGCCCAGGGCTTCGAAGGCCTGGGCGCCGATTTTGGCAACGGCTCCTACCGCGACATGGCCGTGGCTTCGCTGCGCAGCCTCAGCGCCACCGACAAACGCGAACCGGCCTTGAAGCTGTTCGGCGAAGTCGTGGGCAAACCCACCTTCCCTGCCGATTCGCTGGCTCGCATCAAGAACCAGTTGCTCTCCAGCTTCGAACAGAAGAAGCAGAACCCGGGCGCCATTGCCGGTCAGGAACTGTTCAAGAAGCTGTACGGCGATCACCCTTACGCCCACCCAAGCGACGGCGATGCCAAAAGCATCAACGCCATCACCCTCGCCCAGCTCAAGGCCTTTCACGCCAAGAGCTATGCGGCTGGCAATGCGGTCATCGCACTGGTCGGCGACCTGTCACGGGACGAAGCGCAAGCCATCGCCGCGCAGGTCTCGGCGTCGCTACCAAAAGGCCCGGCACTGCCGAAGATCGCCAAGGCTGTCGAACCCAAACCCGGCAGCACGCATATCGAGTTCCCGTCCAACCAGACTCACCTGATGCTGGCGCAGATCGGTATCGATCGTAACGACCCTGACTATGCGGCACTGAGCATCGGCAACTCGATCCTGGGCGGTGGCGGTTTCGGCAGTCGCTTGATGACTGAAGTCCGCGAAAAGCGTGGCCTGACCTACGGCGTGTCGTCCGGGTTCTCCCCGATGCAGGCGCTGGGGCCTTTCACGATCGGCCTGCAAACCCGCGCAGACATGAGCGAGAACACCCTGAAACTGGTCCAGGACATCGTGCGTGACTTCCTCGCCAACGGTCCGACCCAGAAAGAACTCGACGACGTCAAACGCGAGCTGACCGGCAGCTTCCCGCTGACCGCTGCCAACAACGCCGCGATTGTCGGCCAGTTGGGCTCCATCGGTTTCTATGATCTGCCGCTGACCTTTCTCGAGGACTACATGACTCAGGCCCAGAGCGTGACGGTCGAGCAGGTCAAGACCGCCATGAACAAACACCTGAGCGCCGACAAGATGGTGATCGTCACGGTTGGCCCGACAGTGCCGCAAAAGCCGCTGCCGCCGCCTACCGACAAACCCGTTCAACGACCTACAGGGGTTCCGGAGCACTAATGGCCAATCCACGTCCGAAGACCCATAACGGCCTGGGTCAACTTCGCATCATCGGAGGAGAATGGGGCAGCCGCCGCCTGACCTTCCCCGACGCACCCGGCTTGCGCCCGACACCCGATCGCGTGCGCGAAACACTGTTCAACTGGCTGTCGCCCTATATTGCGGGTGCCAAGGTGCTGGATGTCTTCACCGGCAGCGGCGCTTTGTACTTCGAAGCCCTGTCGCGTGGCGCCAGCATGGGCCTGGCGCTGGACAGCAACGCTGCCGCCATCGCCAGCCTGCGCCAGAACCTGAACCTGCTGAACTGCACGACAGGCCAGATCGCCCAGACCGACGCCCTGCGGTATCTGGAAACGGCTGTGGCAACGCCGTTCGACGTCGTCTTCCTCGACCCGCCTTTCCACCAGGGCCTGCTGGCCTCGGCCTGCGCCCTGCTTGAATCCCGTGGCTGGCTGGCAGAAAACGCCTGGATCTACACCGAAAGCGAAAACGCACCCTCCACCACCGGCCTGCCGGGTAACTGGAGACTGCACCGCGAGAAAAAGGCCGGGCAGGTTCACTATGCGTTGTGGGAGAGGGGGTAGGCCCCCCTCAGCGGCAAGCTGCAAGCTTTAAGCTGCACTATCACTTGTGGGAGGGGCCTTGGCCGCGACGACCTGCTTACAGGCAACACATTTTCAGAGCCTGAACTGAAGCTGTCGCGGCCAAGGCCCCTCCCACGGATTGTGGTACAGCCGCCTGTTTTTTTGAAATCAGCCCGGTATTGAGGTGTGCGGTGCTCTTGCTTGCCGCTTGAAGCTTGTAACTTACAGCTCCCCATAAAAAAACCGGCCAAAAGGCCGGTTTTTTTATGGAGCTGCAATCAACCCTTGAACACATCATCCACGCTGGTCAGCGGGTAGTGTTTCGGGTACGGCTGGGTAGCAACGCCGCTCTCGATGGCAGCCTTGGCTACTGCATCGGAGATCAGGCCCAGCAGGCGAGCGTCCATTGGTTTCGGGATGATGTACTCACGACCGAATTCCAGTTTGATGCCGCCGTAGGCGTCGCTGACTTCCTGAGGTACAGGCAGCTTGGCCAGTTCGCGCAGGGCGTTGGCAGCAGCGATTTTCATCTCTTCGTTGATGCGCTTGGCGCGAACGTCCAGAGCACCACGGAAGATGAACGGGAAGCCCAGAACGTTGTTGACCTGGTTCGGGTAGTCGGAACGACCGGTCGCCATGATCACGTCGTCACGGGTAGCGTGAGCCAGCTCAGGGGAGATTTCCGGATCAGGGTTCGAGCAAGCGAACACGATCGGGTCCTTGGCCATCAGCTTCAGGTTTTCAGCGCTCAGCAGGTTAGGACCGGACAGGCCGACGAACACGTCAGCGCCATCCAGAGCTTCGCTCAGGGTGCGTTTTTCGGTCGCGTGGGCGAATACAGCCTTGTACTGGTTCAGGTCGGTACGGCCGGAGTGAACCACGCCAGTACGGTCAACCATGAAGATGTTCTCGATCTTCGCGCCCATGCTCACCAGCAGCTTCATGCAGGAGATGGCAGCAGCGCCAGCGCCCAGGCAGACGATCTTGGCGGTGTCCAGGCTTTTGCCCACGATTTCCAGGGCGTTGATCATGCCGGCTGCGGTCACGATAGCGGTGCCGTGCTGGTCATCATGGAAAACCGGGATGTCGCACTGTTCGATCAGGGCCTTTTCGATTTCAAAGCACTCAGGTGCCTTGATGTCTTCCAGGTTGATGCCACCGAAAGTGATGGAGATGCGCTTTACGGTGTCGATGAAAGCTTGCGGGCTTTCGGAGTCGACTTCGATATCGAAAACGTCGATACCGGCGAAACGCTTGAACAGAACCCCTTTACCTTCCATGACCGGCTTGGAAGCCAATGGGCCCAGATCGCCGAGGCCCAGGATAGCGGTGCCATCGGAAATAACTGCTACCAGGTTGCCTTTGCCGGTGTACTTGTAGGCAAGTTCAGGATCACGGGCAATTTCACGCACAGGTTCAGCAACGCCAGGGCTGTAAGCCAGGGACAGGTCACGAGCAGTTGCGGTCGGCTTGGTGAGTTCGACGCTCAATTTACCAGGACGTGGATTGGCATGGTATTCGAGCGCGGCAGTTTTCAAATCTGACATTTAGGGATTCCGCTTTTTTTACTGTGGGACAGACGGACCGCCGAGGATACGCAAGATGCATAGTCCTAACAAGACTGACCAGTCACTGCTGTCAATAGGCGCAGGTATAGACTTTACGCTTAGAGGCCTTGAATAGAATACTGCGGACCATTCATCAGTAAAAAGCCGGATTCGGCAATGAATGCTAGCGACTCGACAGGCTCAGCATGACCGGATGGGTAATCGGCATCATCCAGCGCGCCTGTCCTGACTCTAGACCACCGCGCCGGGAACGGTCCACTACCCAGCCGCGCGCCTCGATCTGCCTGCCTTTGAGGCGATCAAGCAGGCTGGCATCAAACAGAGGAATCTGCTCGGGAGCGATGCGCAATACCATCGACTCGGACAGCTCGATCCAGATACCGCCACGATTGCGCTGCACATCCCGAACCTGCCCGGAAACCAGGGCAAAGCCGCCCTTATCGATCTGCCCTGCTGGCTGGACCTGCGCATTGCGCCAGACACCCAATCCAGCCTGACGCGCCTTCAACTCGGCGCTCTTCTGGCAATCGACCAGCGCCACGTTGGGCGCAACCGCCACCAGATAACCCAGGCCTTCGCCCAGCATCTGCGCTTCCAGATTGGCGCCGTTGCGGCCATAGACATTGGCCAGCGTACGACCGTAATGGTCCTGTGCCTGCTCACCGACCCGCAGACTGACCTGACCACCGCTTTCATCCACCAGCGCTTGCAGGCGCCGCTGGGCGGCCACGGCAAAAGGCTCGGCGGACCGGCCGTTCTTGCCGGTTTCGGGGGTATTGAGGCCGATCATCCGCACATTGCGTCCGTCGGCAAGGCGCAAGGTGTCGCCATCTACCACCCGCTGCACCTGGGCGACCGGGAGCCCTTGAGGTGCCGGGCAGAAAGCCTGAGCGCCGGATGACCAGATCGCGGCCATAAAAAAGGCACCCACGAGGGGTGCCTTTTCAAGCTGCCTGGAGTAGCGCAAAAGCCAGCCCAGAGCGGCCAACATTACTTGGCTTTGGTTGCGCCGAACGTACCGAAACGCGACTTGAACTTGTCGACGCGGCCGCCAACGTCCAGAGTCTTCTGCTTACCGGTGTAGAACGGGTGGCACTCGTTGCAAACGTCCAGGCTCAGAGGCTGGGCGAGAGTCGAACGGGTTTTGATGACATTGCCGCAGCTGCAAGTAGCGTCAATGGCTTCGTAAACTGGATGGATATCAGCTTTCATGGATACTTCCTCGGTCTAGCGAGCCGCCACCCAACACTATTGTTGAATACCGCACGCAATCAGGCGGCGGATATTACCAGACAATCCGTCCGACGCAAGCGAACCTTTAAACCGGTCGTCTGCTAAGATCGCCCATCTTTCGCCCACCATCACAGGAAGCATCGCTTGCCAAACGCCATCCTGCGCCTGGCCCTGCCCTCGCCGCTTCGCCGCCTGTTCGACTACCGCGCACCCGCCGGAGTCTCGCGCAGCGCCTTGCAGCCCGGCATGCGTTTGCGGGTGCCGTTCGGACGGCGGGAAATGATCGGCATTCTGGTGGAAGTGGTCGATCACAGCGAAGTCCCCGACGAAAAGCTCAAGCCAGCCATCGCACTGCTCGACAGCCAGACGCCCATGCCTGCGTCGCTGTTCAAGCTGTGCCTGTGGACGGCCCAGTATTATCAACACAGCCTGGGCGACACACTGAGCTGGGCCCTGCCGGTACTGCTGCGCCAGGGCGAACTGGCCGAGACACGCCAGGAACGCTTCTGGCACGTTGCTTCCGGCGCAAGTGTCGATGACCCGCGCATCGCACGCGCGCCCAAGCAGCGCGAAGCCCTGACTACACTGGCCCAGCACCCCCATGGCGTGGCGCATCAGTTGCTCAGCAAACTGATGCTTAACAAGGAAAGCCTCAATCTGCTGCTGGCTAAGGGGCTGGTAGAAGTCGAAGTGCGCAGCCATGCCCCTGCTGCGCGCCATGAACGCTGGCTGGCGCAGCCGGAACTGCCGCTCAACAGCGAGCAACGTGCTGCCAGCGAAGCGATTCGTGCCGGTTTCGGCAGTTTTCATGCCTTCCTGCTGGCGGGCGTTACCGGCAGCGGCAAGACCGAAGTCTATCTGCAGTTGATCCGCGAAACCCTGGAGGCCGGCAAGCAGGCGCTGGTGCTGATCCCGGAAATCAATCTCGGGCCACAGACCCTGGCGCGCTTCGAGCAACGCTTCAATGCCCGGATCGCCCTGCTGCACTCGGCCGTCAATGATCGCGAACGACTGGACGCCTGGCTGGCGGCCCGGGATGGCGAGGCCGACATCATCATCGGCACCCGTTCGGCGCTGTTCACCCCGATGAAAAATCCGGGGCTGATCATCATCGACGAAGAACATGACGGCTCCTATAAACAGCAGGAAGGCCTGCGCTATCACGCCCGGGATCTGGCGCTGGTCCGGGCGCGGCAGGAAAACATCCCGATTGTGCTGGGCTCGGCCACGCCTTCACTGGAAAGCCTGCACAACGCCTACACCGGCCGTTATGGCCTGCTGCGCCTGAATCAGCGGGCTGGCGGCGCACAGCAGCCGCGCTTTCTGCGTCTGGACGTGAAAAGCCGACCGCTGGACAGCGGCATTTCCGGGCCGATGCAGCAAGCCATCGGCCAGACCCTTGCGGCAGGCCAGCAAGTGCTGGTTTTCCTCAACCGTCGTGGCTTTGCGCCAACCTTGCTGTGCCACGATTGCGGCTGGCTGTCGGGCTGCCAGCGCTGCGATGCGCGCATGACCGTCCATCAGCGCTCCGGCGAGCTGCGCTGCCATCATTGCGGCCATGTGGAGCGTGTACCACGTCAGTGCCCTTCGTGCGGCAAGGTGGATCTGCGGCCCGTGGGCGCAGGCACCGAACGGGCCGAGGAGCGGCTGGCGATTCTGTTCCCGGATTACCCGGTATTGCGCGTCGACCGCGACAGCACGTCGCGCAAGGATGCGATGAATCAGTTATTCGCTACCATTCAGCGCGGGCAGCCCTGCATTCTGGTAGGCACGCAAATGCTCGCCAAAGGTCATCACTTCCCCAGGGTGACACTGGTTTCGATTCTGGACGCCGATGGCGGGCTGTTTTCCGGCGACTTCCGCGCCAGCGAGCGCATGGCGCAGTTGATCGTGCAGGTAGCCGGGCGTGCTGGCCGCGCCGAAGAGCCGGGCAAAGTGATTATCCAGACGCATCTGGCCGATCATCCGCTGCTGATCCAGTTGACCGAGCAAGGCTACTTCGCCTTTGCCGAACAGGCCCTGAGCGAGCGACGTGCTGCCGGTCTGCCGCCCTTCTCGCATCTGGCCCTGCTGCGCGCCGAAGCCCACAAGCCGGGACAGGCAGAGGAATTCCTCGATCAGGCTTGCGCCGAAGCCGAGCAGTTGCTGGCCCAAATGAATCTGAGCGGCGTTGAACTACTGGGGCCGGTCCCTGCTCCCATGGAGCGACGCGCCGGACGCTACCGGTCGCAACTGCTGGTCCAGGCCAACGCCCGGGCGCCGCTGCATCGCATGCTCAGCACCTGGCTGTTGATGCTGGAACAAATGCCCAGCGGCAGGCAGGTGCGCTGGTCGCTGGATGTGGACCCGGTCGATCTTTATTGAGTGGCCCTTTTAGCGAATGAGCGGAGCACCGCCCGATTCGCTCCCGCAAGGTCATCAGGGTAAAGGTTGGCAAGGTGGCTCCAGCCACGGATAATGCCCAGTTTTTCCACCCGCGCATCCCGGCGCCACCGCGCTTGCGGTTGAAGAGAGCATCATGAAAGACACCATTCGCCAGCTGATTCAACAAGCCCTGACCCGTCTCGTCACCGAGGGCGTCTTGCCAGAAGGGCTGACGCCGGCGATTCAGGTGGAAAACGCCCGCGACAAGACCCACGGCGACTTCGCCAGCAATATCGCGATGATGCTCGCCAAACCGGCTGGCATGAAACCCCGTGATCTGGCTGAAAAGCTGATCGCTGCACTGCCTGCCGACGAGCAGGTCAGCAAGGTCGAAATCGCAGGCCCGGGCTTTCTGAACTTCTTCCAGAACACTCAGGCACTGGCTGCGCGCCTGGATGCCGCACTGGCCGACCCGCAGTTGTCGGTCCGCAAGGCTGGCGCAGCCCAGCGCGTGGTCGTCGACCTGTCGGCGCCGAACCTGGCCAAGGAAATGCACGTTGGCCACTTGCGCTCGACCATCATCGGCGACGGCGTGGCCAATGTCCTGGAGTTCCTGGGCGATACCGTGATTCGCCAGAACCACGTGGGCGACTGGGGCACCCAGTTCGGCATGCTGCTGGCCTACCTCCAGGAAAAACCGGCCACCAGCGACGAGCTGTCGGACCTGGAAAACTTCTACCGTGCCGCCAAGCAACGCTTCGACGAATCCGAAGAGTTCGCCGAGCGCGCTCGCGGTCTGGTGGTCAAGTTGCAGGCGGGCGACGCCGAATGCCTGGCCCTGTGGACGCGCTTCAATGAAATCTCGCTGTCCCACTGCCAGAAGACCTACGAACGCCTCAACGTCAAACTGACACCCGCCGACGTCAAGGGCGAAAGCGCCTACAACGACGATCTGGCCAATGTCGTCAGTGACCTGAAAGCTTCGGGCCTGCTGGTGGAAAGCAACGGCGCCCAGTGCGTCTTCCTCGAAGAATTCCGCACCGCCGAAGACACACCGTTGCCGGTCATCGTGCAAAAGGCCGGTGGCGGCTACCTGTACGCCACCACCGACCTGGCTGCCATCCGCTATCGCAGCAAGACCCTCAAAGCCGACCGCGTGCTGTATTTCGTGGACCAGCGTCAGGCCCTGCACTTCCAGCAGGTGTTTGAAGTTGCCCGTCGCGCCGGTTTCGTTCATGACGGCATGCAACTGGAGCACATGGGCTTCGGCACCATGAACGGCGCCGATGGCCGCCCGTTCAAGACCCGCGATGGCGGCACCGTCAAACTGATCGACCTGCTCGACGAAGCCGAAGAGCGCGCCTACACGCTGGTCAAAGAGAAAAACCCGGAGGTCGCCGAAAGCGAGCTGCGTACCATCGCCAAGGCCGTGGGCATCAGCGCCGTGAAATACGCCGACCTGTCCAAGCATCGCACCAGCGATTACAGCTTCAACTTCGATCAGATGCTGAGTTTCGAGGGCAACACCGCGCCGTACCTGCTCTATGCCTACACCCGCGTATCCGGTGTGTTCCGCAAGCTGGGCACGCCGTTCGATGCCAGCCAGGGCCAGATCGTTCTGCAGGCGCCTCAGGAGCAGGAGCTGGCTGCACGCCTGGCTCAGTTCGCCGAAACCCTGAACAATGTTGCAGAAAAAGGCACGCCTCACGTTCTTTGTGCTTACCTGTATGACCTTGCGGGTCTGTTTTCCAGCTTCTATGAAAACTGCCCGATCCTTGGTGCGGAAAATCCCGATCAGCAACAGAGCCGCCTGCGTCTGGCAGCGCTGACCGGTCGCACTCTCAAGCAAGGCCTGGATCTATTGGGTCTGGAAACTCTGGAGCGTATGTAAGTTGGCAGTTGCGAAGAAGAAACCGGCACCCAAGCGGGGCGCCAGCCGTTATCAGGCACCCGCGAAGAAGCCGATTCCAGGATGGTTATGGCTGGCGATTGGCTTGACCGTGGGCGCGTTCATCGTCTTTCTGATGAAGCTCGAACCCGGCGGTGAAGACGTCAAACGCGCCAAGGCCGAGGCCAAGGCAGCAAAAATCGCAGAAGCGAACAAGACGCCACCGAGCCCGACAGCGCCGGTCAAGCCCAAGTACGACTTCTACACGCTGCTGCCGGAATCGGAAGTGATCGTGCCGAACGAAGCGGTGCCGGAAAAGACGCCGCCGCCCGTGACCCCGATTGCACCGGTATCGCCGGAACAGGCTGCCAAGATCGACACTGCCCGCGCACAGGCGGCCCTCAGCGGCCTGACACCACCACCGGCGCCGCCTGTGTCGACCGCGAAACCGGCACCCGTGACGCAGTTCTTCCTGCAGGCGGGCTCGTTCCGCAAGAAAGAAGATGCCGACAAGGTTCGCGCGCAGATCATCCTGCTCGGTCAGACTTCGACAGTGGAGTCCGGCACGGTCAAGGAAGAAACCTGGTACCGGGTGCTGGTCGGCCCGTTCAGCAACCGCGAGCAACTGACCACCGCCCAGAAACAGTTGGCGAGCGGTGGATTTAGTAACCTGTTGTTGCAGCAGCGTAGCAAGCAGTAGCGAACGGCTTCTGGCCTCAATCACTTTGTGGGAGGCAGCTTGCTGGCGACTTCAGCGTACAGCCGCAGAGTATCTGCCGGTTTCAGGCTTTTTTCGCCAGCAAGCTGCCTCCCACGGGTTTTGTTGTGCCTTGACTGATCGGCATCGCAAATGAATTTGCGGTTGAAATACCCAGCCCCACCCCCATATGAGTCTGCATCAGGGCATTTTCGCCCCGCTGCGTGGAGACTCTCCCCTTGACCACCATCGTTTCAGTGCGCCGCCACGGCAAAGTCGTCATGGCTGGCGACGGCCAGGTTTCCCTGGGCAACACCGTCATGAAAGGCAACGCGAAGAAAGTACGCCGCCTGTATCACGGTGAAGTGATCGCCGGTTTCGCCGGAGCCACGGCTGACGCCTTCACGCTGTTCGAGCGTTTCGAAGGTCAGCTGGAAAAGCATCAGGGCCATCTGGTACGCGCCGCTGTCGAACTGGCCAAGGACTGGCGTACCGATCGCTCCCTCAGCCGCCTGGAAGCCATGCTGGCCGTCGCCAACAAGGACGCTTCGCTGATCATCACCGGTAACGGCGATGTCGTGGAGCCTGAAGACGGCCTGATCGCCATGGGTTCGGGTGGCGCATTCGCCCAGGCGGCTGCCCGCGCATTACTGCTCAAGACCGATCTGTCGGCCCGCGAAATCACCGAGACTGCATTGCACATCGCTGGCGATATTTGCGTGTTCACCAACCACAACATCACCATTGAGGAGCAGGACCTCGCTGAATAAGCCGCTGCCTAGCCGACTTCTTCTGCCTGAGGACCATCAATTACCATGTCCATGACTCCCCGCGAAATCGTCCACGAACTCAACCGCCATATCATCGGCCAGGACGATGCCAAGCGCGCCGTTGCCATTGCCCTGCGCAATCGCTGGCGCCGGATGCAGTTGCCTGAAGAGCTGCGCGTCGAAGTAACGCCAAAGAACATTCTGATGATCGGCCCGACCGGTGTCGGCAAGACCGAAATCGCCCGTCGCCTGGCCAAGCTGGCCAACGCGCCTTTCCTGAAGGTTGAAGCCACCAAGTTCACCGAAGTGGGCTATGTGGGCCGTGACGTGGAATCGATCATTCGTGATCTGGCCGACGCTGCCATGAAGCTGCTGCGCGAGCAGGAGATCGTCAAGGTTCGTCATCGTGCAGAAGATGCTGCCGAAGACCGCATCCTCGATGCGCTGCTGCCGCCAGCCCGCAGCGGTTTCAGCGAAGAACCGGTTTCGACCAGCGATTCCAATACCCGTCAGCTGTTCCGCAAGCGCCTGCGCGAAGGTCAGCTGGACGATAAGGAAATCGAGATCGAGATCAGCGAAACCATAGGTGTGGATATTTCCGCACCGCCGGGCATGGAAGAGATGACCAACCAGTTGCAAAGCCTGTTTGCCAACATGGGCAAGGGCAAGAAGAAGAGCCGCAAGCTCAAGGTCAAGGAAGCACTCAAGCTGGTGCGCGACGAAGAGGCCAGCCGTCTGGTCAATGACGAAGAGTTGAAGGTCAAGGCGCTGGAAGCCGTCGAGCAGCACGGTATCGTGTTCATCGACGAAATCGACAAGGTCGCCAAGCGCGGTAACTCCGGCGGTGTCGATGTCTCCCGTGAAGGCGTACAGCGCGACCTGCTGCCGCTGATCGAAGGCTGCACCGTGAACACCAAGCTGGGCATGGTCAAGACCGACCATATCCTGTTCATCGCTTCGGGTGCGTTCCACCTGAGCAAGCCAAGCGACCTGGTACCCGAGCTGCAAGGCCGTCTGCCGATCCGCGTCGAACTCAAGGCCCTGACACCTCAGGACTTCGAGCGCATCCTCAGCGAGCCGCATGCCTCGCTGACCGAGCAATATCGCGAACTGCTCAAGACCGAAGGCCTGGGCATCGAATTCCAGCCTGACGGTATCAAGCGTCTGGCCGAGATTGCCTGGCAGGTCAACGAGAAAACCGAAAACATCGGCGCCCGCCGCCTGCACACCCTGCTTGAGCGCCTGCTTGAAGAAGTGTCGTTCAGCGCCGGTGATCTGGCTGGCAGCCCTGATGCTTCGCCTATCCTGATTGATGCCGACTACGTCAACAGCCACCTGGGCGAACTGGCCAACGACGAAGACCTGTCGCGGTATATTTTGTAATAGCTGCAAGTTGGGAGCTGCAAGCTGCACGCGGATCGTGCTTGTAGCTTGCAGCTTCCTTCACTTGAGGCTTGCCGCTTAAAACTTGAGGCTCTTTTGATGCCCCCTATCCCCACAGCCATCGAACTGCATAAAGCCTCCAAAACCCTGACGCTGAAGTACGGGACGGATGAGGTCTATCATTTGCCTGCGGAGTTTCTGCGGGTGCATTCGCCTTCTGCCGAGGTTCAGGGCCATGGCAAGCCGATTCTGCAATTCGGCAAGCTGGGTGTAGGCCTGAGCAAGATCGAACCCGCTGGCCAGTACGCACTGAAACTGACCTTCGATGATGGCCACGATAGCGGTCTGTTCACTTGGGAATACCTTTACGAGTTGTCCAGACGCCAGGAATCCCTGTGGGAGGATTATCTGCTGGAGTTGAAAAAAGCCGGCAAGTCCCGCGACCCTTCCGAGCAGGTCATCAGGCTTATGCTCTAGTCATCAGAAAAGCGACGACATGCGCTCGTCTGTTTTTCCCGCTGCTCCAGTCCACACCCATCTTTCCCGGAAAGCTCTAGCCTGCCGTTTGACGTATTAGGAAGCGCTTTCTAATCTATTTTGTTTCAATATCCCGCGCAGCGGTCAATGACTGACGCTGCTTGCGATTTTTTGAAATCTCGCGTAACCAATGACTTTGGTAAATTCCCTGCATCCCTCCGATGCGCGAATAAGCAGTATGCAAAGCAGTGGTCACACGAAGCGCAGCTGTTCAGGCGCCTTCGCGGTAGCTTGCATAACAAAACCCGGGAATTGGCAGCCAAGCCATCATCGGTCACACGAGCAGTAGTACTGGCGACTCGCCTGTGTCACTGGTTCACAGGGAAAGTCAGTACTCGTCTCAGGACAATGGAGCGTCGTAGATGAGTAGCAAGAACAACGATGACCTGCAGCAGCATGCCTCTGAACACACCTTGGGTCTGAACCCGGTGGTTGGCTTGCGCCGCAAGGATTTACTGACCACCGCTCGCATGGTTCTGCGCCAGGCAATCAAGCAACCGTTCCACAGTCTCAAGCATGTCGCCCACCTGGGTGTTGAAATCAAGAACGTGATGTTCGGCAAGTCGGCCCTGCAACCTGCCGCCGACGACAGACGCTTTTCGGATCCGGCCTGGAGCCAGAATCCGCTGTATCGCCGTTATCTGCAGGGTTACCTGGCCTGGCGCAAGGAACTGCATGACTGGATCGACGGCAGCAACCTGACACCTCAAGACATCAGCCGTGGTCATTTTGTGATCAATCTGATGACCGAAGCCATGTCTCCGACCAATACGGCCGCCAACCCGGCGGCGGTAAAGCGGTTTTTCGAGACAGGCGGCAAAAGCATTTTCGATGGTCTTGCGCATCTGGCCAAGGATCTGGTGCACAACGGCGGCATGCCGAGCCAGGTCAACATGGACGCCTTTGAAGTCGGCAAGAACCTGGGCACTACCGAAGGCTCGGTGGTGTTTCGCAACGAAGTGCTGGAGCTGATCCAGTACAAGCCCATCACCGAGCAGGTTCATGAGCGGCCATTGCTGGTCGTGCCGCCGCAGATCAACAAGTTCTATGTCTTCGACCTGAGCCCGGAAAAGAGCCTGGCGCGCTTCTGCCTGCGCAGCAACGTGCAGACCTTCATCATCAGTTGGCGCAACCCGACCAAGGCACAGCGTGAGTGGGGCCTTTCCACCTACATCGAAGCACTCAAGGAAGCAGTCGATGTGGTGACTGCCATCACCGGCAGCAAAGACATCAACATGCTCGGCGCCTGTTCCGGCGGCATCACCTGCACTGCATTGCTGGGGCATTACGCCGCGCTGGGCGAACAGAAGGTCAACGCCCTGACGCTGCTGGTCAGCGTGCTGGACACCACGCTGGATACCGAAGTCGCCCTGTTCGTCGATGAGCAGACCCTGGAAACAGCCAAGCGCCACTCCTATCAGGCCGGCGTACTGGAAGGTCGCGACATGGCCAAGGTATTCGCCTGGATGCGCCCCAACGACCTGATCTGGAACTACTGGGTCAACAATTACCTGTTGGGTAACGAACCGCCCGTGTTCGACATTCTGTTCTGGAACAATGACACCACTCGCCTGCCGGCCGCCTTTCATGGCGACCTGATCGAGATGTTCAAGAACAACCCGCTGACCCGCCCCAATGCCCTTGAAGTCTGCGGCACGCCGATCGATCTGAAGCAGGTCACCAGCGACGTGTTCTGTCTGGCGGGCACCAACGACCACATCACGCCCTGGGCTTCCTGCTACAAGTCAGCCCGCCTGTTTGGTGGCAAGACCGAGTTCGTGCTGTCCAGCAGCGGCCATATCCAGAGCATTCTCAACCCGCCGGGCAACCCCAAGGCTCGCTACATGACCAACCCGGAACTGCCGCCCGAGCCTTCGGTCTGGCAGGAAAACGGGACCAAGCACACCGATTCGTGGTGGCTGCACTGGCAGGCCTGGAAGACAGAACGTTCAGGCAAGCTCAAGAAAGCGCCTGCGGCACTGGGTAACAAGGCATTCCCGCCAAGTGAAGCCTCGCCGGGTACATACGTTCACGAACGCTAAGCTGATAGAGACGAGCGAATGCTTGCTGCCGGGTCCAGGACGGAAGTACCGGCAACAGGCAGGCGCAAACATGACCGTCGCACCTCGGTCGATCTGGTAAAAGCGCAGGACGGCTTTCCCAGCGGTTTAACCAACAGGGCTTAGCGTATGCCTCAACCGTTTGTTTTCCGTTCCATCGATCTGGACGGTCATACCATCCGCACCGCAGTGCGACCCGGCAAGAGCCATCTGACGCCCTTGCTGATCTTCAATGGCATCGGCGCCAACCTCGAGTTGGTGTTTCCGTTTGTCGACGCGCTGGACCCGGATCTGGAGGTCATCGCTTTCGATGTACCGGGAGTCGGTGGCTCTTCGACGCCCAGCCGCCCTTATCGTTTTCCGGGGCTGGCGAAGCTGGCGGCGCGCATGCTCGATTATCTGGATTACGGCCAGGTCAATGCGATTGGTGTGTCATGGGGCGGAGCACTGGCTCAGCAGTTCGCTCACGACTATCCCGAGCGCTGCCGCAAACTGGTGCTGGCGGCGACGGCGGCCGGCATGATCATGGTGCCGGGCAAACCTCGTGTGCTGTGGTTGATGGCCA
Organism: Pseudomonas lijiangensis; assembly: GCF_018968705.1. NCBI lineage: Bacteria > Pseudomonadati > Pseudomonadota > Gammaproteobacteria > Pseudomonadales > Pseudomonadaceae > Pseudomonas > Pseudomonas lijiangensis. The sequence goes on from NZ_CP076668.1 coordinate 5,460,672, forward strand.
GCCCACGGCGTTATATCCAGCCGTCCCATGTCATCCGCATTGCGCCGGAAATCTATGGCGGTGCCTTCCGACGCGATCCGTATCTGGCAGCCAATCATGCGGCCAAGGTGCGTTCGTCCGGCAAGCTGGGTTACTACTGGCAACTGTTCGCCGGCATGGGCTGGACCAGCGTCCACTGGCTGCACAAGATCCATCAGCCGACGCTGGTCCTGGCCGGCGACGACGATCCATTGATCCCACTGGTAAATATGCGCCTGCTGGCCTGGCGTATACCCAATGCCCAGCTACACATAATCGATGACGGTCATTTGTTTCTGATCACACGAGCCGAAGCCGTGGCTCCCATCATCATGAGTTTCCTGCAGCAGGAACGCCAACGCGCTGTCATGCATCCACAGCCCACACCACCCCGAGGGCACTGATCCAACCCGTCGTACTCAACGAAGCAGGAAAGCTTCGAGACAATCCGCTTTACCGACTGCGCCAAGACAGGAGTGTCACACGGAGCAGAACGACGCAGGCTGCCATAACTGGCGCTGCGTCAGACCACTGGTTGATGGCTTGACGAAGGAGTGTTGCCCTCATGCGAGAAAAATCAACGAAGGTCGCCGCCACGACTCCGGCGACTTACATAAATGCACAAAGCGCTATCACCGGCCTGCGCGGCCGAGACCTGTTTCATACCCTGCGCAGCGTCGCCTCCCAAGGCTGGAAACATCCGCTGCGCAGCGCCCGACATGCCCTGGCACTGGGCAGCCAGTTGGGCAAAGTGATGCTTCTGGGAGATATGCCCCATACCCCCAACCCGCGTGACAGCCGATTCGCAGACCCGACCTGGAGCCTGAACCCGCTGTACCGTCGTGGCTTGCAGGCTTACCTGAGCTGGCAGCATCAGACCCGACTCTGGATCGATGAAAGCGACCTGTCCAAGGATGACCGGGCGCGGGCGCACTTTCTCTTCTCACTGATCAACGATGCGCTGTCGCCGTCCAATACCCTGCTCAACCCGCTGGCCATCAAGGAGCTTTTCAACTCAGGCGGCAGCAGCGTACTCAAGGGCCTGGGCCACATGGCCGACGACCTGCTGCACAACAATGGCCTGCCTCGCCAGACCACCAAGGATGCCTTCGAGATTGGCCGTACGCTCGCCACTACTCCGGGCTCCGTGGTGTTTCGCAACGAAATGTTCGAGCTGATCCAGTACAAGCCGATGAGCGAAAAACAGTACTCGCGGCCCTTGCTGATCGTCCCGCCACAGATCAACAAGTTCTACATTTTCGACCTGAGCCCCACCAACAGCTTTGTGCAGTACGCCCTGAAGAATGGCCTGCAGACCTTCGCCATCAGTTGGCGCAATCCCGATGTGCGGCATCGTGAATGGGGGCTTTCCAGTTACGTCGAAGCGACCGAAGAGGCCATGAACATCTGCCGGGCGATTACCGGCGCACGGGAAGTCAATCTGCTGGGCGCCTGTGCCGGAGGCCTGACCATTGCTGCCCTGCAAGGCCATTTACAGGCCAAGCGGCAGATCCGCCGGGTCGCCAGCGCGACTTACATGGTCAGCCTGCTGGACAGCCAGATCGAAAGCCCGGCCACGCTGTTCATCGACGAAGAAGCCCTGGAAGCCGCCAAGCGTCGCTCGTATCAGCGCGGCGTGCTGGAGGGCAGCGACATGGGCCGGATCTTTGCCTGGATGCGCCCCAACGACCTGATCTGGAGTTACTGGATCAACAACTATCTGCTGGGCAAGACTCCGCCCGCGTTCGACATCCTGTACTGGAACAACGACACCACGCGCTTGACGGCAGCGCTGCATGGCGACCTGCTGGACTTCTTCAAACACAATCCGCTCAGCCATCCGGGCGGCCTGGAAGTCTGCGGCACGCCCATCGACCTGCAGAAAGTGACAGTGGACAGCTTCAGCATTGCCGGCATCAACGACCACATCACGCCCTGGGATTCAGTCTATCGCTCAACGCTGCTGCTGGGCGGTGAGCGACGTTTCCTGCTGGCCAACAGCGGCCATGTGCAAAGCATCCTCAACCCGCCGGGCAACCGCAAAGCCAACTTTGTCGAGAACGACAAACTGAGCAGCGACCCGCGGGCCTGGTACTACGATGCCAAACACAACGAGGGCAGTTGGTGGCCAACCTGGCTGAAATGGATTCAGGAACGCTCCGGCACCCAGCACGAAACCCGGATCGAACTGGGCAACGCCAATTACCCTGCGATGGAGGCTGCGCCTGGAACCTATGTGCATGTGCGTTGAAGGTATAAGCAGGAGTGAACTCATTCGCGAGACGTCATTGAAGGCGACAGGTTTTCTTCGGATGCATGGGCCTGTCGCGAATAAATTCGCTCCTACAACCGGTTTGCGCTCCCGAACCCCAACCAAGAAGACTGGATGAAAACCCGCGACCGCATACTTGAATGCGCCCTGACACTGTTCAATCAGCAGGGCGAACCCAATGTCTCCACGCTGGAAATCGCCAACGAACTGGGTATCAGCCCCGGCAATCTCTATTACCACTTCCATGGCAAGGAGCCATTGGTGATGGGACTGTTCGAGCGCTTCCAGGCCGAACTGGCCCCGTTGCTCGACCCGCCTGCCGATGCGCGACTCAATGCAGAAGATTACTGGCTGTTCCTGCACCTGATCGTCGAGCGCCTGGCGCACTACCGTTTTCTGTTTCAGGACTTGTCCAACCTGGCCAGTCGCCTGCCCAAGCTGGCACGCGGCATTCGCAACCTGCTCAACTCCCTCAAACGCACCCTGGCTTCGCTACTGGCCAGACTCAAGGCTCAAGGGCAATTGATCAGCGAAACCCAGGCACTGGGCCAACTGGTGGAGCAGATCACCATGAACCTGCTGTTCTCGCTGGACTATCAGCGCATTCTGGGACGCGAAGGGGAAGTACGGGTGGTGGTCTATCAGATCATGATGCTCGTGACACCGCATCTGGTGCCGACATCGAGGCAGGCGGCCGAAGAGCTGGCCATGCAGTATTTGAGCAGGTAACCCGACCTGTCGAACAGGTCGGGCTGGATGCAGCAACCTGTTATCAGGCCTGACCGGTGGTTGGCGTCGACGCAGGGGGTGTCGACGGCGCAGCAGCCGGAGAAGCAGCAGGTGTCGCCGAGGCCGACGCTGCTGGTTTGGCAGCCGGTTTTGCAGCCGGCTTCCTGGCAGCAGGTTTTTTCGGAGCGGGTTTGGCTGCCGATTTGGCCTTGTCTGCTGTCGAAGACGCAGCCTTGCTCACAGCATCGACCGGCTTGGCGGCAGCTTTCTTGACTGCCGGTTTGGCCGCTGCGGTTTTGGTCGCAACCTTGTCTGCGGTTTTCGCCACAGTCTTGGCAGCAGCCTTGGCCAGCGGTTTCGCCGTGCTTTTGGCTGGTGCTGTCGAACGGGACGCAACCGGCTTGGCCTTGGCGCCTGTCAGCAGCTCGATCTGGCGGGTCAGTTCATCGACCTTGCCATGCAACGCCTGCACTTCATTACGGCTCGGCACACCGAGGCGCGAAATGGCACTGTTCAGACGCTTGTCGAACGCGCCTTCGAGTTCATTCCATTTGCCCAGCGCGAGATCCTTGACGTCACCCACACGGGACTTGGCAGCCTTGGCAGTATCCTTGGCATTGTCGAGTTGCTTCTCGGCCTCTGCCTTGGTCTGCTTCTCGGCCTTTTCGCCGTCCTTTACCAGTGTTTCAAATAACTTACTGCCGTCATTGCTGATCTTGGAGTAAGCGCCCAAACCAGCCAGCCAGATCTGGCGAGAGTATTTTTCAACCTCGCCAATCCAGGAGCTGCCTTCTTTTTCAACTTTTTTCTTGCCAGCCATCCTGCTCTCCTTAATGTTCAGGCTCGATACGTTCGAGCTTTTTGGGCTCATTACGCTCGAGCTTTTTAGGCCCGACACGTTCAAGCAATGCCGTCAGCTCATCGAGCTTAGCAGAGAGTGTCTCAACATCATGTTTAGATGGAATGCCAATCCGGTTCAAGCCCTTGGCGACACGGCGATCAAAGGCGCTTTCGATCTTGTCGAGCTGAGCTTCGACACGGCCCTTGACGCTTGAAACCTCACCTTTGATCGAATCGATTTCGCTGTTGGCCGCTTCGAGCTTTTCGTCGACAGCCTTCTTGGCGTCTTTCTGCACTTTTTCGCCAGTCTTGATCAGCTCTCTGACGTACTCGGTGCCCTCCTGATTGGCCTTGGCATAAGCGCCCAGACCTGCCAGCCAGATTTTGCGGGCATACAGTTTCACTTCGGAAAACGTGGTTGCCTGATCGTCTTCAACTTTTTTCTTCAGGGTAGCCTTGGCCATGGTGCACCTCACTCTCGAAAGTTCAAGGAACCGCCCTTGTCGGGGCATGACTCAAAAGTACGGAGAAAAATTAGAATGCACACCCTAGGTCCTCGACCACCGCTCACTATCTTTTCGGGAACGGTTAATTCGTAGCTAAAATGAGCGAAACCTTGTTTACTACGGCGTAGTGACTAGTGGAGGCAATCATGGCAAAAGCCGCACGTAAAAAGCTGTCTGAGGAAGCGATTGAAAACCTTGAGGGACATATTCCCGAAATAGCTGCAAGCGCCACTTCTGCTGCGTATTACCGCGCCCTGGCTGCTGGCCACACCGTCGTGCAGGTCAAAGGAGTGAATGTCGTGGCATCCGACGCCGATGGCAACACTCGCATCATTGCAGCGGCCAAGCCACGTCGTAAAGTCACTGTAGGTCAGGTCATCAAGGTGCGCAGGCTGGATGTAAGTGCCTAACGTGCGGTCTTGAAAATAAGCTCTCCAAATTAATATCCATGCTTTGCCGCTGATCACGCCCTTAGGGACGAGAGGATGAGCAGTCAAATACTGTTCTGAGCCCCAAAGAAAGCACCTAACCAAGCCGCCACACAAGATCTGCCATCATCAGCCAGTGTACGATCGTCGCTGCACTCAGGTAATCCTGATGGCCTCTCAAGGTTTTCCGCAGATTGAAATAGCTCGACTGGTCGAAGTCCTCTGCATTTAATCACTTTTTGGTGTCAGCTTTTTCAAGGACAGCCGCTCGGCTATTTGATCTGTAGACTTGGCCGCGCGCGATGCGACGGCCCCCGCACGGCGATGGCATCGCAGACATAAAAGATGTTAATCACAAGACCGTGTAATGAATTGATACGGATGAACCACCAAAGATACGAGCCATCCAAAGTCCACCTTTCAAGCAAGCCTGATAAGATCGGCCTCGTGAATTCACTGACAGGAAGTCAAATATGGCAAAGCCAGCCGCACGCATCACCGACCCCACCAGTTGCCCGCTACCAGGGCACGGCCCCAAAGCAGTTGCCTCCGGCTCTCCCGACGTGTTCTTCGATGGACTTGCAGCAGCGACGAAAGGTGATACCTGCACGTGTGGCAGCATCCTAACGTCTGCCGTGTCGACTACCGTTTTTATCAACGGCAAAAATGCTGCTCTGGTCGGTACTGTAGGCACCCATGGCGACGTTGTAGTTGGCGGTTCTGGTACAGTAATCATTGGTGATTCGCATACCCCGGCAACGTTCATCCCTCCCCTCCCGTTGTTACTGAAAAAAACCTACGGGCATACCTTCAGCATCGTTGATAGCGAAACGGGTCAACCTTTAGCCGGAAGAAGTTTTACTGCCTCCGTTGATGGCAAAAGAATTACCGGCATTACTGATAGTTCGGGAATAGCACATATCAAAACTCCGATCAAAGATGCCTCTATTTCGGTGAGCATTGATTTTAACTCCCCAGCTCGGCTGCTCAGCGAACTCACGGAGTAATCAAGGTGGCCGAACAATTTACTACCGAAGCAAAAGCAACCGAATTGAAAGCCGGAGAACCCGCAACCCCTACAAACATTACTGTCAACGATAGAGCGGCTACCAGAGAGGCCATACTCAGACTTGTCCGCAAAAAAGGTTGTGAGTTTGTAGAGCGCTCATTTTGGGGAGCACATAAAGCAAAAGGAGAGATGGTCAATGACTGGGACTACTCGATGATTGCGCTTCATCATGCAGGCAGAAGTGTGGGCTGTGGTGCTGGAGCAGCACAAATGCTTTCAATTCAGAATGCACACCAAGCCAAGTTTGCCGATATCGGCTATCACTATGGCATTGACTGTATGGGCAAAATCTTTGAAGGACGGGATATCCGATTCAAAGGTTCAAATGTGAATAACTACAACACTGGCGTCATTGGCATCGTCTTGCTAGAGAACCTGACAACCGCCGATGAAGGTGGCGATATAGTTGCCCTGACTCGGCAGACCCTTGAAGTTCTCGCCGGCAACATGGATCAAAAAATCCCTGACATTCAAATCGATGCTCTACTGAGCTTGGTTCAAGCCCTGACCAGCGTTTTCAGGGTTACAACTCTGGGTGGGCACCGTGAATTTCCTATGCAGGCAGGCGAGGGAAAAATCTGCCCTGGCAATATAGGAATGGAACTGGTAAACAACCTTAGAATTAAAACCAAACTATTACGACCACCATCCTCATGAAATCACTTATCATTTTCTTATCGATCACCTTTATCGTTTCTCTATACATTGGCTTTTATGAAAAAATGGAGGACGCTTATCCGGAGAAAGTATTTTTCATAAAAAAATCCCCAACCCTTAAAATGCAATTTGAAAATATTTTCGCGTATGAGTCAGATGACAAAAAACTGAGTGAACTGAGCGATACGGAACGACAGCAGGTCATTCAATATTGTAAATACCGGTTAGGCGTGACAACCACATTGAAAAACCAAAACGAGCTTGAAGAGTGCAAGAAGAGATAGGGCTAATGTACTCGAAGCTCTACCACTCTATCGCAATGCGCAAGCGAATCGGGCGGCGCTCCGATTATTCGCGAGAGGGCCGTACATCCGGAGACAATCTATCGTTTCCAATGACCGCTCGCGGATAAATTCTGATCTACCTCAGAAAACACCTGCTCCTGTTTACTGTGCGACAGCCTGATAACTGTCGCACATGACCGAAGATTGAAGCCCAGTGAAAATAAATAATGCCATTCTGCTCGTTGCTTTCGTCCTGACCGGCTGCGGTGAAGAACCGCAACCTGCGAAGCTGCCTGCTTCAGAGGATGTATTGGCTCAGTATCAAACAATCCACATAGGCCAAGAGAGGCTGAGTCTGCCGACCATTGCATTGCTCTCCTCCACGACCAACAGCAATTTGACTCTGCGCGACAGTACAGAGGTGCCTGTCAGAAATGTGCTGTCGCAGAGCACCCATGGCTCCCGGGTTTCACAGGTCCAATTAGCGCTTGATGCTTATCGCCAGCTATACGATTACAACCTCGATACACATGCCTATGTCTCTAAAGCTTTTTGCGAAAGGTTGTTGATGCATTGGGAAAGGAACCAATGCAAAACAGGGCTCTACGATGGGAAGACAGTATTCCTTCCTCGTCATATCAGCCTTGTTGAGCGCAGCTATCTTCTCGGCTCGACCGAACAACTATTTGCATTGGCTGGCAAGGGGCCAAGCGCCGGGGAGTCAGCTCGAAGAATGCTCGCACAGACACCCGAGCCACAGTTTACGTGCGTACCAACCCAACAACCCTTGTGCATAGCAATCATGCCCATTCGAGGCGATCTTGTTGCCGTCTGGGCCACAGGACGGAAATCCGTGGAAGAGGAACGGGAGAAAGTCAGATGGCTCTTGGAGAAGTTTCTGAAGTAAGCGAACTCATTCGCGAAGGGCGCTTTCGCGGATGAATCCCCTCTCACCCGGCATTCAAGCCACCAGCGCCTTGTCCAGCACACGCTCCACTTCGGACTTGATCGAGCCGCTCATGGCCGAGAGGATGAAGTTCAGTTCGATGCTGATCCGGATCAGCGCATCTTCGACTTCAACCTTGCCCTTGGCGCCCTTGCCTTCCAGCTTCACGGTGTCGCCGACCCATTCGTGGGCCAGGCCATATTTTTCGGCCAGTTTCTCGACCAGTTGCTCCGCTCTCTCCCGCGCCTTGTCGCGGCCCAGAGTGTGCGGGCGCTCAACTGTGATTTTCGCCATTGGAGAGTTCCTTTTCAGTCGTTTGAATTGCGGCGCAACTATAACAGCCGCTCATGCCGAAGAAAGCCTTGAGGATGAGCCTTGTCAAGACAAAGCCAGCCCTGGCGATTAGAATGACCGGCATTCTATTCCGGCGGCAGCGATATGAACGATCAGCGCAAAGGTAGCGATACCGAACCCACCACTCATTTCGGCTACAAAAACGTACCGGAAAGCCAGAAGGCCGAGAAAGTCGCTGAGGTTTTCCACTCCGTAGCGGCCAAATACGACCTGATGAACGACCTTCTGTCCGGCGGCATGCACCGGCTCTGGAAGCGTTTCGCCATCGAGCTTTCCGGTGTCCGTACGGGCAACCGGGTGCTGGATATCGCAGGCGGTACGGGCGACCTGACCCGCAAGTTCTCGAACCTGGTCGGCCCGACCGGCCAGGTGGTTCTGGCAGACATCAACGCTTCGATGCTCAAGGTCGGTCGTGATCGCCTGCTGGATCTGGGCGTCGCGGGCAATGTCGAGTTCGTGCAGGCGGATGCCGAAAAGCTGCCGTTCCCCGATAACCATTTCGATTGCGTGACCATCGCTTTCGGCCTGCGCAACGTGACGCACAAGGAAGATGCCCTGCGCTCCATGCTGCGCGTACTCAAGCCCGGCGGTCGTCTGTTGGTGCTGGAGTTCTCCAAGCCGACCAACAAGCTGATGTCCAAGGCCTATGACGCCTACTCGTTCGCGTTCATGCCGCTCATGGGCAAGCTGGTAACCAATGATTCGGAAAGCTATCGCTATCTGGCAGAGTCGATCCGCATGCACCCGGATCAGGAAACCCTGAAGTCGATGATGGTAGACGCCGGTTTTGACCGGGTGACCTACCACAACATGACTTCCGGCATCGTCGCCCTGCACCGCGGCATCAAGCCCTGATGTTGCTCCGGGGTCTGCTCGCCAGCGTCGAGCACGGCATCAATCGCGTATTGCGCCTGGACAGCACGGCGGCGCCGCGTCTTGCCGGACTGACAGGCAAGGTCATCGCCATCGATTGCCGCGACCCGGCGTTGCAACTGTTCATCCTGCCCAGTGACGAAGGCCTGCTGCTGGCCGCTGACTGGGCAGCCGATGCCGACTGCATCCTGCGCGCCCCCGCCACCAGCCTGCTGCGTCTGGCTCTAAGCCAGGACAAGACCGCCGTGCTGCATGGCCCCGAAGTCGAGCTGGACGGTGACAGCGCGGTATTGCTGGAGCTGGTCGGTATCCTGCAAGACCTGGAGCTGGACTGGGAGTATGAACTCTCCCGCTGGCTCGGCCCGGTCGGCAGCCAGTTGCTCGGTGGCCACCTGCGCAGCCGAGCGCGCTGGACCCGCGACAACCTTGCCAGCCTCGGTCAGAACGTGGCCGACTACCTGAGCGAGGAATCGCGTACTCTGGTGGGCAAGCACGAGGCCGAAGCCCGTTTTGCCGAACTCGATCAGATCAAAATGGATCTGGAACGTCTTGAGGCGCGCTTTGCACGTCTCGCCCAATCCCTCAATTCCAGCGATAACGCATGAAGCTGCTTGCCGTCCGCCGTCTGTTCCGCATTCAACGTGTCGTGATCCGCTACCGCCTCGATGATTTGCTCTTCGCTCTGCCACTTCCGTGGTGGATGTTGGCCGTGCGCTTTGTCCTGCCGTGGCGCTGGCTGCCGCGCAAGGCCTCGGAACTGAACCGTGGCGCACGCCTGCGTCTGGCGCTTCAGGATCTGGGGCCGATCTTCATCAAGTTCGGCCAGTTGCTTTCGACCCGCCGCGACTTGCTGCCCGAAGATATTGCCGACGAGTTGATGCTGCTGCAGGACCGTGTACCGCCGTTCGACCAGCAACTGGCCGTGCAACTGATCGAAGAGCAACTGGGCGCAAGAATCAGCGATGTCTTCAGCCGCTTCGACGTGACGCCATTGGCCTCGGCCTCCGTGGCCCAGGTTCATGCCGCACGCCTCAAGAGCGGTGAGGAAGTGGTGGTCAAGGTCGTGCGTCCGGGCCTCAAGCCGGTCATCAGCCAGGATCTGGCCTGGCTGTTCATCCTGGCCCGCACTGCCGAGCGGTTGTCTGCCGATGCACGGCTGCTGCATCCGGTGCAGGTGGTCAGCGACTACGAAAAAACCATCTACGACGAGCTGGACCTGTTGCGTGAAGCCGCCAACTCCAGCCAGTTGCGCCGCAACTTCGAAGGCTCCGACCTGCTGTATGTGCCTCAGGTCTACTGGGACTGGTGCCGCCCGAAAGTGCTGGTCATGGAGCGTATCTACGGCGTTCAGGTCACCGATCTGGCGACTCTGGCCGATCAGCGCACCGACATGAAACTGCTGGCCGAGCGCGGCGTGGAGATCTTTTTCACCCAGGTGTTCCGAGACAGCTTCTTTCACGCCGACATGCACCCCGGCAATATTTTCGTCAGCACGGTCAATCCGTGGCGCCCGCAGTACATTGCCATCGACTGTGGCATCGTCGGCAGCCTGACGCCACAGGATCAGGATTATCTGGCCCGCAACCTGTTTGCCTTCTTCAAGCGCGATTACCGCCGCGTGGCGCAATTGCACATCGACTCAGGCTGGGTGCCCGCCGAAACCAAGCTCAACGAGTTCGAGGCCGCGATTCGTACCGTCTGCGAGCCGATTTTCGAGAAGCCGCTCAAGGATATTTCCTTCGGTCAGGTGCTGATGCGCCTGTTCCAGACCGCTCGCCGCTTCAATATGGAAGTCCAGCCGCAACTGGTCTTGCTGCAGAAGACCCTGCTCAATATCGAAGGCCTGGGTCGTCAGCTCTACCCGGACCTGGATCTGTGGACCACCGCGCAACCCTTCCTGGAGCGCTGGATGCGTGAGCGAGTCAGCCCCAAGACCCTGGTTCAGAACCTGCAGACCCAGGTCGAACAGTTACCGCATATTGCAGGCATGACCCGCGACCTGCTGGAACGCTTGTCACGGCCCCATGCAAACGACCCACCGCCGCCACGATTCGGCTCCAGCGATGGCTGGGCCTTGCGCCTGTTGGGCGCGGCACTGCTGAGTGGCGGCGCGGTGCAGGTCTGGGCGTTGAGCGCAGCCGGCCTGCCACTGTTGACGCTGACTGCATGGCCCGTTGGAATCATGCTGGTGGCCGGGCTGTATCTGATCGTTCGCCGATAGCCAGCGACGCATGTGACTGGCACACTGTTCAACCCGCCGGGATTATTGAAGCCCGGCTGCCGGAGTAGTTATGAAAGACTGGCTGGACGAGATTAAATGGAACAGCGACGGTCTGGTGCCTGCAATCGCTCAGGATCACAAGACCGGTCGTGTATTGATGATGGCCTGGATGAACCGCGAATCCCTGAGCCTGACTGCAAAAGAGAACCGTGCAATATATTGGTCGCGTTCGCGTGGCAAACTCTGGCGCAAGGGAGAGGAATCCGGCCACGTTCAGCAACTGCATGAGCTGCGCCTGGATTGCGACGCCGACGTCATCATCCTGATGGTCGAGCAGATCGGCGGCATTGCCTGCCATACCGGACGCGAAAGCTGCTTCTACCGGGTTTATGAAAACTCGGGCTGGAAGACGGTCGATGCGGTGCTCAAAGACCCGGATGCCATTTATCACGCAGGACACTGAACATGACTGATACCTTGTCCCGTCTGGCCCAGGTGCTGGAATCGCGCAAGGATGCCGCTGCCGACAGCTCGTATGTCGCCAGTCTGTACCACAAGGGTTTGAACAAGATTCTGGAAAAGATCGGTGAAGAATCGGTCGAAACCATCATTGCTGCCAAGGATGCCGCCATCAGCGGCGATTGCAGCGATGTCATCTACGAAACCGCTGACCTCTGGTTTCACAGCATGGTGATGCTGGCGGCACTCGGTCAGCATCCACAGGCTGTGCTCGATGAGCTGGACCGCCGTTTCGGGCTGTCTGGACACGCAGAAAAAGCTGCACGCACAGCGGATTAATTACCTGTCTTTCAGGTTCGAATTTTCTACGAGGAATGCTTCATGGGTATTTTTGACTGGAAACACTGGGTCGTCATCCTGATCGTGGTCGTGCTGGTTTTCGGCACCAAGAAACTCAAGGGTCTGGGTAGCGATATCGGCGAATCGATCAAGGGCTTTCGCAAGGCCATGAACGATGACGAGAAACCTGCCGAACAGCCAGGCGCGCAGCCACAGCAGGCTCAGGCCGCACCTCAGTCCTCGCCGCTGAATCAGCCGCACACCATCGACGGGCAGGCGCACAAAGTCGAAGAGCCGACCCGCAAAGACCAGGTGTAAGCCATGTTCGGTATCAGCTTCTCTGAACTGCTGCTCGTGGGTCTGGTGGCCTTGCTGGTGCTGGGCCCCGAGCGTCTGCCGGGCGCAGCGCGCACCGCCGGCCTGTGGATAGGCCGGTTGAAGCGCAGCTTCAATGCGATCAAACAGGAAGTTGAACGTGAAATCGGTGCCGACGAAATCCGTCGGCAACTGCACAATGAGCACATTCTGTCTCTGGAAGAAGAGGCGAGAAAAATCTTCTCGCCCCACGCCGAGCCAGAACCTGCCGCAGAGCCGCAGAACGAACCGCAAGCAGCGCCCACCCAGGAAATCGGTCCGGCAGAACCGGCACCCAAGAGCCAGCTGTCCTTGGAAAAACGTCCCAGACAGACGGCATCCCCGGTACCGGCCACGCCACCTTCCGCCCACGATTCGTCACTGCCCCCACGAGCCCCATGAGCGATATCCCGGAAAACGATCAGCAAATGCCGCTGGTCTCGCACCTCACAGAATTGCGTACACGCCTGCTGCGTTGTGTTGCGGCGGTGTTCCTGATTTTTGCCGGTCTGTTCTACTTCACTCAGAAGATCTACACGCTGGTTTCGGCTCCGCTACGGGTCTACCTGCCTGAAGGCGCGACAATGATCGCCACGGACGTGGCCTCACCGTTCATCACGCCGTTCAAGCTGACCATGATGGTGGCGCTGTTCCTGTCCATGCCGGTCATCCTGCACCAGATATGGGGCTTTATCGCGCCGGGCCTGTACAAGCACGAGAAGCGTGTTGCCGTTCCGTTGCTGGTATCGAGCATCATCCTGTTCTATGCAGGCATGGCGTTCGCCTACTTTCTGGTCTTCCCGCTGATATTCCACTTCTTCGCCAGCGTGACGCCTGAAGGCGTCTCGATGATGACGGACATCGCCAGTTACCTGGACTTCGTCATGACGCTGTTCTTCGCCTTCGGTGTCGCCTTCGAGATTCCGGTGGCCGTGGTGCTGCTGGTCTGGATCGGCATCGTCGACGTGAAGTACCTGAAAAAGATTCGTCCCTACGTGATCATCGGCTGCTTCGTGGTCGGCATGATTCTCACGCCGCCGGACATCTTCTCCCAGACTCTGCTCGCCGTGCCCATGTGGCTGCTGTTCGAACTGGGCATCCTGTGCAGTTCGATGATCAAGAAGCGTGGCGAACATCCGGACGACCAGCCCGACGACGCTGACAAGCAAGACCAGCCGCCCGCGACACTGTCGTGAACCTGCTGCTTCTTGAAGAGGCCGACTTCATTGCGGCCGACCGGGTCATTCTGCGCGACAGGCGCCTCAGGCACATGCAAGAGGTGCATCGCGCAGAAGTCGGTGACAGCCTGCGCGTAGGCCGCATCAACGGCTTGCTGGGCACTGCCGAACTGCTTCGTCTCGAAAGCCATGAAGCCGAATTGCGCATCAGCCTGGACACTGCACCTCCCGCCAAACTGCCTTTGACCCTGCTGCTGGCACTGCCTCGGCCCAAGATGCTGCGCCGGGTGTTCCAGACGGTTGCGACCATGGGTGTGCCAAAAGTCATTCTGCTCAACAGCTACAGGGTGGAGAAAAGCTTCTGGCAGACGCCGTTTCTGGAGCCCGACGCCATTCGCGAGCAGTTGATTCTGGGGCTGGAACAGGCCCGCGACAGCGTGCTGCCCGAGATCATCATCGAGAAGCGCTTCAAACCGTTCGTCGAAGATCGCCTGCCACAACTGGCTGAAAATACGCTGGGGCTGGTGGGTCATCCAGGCGACTTTCCCGCCTGCCCACGCGCCGTTGAGCAACAGGTCACACTGGCAATCGGCCCCGAAGGTGGCTGGATTCCCTATGAAATCGACCTGCTGCGCAAATCCGGACTGCAACCGGTACAACTTGGCGACCGGATACTGAGAGTCGAAACCGCCGTGACAGCCCTTCTGGCCCGTCTATTCTGAGCCTTTCTTTTATCGGTTCCCTGACTACAGTTTTGTCATCGGGAGCCGATGTAGAAGCGAATCTATAAGAATAGATATTGAGGAGTTGTCATGCATCGCTGGTTCGCTCGAAGTCTCGCAAACGCGGGTGTAAGTTTGAAATTGGCGATCGGCTTCGGTCTCGTCCTGATATTGACCCTTATGATCACGGCTACAGCCTGGTTCAGCACGCAGGGCCTGATCTCTCGTGGGGACAGGGTTGCTGCAATCACCGAGGTCAACGTGCTGACCCTTGAGTTGCGCATCAATCGCATGCGCTACGAAGCACTGTACAACGCCGAAACGGCCAGCGCCGTCGTGGCAAATCTGGACAAGCTCGACGCTGCTCTCAAGGAAGCCAGAGCGTTGCTGCGCTCGCCTGAGAACATCAAGCGCCTCGATGCCCAGATCCAGAGCGCCAAGGAATACCGCCAGGCATTCGGCGAAATGACAAAAGCCATTGAAACCCGGGAAGGCACTCGCAGCCTGATGGGCGACAACGCCGACAAAGCCGTTGCCGAAGTCGCCAAAATCGAAGCCGAATTGCTGAAGGCCGACAACATTCTGGCCTTCAACAATATTGTCGGTGCCAGCAAACAGATCCAGCAGGCACGCTTCCAGGTCCGCGGCTACACCTACAGCGGCCGTGCCGAATTCGAGAAAAACGCCAATGCGGCCATCGATGAAGCAGAGGCTGGCATCAATACCCTGGCTGGCGATATCTCTTCCTCTTACCTGCCCATGCTGCAACAGGCCATTGCAGGCCTCAAAGGTTACCGCGCAGCCGTTGGGCAATATCGCGATGCCCAGGCAGCCAGCAAGGTAGCGCTGGAAAAAATGACCACGCTGGGCGTCAGCATGCTGACCGTCAGCGATCAGATGATCGAGGCACAAACCGCCAGCCGCGATGCGGAAAGTGAACAGGCCGTCATGATGATTGCCATCGCCACGGCTCTGGCGCTGGTCTTCGGCATCCTCGCCGCCTGGGTCATCACTCGCCAGATCACCACCCCACTGCAGCAGACACTGAACGCAGTGGAGCGCGTAGCTTCGGGCGACCTGAGCCATAACCTGACCATCGACCGCAGTGACGAACTGGGCAGGCTGCAAGGCAGCATCCAGCGCATGACGGTTTCCCTGCGCGAGCTGATTGGCGGCATTCGCGATGGCGTGACTCAGATCGCCAGCGCGGCCGAAGAACTGTCCGCTGTGACCGAACAGACCAGCGCCGGGGTCAACAGCCAGAAGGTAGAGACCGATCAGGTCGCCACCGCCATGCACGAAATGACCGCAACCGTGCAGGAAGTCGCCCGTAACGCCGAAGAAGCCTCGGAAGCCGCAGTCGCTGCCGACCAGCAGGCCCGCGAGGGTGAGCGCGTGGTGAAAGAAGCGATTTCCCAGATCGAACGCCTGGCCTCGGCGGTCGGCAACTCCACCGAAGCCATGGGCGCGCTCAAGCTGGAAAGCGACAAGATTGGCAGCGTCCTGGACGTGATCAAGTCGGTTGCCGAACAGACCAACCTGCTGGCGCTCAACGCAGCCATCGAAGCAGCACGCGCCGGTGAAGCCGGTCGCGGGTTTGCGGTAGTGGCAGATGAAGTACGCAGCCTCGCGCAGCGTACCCAGAAGTCCACCGAGGAAATCGAAGCCCTGATCGCCAGCCTGCAGAACGGCACTCAGCAAGCCTCGAGCATCATGGACAGCAGCCGCGACCTGACCGCCAGCAGCGTGGACCTGACGCGCCGTGCCGGCACCTCGCTGGAAAACATCACTCAGACCGTGTCCGCGATCCAGTCGATGAACCAGCAGATCGCCGCAGCGGCCGAGCAGCAAAGCGCCACTGCCGAAGAGATCAACCGCAGCGTGCTCAACGTTCGCGACGTCTCCGAGCAGACCTCCGCAGCCAGCGAAGAAACCGCCGCTTCCAGCGTCGAGCTGGCGCGCCTGGGTAACCACCTTCAGGTGCTGGTGGGCCGCTTCAAGATCTGACGCGAGCAGGAAGCGGTGCAGGCCACCGCTTCCTTGTTCGACAGGTTACGCCCACGACGTGACCGGTTTCACCCGAAAGTCCTCCCCGGAAATCTCCTACGACCTCTTCAGGTCGAGCGATACCTCTCTCCTGCCGATGCGCTCATGACGCATGCCCTGCAACCTTCAGGGCCTGCTTTTGCTCGCTGATCGCAGGAGAAGCCCGATGTTTAGATGGATCAATCACTCGCTCGACAACATGAGCGTCAAACTCAAACTGTCCCTGGGCTTCGGCCTGGTCCTATTGCTGACGCTTTCCATCACACTGACCGGCTGGCATGGCCTGGACACCATGATCGAGCGCTCCGAGTCGCTGTCCTCTATCGGCCAGCTCAGCAATCTGACGAAGGACCTGCGCGCCGAACGCATCATGTTTCGCGAAGAAAATACCCCGGAAAACGCCAACCGGGTGGTCGAGCGGCTCAATGAGCTTGAAGCCCAACTGGTCACGCTGCGCAGGGAAACCGACGATGCCCCAAGCCTGGCACTGCTCACCGAACAGAGCCAGATCGTCAGTCGCATGGAAAAAACCTTCACCGACCTTGGCCTGGATCGCAAGGCTCGTGACCAGTCGCGCCTTGAACTGGACCAGCAATCGGAGCAGGCCGCACAAGCCGTGGCCCAGGTCGAAAGTGAAGTACTTAAAGCCGTGAGCCAGGAGCAGGACAACAGCGAGCGGCTGGATGAATTCACCAATATTTCCCAGCTCCGGCAACAGATCCAGATTGCCCGCTATCAGGTCCAGGCCTACACCTTTACCAACAAGGAAGCCGACGAATCGGCTGCCATCGCGGCTATCGACGAAGCGCTCAAGGAAGTGCAGCAGATTGCCCGGGAGCAGGCCGACGAAAATATCCAGGGGCTCATACCCGCCAGCGAGACGTTACAGCGTTATCGCGAGCAACTGACCCGCTTCAAGGATATCCAGATCAAAGTGGAAGCCCTTCAGGAAAGCATGGAAGAACTGGGCGACAGGATGCTGGAGCTGGTTGCCCGGCTGATCAGCCTGCAAAGCACCCAGCGGGATGTCGAGGCGGCAGGCTCGCGAACCCTGCTGACCGGTGTGGCCGGGCTGGCATTGCTCATCGGTTTGCTGGCCGCCTGGGTCATGACGCAACAGATCACGCTTCCGCTGCAGCAGACGCTGGTGGCTGCCGGGCGTATTGCCAAGGGCAATCTGAGCAAGGACCTGGATATCAAGCGCCAGGATGAAATGGGCCAGCTTCAGGACAGCATGCAGGCCATGACGCTGAGCCTGCGCACTCTGGTGAGCGGCATTGGCGATGGCGTCACCCAGATTGCCAGCGCGGCCGAACAACTCTCGGCAGTAACGGAGCAGACCTGTGTCGGGGTCAACAGCCAGAAGGACGAAACCGATCAGGTGGCCACGGCCATGAATCAGATGACGGCCACGGTGCAGGAAATCGCCCGCAACGCGCAGGAAGCTTCCCAGGCGGCGGTCAACGCCGATCAGCAGGCCCGCAACGGCGACCGGGTGGTCAGTCAGGCCATCAGCCAGATCGAGCAACTGGCCAGCGAAGTCGCCAACTCCACCCAGGCCATGAATCGGCTCAAGCTGGAAAGCGGCAAGATTGTCGGGGTGCTCGATGTGATCAAGTCCGTATCCCAGCAGACCAACCTGCTGGCGCTCAATGCGGCCATCGAGGCGGCACGTGCCGGTGAAGCCGGGCGCGGGTTTGCGGTGGTTGCTGACGAGGTACGAGGCCTGGCGCAACGCACTCAGGAATCCACCGAGGAAATCGAGGAACTGATCGCAGCCTTGCAGAGCGGCACCCAGCAAGTCGCCACGACCCTGGACAACAGTCGCAGCCTGACCGACAGCAGTGTGGAACTGAGTCGTCGTGCGGGGTGCGCGCTGGAGCAGATAACCCGGACGGTGGCCACCATTCAGGACATGAACCAGCAGATCGCGACCGCCAGCGAGGAACAGAGCAACGTGGCCGAGCAGATAAACAGCAATGTACTGAGGGTGCGGGATATTTCGGAACAGACCGCTGCAGCGAGCGATGAGACGGCGGCATCAAGCATTGAGCTGGCCCGACTGGGCACTCACTTGAGGGAGCTGGTGGGGGAATTCAAGGTGAGCTAGGAGCTTCGCGAATGAATTCGCTCCCACATGACTGTGTCATCTGTGGGAGCGAATTTATTCGCGAAAGGGACAGTGAGGCTTACGCCAACACCGGCTCCGCATCCTGCTTGACCGGCTGAAGCGGCAGCAGAGGTGCATGTGGATCGGCTTCGATGGAAGCACGCCATGCGGCCAGCCACTCGGGATGACCTGCGCTCCAGACCTGCTCGTGCAGACGGCCCAGGGCAACCGGGTCGCTCAGCAGCATCAGGCGCTCATGGTTACTGAGCTTTTCAGGTCCGACCTTGAGTGCATGCTCGACGCGCTCATGACGCACCGTCTCGACAGGCTGAGCCAGACGGTGACGGGAAGTCGCCAGTGCGCACGCCAGGGCGTTCTGCTGAGGATCGACCACCGCACGGATGAAGCCTTCCTTCAGTGCATGCCAGCGGTTCTCGTGGGTGTACTGATCGGTGGAGATCAGTTCCTGAGGCGTGTCGTACTCTTCCGGGATCAGGAAGAAGCTTTCGTCACGCGCCTTGAGACCCAGCTTGGTACGGCTGGAAATCACCGAGACCGGAATCGACAGCATCAGGGAAACCACGATCGGCGCAAGCCACCACAGGAAGCTCGGGTTCAGCCAGGCCACCAGCAGGGCCCAGCAGGCACCCAGCAAGGTTTGCGGACCATGGCGTTTGACCGCCTCGATCCATGGCGTGGAATCGTCGTCGCGCTGCGGAGAGTTCCAGGTCGCGGCCCAGCCCAGGAAAGCAGCCAGTACGAAACGGGTGTGGAACAGCATGCGAACCGGAGCCAGCAGCACCGAGAACAGCATTTCCAGCAGCATCGAAACCGTGACCTTGAACTTGCCGCCAAATGCCTTGGCGCCCTTGGCCCAGATCAGAATGACGCTGAGCAGCTTGGGCAGGAACAACAGGACAATGGTGGTCGAGAACAGTGCGACGGCTTTTTCCGGGTGCCATTGTGGCCACAGCGGATACAGCTGACGCGGTTCAAGGAAGTAGGTCGGCTCCATCAGCGTGTTCACGGCCAGCAAGGCGGTGGACAACACCAGGAAGAAGAACCATAACGGCGCCGACAGATAGGACATCACGCCTGTCAGGAACACCGCACGGTGAACCGGGTGCATGCCCTTGACCAGGAACAGCCTGAAGTTCATCAGGTTGCCGTGGCACCAGCGGCGGTCACGCTTGAGTTCGTCCAGCAGGTTGGGCGGCAACTCTTCGTAACTGCCCGGCAGGTCGTAGGCAATCCACACGCCCCAGCCGGCACGGCGCATCAGCGCAGCTTCGACGAAGTCGTGGGAAAGAATCGCACCGGCAAACGCACCCTTGCCCGGCAACGGCGCAAGGGCGCAGTGCTCGATGAAGGGTTTCATGCGGATGATCGCGTTGTGGCCCCAGTAGTGGGATTCACCCAGTTGCCAGAAGTGCAGGCCGGCCGTGAACAGCGGACCATAGACACGGGTCGCGAACTGCTGCATGCGGGCATACAGCGTGTCCATGCCCGAGGCACGTGGCGCAGTCTGGATGATACCTGCGTCCGGAGTAGCCTCCATCAGACGTACCAGACTGGTCAGGCATTCGCCGCTCATGACGCTGTCGGCGTCGAGCACGACCATGTAGCGGTAATCGCCACCCCAGCGACGGCAGAAGTCATCGAGGTTGCCGCTCTTGCGTTTGACGCGACGGCGACGACGACGATAGAAGATCTTGCCGAAACCACCGGTTTCACGGCACACGTCCAGCCAGGCTTGCTGCTCGGCTACGGCGATGTCGGTGTCGTTGGTATCGCTGAGTACGAAGAAATCGAAGCGGTCCAGATCGCCCGTTGCGGCAACCGACTCAAAGGTCGCACGCAGACCGGCAAATACCCGTGGCACGTCTTCGTTGCAGATCGGCATGACCAATGCGGTACGCGCACCGGCTTCGATCGGCTCGTTACCGGCGCTGGCACCGGAGATGCGGTATTTGTCACGACCGGTGAGCAGTTCGAGAAAGCCCATCAGTGCGGTCCAGAAACCGGCCGAAACCCAGCAGAACAGGATTCCGAACAGCAACAGGATGCTGGTCTGCAAGGCATAAGGCAGAACCTGCCATGCGGTCTGCACGAAGGTCTGGCGGGTGATTTCATCCAGCGAAACCAGCGACCAGCCCTGATACGGCAGAATGCCTTTCATGTACCAGCCAGCCACGATGGTCTGGCCAAGCATCAGCAACAGCAGAATGTAGCGACGAATCGAACCGACCGTACGCCAGCGCGCCTTGGGCAGATCACGGGGCAGATCGCTGTGATCGGGCTTTGGCGGGTTGGTCTTGCCGGTCAGGCGACGCCAGCCGCGCACCAGAATGTTGGTGCGCCATGGCTCCGGAACCACCTTGGTACGGCGGATCGGTGGCGTGGCCTTGAGGCGAATGCGACCACTGGCATCGACTTCGAGCAGTTCGGCATCCTGCAGTTCGTCAGCCGTGGACAGCGTCAGGCGACGGCCGACGGACGCCTGGGCGACCTCGGCCTTGTCGCTTACCGGCTGTGCGGAAAGACGTTCGTGCAATTCAGCGAACGACTTGCAGCTGGCAAGTTCTGCCCGCTGCTCGTCACTCATCGGCAGGTGCGCCAGGTACTCGTTCAGAGACTCTGGCACGGATAGAGAATTACTCATCGCTTGGCAACTGATAGCTCCAGGTCTCGGTCATGACTTGCAGGGTCTTGGCCGGCTCTGGATGGGTGGGTGCGGCCTCGGCTTCAGGCTGCTTGATCTCTTTACCTTCAGCATCCTTGGCCACATCGGCTTTCGCTACTTCAGGCTTGTCAGCTTTGGCTGCATCGGCCTTCGGTGCTTCAGCTTTCTTGGCAGGATCGGCCTTGGCTACGTCGGCCTTGGCGGCTTCAGGCTTGGCATCGCCAGCCTTGGCTGCATCGGCTTTCGACGCATCGGCCTTGGCTAAAGCGGCGTCAGCCTTGGCAACTTCCTTGGCGGCTGCAGGTTTTGCAGCTTCCTTGGATGCTGACTTCTTGTCATCTTTGTCAGCGACAAGCAGCGCAGGTTCCTTGCCGGGCTCGGCAGGAATTTCACGCAGCAGGTAGGCGCGCATCTCGGTCGGCTTGTTGCGATCCTTGACCTTGACTCGCAGGGTCAGGCGATAGCCCTTGGTAACCGGGTTGTAGCGCAGGTTGTTCTCGACCAGCTCGACGTTGTCATCGGTGGTGACCTGACTGCGGATGGTCTTGTCTTCAGGCAATGCGGCCAGGACCGGGCCGACGAAGTCGACCAGGAATGCCAGGCTGCCGTCCGGCTGACGAACCAGGTTGGACTGCCTTACGTCACCGATGGAGCGCTGGGTCTGCTTGACCCAACCCAGATCAGGCGAGTGAATGGCGTTTTCCTGCATGGTCCAGTGCAGGCGGTAGTTGAACTCCATCGGCTCACCTGGAGCAGCCAGGGTTTCAGGCTTCCAGAATGCAACGATGTTGTCGTTGGTTTCGTCGGCAGTCGGGATCTCTACCAGATCGACAGTACCTTTGCCCCAGTCGCCTTTAGGCTCGATCCATGCGCTTGGGCGCTTGTCGTAGCGGTCGTCGAGGTCTTCGTACTGGCTGAAGTCACGACCACGCTGCAACAGACCGAAGCCACGCGGGTTCTCCACCGAGAAGCTGCTGACGGCCAGGTGTTTCGGGTTGTTCAGAGGACGCCATACCCACTCGCCATTGGCTGCCTGGATCGACAGACCGCTGGAGTCGTGGAGTTCACGACGATAGTTGGGTACACGCGAAGGCTGGTTGGCACCGAACAGGAACATACTGGTCAGCGGAGCCACGCCCAGCTTGGTGACGTTTTCACGCAGGTACATGCGCGACTTGACGTCCACCAGGGTGTTGGTACCAGGACGCAGGGTCAACTGGTAGGCACCGGTGGCACGCGGCGAATCGAGCAGTGCGAAGATCACCAGATGGTTGTCATCCGGGCCCGGTTTCTCGATCCAGAACTCTTTGAAACGAGGAAACTCTTCGCCAGACGGCAAGGCGGTATCGATCGCCATGCCACGAGCGGACAGGCCATAGACCTGACCCTTGCCGATCACGCGGAAGTAGCTCGCGCCCAGCATGGTCATGATCTCGTCCTGCTTGTCATCCTTGTTGATCGGATACAGGACGCGGAAGCCCGCATAGCCAAGCTTTTCAGTGGCTTTAGGGTCGATCTTGATGTCGCCGAAGTCGAAACGGTTCGCGTCGTACTTGATCTCTTCGACAGTAGTAGCCGTGACTTCGTTGATCTTGACTGGCGTGTCGAAGTGCATGCCCTGGTGATAGAACGACAGCTTGAACGGCGTCTTGTCGGTCGCCCACTCAGCCTTGTCTTCACGGAAGCGGATCTTCTGGTAGTCCGCGAACTTCATTTCGCGCAACTCGGTAGGCAGATTGCTTTTTGGAGCCTCGAACTTCTGCCCGGCCATTTCTTTGGCCTTTGCCGCTACATCATCAAGGTTGAATGCCCACAGCTGGCCTGAACCCAGCAGGCAGACAAGAGCCGAGCTTGCCAAAAGCGCACTACGCAACCGTTTGACAGGTGTCTTTGGAGCATCACAGGGACTAACAATCACGAGCAACCCTCGCCGAAAACAGATGAAGAAACCAACGGCCAGCTATCAGATGCCGGGTTGGCGAGCATTGTTCCGACTCCGAATGGGCTTAATGATTCCCCAATCAATGTCAGAACCCGCTTCTGAATACGCAATGGACCAACTATCGTCGGTCCCCGTAGCGCGCGATTATCCAGTAGCGCGCGTAACAACGCATCATGTATGACAAAGATTTTCTTGCACGCAGGGCTAATAAATCCGCGGCGGGCAGAGATTTCATCTTGTCAGGTATCAAACAAAAATGTCACAGGGCCATCATTCACCAGATGAACCTGCATGTCCGCACCAA
This sequence comes from Pseudomonas lijiangensis, assembly GCF_018968705.1. Taxonomy (NCBI): domain Bacteria; kingdom Pseudomonadati; phylum Pseudomonadota; class Gammaproteobacteria; order Pseudomonadales; family Pseudomonadaceae; genus Pseudomonas; species Pseudomonas lijiangensis. The sequence continues at coordinate 5,484,006 of NZ_CP076668.1, forward strand.
ATTGGCCCGCTGCAACCACCGGATGCGCGATCCTGGCCTGAGACAATAAATAGTCGAACAACTGCGCACCCAGGGCCGGAGGCGCTGCTTTTGAAAAGCCCGCGCGCATGCCGCTCCTGGTATCCGCCGCCAGCGTGAACTGCGAAACCAGCAGCAGACCACCCCCGACATCACGCAATGACAGATTCATCTTGCCGTCGTCATCACTGAACACCCGATAGTTGAGCAGCTTATGCAGCAACTTATCGGCACTGGCCTGAGTGTCTTGAGGCTCTACACCCACAAGAACCAGAAGCCCCTGGTCCACAGAACCGACAACTTCTCCAGCCACTTCCACACGTGCACTTCGCACGCGCTGTAACAAGCCTTTCATAAACAAGAATCCCATCGTGCAGGCTGTGTGGGAGCGAATTTATTCGCGAGAAGCCCGTACATTCAAAGAAAATGTATCGCCTTCAATGACGCCTCGCGAATGAATTCCCACACACAGGGTTGGGGGTTACGCTTCTTCAGGTGGCAGATCAAGCAGGCGACGGGCGACCTGCGACGCCGCACGCACCAGCGCATCGGTGATACCGGGTTCGGAAGCGGCATGCCCGGCTTCGCGAATAACCTGCAACTCACTGTTGGGCCACGCCTGATGCAGCTCCCAGGCATTATCCAGCGGGCAGATTACATCGTAGCGGCCGTGCACGATGATGCCAGGCAGGTGCGCGATCTTGGGCATGTCGCGAATCAGCTGGTTCTCTTCCAGGAAGGCATTATTGATGAAGTAATGCGATTCGATGCGCGCAATGGACAAGGCGCGCTGAGGCTCGGCAAAACGGTCGACGACCTGCGGGTTCGGACGCAGGGTCGCGGTACGGCCTTCCCAGGTAGACCATGCCTTGGCGGCATGCATCTGGGCGATCTGGTCGGCACCGGTCAGGCGCTTGTGGAAGGCACTCAGCAGGTTGTCGCGCTCATCCAGCGGGATCGGCGCCACGTAGTCCTGCCAGTAATCGGGGAACAGGCGGCTCGCGCCGGACTGGTAGAACCATTCGATTTCCTGGGCACGGCACAGAAAAATACCGCGCAGGATCAGGGCGTGTACGCGATCGGGATGGGTCTGGGCGTAGGCCAGCGCCAGGGTCGAGCCCCAGGAACCGCCAAACAGCACCCATTTTTCGATCCCCAGATGCTCGCGAATGCGCTCCAGGTCTTCTACCAGATGCCAGGTGGTGTTGTTTTCAAGACTCGCGTGAGGGGTCGAACGCCCGCAGCCACGCTGATCGAACGTGACGATGCGGTAAAGATTGGGATCGAAATAACGGCGACTTTGCGCATCGCATCCCGCACCCGGCCCGCCATGGATGAACACCACAGGCAACCCTTCGGGCGACCCGCTTTCATCGACATAGAGCACATGCGGCTGTTCCACAGCCAGATCGTGCCGGGCGTAGGGTTTGATCTGCGGGTACAAAGTCTGCATACATGCTCCATAAGTCCAGTTCAGAGGCGTCTATTATTCTGCCGTTGGGCATCATAAACCCGAAACGATGAATCAGCATGCTGCACATTGCTCATCCGGGTGGAACGATCAATGCAAGCGATTTGCCAATTGCTCGGATTCGCGAACCAGAGCATTGCAACCGAGTCGAAACGCTGGCACTTGCTCGGTTATTTAAATTTTTTCAGGAAATAACTGACGACACGCCTACAGTCAAAGAACCCACTTTCCACTCGTCTGACTACTTGAGGTCGTAACGATGTCTCAGGAACCACTTGTTCGTGACGCTGATGTGGCTGCTTTTCGCGCCGCCGTTCTTGCCAAACTCACTTATGCAGTGGGCAAGGACCCTGACCATGCGTTTGAGCATGACTGGTTTGAAGCTGTAGCCCTGGCTGCCCGTGACCATATGGTCGAGCACTGGATGGACCACACGCGACAGATTTATCGCAAGGTCCAGAAACGCGTCTATTACCTGTCCCTCGAATTTCTGATCGGGCGGCTTCTGTACGACAGCCTGAGCAACCTCGGTCTTCTGGAAATCGCCCGCGAAGCGATGACCGAGCTGGGCGTGGACATCGAGCGTATCCGCCTGCTGGAACCGGACGCGGCACTGGGCAATGGTGGTCTGGGCCGTCTGGCAGCCTGCTTCATGGAAAGCATGTCGACGCTGGGCATTGCCGGTCACGGCTATGGCATTCGTTACGAGCACGGCCTGTTCCGTCAGGCGATAGTCGACGGCTGGCAACAGGAGCAGACGGAGCACTGGCTGGACTTCGGCAACCCGTGGGAGTTCGAGCGTCCCGAGGTGGTCTATTCAATCGGTTTCAGCGGCAGCGTCGATACGGTGCTCAATGAAGCGGGCGAGCCGCGCCAGGTCTGGCGTCCGGCAGAAACCGTGCGCGCCATTGCCTACGATACGCCTGTGGTCGGCTGGCGCGGCAAAAGCGTCAACACCCTGCGCCTGTGGCGTGCTCGCGCGCTGGATGATCTGCATCTGGAACGCTTCAACGCCGGCGACCACTTCGGTGCGGTTGCCGAAGTCGTGCGGGCCGAAAGTATTTCCCGCGTCCTTTACCCCAACGATGCAACGGAGGCTGGCCAGGAGCTGCGCCTGCGCCAGGAATACTTCTTTGTCTCGGCGTCCTTGCAGGACCTGCTGCGTCGCCACCTGAACATGCACGCGACCCTGATGGATCTGCCCGAACACGCGGCCATCCAGATGAACGACACCCACCCCTCGATTGCCGTGGCCGAGCTGATGCGACAGCTGATCGACACCCACGGAATCGCCTGGGATGCGGCCTGGAAAATCACCGTAGGCACCTTGAGCTACACCAACCACACCCTGCTGCCCGAAGCGCTGGAAACCTGGTCGGTAGGCCTGATGGAACGCATGCTGCCGCGGCACATGCAGATCATCTACCTGATCAACGCCCAGCACATCGACACCCTGCGCGCCAAAGGCGTGCACGACTTCGACGTCCTGCGGGCCGTCTCGCTGATCGAGGAAGACAACGGCCGCCGGGTACGCATGGGCAACCTGGCGTTCCTGGGCTCCCACAGCATCAACGGCGTTTCCGCGCTGCACACCCAGTTGATGCGCAAGACCGTATTCGCCGAGCTGCACAAGATTTATCCAGAGCGGATCAACAACAAGACCAACGGCATCACCTTCCGCCGCTGGCTGTACCAAGCCAACCCGAAGCTGACCGAAATGCTGGTGGAAGCCCTGGGCGAAGACGTCCTGGACAGTGCCGAAAAACGCCTGATCGAACTGGAACCGTTCGCGGAAAAAAGCTCCTTCCGCAAACAGATGGCCGACCAGCGTCTGCACAGCAAACGAGCCCTGGCCGCCATCATCCATGAAAGACTGGGAATCGTGGTCAATCCTGCCGCGATGTTCGACGTGCAGGTCAAGCGTATCCACGAGTACAAGCGCCAGTTGCTGAACCTGTTCCACACTGTCGCGCTGTATCAGGCAATCCGCGCCGAACCCGGTACCGACTGGGTGCCAAGGGTGAAGATCTTCGCGGGCAAGGCAGCGGCCAGCTATCACTCGGCCAAGCTGATCATCAAGCTCGCCAACGACATCGCCCGCACCGTCAACAACGACCCGACCGTGCGTGGCCTGCTCAAAGTGGTGTTCATGCCCAACTACAACGTCAGCCTGGCCGAAAGCATCATTCCGGCAGCCGACCTTTCCGAGCAGATTTCCACTGCCGGCCTGGAAGCTTCCGGGACCAGCAACATGAAATTCGGCCTCAACGGCGCGCTGACCATCGGCACGCTGGACGGCGCCAACGTGGAAATGAGCGAGCAGGTCGGCCTTGAACATATGTTCATCTTCGGCATGACTTCGCAGGAGGTAGAAGCACGCAAGCAGGCTGGCGACTTCAGCGCTTACGCCGATGTGGCTGCATCCGGCCGCCTCAACGATGTGCTGCAGGCGATTCGCGGCGGCGTGTTCTCGCCGGACGATCCGAACCGCTATGCGGGCTTGATCGATCAGTTGCTGGCCTACGACCGTTTCCTGGTCTGTGCCGACTTCGACTCGTACTGGGCCGCCCAGGCCAAGGTCGAGGAACACTGGCACGACTCCAAGCAATGGTGGCGCTCGGCAGTTCTCAACACGGCGCGCATGGGCTGGTTCTCGTCAGACCGAACCATCCGCGAGTACGCCGGAGAAATCTGGAAAGCACTGGAGTAACTCCGATGAGTTGAGGCCAATAAATCACTTTGTGGGAGGCAGCTTGCTGGCGACTTCAGCCTTTTTCGCCAGCAAGCTGCCTCCCACAGGTTTTGTTTTTGCCCCCCCTCTCCTGCCCCTGACTCACATCCTTTTACTCCATAGGTGTTGGCATATTGCTACTGGTGGTGGGATATTTCACACATCACTGCCAAATTCTTTCGCCATACATCGGTGCGCAAGCAGACATCGGCTGCCTGCCCAACCCTGAGGAAAACGTTCGTGAGTCGTCCGCTCGTCATCAAAATCGCTGTGCTCGGCGCAGCCCTGTGCGCAGCGATGACTGTCAACGCCCTGGAAAAACCGGCGGACTTCACCAGCCAGACGCCTTTGACCCTCATCGGCCAAGGCCCGCTGTATCGCATCGAACTGCCTCTGGCACTGCAACTGAACGCCCGCCAACCCAATCTGAATGATCTTCGTGTATTCGATGCCGACGGCCAGGCTCAAGCCTTTGCACTCGTGCGCAAACAGGAATCCCACGAAGAAAACCCTGCACCAACAGCCGTGAAGTGGTTCCCGCTATACACCACTGCCGAAGCGGGTGATGCCGTGCCGGTTATCCGCAGCAAACGTTCGAGCGACGGAGCCCTCATCGATGTACAGCCGCAAAGCGACATCGAAGCAGGTGAAGAGATACTGCGCGGCTGGCTGCTGGACGCCAGTGCGATCAAGGCTCCACTTGAACAACTGCTGATCGACTGGAGCTCCGAACGCGAAGGCTTCCAGCACTTCAGCATCGAGGCCAGCGATGACCTCCAGCACTGGCAGGCCTGGGGCGAAGGACAAGTGGCGCGCCTGACGTTCTCCGATGAAATGGTCGAGCAGCGAGAGGTCGGTCTGCCCGGTCAGAACGCCCGCTACCTGCGCCTGCTGTGGCGCTCACCGCAAAACGCGCCAACCCTGATTTCAGCTTACGTACTGAGCGCCAGCCCCGACAGCCCGCCGACCACTCTGAGCTGGTCGCCATCAATCACGGGGGTCGTCGGGCAACCCAATGAATATGTCTGGCAGTTGCCGGTCGACCTGCCGGTGGAGCGGGTGAAAATCGATATCAGCCAGGACAATAGCCTGGCACCCGGCACGCTTTATGGTCGACTTGATGGCAGTCAGGAATGGCAGATCATCAGCAGCGGCCTGCTGTATCGCCTGACCCAGAACAATGGCGAGATCGTGCAGGATCAGTTGCAGCTCTCGGGGCAGACCGTGGGGCAATTGAAACTGGTGGTCGATGATCGTGGCGGCGGTCTGGGCGCACAGGCTCCAGGGCTGAGCGTTGCCGTGCCTGCAACTCAGGTGGTGTTCCGGGCCAGCGGCAACGGGCCGTTTACCCTCACCATCGGTCATGCAACAGCACCGGCAGTCGAGCTGCCGCTGACGACACTGATACCCGACTTCGACCCGCAGAAACTGACGACGCTGGGCAAGGCCAGACCGGCCACGGCACCTGCTGCCAGCGCAGCGGTTGCTGCACCGCCAGTCGCTGAAAGCATGGACTACAAGCGCATGGGCCTGTGGGCCGTGCTGATACTGGGCACGTTATGCCTGAGCGGGATCGGTCTGAGTGCCCTGCGCACCTCAAAACATTGACCCGTCACGGCTTCGACGTGTGGTTTTGCAGCTACGCTGAGCAAGCGGATGAACTCAATTCGCCATAAGCCAGTCTGATAGCAGTATTACGCAGCCACTCGCGCTAAACTGCGCGGGTTTTTTATCCCCCATTTTCGGAGCTATCCATGTCCCGCGTTACACTGAGTCGCTTTTTGATTGAGCAGACCCGCAGCAACAATACTCCTGCCGATCTGCGTTTCCTGATCGAAGTAGTGGCGCGAGCATGCAAGGAAATCAGCCATGCCGTTTCCAAGGGCGCACTGGGCGGCGTCCTCGGCAGCATGGGTACCGAGAACGTACAGGGCGAAGTGCAGAAAAAGCTCGACGTGATCTCCAACGAAATCCTGCTCGAAGCCAACGAATGGGGCGGTCACCTGGCTGGCATGGCGTCCGAAGAAATGGACAACGCCTACCAGATCCCGGGCAAATACCCGAAAGGCGCCTACCTGTTGGTATTCGACCCGCTGGACGGCTCCTCGAACATCGACATCAACGCTCCGGTCGGCACGATCTTCTCGGTTCTGCGCTGCCCTAGCGAATACCTGAGCCAGAACGAAGCCTTGAACGAAAAGGCCTTCCTGCAACCGGGCACCGAGCAGGTCGCAGCCGGTTATGCCATCTACGGCCCACAGACCATGCTGGTCCTGACCCTGGGCGACGGCGTGAAAGGCTTCACCCTGGACCGTGAAATGGGCAGCTTCGTGCTGACCCACGAAGACCTCAAGATCCCGACGTCCACTCAGGAATTCGCGGTCAACATGTCCAACCAGCGTCACTGGGAAGCTCCGGTACAGCGCTACGTCGAAGAAATGCTGGCTGGCGAAGAAGGCCCGCTGAAAAAGAACTACAACATGCGCTGGGTTGCCGCGATGGTTGCCGACGTGCACCGCATCCTGACCCGTGGCGGTCTGTTCATGTACCCACGCGACAGCCGCGAGCCTTCCAAGCCGGGCAAACTGCGTCTGATGTACGAAGCCAACCCGATGTCTTTCCTGGTTGAACAGGCAGGCGGCGCATCCACCGATGGTCATCAGCGCATCCTCGACATCCAGCCTGAAGGCCTGCACCAGCGTGTAGCCGTTTTCCTGGGCTCCAAAGAGGAAGTCGAGCGCGCCACGGCGTATCACAAGGAATAAGACCATGTCTGCTCCCTGGCTACCTCTGCTGCAATGGTGGTTCGGCTCTGCCGAATCCGCCAGCGAAGTAGTGAAGGCCAGGGAGAAACTGTGGTTCGGCAAGAGCCGGACCACTGACACCGAAGCTCGCGAACGCTTCGGTGTGCTGGTCGAACAGGCGCTGACTGGCGGCCTCAAGGAATGGGCAGAAAACCCCAAGGGCTGGCTGGCACTGGTCCTGCTGCTCGATCAGTTACCCCGCATGATCCATCGCGACACACCCAAGGCATTCGCTGGCGATGAACGCGCTCAGGCTCTGGTGCAACATGGCCTGAAACTGGGTCGGGATCAGCATCTGGAACCCCTTGAACGCACCTTCATCTATCTGGTGCTGGAGCACAGCGAAAACCTCGACGTGCAGAACCAGGCCATCACCTGCTTTGGCAAACTGCTTCCCCTGCTGCCTGCCACCGACCGCGACTATTTCAATCAGAGCCTTGATTACGCTGAGCGTCATCAGAAAATCATTGCCCGCTTCGGTCGCTTCCCCCATCGCAACGACATTCTCGGTCGTGCCTCGACCGATGAAGAGATCGAGTTTCTGAAGACGCCCGGCTCAAGCTTTTAGGGGCTTGGCCAATCAATGCGTTCTGGCTTGCCGGAAATCACCCGTCGTCCGTGCATCACCTGCCATCAGGGATTTACGGGTCAAGGGAACCAGATCCCGGTTTTATCTTCTAAGCTTTCGGCATTGCGCCAGCCAGGTTCATAGGCCCGTGCTGCGACGCAGCCTCCTTCCGTTCAGGAGCTTCATCCATGTCTTTGCGCTCTCTCGCGTTACTGTCGTTTTGCGTGCTGCTGACTGCCTGCAGCAAGATCACCCAAGAGAATTACTCCAAGCTTTCCGCTGGCATGCCCAAGGCGCAGGTCGAAAGCCTGCTGGGCAGCCCGACTGAATGTTCCGGCGCACTGGGGATGTCCAGTTGCACCTGGGGCGACCAGAAAACCTTTATCAGCGTGCAATATGCTGGCGACAAAGTGCTCATTTTCTCGGGCCAAGGTCTGAAATAACTCATGATCAAGCTACTTCTACGCTTCGGCATTCTCGTCATGGCCAGCTTCCTGGCCATCGGCTTTGCGCATTCTGCAGAAAACCTCGAACCCAAGACCGTCGACAGCGTCGACCTGAACCGCTATCAGGGCACCTGGTATGAACTGGCGCGGCTGCCCATGTTTTTCCAGCGCAACTGCGCGCAGTCCGAAGCCCATTACACGCTCAAGCCTGACGGCAATATCGGCGTAACCAACCGCTGCCGGACAATCGAAGGCAAGTGGCAGGAAGCAACTGGCACCGCCTCGCCACAAGTACCGGGCAAGACCGACAAGCTGTGGGTGGTCTTCGACAACTGGTTCTCACGACTGCTGCCGGGCTTGGCCAAAGGCGACTACTGGGTTCTGGCCATCGGTGACGACTACAAGACCGCCGTGGTGGGCAACCCTGACCGCAAATACCTGTGGCTGCTGTCCCGCACGCCAACCGTGTCGGAGCAGGTCAAGCAGGACATGATGAGCAAGGCACGCCAACAGGGTTACGACACCAGCAGGCTGATCTGGCGTGAGGATGATTCAAAGATCGGGAAGTGATTTGAGTCTAGGGATTGTGGAAGGGGGCTTGCCCGCGACAAGCCCCTTTCGTGAATAAATTCACGCCTACCCCAGCAACTCCCGAAGCACCTGCGCAAACGCCCGGCTGCTTTCTTCTTCTGCGGCATGGCGCCCTTCGCGCACGACCCAGCGGCCATTGACCAGCACATCGCGAACCTGACGATCACCGCCCGCAAACAGCCAGCGGTTGAGAATTGCATCGCCAGAGGCGGTTTCCAGATACGGGTCCGAGCCATCCAGCACCACCCAGTCGGCGCGCTGCCCGACCTCAAGCTTGCCGATGCCCTGCCCCAACGCCTGAGCGCCGCCGCTCAATGCTGCATCGAACAGGGTTCGACCGACCATGGGTTGATCGCTGCGATACAGTCGGTTGCGGCGCTGATCCCGCAGACGCTGGCCGTATTCCAGCCAGCGGAGTTCTTCGACCACACTCACCGACACATGGCTGTCCGAGCCAATCCCCCAACGACCGCCCTGAGCGATGTAATCCACGGCCGGGAAAATACCGTCGCCGAGGTTGGCTTCCGTGGTCAGGCATAAACCCGCCACGCTGCCGCTTTGCGCCATGAGGGCGACTTCATCCGGCTCGGCATGGGTCGCATGGACCAGACACCAGCGCTGATCGACAGCCACGTTTTCATACAGCCACTGCAACGGACGTCTCCCGCTCCAGTTCAGGCAATCGTCGACTTCCTTCTGTTGCTCGGCGATATGGATATGCACCGGGCACTGCCGGTCGCTGGCGGCCAGCACTTCACTGATCTGCTGCGGGGTGACGGCGCGCAGCGAGTGAAAGCACAGCCCCAGGTTCTGAGCTGCCTGACCGGTGATGACCGGCCTCAGACGAGCCTGCAAATCCAGGTAGCTATCGGTGCTGTGGATAAACCGGCGCTGCCCTTCGTTTGGCGCTTGCCCGCCAAAGCCCGAATGGCTGTAGAGCACCGGCAGCAAGGTCAGGCCAATGCCTGCCGACGTTGCGGCCTGGCTGATCTGCAAGGCCAGCTCGGCAGGATCGGCATAGGGTTTGCCGTTGGTGTCCTGATGGACGTAGTGAAACTCCGCGACCGAGGTGAAGCCGCCCTTGAGCATCTCGATGTAGAGCTGCCGAGCGATGACGCCTACCTGCGGCGCGCTGATCTGCCCGACCAGTCGATACATGAGGTCGCGCCAGGTCCAGAAGCTGTCGCTGGGATTGCCTGCCACTTCCGCCAGCCCCGCCATCGCACGCTGGAAAGCATGGGAGTGCAGATTCGGCATGCCGGGCAGTAACGGGCCGCTTACCCGTTCCGCGCCCTGGCTATCCCCATTGGCTTGCACCGAACTCAATAAACCGTCGGCACTGACCTCAAGACGGACATTCTCGGCCCAACCGCCAGGGAGTAATGCGCGCTCGGCAAAGAAGGCTGGCATTGACTTCACACCTCAACGTTGTAATTTGTATATACATATACAGACGTTCGGATGCCCGGTAAACCTTTGCGTGCTTGCCGCAGCGCAGGTTAATGGTTAGCTTGGGCGCTATTTCGTAGCTGAACCATCCAGACAAGGACCCGCACGTGCCGATTCCGCCCGCCTCTTCTCCCTTGGCAGCCCAGATGGGCGAAAGTCCGGCACCGCTCTATGCCCGCGTCAAACAGATGATTGCCCAGCAGATCCAGAATGGCACCTGGCCGCCGCATCATCGCGTGCCATCGGAAAGCGAGCTGGTGACACAACTGGGTTTCAGCCGCATGACCATCAACCGGGCCTTGCGCGAGCTGACCGCCGAAGGCCTGCTGATCCGCATGCAGGGCGTCGGTACTTTCGTCGCCGAGCCCAAAAGCCAGTCAGCGCTGTTCGAGGTCCATAACATCGCTGACGAGATCGCGACCCGTGGCCACAGGCACACCTGCAAGGTCATCATCCTGCAGGAAGAACCTGCCGGATCGGAGCGAGCCCTGGCGCTGGACATGCGTGAAGGCCAGAAGGTGTTTCACTCGCTGATCGTTCACTTCGAGAACAATATCCCGGTGCAGATCGAGGATCGCTTCGTCAATGCACTGGTTGCGCCTGACTATCTCAAGCAGGATTTCACCCAGCAGACGCCTTACGCCTATCTGTCGCAAGTCGCGCCGCTGACTGAAGGCGAGCATGTGGTCGAAGCGATTCTGGCCGATGCCGATGAGTGCCGACTGCTGCAGATCGATGCAGGCGAGCCGTGCCTGCTGATTCGCCGTCGCACATGGTCAGGACGCCAGCCGGTTACCGCCGCTCGCCTGATTCACCCCGGCTCCCGCCATCGCCTTGAAGGACGTTTCACCAAATGACCCTGACCAGAACCCTGCGCGCCATCGATTACCCCCGCATGCCGTGGAAAAACGGCGGCGGCAGTACCGAAGAAATCACCCGCGATGCCGGGCAGGACCTGGACGGCTTCGGCTGGCGCCTGTCGATTGCCGATATCGAGACTTCCGGCGATTTTTCGGTGTTTGCCGGTTATCAGCGAATCATCTCCGTGATCCAGGGTGCCGGCATGACCCTGAACATCGACGGCGTCACCAGCCGCCCGTTGCTGCCTTCCGACCCGCTGGCCTTCAGTGGCGACAGCCAAGTCAGTTGCGCCCTGCTCGACGGGCCCATTCGTGACTTCAACCTGATCTATGCTCCACAGCGCTACAGCGCACGCCTGCACTGGATCGATGTACGCCAGCCACAACGGGTATTCAGTTCCGCCAGCACCTTTCTGCTGTTCAGCGTTGCCGAGCAGATCGGCGTCAGCGTGAACGAAGGTCCCTGGGAAATCCTTGGCAAACACGACTGCCTGCAAGTGGATAACCCCGGCAGCCTGCTGGAAATCGAGCTGCAAGCCCCTAGCGCCAGCCGCTGCTGCCTCATCGAACTGAGCGCCCTGGGCGCTTGAATCAAGATCCTGTTTCAAGGACGAGCATGACCCGATTTTCTTCCAGGGAAACCCCAAGAGCCGTTGCCATCCTCGCCCGCTTCCTGGCATCGGAATCGGCAGGCGGCATTGTCCTGATGGGCGCGGCGCTGGCCGCACTGATCGTTGCCAACTCACCGCTGGCTCCCGGCTATTTCGCCACCCTGCACAGCGTCTGGCTGGGGCTTTCCGTCGAGCTGTGGATCAACGACGGGCTCATGGCGATCTTCTTCCTGATGGTGGGCCTGGAAATCAAACGCGAAGTACTGGCGGGCGGGCTCGCCACCTGGGAGCAACGCGCCCTGCCCGGCTTTGCCGCCGCAGGCGGCATGCTGGTCCCGGCGCTGCTCTATCTGGCCGTCAACTGGGGCAATGCGCAAACCATCAGCGGCTGGGCCATTCCGGCGGCCACCGACATTGCCTTCGCGCTCGGGGTCCTGTCGTTGCTGGGCAAGCGGGTGCCGACGTCACTGAAAGTGTTCCTCGCGGCGCTGGCGATTCTCGACGATCTGGGGGCCGTGACCATCATTGCCTTCTTCTACAGCTCGGGCCTGAACCTGCCGATGCTGCTGGCGTCTTTCGCGACCCTGGCGGTGCTGATCGTGATGAACCGCCTGAAGGTGCGACGCCTGTTGCCTTACCTGATAACCGGCGCGCTGCTGTGGTTCTTCGTGCTGCAATCGGGTGTGCATGCCACGCTGGCGGGTGTGGCGCTGGCGCTGTGCATTCCCTTGGGCAAGCCTGAGGAAGAAGCGCGGTCGCCACTGCTGTTTCTCGAAGAAAAACTGCATTACTGGGTCGCCTTCGCCATCGTGCCAGTGTTCGGATTCGCCAATGCCGGGGTTTCGCTTGCCGGCATTTCCGCTGACAACCTGCTGGACCCGGTACCCCTCGGCGTGGCCCTGGGCCTGTTCGTCGGTAAACAGATTGGCGTGTTCCTGGCCGCCTGGCTGGCGATTCGGGCCGGGTTTGCGGTCCTTCCGCAAGGCAGCAACTGGGTACAGCTCTATGGTGTGGCGCTGCTTTGTGGCATCGGTTTCACCATGAGCCTGTTCATCGGCAACCTCGCCTTCCCGGGCGCAGCGTATCTGGTGGATGAGGTGAAGATCGGCGTTCTGATGGGCTCTGGCCTGGCTGCCATTGCCGGTGTGCTGCTGTTGCGAAGCCGTTTCAGTCGGCCCTGAAAAAATATTTTCAAATCACTGCATCCAGATCGTTTTCTCGCGGGTAGTACATACAGCAGCCACTTCGAGTTGCTGAGCGCGGTTAAACAATCTGGAGATTTTCTGCATGAACGCAAAACGTTTGCTCTGCCTTGCAGGTAGTACCCTGGCTCTCACTTGCCTGACTTCTGTTGCCATGGCTCAGACCAACCTGCCGGAGAGCGTCCGGGTTCCAGACGGCCACAAGATCACCCTGGAAACCACCGGTGTGGGCGAAATCACTTACGAGTGCCGCGCCAAGGCCAACTCCGCCAGCGAAACCGAATGGGTGTTTGTCGGCCCCAAAGCGGTCCTCAATGATCGCAGCGGCAAACAGGTCGGTACCTATTACGGCCCACCTGCTACCTGGGAATCCAAGGACGGCTCCAAGCTGACCGGTACTCAAGTGGCCGTTGCGCCTTCCAGCGCAGGCAACCTGCCTTATCAACTGGTCAAGGCCAACCCGGCTGAAGGCAAAGGTGCACTGACCGGCACGGCCTACATTCAGCGCGTAGCCTTGAAAGGCGGCGTTGCGCCTGCCACTGCCTGCACGGCCAGCAACAAGGGCGCGAAGGAAGTGGTCAAGTATCAGGCTGACTACATCTTCTGGGCCAGCAAGTGATTGAAGCCACTCAATCGGGTGTCGCGCAGCCAGTAGTCTATGCTGCTGCGCGGGGGCCTCGTGATGTCAACGAGGCAGCAATCATCCATTGATGGCGGATCGACGTGTCTTCACACGAATCTCTTTTTGACTACGAAGCCACGCTGCATGCCTGCGCTCGCGGTGAGCGCCAGGCATTGCAGCGTCTCTATCAACAGGAAAGCGCCCGGCTGCTCGGCGTCGTCGTGCGGCTCGTGCGTGACAACGCGCTGGCGGAAGACATCGTGCATGATGCGTTCCTCAAAATATGGAGCAATGCGGCAAGCTTCGATCAGACACGAGGTTCGGCACGCGGCTGGATTTTCAGTGTGACCCGGCATCTGGCGCTCAATCGCCTGCGCAACAATGCCCGGGAAGTCCACCTGGAAGACGACGGCAGCGAAGACCACCACGAACTGGCCACCCTTGAAGGCTGGCAGGAAACCGGTGATGCCTTTGACTGGCGTGTGAATCCCGGACGAATCCAGTTCTGCCTCGAACAACTTGAACCGGTGCGGCGCAACTGTGTTTTCCACGCTTACGTGGACGGCTATTCGCATCAGGAAATCGCGCAGAAAATCGGCGCCCCATTGGGTACGGTCAAAGCCTGGATCAAGCGCAGCCTGACGGCTTTGCGGGAGTGTATGGGATGACTCGGCCCACAGACGAAAACATCCATGAACTGGCTGGGGAATACGTGCTCGGCACCTTGTCTGCCCGGCAAAGAATCGATATCCAGCGCCGCCTGCCAAACGAGCCTGCCTTGCAGGCCGCAGTCGACGCCTGGGAAGAACGCCTGCTGCCATTGGCCGATATGGCCGAGCCCGTGACGCCAACGCCCGGACTCTGGAACCGGATCGAACGTAATCTCACAGGCTTCACGGCAAGCAAGGCCGAACCACAGCGTGTCCGCTGGTGGGACAACCTTTCGATCTGGCGCGGCCTGGCGGGTGCAGGTCTGGCCGCATCTCTGGTGCTGGGCACAATGCTTGTCATCCAGCCGGCGCAAGCTCCGTCCTACCTGGTCGTACTCGTTGCCCCACAGGACAAGGCACCTGGCTGGGTCGTTCAGGCCAGCAACTCACAGGAAATCCAGCTCATTCCTCTGGGCGAAATCCAGGTCCCGACGGACAAGGCACTGGAATTCTGGACCAAGGCCGACGACTGGCAAGGTCCGATATCCCTCGGCCTGGTGAAACCGGGCCAGACCCTGCATATACCACTGGACAAGTTGCCACCGCTGCAACATAACCAGTTGTTCGAGCTGACACTGGAGAAGTCTACGGGTTCGCCTGTTGGTAAACCGACCGGGCCTATTCAGTTTATCGGGCGGGCGGTGAAGGTGATTTAGCCTGCAACACGGCCTCACCTTCAGTGAATACGTTCGCTGTACTGGCGAGGATTGAACCGCAACACAATCCCGATCATCACTACCATCACCGCCGTCAACGTCCACCACGCCCCCTCGAAACTCCCCGACTGGTCACGGATGACACCAGCCAGCAGAGGCGACAGTCCCGCGATCAGGTAGCCGATGCCCTGCACGAAGGCTGTCAGGCTGCCGGCACGGGCCGGGTTATCGATGTGGTCCATCGAGATGATCAGGCTCATGGGGAACAGACCGCCGATACCAAGGCCCAGCAGGCAAGGCCACAGCAACGGCATGTGATCGAACGACAGGATAAGGCCGCAGAAACCGGCAACGATCGACAGCAGCAAGGCAGCCAGTGCCCAACGCTTGTCCCGGGTATTGTTGACCATCGCAGGTACCGCCAGACCGGCCAGAACCTCCATCGCCGTCAAGAAACCCAGCACCAGCCCGGCGTCCTGCTCACTCCAGCCTCTTTCGACGTAATAAGGGGCCAGCCAGGCGAGCACACAGGTGTACGAAGCCGTACCCAGGCCGAAGAACACGGCCAACAACCAGGCGCGAGGTTTTGCGGAAAACGAGTCGGTCTTGCCCTTGGGCGCTGCTTCGACGACCGGAATCGCCGAGCGTTGAAACGTCCACAGGACCAGTGCCAGCAACGCGAGCACACCCCATATCGCCAACGAAACCTTCCAGCTACCGCTCTGCTTGAGCACGAAGGGCGAGAACGACGCCGCCAGTGCAGCACCGCCCATGATCGAGGTGACATACAAGCCCATGAACAGGGAAACGTTGTCCTTGAAACGGGTCTTGATCAAGGCCGGCATCAACGCCTGAATCATCGCGATCCCCAGCCCGGAGAGGACCGCGCTCACGATCAGCTCCACCGCGCCATCAATGAACAGCCGGGACGCACTGGCGATACCGATCACCAGCAGCGACAACCCGATGGCCCGATGCTCGCCCAGGGATCGGGCCAGTCGCATCCCGAAAAACATCCCGAGCCCCATCGCCATCACCGGCAACATGGTCAACAGCGAAGCAAGACTGAAACTGAGGGGAATATCCCCCCGAATGGCCGAAAGAAGCGGCCCGACAGCCGCCATGCTGGGCCGAAGATTCAACGCCACCAGCACGACACTGGCCATCAACCAGAAGGCGTGACTGGTTGAAGTACGTATGTTTTCCATCACAAGACCTTGCAATCCCTAAAGCCACGATTAGGCCCCTCAACCGCGCAGGCTACAAATGAAAATCTGGGGGGTGGTATTGAGAAATTAGGTTTGTGGGGGAAACCATTGTCTTTATCGAAGCCTGCGGATGTTGTCGTTGATCTGATTCTGGATGGTGCGCATTGTTTGCGGTGTGATTTGCTCAGGGAACATGCTTTTGGACATGGCCGTGAACCCACTGGCAACGTCGCAGACCTTCTCAATGATGGCGTCTGTATCACGAGCTGAAAGCCCGGCTTCTTGCATTCCAAGCAAGACAAGGCTCTTGCGGCTTATATCCAGAGCTTCGCCCATCACATCCATCTGGTGGTAACCACCCGGTCCGTCACAGAAGGTTACGTCATAGGCAGGAGCCAGCGTCCATTCGCCGGTTGCGGACATGATGTAAGCGAAGTTCTTGGGATGATCGTCCCGGTTGTTGAATACAACATTGAAAACGACTCGCTCGTAAGCAATCGCCTGCTCTCGCACATCGTTGGTACACATCAAGGTAGCACGCAGGAAATTGGCATAATCCAGCGTGCCTGGCGTCTGGAAGTCTGCTCCCGTAAAGGCAGCCAGACTCTGCATGGGGACCCGCATACCGGCTTGTCGATCAAAACGTCTGGTAGCAAAGGCCGCCTGCCCATTGGGAAGCTGGAAGTACTGCGTCTGCGGGGTCTTGATGGCGCACTTGTGCAAACATTCGGAGTAAACCGCTTCGATTGCACAGACTTCAGGATGCTCCTGCCTGGCAGGGAACTTGATCAACCAGGCCTCCAGTCCGGGAGCCGCAGTCGTGGTGAACATCTCACTTGCGGGTGCACGATAGAGCAAGGCTTTTGGCCTGGCACCTTGCGGGGATCCGCCCATTTGCAACAGCTTCTGCAAGAACTCGCCACCTTCGCCATTGAGCACGTCCAGGACCTCGGCAGCCAGGCGGGCAAGGGGGATATCTTCTTGCGATGCATATGCCTCTGGCGCCATAGGCTCGAATGACATCGCGCCCATTGCATTGGCGCCAATGTAAGTCAGTCGCTCCAGAGGACCAATACGTGCGGGATTGAGACCTCGGCGCTTGAACAGACGATCCATCAACAGCATGCCCCAGCCGTCCGGCAGGGAGTCATAGATCGGTCCGGGCAGACCCAACTGATGAACCGGAAAGTCTTTGCGCAGCGCTGGCCCGTTCAAGGGAAGCTTATAGGCCGACAGCTCCAGCCCCCTGCTCTTTGCCTCATCACTGAACTCAAACGCTATCAGAGGGCGTCCGGTAATGGAGCTTGATGAAACAAGCGTGCCCCAGCGCCAGTGTTCGCCCCAGCCATCGTAGTAAACGTCGACTTGCCTAAGCATTGTTGGGTTTCCTCTTGGCACGTTGGCGGCTGGCGCTGTTTTCGTAGCGAAGAATGTCGTCCAGGCTGTCCAGTTTGGGCTGAAACAAGCCCTCCAGCTCGCTGATACGTCCAAGCACCATCGCAACACGGACAAGACTCTCGAATGCCACGTTTCGACCCGCCTCCAGATTGGACACAGTATTGACGCCGATGCCAGCACGCGCAGCTACATCAGCCTGGGTCATCTGCTGCGCCAGTCGCTCCTTGCGCAGCCGCTCGCAGAGCAGTTTGACCAGCTCATCAGGCCTTCTAAATCCTAAATCCATAATATTGTGTCTTAAATCATATTTAATGACTTAATCCACAATACTACAGATTTAAAAACCAATCCCCTCCCTTTTACTAACAAGCCCCACCACAAAGCAAAACCATTACCCGCTGTTACCCATCGCCCCAAAACCGTGCAAAACACCCCGCCAGTAACAAACTTTTCCTTCGTGCCCGGCAGCTCCACATACCCGCATAAACTCTCGAACCCCACGTTTTACTTAGCCTTCAGGCTTTCCATGGCTTTCTTCATCTGCCTGTGAAGAAAGTTGGTCTCTCGATTGCATATGCTTGTATGTACAAGTAGAGACAGGTTATAAAAGACCTCGCTCCACTCAACAGAATTCGCCTGAGTGCCAGGCACCGCTCGCCCGTCATCGGGCTGGTTTGGATTGATCGCTGAGGATTTTTTTGTGACCGACACTCATCAAGACCGCAAACAAGACTGGACCCGCCACCGCGATGTAGAAGTGCGGGCTGCCCGTGGCACTCAACTGACGGCAAAGAGCTGGCTGACCGAAGCGCCGCTGCGCATGCTGATGAACAACCTTGACCCGGAAGTGGCCGAAAACCCGAAAGAGCTGGTGGTCTACGGCGGGATCGGGCGTGCGGCACGCAACTGGGAGTGCTACGACAAGATCGTCGAGAGCCTGACCCAGCTCAACGATGATGAAACCCTGCTGGTGCAGTCCGGCAAGCCGGTCGGCGTGTTCAAGACGCACAGCAATGCGCCGCGTGTGCTGATCGCCAACTCGAACCTGGTGCCGCACTGGTCCAGCTGGGAGCATTTCAACGAGCTGGATGCCAAGGGTCTGGCAATGTATGGCCAGATGACGGCAGGCAGCTGGATCTACATCGGCAGCCAGGGCATCGTCCAAGGCACTTACGAAACCTTCGTCGAAGCCGGTCGTCAGCATTACGACGGCAGCCTCAAGGGCCGTTGGGTACTGACCGCAGGTCTGGGTGGCATGGGTGGCGCACAGCCGCTGGCCGCGACCCTGGCCGGAGCCTGCTCGCTGAACATCGAATGCCAGCAGAGCCGTATCGATTTCCGTCTCAAGACCCGCTACGTCGACGAACAGGCCACCGATCTGGACGACGCCCTGGCACGCATCGCCCGTTACACCGCCGAAGGCAAGGCCATCTCCATCGCCCTGTGCGGCAACGCGGCTGAAATCCTGCCGGAAATGGTCCGCCGCGGCGTGCGCCCGGACATGGTCACCGACCAGACCAGCGCCCACGACCCGCTCAATGGCTACCTGCCCAAAGGCTGGAGCTGGGAAGACTACCGCGCCCGTGCGCTGAGCGAGCCGGCCGCCGTCGTCAAGGCCGCCAAGCAGTCCATGGCCGAACACGTCGAAGCCATGCTGGCTTTCCAGAAAGCCGGGATTCCGACCTTCGACTACGGCAACAACATCCGTCAGATGGCCAAGGAAGAAGGCGTCGCCAATGCCTTCGACTTCCCGGGATTCGTGCCCGCCTACATTCGTCCGCTGTTCTGCCGTGGCATCGGTCCTTTCCGCTGGGCTGCCCTGTCGGGCGACCCGCAGGACATCTACAAGACCGACGCCAAGGTCAAGGAGCTGATCCCGGATGACGCGCACCTGCACAACTGGCTGGACATGGCCCGCGAGCGCATCAGCTTCCAGGGTTTGCCGGCACGCATCTGCTGGGTCGGCCTGGGCCAGCGCGCCAGACTGGGTCTGGCCTTCAACGAAATGGTCCGCAGTGGCGAGTTGTCTGCGCCCGTGGTGATCGGTCGTGATCATCTGGACTCCGGCTCGGTCTCCAGCCCCAACCGCGAAACCGAGTCCATGCGTGACGGTTCCGATGCCGTATCCGACTGGCCGCTGCTCAACGCCCTGCTCAATACCGCCAGCGGCGCGACCTGGGTTTCTCTGCACCATGGCGGCGGCGTCGGCATGGGTTTCTCGCAGCATTCCGGGATGGTGATTGTCTGCGACGGCACCGATGAAGCCGCCGAGCGTATTGCACGCGTGCTGCACAATGACCCGGCCACAGGCGTGATGCGTCACGCCGATGCCGGTTACGACATCGCTATCGATTGTGCCAAAGAGCAGGGCTTGAACCTGCCAATGATCGGGCGTTAATGGCATTTGCCGTGGGTGTGGCGGTTCACAGCCGCCACACCAGGATAATCAGGATGGACACTGATAACGCCCACAGGCCGGATGCCTACTTGAAGCTGCCGTCATCCTTTTCAGGCTTTGGAGCATCGACAATGAAAATGAAAAAAGCGCTGTTAACCACTCTGGTATCCGCTGGCCTGCTGGTCAGCGCCGGTGCAAGTCAAGCAGCCGGGTGGTGCGAGTCAGGCAAGCCGGTCAAGTTTGCCGGTCTGAACTGGGAAAGCGCGATGTTGCTGACCGACATTCTTCAAGTCGTCCTGAGCAAGGGCTACGGTTGCAGCGTGGACGCGCTGCCGGGCAACTCCATTGCCATGGAAAACGCCCTGAGCACCAATGACATTCAGGTTTTCGCTGAAGAATGGGTAGGCCGCAGCGAAGTCTGGAACAAGGCCGCGGCGGCTGGAAAAGTCGTAGGCATCGGCGCTCCCGTGGTCGGTGCTGTCGAAGGCTGGTACGTGCCGCGCTATGTGATTGAAGGCGATGCCAAGCGCAAGCTGGAAGCCAAGGCCCCGAACCTGAAATCCATTGCCGATCTGGCCCAGTACTCCGCCGTATTCAAGGATCAGGAAGAGCCCGGTAAAGGCCGTTTCTACAACTGCCCGGCAGGCTGGACCTGCGAGCTTGAAAACAGCGAAATGCTCAAGACCTACGGCCTGGAAAGCAAGTACACCAACTTCCGCCCAGGCACCGGTCCGGCGCTGGACGCCGCTATTCTCTCCAGCTACAAGCGCGGTGAGCCGATCCTGACGTATTACTGGTCGCCTACTCCGCTGATGGGCCAGGTCGATCTGGTTCGTCTGGAAGAGCCCGGCGTCAACAAAACCATCGATATCAAGGTCGGCGTGTCCAAAACCTTCCACGAACAGGCACCAGAACTGGTCGCGGTCCTGGAGAAGGTCAACCTGCCTATCGACCTGCTGAACCAGAACCTGGGACGCATGGCCAAGGACCGGATCGAATCGCCGAAACTGGCGAAGATTTTCCTCAAGGAGCACCCGGAAGTCTGGCACAAGTGGGTCAGCGAAGACGCTGCGAAAAAGGTTGAGGCCTCTCTGTAAACCCCGAGCAGATTTATCTGCGCAGGCACAGGCGACATGGCTGTGCCTGACAACTTGATCGAGAGCACCTTATGTTTCCCGAAAGTTTTACCTTCTCCATCGCCAACTGGGTCAACGACGGGGTTGATTCGCTGGTCACCGAGTACGGCGATGTGTTCCGGCACATCTCCGATACCTTGCTGTGGGCCATCGTCAATCTGGAAAGCCTGTTGCGCATGGCGCCCTGGTGGCTGGTACTGATGATCGTCGGCGGCATTGCCTGGCATGCGACGCGAAAAGTCGTCACCACCGCATTGATCGTCGGCCTGCTGTTCCTGGTCGGCGCTGTCGGGTTATGGGACAAGCTGATGCAGACCCTGGCGCTGATGCTGGTGGCCACCTTCATCGCTGTGCTGATCGGCATTCCTCTGGGCATTCTGTCGGCGCGCAGCAATCGCCTGCGCTCGGTGCTGATGCCGCTGCTGGATATCATGCAGACCATGCCCAGCTTCGTTTACCTGATCCCGGTGCTGATGCTGTTCGGCCTGGGCAAGGTCCCGGCCATCTTCGCCACCGTGATTTACGCCGCACCGCCGCTGATTCGCCTGACCGACCTGGGTATCCGTCAGGTCGATGGCGAAGTGATGGAAGCGATCAACGCCTTTGGTGCCAACCGCTGGCAGCAACTGTTCGGCGTGCAACTGCCGCTGGCGATGCCGAGCATCATGGCCGGTATCAACCAGACCACCATGATGGCGCTATCGATGGTCGTGATTGCGTCGATGATCGGTGCACGCGGCCTGGGCGAAGACGTTCTGGTGGGCATCCAGACCCTCAATGTCGGACGCGGCCTGGAAGCCGGTCTGGCCATTGTCATTCTGGCGGTTGTCATCGACCGCATCACCCAGGCCTATGGCCGCCCACGGCATGAGGCGAGCAAATAATGAGCCTGGAAGCAGACAAAATCGTCGTCAAGAACGTCTTCAAGATCTTCGGCAGCCGCTCGAAAGAAGCGCTGGCGATGGTAAAACAGAGCAAGAGCAAGGATCAGGTGCTGGACCAGACCGGCTGCGTAGTGGGCGTCAACGACCTCTCGCTGTCGATCGGCAGCGGCGAGATCTTCGTCATCATGGGCTTGTCGGGTTCGGGCAAATCGACGCTGGTGCGCCACTTCAATCGCCTGATCGACCCCACCAGCGGCGAGATTCTGGTGGATGGCGAAGATATCCTGCAGTACGACACGGAGGCCCTGCGCCAATTCCGTCGTCACAAGATCAGCATGGTGTTCCAGAGCTTCGGCCTGCTGCCTCACAAGAGTGTGCTGGACAACGTGGCGTATGGCCTGAAAGTACGCGGCGAGAGCAAAGCCCTCTGTCAGGAGCGCGCGCAGCACTGGATTACCACCGTGGGCCTCAAGGGCTACGAAAAGAAATACCCGCATCAGCTCTCTGGCGGCATGCGCCAGCGCGTTGGTCTGGCACGGGCATTGGCGGCCGACACCGACATCATCCTGATGGATGAAGCGTTCAGCGCGCTCGACCCGCTAATCCGCGCCGAGATGCAGGACCAGTTGCTGGAGCTGCAATCGACGCTGAAGAAAACCATCGTATTCATTACCCACGACCTGGACGAAGCCGTACGTATCGGCAACCGGATCGCGATTCTCAAGGATGGCCGCCTGATTCAGGTGGGAACCCCCAGGGAAATCCTTCACTCGCCCGCCGACGATTACGTTGATCGTTTCGTGCAGCGGCGCGCAGTTACTGTTTAAGGATTGTGTCGATGCAACGAGCAGAACAGATCGTTTTCGGTGATGCCCCGACAGGCTGGCAGGACGTGGTGGCCGTCGCCCGTGATGGCGCGCAACTGACGCTGTCGGAAAGTGCCTGGGCTCGCATCGACAATGCCCAGGCCATCGTCCAGCGCATCGTCGCCAGCGGCGAACGGGCCTACGGCGTGAACACCGGCCTTGGTGCGTTGTGCAATGTCTCACTGGCAGACGAACAACTCAGTCGCCTGTCGCGCAACACCTTGCTCAGCCATGCCTGTGGCGTAGGCGCACCGCTGCCCGACGAGCAAACGCGGGCAATCATCTGTGCCGCGATTCTCAACTACAGCCAGGGCAAGTCCGGCATCCATCGGCAGGTTGTGCAGGCGCTGCTGGCCTTGCTCAACCACGGCATCACGCCGCAAGTGCCGTCGCAGGGCTCGGTGGGTTATCTGACCCACATGGCGCATGTCGGCATCGCGCTGCTGGGCGTGGGTCAGGTCAGCTATGGCGGACACATCGTTCCAGCGCAGCAGGCCTTGAGCGAAGCAGGTCTGCACCCCGTTGAACTGGGCGCCAAGGATGGATTGTGTCTGGTCAACGGCACACCCTGCATGACCGGCCTGAGCTGTCTGGCCATTGCCGACGCCACACGCCTGACGCAATGGGCCGATGTGATCGGGGCCATGACCTTTGAAGCGCTGCGCGGCCAGCTCGATGCCTTCGACGAAACCATCATCGCCCTCAAGCCCCATCCGGGTATGCAGCAGGTCGGCAGAAACCTGCGCAATCTGCTGGCGGGCAGTGAAGTGCTCGCCAGCAGCCAGGGTATCCGCACCCAGGACGCACTGAGCATACGCTCGATCCCGCAGGTGCACGGCGCCACGCGGGACCAGTTGGCCCATGCGATCAAGCAGGTCGAAACCGAGCTGAATGCGGTCACCGATAACCCGTTGCTGCTGGGCACACCCGAGAATTACCGCGTGGTGTCGCAAGCCAACCCTCACGGCCAGTCCGTCGCCATGGCGGCGGATCTGCTGTGCGTGGCGGTGGCGGAGCTGGGTTCGATTGCCGAGCGGCGTCTGGATCGACTGATCAACCCGGCCGTCAGCGGCTTGCCGGCGTTTCTGGTCAGCCAGCCGGGCGTCAACTCGGGAATGATGATCGTCCAGTACGTGGCCGCATCGTTGTGTGCAGAAAACCGCCAGTTGGCCCAACCGGCCGTGGTCGACAACTACGTCACCTCTGGCCTGCAGGAAGATCACTTGAGCCTGGGCACCAGCGCCGCCTTGAAGCTGCACAAGGTAGTGAGTAACGCGACACAGATCCTGGCCATCGAATACCTGCTGGCGGCCCAGGCGTTTGAATTTCTCAAGCAACAGCGCTTCGGGGCAGGCACCGACATGGCCTGGCGTGCATTGCGTGAACAGATTCCTGCTTACGACGAAGACCGCTGGCTGGCTCCGGATATTGCCAGCAGCGTCACCGTCCTCAAGAACGAAGAAGTGCTGGAGAGGATTTTCCGGCACTGTCGTAACCAGACGACAACCCCATAACAACAGGGCTGCAAGGCGGCCTGCTTCAAAAGAGCAACCGCCTGACATCAATCAAGGAGTAGCTGCATCGTGACCAAACCCTCTGCCAAGTCATTGAATCTGATCCCCGGCCAACTGACGCTGGCGCAACTGCGAGCGATCTATCAGCAACCGGTAACGCTGAAGCTCGATAGCAGTGCCGATCAGCAGATCGACGACAGCGTGGCCTGCGTTGAACGCATCCTGGCCGAAAACCGCACGGCCTATGGCATCAACACCGGTTTCGGCCTGCTGGCCTCGACCCGCATCGCCAGCGAGGATCTGGAAAACCTGCAGCGTTCCCTGGTGCTGTCTCATGCCGCCGGTGTCGGGCAGCCGATCAGCGACGAACTGGTACGTCTGGTCATGGTGCTCAAGGTCAACAGCCTGAGCCGTGGTTTCTCCGGCATCCGGCGCGTGGTGATCGATGCCCTGATCGCCCTGATCAATGCCGAGGTCTATCCGCATATCCCGCTCAAGGGCTCGGTAGGCGCATCCGGCGATCTGGCACCGCTGGCTCATATGTCGCTGGTGCTGCTGGGTGAAGGCAAGGCTCGCTACAAGGGCGAATGGCTCGATGCCGTCGATGCGCTTGAAGTGGCTGGCCTGAAACCTCTGACCCTGGCTGCCAAGGAAGGTCTGGCCCTGCTCAACGGGACCCAGGTTTCCACGGCCTTCGCATTGCGTGGCCTGTTCGAGGGCGAGGACCTGTTCGCGGGCGCCATGGCCTGCGGCGCCCTGACCGTTGAAGCCGTGCTCGGCTCGCGCTCGCCTTTCGACGCCCGTATTCATGCCGCTCGCGGCCAGCGTGGCCAGATCGATGCCGCCGCCTGCTATCGCGACCTGCTGGGGGAAAGCAGCGAAGTGTCCGAATCCCATCGCAACTGCGACAAGGTCCAGGACCCCTACTCCCTGCGCTGCCAGCCACAAGTCATGGGTGCCTGCCTGACCCAGTTGCGTCAGGCCGCCGAGGTATTGGAGATCGAGGCTAACGCCGTTTCCGACAACCCGTTGGTGTTCGCAGCCGAAAACGATGTGATTTCCGGCGGCAACTTCCACGCCGAGCCCGTTGCCATGGCCGCTGACAACCTGGCGCTGGCCATCGCGGAGATCGGTTCCCTGAGCGAACGCCGCATCTCGCTGATGATGGACAAGCACATGTCGCAGTTGCCGCCGTTCCTGGTGGCCAACGGCGGGGTCAACTCCGGCTTCATGATCGCCCAGGTCACAGCGGCCGCCCTGGCCAGTGAAAACAAGGCTCTGGCCCATCCCCACAGCGTCGATAGCCTGCCGACTTCGGCCAACCAGGAGGACCATGTTTCCATGGCTCCGGCTGCCGGCAAGCGGTTGTGGGAAATGGCAGAAAACGTTCGCGGGATTCTTGCCGTAGAATGGCTGGCTGCATGCCAGGGTCTGGACTTGCGCAACGGCCTCAAAACCTCTCCGAAACTGGAGCAGGCCCGCGCCTTGCTGCGCAGCAAAGTACCGCCCTATGAGAAGGACCGTTTTTTTGCACCGGACATAGAAGCTGCCAGCCAGCTATTGTCCTCAACTTGCCTGAACCCGTTGGTTCCTGCACGTCTGCTACCCAGTCTGTGATTTACCGCGAGCCTGGCAGGGCTCGCAATGGTAGTTCGCTGCGGGAAGCCGGAAGCAGGTGTTCTCGCAGCTATTTGCCATACCCAGTAATGAGATGGACGGAAATGACGTCAACAGTTGGTTTGAAACGCGGGTTATCCGCCCGCCACATTCGCTTCATGGCTCTGGGCTCTGCCATCGGCACAGGGTTGTTCTATGGCTCGGCCGCCGCAATCCAGCAAGCGGGGCCTGCGGTCCTGCTGGCTTATCTGATCGGTGGTGCAGCAGTCTTCATGGTGATGCGCGCCCTGGGTGAAATGGCCGTGCATAACCCGACCTCCGGCTCGTTCAGCCATTACGCCAGCCGTTACCTCGGCCCTCTGGCGGGCTTCGTGCTGGGCTGGACCTACGCGTTCGAGATGATCATCGTCTGTCTGGCCGATGTCACCGCGTTCGGGATCTACATGGGCTTCTGGTTCCCGGAAGTGCCGCGCTGGATCTGGGTGCTGGGCATCGTGTTCCTGATAGGCGCGCTCAATCTGTGCAACGTCAAGGTGTTTGGTGAAACCGAGTTCTGGCTGTCGCTGCTCAAGGTCGGCGCCATCGTGGCGATGATCGTGGCCGGTTTCGGCATCATGCTGTTCGGCATCGGCTCATCCACTGGCGACAATGCCATCGGAATCAGCAACCTCTGGGCCCACGGCGGTTTCATGCCCAATGGCATCGGTGGTCTGATCGCCTCGCTGGCCGTGGTGATGTTCGCGTTCGGCGGTATCGAAATCATCGGTATCACGGCGGGCGAAGCCAAGAACCCGCAACGCACGCTGCCACAGGCCATCAATGCCGTGCCGCTGCGCATTCTGCTGTTCTACGTCCTGACCCTGTTTGTGCTGATGTCCATTTACCCATGGCCACAGATCGGCACTCAAGGCAGCCCGTTCGTGCAGATTTTCGACAATCTGGGCATCGCGTCGGCGGCAACCATCCTCAATATCGTTGTGATCTCGGCTGCAGTCTCCGCCATCAACAGCGACATCTTCGGCGCGGGCCGCATGATGTATGGCATGGCCCTCGAAGGTCAGGCACCGGCCGGCTTTGCCAGACTGTCGCGCCAGGGCGTGCCATGGATGACAGTCGTGGTCATGGGCGTGACGCTGCTGGCTGGCGTGCTGCTCAACTACCTGATCCCGAAGAACGTCTTCCTGCTGATCGCCTCCCTGGCCACCTTCGCCACGGTCTGGGTGTGGCTGATGATTCTGCTGACCCAGGTCGCGATGCGCCGCTCCATGAGCCGCGAAGAAGCCGCACAACTGAAGTTCCCGGTACCGTTCTGGCCTTATGGCCCGGCTGCCGCCATCGTCTTCATGCTGTTCATCTTCGGCGTGCTGGGCTATTTCCCGGACAACCGGGCTGCGCTGATCGTCGGCGCGATCTGGATTGTGCTGCTGGTCATCGCCTACTACCTGTGGATAAGACCGCGAAACGCCCAAACTACCCAATGACTCAAGGAGGTCCGGGATGACAACACTCTGGAAGAACTGTCACATCGCAACCATGGCGCAAGGCAACTACTCGATCATCGAGGATGCCGCCATCGTGACTTCTGGAACTGTCATCCAGTGGATCGGGCCTCAAAGCGAACTGCCGGAATCCGGCTTTGGCAGCACCGTAGACCTGGGCGGAGCCTGGGTCACGCCGGGCCTCATCGATTGCCACACCCACACGGTGTTCGGCGGTAATCGCAGCGGCGAATTCGAGCAGCGCCTGCAAGGTGTGAGCTATGCCGAGATCGCCGCTGCAGGCGGCGGCATTGCCAGCACCGTGCGATCGACACGAGCCGCCAGCGAGGACGAACTGTTCGCCAGTGCCGAGCGACGCTTGAAGCATCTGCTCCGGGACGGCGTGACCACCGTTGAGATGAAGTCCGGCTATGGCCTGGACCTGCCAAGCGAACGCAAGATCCTCAAGGTGATCCGTCGTCTGGGCGACAGCCTGCCGGTCACCGTGCGCAGCACCTGTCTGGCCGCCCACGCCCTGCCCCCGGAATACACCAACCGCGCCGACGATTACATCCGGCATATCTGCGCCGAAATGCTTCCGGCACTGGCTGCGGAAGGTCTGGTGGATGCCGTGGATGCGTTCTGCGAGTACCTGGCGTTTTCGCCTGCGCAGGTCGAGCAGGTGTTCATCACCGCCCGGCAACTGGGCTTGCCGGTGAAACTCCACGCCGAGCAACTGTCGGCATTGGGCGGTTCCAGCCTTGCGGCGCGTTATCAGGCCTTGTCGGCGGACCATCTGGAGTTCATGACCGAAGACGACGCCATTGCCATGGCGGCTGCCGGAACCGTCGCGGTGCTGCTGCCGGGCGCCTATTACTTCCTGCGCGAAACCCAGCTGCCGCCAATGGATGCCCTGCGCAAGCATGGTGTGCCCATCGCCATCTCCACCGACCTGAACCCCGGCACCTCGCCCGGCCTGTCGCTGCGGTTGATGCTGAACATGGCCTGCACGCTGTTTCGCATGACACCCGAAGAAGCACTGGCGGGCGTCACCCTCAATGCGGCCAAGGCACTGGGTCTGGACAAGACCCATGGCTCGCTGGAAACCGGCAAGGTGGCGGACTTCGTCGCCTGGAACATCGAACGCCCTGCCGATCTGGCCTACTGGCTGGGCGGCGACCTGGATAAACGCATCGTGCGCCATGGCGTCGAATCATCGATCTGAAGGAGAGCCCTGTGGATAACGTTCTGACATTCAAGCGTGGTCGCGTCCCGCTGCTGATCAGCATGCCTCATGCGGGCCTGAAGCTGACACCGGCAGTCGAAGCCGGGCTGGTGGACGAAGCCTTGAGCCTGCCCGATACCGACTGGCATATCCCGCGTCTTTATGACTTTGCGGCGGAGCTTGGGGCCAGCACCCTGGCTGCGGAGTATTCGCGCTTCGTCATCGACCTCAATCGCCCGTCCGACGACAAACCGCTGTATGCCGGTGCGACGACCGGACTGTTTCCGTCGATCCTGTTCGACGGCGTGCCGCTGTTCAAGGAAGGTCAGGAACCCGACGCGGCCGAGCGGGCCAGCTACCTGCAACAGATCTGGGTGCCTTACCACCAGACCCTGGAGCAAGAGCTGCAACGTCTGCGGGATGAGTTCGGTTATGCATTGCTGTTCGATGCCCACTCCATCCGTGGCCACGTCCCGCACCTGTTCGACGGTCGCCTGCCGGACTTCAACCTCGGCACCTTCAACGGCGCCAGTTGTGATCCGCAACTGGCAGGCAGGCTGGAAAGCGTGTGTGCAGCGGCCAAGGACTACAGCCATGTGCTAAACGGTCGCTTCAAGGGCGGCCATATCACCCGCCATTACGGCGACCCGGCCAACAACATCCACGCCGTCCAGCTGGAACTGGCGCAGAGCACCTACATGGAAGAGTTCGCTCCCTTCCACTATCGCCCTGACCTTGCGGCACCGACCCAAGAGGTGCTGAAGGCGTTGCTGGAGACGTTTGTTACGTGGGGGCAGGAGAGGTTTGGTTGATGGCTTTCGCGGATAAATCCGCTCCCACTTGATATGTGTGTGTGGGAGATTCTATGGTTGTGATCAAGCCATAACCCACCCTTTGGTTTGATATTCGCTCTGATTCTTCATCAGGGCGAATGCCACCCGAGCGAGTTTACGAGCGAGCATGACGAGCACTTGTGTGGTCGCTTTTCCACGGCTGCGATGATGGTCGTAAAACTCTTTCCAGGCACTTGATCGGCTCGCGGACATGGCGGCGTTGTGCA
Source organism: Pseudomonas lijiangensis (assembly GCF_018968705.1). Lineage (NCBI taxonomy): Bacteria > Pseudomonadati > Pseudomonadota > Gammaproteobacteria > Pseudomonadales > Pseudomonadaceae > Pseudomonas > Pseudomonas lijiangensis. The sequence goes on from NZ_CP076668.1 coordinate 5,513,529, forward strand.
GCAATCGGCGGATCTCCGAGCAACCTCGCTTGGTCAGGGATCGGCGGCCATTTTTTTGGCCTGAGTCAGTCACCCTCAGGTCCATGCCCAAAAAGGCGATGTATGAATCGCTACTCGTGAAGTCGCCTCGGCTGTAAGCCATGACCAGAGCGGTCGCGGTCAGAAAACCGATGCCTTCGACAGCTTGGCATCGGGCGACTTGCTCCAGCAGGCCGGCTTCGCGCAAGACCTCCTTGAGCTTCTTCTGGATCAACAGGTCCAGCCGCTCGATGGACTTGAGGAAAGCTGCGAAGGCGGCTTTCAAACTGGCGTCATTTGCCCAGCTCTGGGTCAGGCTGGTTTTGGCCTGAACCAGCGAAGCCCTGCGGCGCAGAAGGCTTTGCAGCTTGCCATAGACGGCTGGAGGCGGGGTCCAGGGGCGTAGATCTTCGCCTTCGTTTTTCAGAAAACGGGCCAGAAGCCGAGCATCGGAAGCGTCCGTTTTGCTACGACCACCAATGCCTTTACGGTAATTGCTCAGTTGAAAACCGTCGATGATGTAGACGTCAAAACCAGACTCGTAAGCCAGCTCGACCAGATCGACGTGATAAATATTGGTCGCCTCAACAGCAATGGCGGTGGGCCTCGGCAACGTTTTGAGCCAGCGCTTTATGGCGGGCTTTTCATTGGCTATCGAGGTGAGCAGATCCAGGTCTGCCTGATAGGTAACGAGTTCAATCTTGGCAACATCCACGCCCACGATTGACTGCGAAACGCGCATTGCCATGGGCACTTCTCCACGCTAAGGTTTTACGGCTTGAGGGGGTTCACCCAGAGGCGCAGGCTTGTTTCTATCGTCGCTTGAACGAAGCATTCTTTATCGGCGCTTTTGGTGGAAGGGGTGAGGCGAGGTCTCCCACGGTCTGTACTGTGGCTGCAGTCAGATGCGAATTGTTCGTCCCACCACCCCTTCAAGCTCTACCATACAAGCGAATTTATTCGCGAAAAGCTCCAACCCTGCTCACTTCCTGAGCAATCGCAACCCATTGAACACCACCAGCAAACTCACGCCCATGTCGGCAAACACTGCCATCCACATGGTCGCCATCCCCGCAAAGGTAATCCCCAGGAAAAACACCTTGGTGACCAGCGCCAACGCGATGTTCTGCTTGAGAATCGCCGAGGTGTTGCGTGATAACCGGATAAACGCCGGGATCTTGCGAAGATCGTCGTCCATCAGGGCGACATCGGCGGTTTCGATGGCGGTATCGGTGCCCGCCGCAGCCATGGCAAAACCGATCTCGGAACGTGCCAGCGCAGGCGCGTCGTTGATGCCATCGCCCACCATGCCTACACGATGATTGCGGGCATACAGGCCTTCAATGGACTGCAACTTATCCACAGGCAGCAGGTTGCCCTCTGCCTGATCGATTCCCACCTGTGCAGCGATGGCCTTGGCGGTATGCGGGTTGTCACCGGTCAGCATCAGGGTCTTGATGCCAAGCTCGTGCAACTGGGCGATAGCCTCGCGGCTGCTGTCCTTGACCGTATCGGCCACCGCGAAGAGCGCCAGCGGACCTGAGGTATCCAGCAACAGCACCACGGTCTTGCCCTGTATTTCCAGCGCATCGAGCCTGGCTTCCAGCTCGGGCGAGCACAACCCCAGTTCTTCGACCAGACGATGGTTGCCCAGATGGTAGAGCTGGCCATTGATCTCGCCTTTCACACCACGCCCCGGCAATGCCTCGAACGCACTGACCTCATGCAAACTCTGCCCTGCCCCGGACGCCTTGGCGATGGCTTGGGAAACCGGGTGATCGGAGCGACCGGCCAGGCTGGCAGCGATAAGTTGCGCGCTGTCGGCCAAGGTCGTATCCAGCGGCAGATAGTCGGTCTGCACCGGTTTGCCGTGGGTGATGGTGCCAGTCTTGTCCAGAGCTAGATAATCAATCTTGCGGCCCATTTCCAGATAGACGCCGCCCTTGATCAGAATCCCCTTGCGCGCCGCAGCAGCCAGACCGCTGACGATGGTCACAGGCGTGGAAATCACCAGGGCACACGGGCAGGCCACGACCAGCAGCACCAGCGCCCGATAGATCCAGTCGAACCAGGCACCGCCGAAGAACAGCGGCGCGATCAGGGCCACGGCCAGTGCGATCAGGAAAACCACCGGGGTGTAGATCCGCGAAAAGCTGTCGACGAAGCTCTGAGTCGGCGCGCGCGCACCCTGAGCCGCTTCCACTGCATGAATGATCCGCGCCAGCGTGGAATGGCTCGCCGCGGCTGTCACCCGATATTCCAGAGAACCGGACTGGTTGATGGTGCCGGCAAAGACCTTGTCGCCCACGTTTTTTTCCACAGGCAGGCTTTCACCGGTAATCGGTGCCTGATCGATGGTCGAGTTACCCGAAACCACCTCGCCATCCAGGCCGATCCGCTCACCCGGCCGAACCCGCACGATGGCATCCAGCTCGACGCTCTTGACCTCGGTTTCAACCCAGCTTCCATCACTCTGCCTGACGGTTGCCACATCCGGCGTCAGCTGCAACAGGCTGCTGATGGCATTACGGGCACGGTCCAGGGATTTGGCTTCGATCAGTTCGGCCACGGTGAACAGGAACATCACCATCGCCGCTTCAGGCCACTGGCCGATCAGGACCGCGCCGGTCACCGCGATGCTCATCAGGGCATTGATATTGAGGTTGAAGTTCTTGAGCGCGATCCAGCCCTTTTTATAGGTGGTCAGGCCGCAACTGAGGATCGAAACAATGGCCAGCAACGCCACGACCCAGGTCGGTCCAAGCGCAGCGAAATGGACGATTTCCGCACCCAGCGCCATCACACCGGACAGCGCCAGAGGCCACCAGTGTTTTTTCGGCGCAGATGTCGCCGGGGCATCCTGGCTCGCGCCTTCCTCGATGGGCTCGGCCTGCATGCCCAGCGAACCGATGGCCTCACGAATCGGCTCGGTTGTCGGCAGGTCATGCCAGACGCCAAGAATGCGATTGATCAGGTTGAACTCCAGCTTTTGCACACCCGGCAGCTTGCCCAGCTTGTTCTGGATCAGCGTCTGCTCGGTCGGGCAATCCATCTGCTCGATGCGAAAGCTGCTCAGACGCCCACCGGCTGCCGGTGCCTCGTCAAACGTGACAGTGGCAGGCGCGGCTGCGCCGGAACAGCAGGAATGGGCGTGCTTGTGCTCATGCTTGTGGTCGTCGTGCGGCGGAGAAATCTTTGTAATCTGGCCCATGGTCGGCTCCCTGGATCTACTTGTTGCCAAGTGAACACCCTGTAGCCACTATAGGGTCAAGCGCTCAAACGAGATGAAACACATGAAAATCGGTGAACTGGCAAAGCTGACGGATTCTCAGGTCGAAACCATTCGTTATTACGAGCGCGAAGGCCTGCTGCCTGCGCCGGCCCGCAGCGACGGCAATTACCGTCTGTACACCCAGGCACATGTGGAACGCCTGTCGTTCATCCGCAACTGCCGAAGCCTGGACATGACGCTGGAAGAAATCCGCAGCCTGCTCAGCCTGCGCGACAGCCCGCAGGACCAGTGCGAAAGCGTCAATGCGTTGATCGACGAACACATCGAACACGTCAACGCCCGCATCGCCAGCCTGCAAGTCCTGCAGGAACAGCTACTGGACCTGCGTCGTCGCTGCGGCGACGGCCAGTCGGAACATTGCGGGATTCTGGAACGGCTGGAAGTGACCGGCGCCGTGGCGACAGCCGAAGGCGAACCGTCACATGTGGGCAAGAGTCATGGGCATTGAAGCGTTCGCGAATAAATTCGCTCCTACCGTAGGAGCGAATTTATTCGCGAAGAGGACTCAAACCGCCATCGGCGCCGTCATGGCCGGGTGGTGTTCGTAGCCTTCCAGCGAGAAGTCGGAAGGTTCGATCAGCTCCAGCCACTCAGGCTGGTAGACACCGGTCTTGGCGAACTCGGGCACGCGGTCCGAGATCACGAGCTTCGGCATCGGGAACGGCTCACGGGTGAGCTGTTCGTTGAGCATGTCCAGATGGTTTTCGTAGACGTGGGCATCACCGATGAAATAGGTGAACCAGCGCGGTGTGTAGCCGGTCAGGCGACCGATCAGGCTCAGCAGCGCAGCGCCTTCGGTGAGGTTGAACGGCGTCCCGAGGCCCAGATCGTTTGAACGAATGTACAGCGTCAGGGAGATTTCCCGGGTCTGCGGGTTCGGGTGCAACTGGTAAAGCAGGTGGCAAGGCGGCAGAGCCATCTCATCAAGCTGCGCGCAGTTCCAGCCGTGGAACAGGATACGGCGGCTGCCCGGGTCCTTGATGATGGTGTCGACGCACTGGCGAATCTGGTCGATGGCCTTGTACAGCACCACAAAGCTTTCGCCGTCCTCTTCGGACTCGGCAATCTGCTTGTAGCCCTGGCTGACCGCCAGCTCGATCGCCGCCGCATTACAGGTCGCGATGCGCTTGTAGGCCGGCCATTTGCGCCACTGCACGCCGTAGATCTCGCCCAGGTCATCCTCGCCCTTGCGGAACGGGTTGTTCAGCCACTGGGTATTCTCGTTGGCATTCTGATCCCAGACCTTGCAGCCCAGCTCACGAAACTCGGCCGCACTGTTGGCACCGCGCAGAAAACCGACCATTTCACCGATAGCCGACTTGAAAGCCATGCGCCGGGTCGTGATCGCCGGGAAACCTTCCTGAAGGTCATAACGCAGCATCGCGCCGGGGAAACTGATGGTATTCACCCCGGTGCGGTTGGACTGCAAGGTCCCGTGCTTGATCACATGGGCGACGAGTTCAAGATATTGCTTCATAAATTACCTGCATCCTTGAATCCGCCGGGCAGCATCGCCCGGCGTTTCAGTATTAAACCACTGCTTTGCAGCCCGTGTGAAAACGTAGCGAGCGAAGGCCAGGCAAGGCGAAAACAGGCGAGGAAGCGGAGTTTACTGGGTGTAAATGAGCATTCCGAGCCTGTTTTCAACGCAGCATGACCGAGCGTAGTAGTTTTCACACGGGCTGCTTGGCAGTCGGCTCGCGCTTGTAGGCCAACCAGATCATGGCCAGACCCGCGATGATCATCGGCAGACTAAGGATCTGGCCCATGGTGACCCAGCCCCACGCCAGATAGCCCAGTTGCGCATCCGGTACGCGGACGAACTCGACGATGAAACGGAAGATCCCGTAAAACAGGGCGAACATGCCGGAAACGGCCATGGTCGGGCGCGGCTTGCGTGCATAAAGGTTGAGGATGATGAACAGCGCCACACCCTCAAGGGCGAACTGATACAGCTGCGACGGATGACGCGCCAGTTGCGCAGGGTCGCTGAACGGCGGGAAGACCATGGCCCATGGCACATCGCTTGGCTTGCCCCACAACTCGGCATTGATGAAGTTGCCGATACGCCCGGCGCCCAGGCCGATCGGCACCAGCGGTGCAACGAAGTCCATCAACTGGAAGAAGGTCTTGCCATTGCGTCTGCCGAACCACCAGGCCGCCAGCATCACGCCGACAAATCCACCGTGGAAGGCCATACCGCCTTTCCATACTTCGAAGATCAGCAACGGATTGGCGAGGTAGGCCGACAGATCGTAGAACAGCACATAACCCAGACGCCCGCCGACAATGACACCCATGGCCAGCCAGAAAATCAGGTCCGAGAGTTTTTCCTTGGTCCAGGTCGGGTCGAAAGCGTTCAGGCGACGCGACGCAAGCAGCCATGCGCCCCCTATGCCGACCAAATACATCAGTCCGTACCAGTGAATCTGCAGCGGGCCGAGCGATACGGCTACCGGGTCAATCTGCGGGTAAGGCAGCATTGCAACTCCTCAATGGGCACGCTCTTGCGAGCGACCAGATACAAAAGCGGTTAAATCAGGGAACAGACGCCCATGCACGAAGCCAGACTATGCGGCGATAAGGGGACATCGTGCCAGCCCGCGATCATGAAAACTTATTGCACCTGTCGGCACCGGCGGTCCTGGGCTACCCCGTAGAAATCAGTCGGGCATGTTACCGGAGCCCGGCAGGATGCTCTAGGCGTGGGCGATGGATGAATCATGAATTCCGTAGGAGCGGATTTATCCGCGAGACGTCGTTGAAGGCGATATGTTTCAGGCCTTTCGCGAATAAATTCGCTCCCACAGTCTCCCACACAGTCTGCACGGAGTGGCCTCAATGCCCCTTGACCGACCCCGGATTGATCATCCGGGACAGGCCCAGGTTGCGCAGTGCCAGTTGCAGGGAGCTGCTGATGACTTGCGGGTTGTCGTTGGTCATCAACTGGGCCAGCAGTTCCTTGGCCTTGCTCAGGTTGATCTGACGCAGCATCCATTTCACTTTCGGCAGGTTGGTGGCGTTCATCGACAGGCTGTCGAAACCCATCGCCATCAACAACACCGCAGCAGCAGGGTCGCCCGCCATCTCACCGCAGATACTCACCGGCTTGCCTTCGGCATGGGCGTCACGCACCACGCTTTGCAGCGCCTGCAGCACCGCCGGGTGCAGGTAATCGTATAGATCGGCCACTCGCGGGTTGTTGCGGTCAACCGCCAGCAGGTATTGGGTCAGGTCGTTGGAGCCTACAGACAGGAAGTCCACCTGACGGGCCAGGTCGCGGGTCTGATAGACCGCAGCCGGAATTTCGATCATGACGCCCACAGGCGGCATCGGCACATCGGTGCCTTCGTCGCGAACTTCGCCCCAGGCCCGGTGAATAAGGTGCAAAGCCTCTTCCACTTCATGGGTGCTGGAAATCATCGGCAACAGAATGCGCAGGTTGTTCAGGCCTTCACTGGCCTTGAGCATGGCGCGGGTCTGGACCAGGAAGATTTCCGGGTGGTCGAGGGTGACACGAATGCCACGCCAGCCCAGGAACGGGTTCTCTTCCTTGATCGGGAAGTAGGACAGCGCCTTGTCGCCACCGATATCCAGGCTGCGCATGGTCACCGGCAGCGGATGGAAGGCCGCCAGTTGTTCACGGTAGATGGCCAGCTGTTCCTTTTCGCTCGGGAAACGCTGGTTGATCATGAACGGCACTTCGGTGCGATACAGACCGACACCTTCGGCGCCACGCTGCTGGGCGCGGGCAACGTCGGCCAGCAGGCCGGTGTTGACCCACAGCGGCATGCGATGACCATCCAGCGTCACGCAAGGCAGCTCGCGCAGGGCATCAAGCCCCTGGGACAGCTGGCGCTCCTCCTCCACCACCTTGGTGAACTGCTGGCGCATGATGTCGCTGGGGTTGGTGAAGACTTCACCGTGGTAGCCATCGACGATCAGGTCGATGCCATCCACCTTGGAATAAGGGAAGTCCACAAGGCCCATGACCGTGGGAATGCCCATGGCCCGCGCCAGAATCGCCACGTGGGAGTTACCCGAACCCTGTACCGACACCAGACCGACCAGCTTGCCTTCCGGCACTTCGCCGAGCATGGCCGGGGACAGTTCTTCACTGACCAGAATGGTGTTATCGGGGTAGACCAGCGCCTGTTGCCGGGCTTCCTGCAGGTAACCCAGCAAACGACGGCCCAGGTCCTTCACGTCCGATGCACGCTCGCGCAGATAGGCGTCGTCCATCAGCTCGAAACGGTTGACGTGCTCGTTCACCACCGAACGCAAGGCACCCTGCGCCCATTGGCCGGTCTTGATGATGTTGGTCACTTCGCTGCCCAGCGAAGCGTCATCGAGCATCATCAGGTAGACATCGAACAGCGCCAGCTCTTCGGGACGCAACTGGGTCGCCAGCTTGGCCGAAAGGGTGCGCATGTCATTGCGCACGCCTTCCAGCGCATTCTGGAACAGGGCCAGTTCGGCATCGATATCAGTGACGACTTTATCCGGGACCACTTCCAGGTCGGCGGGTGGCAGCATGACCACCGCCACACCCACGGCCGCACCGGGCGAGCCGGCCACGCCGACAAACTTGGCCTCCTGAATCCCCTTGCCCTGGCGACCCAGACCGCGGATCGAGCCAGTGGCTTCGGCATGGGCGATGACGCCTGCCAGTTGGGCACTCATGGTGACGAGGAAGGCTTCTTCCCCTTCGTCGAACTGACGCCGCTCCTTTTGCTGGATCACCAACACGCCCACCACACGACGGTGGTGGATGATCGGCGTGCCAAGGAAAGAGGCATAACGCTCTTCACCGGTTTCGGCAAAGTAGCGGTAACGGGGGTGATCGGCGGCGTTTTCGAGGTTCAGCGGTTCTTCGCGAGTACCGACCAGACCTACGAGGCCCTCGTTCGGCGCCATGCTCACCTTGCCGATGGAGCGTTTGTTCAGACCCTCGGAAGCCATCAGCACGAAACGGTTGGTTTCGGGGTCAAGCAGATAGACCGAGCAGACCTGGCTGCCCATGGCCTCCTTGACGCGTAACACAATAATGCCCAACGCCGCCTTGAGATCCTTGGCAGAGTTTACTTCCTGGACGATCTTGCGCAGCGTATTGAGCATGGCTCGGGGTCGAACTCCGTGTCAGTCGCGCGATAAAAGGCGCGGGGCAAGCTCTTTGAGTGCGCGTCGATACACCTCGCGCTTGAATGTCACCACTTGGCCTAACGGGTACCAATAGCTGACCCAACGCCAGCCATCGAACTCCGGTTTACCGGTCAAATCCATCCGCACCCGCTGCTCGTTGGAGATCAGGCGCAGGAGAAACCACTTCTGTTTCTGGCCGATGCATAGCGGTTGGCTATGGGTACGGACCAGTCGCTGCGGCAGACGATAACGCAACCAACCGCGGGTACAGGCCAGAATCTGCACATCCTGTCGTTCCAGCCCGACCTCTTCATTCAATTCGCGATACAGCGCCTCTTCCGGCGTCTCCTGAGGGTTTATTCCACCCTGTGGAAACTGCCAGGCATCTTGGTTAATACGCCGAGCCCATAGGACCTGACCAGCATCGTTTGTCAGAATAATCCCGACATTAGGACGGAAACCATCGGGGTCGATCACGGCAACAACCTCGCAAACGCATGTCGCCGCATTGTTCCACAAAGGCGCTCAAAGCAGCAACGAGCCTAAGCACCTTATGTGAAGTCTTGTGAAAACCTCGTATTCTTGTGCTCTTTTTTCAGTTATTTCAGCGAGTAACCACATGCGCCTGGCTTTATTCGACCTCGACAACACACTTCTGGGCGGTGACAGCGATCACGCCTGGGGCGATTACCTGTGCGAACGCGGCATCCTCGATGCCGTGGCCTACAAGACGCGCAACGACGCATTCTATGAAGACTACCTGGCCGGCACGCTCAACCTGACCGACTACCTGAATTTCAGCCTCGAAATCCTGGGCCGGACCGAAATGGCTCAGCTCGATGAATGGCACCGGGACTTCATGCGCGACTGCATCGAACCCATCGTACTGCCCAAAGCGCTGGAACTGATCGCCAAACACCGTGACGCAGGCGACAAACTGGTGGTCATAACCGCCACCAACCGCTTCGTGACCGCCCCGATCGTCGCCCGCCTGGGGATCGACACCCTGCTGGCGACCGAATGCGAGCTGGTCGACGGGCGCTATACCGGGCGCACTACAGGTATACCCTGCTTCCGTGAAGGCAAGGTGACCCGGCTCAATCATTGGCTTGAAGAGCATGCATTCAGTCTGGAAGGCAGCTATTTCTACAGCGACTCCATGAACGACCTGCCACTTCTGGAGCAGGTTGCCCATCCAGTGGCCGTGGACCCGGACCCGAAACTGCGTGCAGAAGCAGAAAAACGCGGCTGGCAGGTGATTTCACTGCGCGGATGAATGCGGCGATCAAGCCGGTTTGAAGACCATCAAGCCGGCAATCGCTATAAGGCAGGCGCTGGTAATGACCGCCAGCGCCAGGGTGAACCTCAGTCTGCCCGCCTTGCCGGCCAGCCGACTCACCAGCCAGACCCAGCTGAAAAGCCCCAGGACATAAAGCACGCTACTGGCCAGCACCCAGGTCTGGCCCAGTGACAAGCCGAGCAGATGAACCAGCCACCAGCCGCTGAACGGCAGAACCGCCAGGCAGACAGCCATCAACAGCCAGACGAACAGGGTCGGGCGTTGCAGCAGGCGGTCATGAGCCCGCGTCTTGATGACCCGGAAAGCCAGACCCAAGGCACCTAGCAGCCATAGCGTGATTGCGGCTATATGCAGGGTTTTCAGCGCTGTGATGTATTCCACGTTATGCCATCCCTCGCAGGCGAAGCTTTATTGAGCGTAGCAGCATCAATGTCCCCATCCCGACTAACTCTGTGGGAGCGAATTCATTCGCGAAGGGGTACATCCTAAGAAAATGTAGTGCCTTCAATAATGTCATCGCGAATGAATTCGCTCCAACGGATCGCTTAACCCAGAAACAGCCTATACGCCGGATTCTGGCTCTCATCCCAATACGGATAGCCAATCTCGTCCAGCGCTGCGCCCACCAGATGCCGTTCTTCTTCCGGCACCACCAGCCCGGCCACCACGCGACCATCGGCGGCGCCGTGGTTGCGGTAGTGGAACATGGAGATGGTCCAGCGCCCGCCCAGTTTGCTCAGGAAGTTGAACAGCGCACCCGGCCGCTCCGGAAACTCGAAACGCAGCACCACTTCATCGCTGACCCGCTCGGCATGCCCGCCGACCATATGGCGGATATGCAGCTTGGCCAGTTCGTTGTCGGTGAGGTCCAGCACCGGGAACCCTTGCTCTGTCAGGCTTGAAATCAAGGCGCTGCGCGGGTCGTTGTCCGGGTGGGTCTGTACGCCGACGAAGATATGGGCCTCGCGGTCGGTGTGGTAGCGGTAGTTGAATTCAGTGATCTGGCGCTTGCCGATGGCCTGACAGAAGGCCTTGAAGCTGCCCGGCTGCTCGGGAATGGTCACGGCGATGATGGCTTCGCGACCTTCACCCAGCTCGGCGCGCTCGGCCACATGGCGCAGGCGGTCGAAGTTGACGTTGGCACCGGAATCGATGGCCACCAAGGTCTGGCCGCTGATGCCACGTTGCTCCACATACTTCTTGATGCCCGCCACGCCCAGCGCACCGGCGGGTTCGGTGATGGAGCGGGTGTCGTCGTAGATGTCCTTGATGGCCGCGCAGATTTCATCGGTGCTGACGGTGATGACTTCATCGACGTAGTGACGGCAGACCTCGAAAGTGTGATGGCCGATCTGCGCCACTGCCACGCCATCGGCAAACAGCCCGACCTGATTCAGCACCACCCGCTCATCCGCTGCCATGGCGGCTTGCAGGCAGTTGGAGTCGTCCGGTTCGACACCGATGACCTTGATGTCCGGACGCAGGTATTTGACGTAGGCCGCGATGCCCGCAATCAGGCCGCCACCGCCCACCGGAACGAAAATGGCGTCCAGTTGGCCCGGTTGCTGGCGCAGGATTTCCATGGCCACCGTGCCTTGTCCGGCAATGGTGTCAGGGTCATCGTAAGGATGGATATAAACAAAACCTTGCTCGTCCACCAGCTTGAGGGAGTAAGCCAAAGCTTCCGGGAAGGAGTCGCCATGCAGCACCACCTGGGCGCCTCGGGAGCGGACGCCTTCGACCTTGATTTCGGGCGTCGTCTTGGGCATGACGATGGTGGCCTTGATGCCCAACACCTTGGCTGCCAGCGCCAGCCCCTGGGCATGATTGCCTGCCGAAGCCGTCACCACGCCGCGAGCCAGTTCCTCAGGACTCAGTTGTGCCAGCTTGTTATAGGCGCCGCGAATCTTGAAAGAGAACACCGGTTGCAGGTCTTCGCGCTTGAGCAATATCTGGTTGGCCAGCCGCTCGGAAAGCTGGCGGGCGCCCTGCAGCGGGGTTTCGACAGCGACGTCATAGACGCGGGAAGTGAGGATTTTCTTGACGTACTGTTCGAGCATCGGGGCGATATCACTGGCGAAGGGAGCAAGACCGAGAAGTCTACTCTGCACTCCGATGAACGACCATACGAATGACGGGGCTTTGCGGCGCAGTCATCGCTATAATGCGGCCCCTTTTTGCACCTTTGGCACCGTGGAGCCAGCATGACCCAGGATCAACTCAAACAGGCCGTGGCTCAAGCCGCTGTCGATTTCATTCTTCCCAAGATCGACGACAAGAGCATCATCGGTGTCGGCACCGGCTCCACGGCCAACTGCTTCATCGATGCGCTGGCCAAACACAAGGCCTCCTTCGATGGCGCGGTAGCCAGCTCCGAAGCCACCGCTGCCCGCCTCAAGAGCCATGGCATTCCGGTCTATGAACTCAATACGGTCAGCGATCTGGAGTTCTACATCGACGGCGCCGACGAAAGCGACGAGCACCTGAACCTGATCAAGGGCGGTGGCGCGGCGCTGACTCGCGAGAAGATCGTGGCCGCTGTGGCCAAGACCTTCATCTGCATCGCAGACGGCAGCAAGCTGGTGCCGGTACTGGGCGCATTCCCGCTGCCGGTCGAAGTGATCCCGATGGCGCGCAGCCATGTTGCCCGTCAACTGGTCAAGCTGGGCGGCGACCCGGTTTATCGTGAAGGCGTATTGACCGACAACGGCAATATCATTCTCGACGTACACAACATGAGCATCACCAACCCGGTGGAGCTGGAAACCGCGATCAACGCCATCGTGGGCGTGGTCACCAACGGCCTGTTCGCAGAGCGCGGCGCAGACCTGCTGTTGCTGGGTACTGCCGAAGGCGTGAAAACCCTGACTCGCTAAGCCGCGGTCAGTGAGGCCAGAGCTCCCGTCGAGGGACTCTGGCCTGAACCAGGCTTATGGCTTGCGAAACTTGTAGAACAGATTCGGCTCGCTCACCACGTAGAGCGTCCCCTCTTCATCCAGGGTAAAACCCTCGGCCTGTGGCACGTCCTTGCTCAAACCCAGCTGGCCCTTTTTCAAGGAAGCGCTGGCAATCGGGCGGCCTTCGTCATTGAGCTCCAGAATCTTTTTCGATTCATCGGACATCAGCAGCAAGTGGCCCGTCGGGGCATCGAAGTACAGGCTGGACATGTCGCGCACAAACAGGCCTGCATCGCGCTTTCTATCGAAGATGACGCCCAGGTTGTTACTGCTCTGGGGGAAACCGCGTATTTCGACGATCTGTACCGGCTCGCTTTCCTTGGCGATAAACAGTCGCTGGCCCTTGATATCGTAGGCCAGACCTTCAAAACCCTTGTTGCGACCCACGTCGATGCTCAATGTCAGTTGCACGGCATCGGCGGCATCGAGGGTGCGGGTAGTGTCGTCGACATGAACCTTGAGCAAACGCTGCTGGCGCTCGTCGCTGATCACGTAAACACCAGGGCTGATGTACTCGATGGCTTCGGAATCGCCGAAACCGTTCAAGGAAATACGTCGCAGGATACGACCATCGAGGCTCAGCTCGACCATTTCGTTCTTCTGGTTGGTCACCGTGAACAGGCTTTTGCGATCCGGGTCGTAGCTCAGGGCCGAGACATCATCCTCAAGCCCTTCGATCACCTGCCCTTCTATCTCGACCTTGTAGCGATCAAGACCAACCGTCTGCTGCGCGTCCGATTGCCAGAGCATTTGCCAGGCAAACGAAGCGCGCTTCACAAAGCGGTACTCCCTATCCGCAAAAAACAGCAAGGCAGCCAGCGCAATCATCAACGAAAACAACAAGGCAGAACGGATAGGGCGACGCATCAAGGCAGCTCAAATAGTGATCGGGGCAGCATAGATATCACGTGAATCTGAATCTTTGCTTAATAGCGCAATGACATTGCGGGGCTCAATGTTTACGAAATACGTAGAACAGGTTCGGCTCACTGACCATGTACAGATTTCCCTCATCATCCAGCGCAACACCTTCAGCGCGAGGAATGGTGTCCTTCAGACCGTTCATGCCGCCCAGCAGGGTCATGAAACTGACTTGCTGACCGCTTTCGTCCACTTCCAGCAGCAAGTGCGAATCGGCAGACAGCACCAGCGTATGCCCGGTACGCGGGTCGACACTCAGGGAAGATAGGTTGCGCGCGTCCAGCGAAACATTGGCGACTCTCTGTTTCTCGCCTTTCAGGACATCGCTGCCATCACTCTTCCAGGTGAACAGTGCTGGCGGACGTTCTTCGCCCAGCAAGATCTGCTGACGAGTCGGGTCCCAGGCAATGCCTTCGAACCCTTTGTTTTTGTTTTTCGAAGGGCCGAGATCGTATTGCGGGAAATCGGCCATGTTCAGGGTCGTGGTTTCTGCCGTCACCTTGACGATGCTCAGCATATGCTGGCGCTCGTCGGTAATCCCGATCAGGCCGTCGTTCAGAACCGCCACACCTTCGGGGTTGCTCCAGCCCACCAGAGGAATCTTGCGCAGCACATCGCCCTTGAGGGTCAGCTCCACCAGGAACGGATTCTTGCCCATGACCGAGAACAGCGTCTTGGTCACCGGGCTGTAGGTCAGGTCGGAAGCCTCATCCTTCTCCATGCCGGGCAGCAGCCTGGCGTCGATCTCCACTTTGTAGTCCGGGAGCCAGATGCTGGCGCGGCGGGATGCCTTGTCCTCGAAACCTTCCTTGACCCACAGCACCGCACGATCATCCCAATGCATCACAAACGCCAGGACGTAGCCCATGACCAGAACCAGCAGCAACCAGGCATACCAACGCATGCCCAACAGACGGAAACGGGGATTTCGAGACGCGGGGAGCCTGGCCATTCAAGAGTTCCTGAGCAGATATGACGTAGAGCATCGAGTGAGAGGCAGCCGGATTATCCAGATCAAGTGTGAAAAAAACGCTAATTGTGCTGCCGAGTCAGTTCGGTGACTGTGGGAGGCAGCGTGCTGGCGACAGGGACACCGCCGACAGAGCCAAAAAAAACGCCCGAGAGGTCATCTCAGGCGTTTTTCAACAGCAGCAACCGGGTGTTTAACGAACAACGCTTTCGAAGCGGTTCTGACCGGTCAGCTCCAGCACGATCTCGTCACCGGCCTCGAACGGGCCAACGCCTGCGGGGGTGCCAGTCATGATGATGTCACCGGCCTGCAGGGAGAAGTTGGCGGCCATGTGCTGGATCATTGGCACGATGGGGTTGAGCATCAGGCTGCTGTTGCCGTCCTGCACGACCTTGCCGTTGATGGTCAGACGAATGCCGATATCGGTCAGGTCCGGATAGGTTTCAGCCGGCACGAAAGGTGCGATGACCGCAGCGCCGTCGAAGCACTTGGCCAGTTCCCATGGCAGGCCTTTCTCGCGCAGACGCGACTGCACGTCACGCAAGGTCAGGTCCAGGCCCGGAGCGAAACCGCTGATGGCGTCGAGCACTTCTTCACGGGAAGGATTCTTGCTCAGCGGCTTGCCGATCAGTACGACGATTTCGGCTTCGTAATGCACAGAACCACGGTCTGCCGGAATGCTGAAGCCGCCTTCCAGAGCGACCACGGAACTGCCGGGCTTCATGAACAGCAAAGGCTCGGTCGGAACCGGGTTGCCCAGCTCCTTGGCGTGCTCTGCATAGTTACGACCGATACAGACCACCTTGCCCAGCGGGAAGTGGATGTTCGTTCCATCGACATATTTGTGCTGGTAGCTCATGACGTCTCCTGGGTCTGATAATTCTGGCTTCGTTGAATAAGGTATGTCGGCTGATCAAACAGCAAATATCTTGCCCGGGTTCATGATGCCGTTAGGGTCGAAGACCGCCTTCAGCGCTTTCATGTATTCGATTTCGGCAGGTGAGCGACTGTACGTCAGATAGTCGCGTTTGGTCATCCCCACACCGTGCTCGGCGGAAATCGAGCCGTTGTATTTCTCCACCGTCTCGAACACCCACTTGTTGACCTTGGCGCAGGTCCGGAAGAACTCTTCCTTGTCCAGATTCTCGGGCTTGAGGATGTTCAGGTGCAGGTTGCCATCGCCGATATGGCCGTACCAGAGCACTTCGAAGTCAGGATAGTGCTCGGCAACGATGGCATCGATCTCGCCCAGAAAGGCCGGCACCTTTGAAACGGTGACCGAAATATCGTTCTTGTAGGGCGTGAAGTGGGAGATGGTTTCGGAAATGTATTCGCGCAGCTTCCACAGGTTCTGCAACTGCTGCTCGCTCTGGCTCATCACGCCATCGAGCACCCAACCCTGCTCGACACAATGCTCGAAGAGCGCCAGGGCATCGTTGGCCACGTCTTCGGTGGTCGCCTCGAATTCCAGCAGCACATAAAACGGGCAAGGCGTGTCGAATGGCGAAGGCACGTCGCCACGGGCCATGACCCGGGCAAACGACTTGTCGGAGAAGAACTCGAATGCCGTCAGGTCCAGCTTGCCGTGAAAGGCGTGCAGCACAGGCATGATCGAATTGAAGTCAGCAGTGCCCAGCACCATGGCGGTGAGATTGCGGGGCGCACGATCCAGGCGCATGGTGGCCTCGACCACAAAGCCCAGCGTGCCTTCGGCGCCGATGAACAGCTGGCGCATGTCGTAGCCGGTGGCGTTCTTGATCAGGTCCTTGTTCAGCTCCAGCAGGTCGCCCTTGCCGGTGACGACCTTGAGGCCCGCGACCCAGTTTCGAGTCATTCCGTAGCGAATGACCTTGATTCCGCCGGCATTGGTGCCGATATTGCCGCCAATCTGGCTGGAACCCGAAGAAGCGAAGTCCACCGGGTAATACAGCCCGCTCTCTTGCGCCGCTGCCTGCAACTGCCGGGTAATCACACCGGGCTGACAGACGGCCGTGCGCTCGGTGAGGTTGAGTTCCAGAATCCGGTTCATGTAGTCGAACGAAACCACCACTTCGCCATTGGCCGCCACTGCGGCGGCGGAAAGCCCGGTCCGTCCGCCCGAAGGCACCAGCGCCACCAGACGCTCGTTGGCCCAGCGCACGATGGCCTGGACCTGCTCGATGGTCTTGGGAAACACGATGGCCGTGGGGGCGGGGGTGAATTGCTTGGTCCAGTCCTTGCCGTAAGCCTCAAGCGAACCGGCGTCGGTCAGTACCTTGCCTGGTTCGACCAGGGTCTTGAGCTCATCAATCAAAGCGGGATTGGTCATGGACGCAACTCTCGAACAATTCATGGGCATCCTGAGAACGGTTCACGTTCGGGAATGGGGTTTCGCGGGGTGCATATGCTAGCATACGCCCCCCGCGAATCGTGCCCATGGCCGATCCGGCCCCCTCCTGCCATTTTTCTCCGGGACACAGGTTTACGCAGATGAGCAAGACTTCCCTCGACAAGAGCAAGATCAAGTTCCTTCTTCTCGAAGGCGTCCACCAATCCGCCGTTGACGTCCTGAAGGCCGCCGGCTACACCAGCATCGAGTACCACACCAAGTCTCTGCCGGAAGCCGAGCTCAAGGAAAAGATTGCCGACGCCCATTTCATCGGTATCCGCTCGCGTACCCAACTGACAGAAGAACTGTTCGACAGCGCCAAGAAACTGGTTGCGGTCGGCTGCTTCTGCATCGGCACCAACCAGGTCGACCTGGACGCAGCCCGTGAGCGCGGCATTGCAGTGTTCAACGCCCCTTACTCCAACACCCGCTCCGTTGCCGAGCTGGTTCTGGCCGAGGCTATCCTGCTGTTGCGCGGCATCCCCGAGAAGAACGCTTCCTGCCACCGTGGCGGCTGGATCAAGAGCGCGGCCAACTCCTTCGAGATCCGTGGCAAGAAACTGGGCATCATCGGCTACGGCTCGATCGGTACTCAGCTGTCGGTTCTGGCTGAAGGCCTGGGCATGCAGGTCTACTTCTACGACACCCTGACCAAGCTGCCGCTGGGCAACGCCACTCAGGTTGCCAGCCTGAACGAGCTGCTGGGCATGTCCGACATCGTGACCCTGCACGTTCCGGAAACCGCTGAAACCCAGTGGATGATCGGCGAGAAAGAAATCCGCGCCATGAAAAAGGGCAGCATCCTGATCAACGCCGCTCGCGGCACCGTGGTCGAACTGGATGCCCTGGCAGACGCGATCAAGGACAAGCACCTGATCGGCGCGGCCATCGACGTGTTCCCGGTGGAGCCTCGCTCCAACGACGACATCTTCGAAAGCCCGCTGCGCGGCCTGGACAACGTGATCCTGACCCCGCACATCGGTGGTTCCACTGCCGAAGCCCAGGCCAACATCGGTCTGGAAGTTGCAGAAAAGCTGGTCAAGTACAGCGACAACGGTACGTCGGTTTCCTCGGTCAACTTCCCGGAAGTGGCCTTGCCTGCTCACCCTGGCAAGCACCGCCTGCTGCACATCCACGAGAACATTCCGGGCGTGCTGAGCGAAATCAACAAGGTGTTTGCCGAAAACGGCATCAACATCTCCGGCCAGTTCCTGCAGACCAACGAGAAAGTCGGCTACGTGGTTATCGACGTAGACGCCGAGTACTCGGACCTGGCGCAAGAGAAGCTGCAACAGGTCAAAGGCACCATCCGTAGCCGCGTTCTGTTCTGATAGCGGCCCTTCCCGGCGGGAACGAATTTATTCGCGAAGCAATTCGCGGATAAATCCGCTCCCACGAGTTTTGTGAGCCCTCTCTTATTTATTTCACATTGATCGTGATCTTCTTCGACTCGACCGTCGGATTCAGCGGAATATGCGACTTGTCGCCCACCAGCAACTGGAGGGTGTGGCTGCCCGGTGGCAGGCTCAGCATGGTTTCGGTCTGCCCCTTGCCGAAATGGCGAATATTGTCAGTGGTCGGTAGCGGAACATTCGCTGCGGGCTCATCCTTCACATCGATCAGCAAATGATGATGGCCGGTTTCAGGGATATCGACCCCTGCCGGTGCAACGCCCATTCCCTTGAGACCAAACTGCACCTTGAACGGCGACGTCACGGTTTCTCCGTCCTTGGGCGAGATGATGTACGCTTCTGCGCCCTGAGGCGAAGCGGTACGCGGGGTATCGGCCGCATGAATCAGGGTCGAGGTTGCCAGCAACAGACCAGCGAGGGCAGTTCTGGAAAATAGGGATGTCATGATCTCTCCGCACGTTTGTGAGACTACCTATCGGACCTGAACCCATGGTCTTCGGTTCAGCACAGTCCTTTACGATAGACCTCTACCCCGGAGAACGGGGTTCATGACACAGATTTCATGAAGCCGGTCGGCCTTAGATCAACAGCTCGTTGCCACGACGCCTGAACCAGCCGGTCAGGGAAAGCCGGTCGCGGGTGGCAGGCAGCACTTCATGGGGAATATCCCCGGACAGAAACACCACCAGACAGCCGCCCGTAGGCTGGACGTCATAGGTCACGTCCCCCTTCAGGTACATGCGCAACTGCCCGCCATGCTCGGGCAGCCAGGCCTGATTCAGATAAAGCACCGCCGACACCATGCGCTTGTCGTCATCGCGAAAGCGGTCCACATGCTTGAGGTAAAACGCACCTGGCGGGTAAAGGGCGAAGTGGCTTTCATAATCTTCCAGCCCCAGGAACAGACCGCGGTTGAGGGCCAGGCGCAAGCTGTCCATCAACTCCAGATAACGGTCGCTGCACTCGGCCTGCCCGGCTTCAAGCCATTGGATATGATCGCCGCGAATACCCTCGCGCACCTCCTGCGCAAGCCCGCGCCCCACACCGGCAGGCTCAAGCTCACCCTCGGCGGCACGTCGATGGCACTCTTGTGCCAGTTCGCGGGTCAGACCTTCGGGCAGGAATATATTCTGCTGCGACCAGCCATTGGCGGCCAGGTCGTCGACGATTCGAAGCAGGAGGGGGTGATCGGGAGATATGCGCATGGCGTGCATAGTATCCATAAGCCCCTGAATTCGACAGAGGTGTGTATACAGCACGGTCATGTGCGGGTGTTTTCATGCAGCAAGGGCAGTCATAACTCGACAAATCCCCGTCAACACCCCGAGAATAGCGACCTGCCGACAGGAGTCCCGAATGCGTCGTTTGTTTGTTTTGCTGTTGATGTTCTGCGCCTTGCCTGTCTGGGCAGACGGTTACGATCAGTTGTACAAGGCCGCCGGCTGGACAGAGCAGCGTGCGCATTTCAACGATGCACTCAAGGCTGCCCAGCAACGCTACCGCGACAACCTGCCGCCAGCGGTCTTTCAGGCCCTGGTCAATAACAGCAACCAGCGTTTTGCACCGCAGGCCATGGACCAGCGCGCAGAAAAGCGCCTGCGTGAAAGCCTCAAGGACCCGGCACCTGCACTGAAATTCTTCCAGTCCCCGCTGGGCCGCAAGATCGTCAATGCAGAGCTGACGGCCACCCGCTCCGACCAGTTGGCCAAGCACGCCCAGGGCCTGCCGCAGATGGAAGCCGACGCCACCCGCCAGTTGCTGATCGGCCATCTGGCGCAGGCACTGCCCGCCAAGCAGGCTGGCGCAGAAGTCAGCCTCGCCATTGCCGGTGTGGCAGCCGACAGCCTGAGCCAGATGATTCCCGGCCTTCTGGGCGGCGGTCAGGCTCAAGGGATGCTCGAAGGACAGCGCGAACGCCTGATGGCGCAGATCAGCGCGGACCTCAACAACACGCTGCTGTACGTCTACCGCGACCTGTCAGACCCTGAGCTGGAAGAGTTCTCAAGCTTCGCCGAGTCACCGGAAGGCAAGGCTTATTATCAGGCAGCCCTTGCCGCGATCCGTGCCGGACTTGCCGTCGGTCAAAGCACTTCCAGCCTGTCCCAAGGCCTGTAATAACCCGCCTCGCTCGAGGCGGGTCAGTTCATGTGCCCTTTCAGAAACTCGAAATACTGCGTCCGGAACTCCGGCACCTCATTGGCCAGGTGATGCCGCGCCTTGCCGAGCATGAGGATTTGCGGCTCGCTGAACTTGCTCCTGAGTACGGTCAGGTTGTGGTCCCAGTCAACGGTCATGTCCGCATCGCCCTGAATGATCAGCGGGCTGCGGGTACTGCGCGGCGCACGTTCAATCTGCACGATCCAGCGCGATAAAGCGCCTACCCAGGCGGTCGGCAAGCGACGCGGCTGCAAGGGATCGGCCAGCAGAAACGGCAGGAAAGCCGGAGCGTTGGTGTTCTCGGAAAACCGTCGGGCAATGCCGTCCACAAACGGCTTGAGCATGTAATAACTGAGTTTTGACCAGCCCCAGGCACGTGGCCGGACCAGCGGCGACAAGAGAATGGCCTTGCCCTGCACCGGGCTGTCGTTGCCCTGATGAAGCAGGTGATCGATCACGATTGCGCCACCGGTGCTTTGTCCGCACAGATGCCAGGGATGCGGCAGGTTCAGGGCCTCGGCTTCCAGCAGCAGACGCTGCAGCACGGCCTGATACTCGGAGAAGTCATTGATGCTCGCCCGGCTGCCGCTGGACAGCCCGTGCCCCGGCAGGTCGCAGGAAATCACTGCAAACCCTTGCGCCAGCGCCCACTCGATCACGTAGCGATACAGGCCCATGTGGTCATAGAAACCATGGAACAGAAACAGGGTTCCCACAGGCTGCTCGGGCAGCCAGACCTGCCCGACAATCTCGTAGCCACCCACATCCAGGCGCCCGAGCCAACTGCGGATGACATGCTCGCCACCCAGCCCGCCCAGGCCATAGAAACGCTGATAGATCTGCCCATCCAGAGAGAGCGATTCGATCTCGCGCAGCGGTGACAGCGTGGCGCGTAATTGATCAGGGTCAAACGTTGCAGACATAAGGCTTCCAGATTCCGACAGGACCTTGAAAAGACAGTGTAGCGATATTCATCTGTCTGTTCGGGCGTGGCAAGCTACGCCACCTTAAATAGAAACGTCTGTCATGAAAGCCCCACACCGCCGCAACCTGTTTGCCTGCCTGTTCGTCCTGATCTGTGCGGCTGGATTGTGGATGGCCCATGACTGGTTTCAGCATCGCTACCTGCGCCCCTTTAGTGATCAGACCGCCCTGTTCAGCGGCGATGACCTGCGCCTGCCGGCAGAACTGGCTGGCCCGGGCAGGATTCGTCTGGTGCATTTCAAGGACCCGGCCTGCCCGTGCAATGTCGGCAACCAGCAGCATCTGAGCGAACTGATCGAGCGCTTTGGTGGCGACAAAGGTGTCGACTTCTATGTGGTGCAGAAACCCGGCACGACCGATCATTCGTCACCAGCGCCCGATACGATCAAAACCCTGGAAACGCTTCCAGGTGCCGAAAAGATCAGCGCCAGCCCTGCCGTCGCCATCTGGGATCGCGACGGCAAGCTCGCGTATTTCGGGCCTTACAGCGAAGGCCTGACCTGCAACTCCGGTAACAGCTTTATCGAGCCGATCCTGAATGCCCTGCTCGACGGGCGCAGCGTGAACACCATAAACACCATGGCGGTGGGTTGTTACTGCGCCTGGCAATAAATATCCCGGGCGCTCATCCGTTTTTCCTGTCGTAGGCAGATTGTTGTGGCCTGTTCGCGAATAAATTCGCTCCCACAATAAATAGCCGTGTGGGAGATTCTATGGTTGTGATCAAGCCATAACCCACCCTTTGGTTTGATATTCGCTCTGATTCTTCATCAGGGCGAATGCCACCCGAGCGAGTTTACGAGCGAGCATGACGAGCACTTGTGTGGTCGCTTTTCCACGGCTGCGATGATGGTCGTAAAACTCTTTCCAGGCACTTGATCGGCTCGCGGACATGGCGGCGTTGTGCAGCAATCGGCGGATCTCCGAGCAACCTCGCTTGGTCAGGGATCGGCGGCCATTTTTTTGGCCTGAGTCAGTCACCCTCAGGTCCATGCCCAAAAAGGCGATGTATGAATCGCTACTCGTGAAGTCGCCTCGGCTGTAAGCCATGACCAGAGCGGTCGCGGTCAGAAAACCGATGCCTTCGACAGCTTGGCATCGGGCGACTTGCTCCAGCAGGCCGGCTTCGCGCAAGACCTCCTTGAGCTTCTTCTGGATCAACAGGTCCAGCCGCTCGATGGACTTGAGGAAAGCTGCGAAGGCGGCTTTCAAACTGGCGTCATTGGCCCAGCTCTGGGTCAGGCTAGTTTTGGCCTGAACCAGCGAAGCCCTGCGGCGCAGAAGGCTTTGCAGCTTGCCATAGACGGCTGGAGGCGGGGTCCAGGGGCGTAGATCTTCGCCTTCGTTTTTCAGAAAACGGGCCAGAAGCCGAGCATCGGAAGCGTCCGTTTTGCTACGACCACCAATGCCTTTACGGTAATTGCTCAGTTGAAAACCGTCGATGATGTAGACGTCAAAACCAGACTCGTAAGCCAGCTCGACCAGATCGACGTGATAAATATTGGTCGCCTCAACAGCAATGGCAGTGGGCCTCGGCAACGTTTTGAGCCAGCGCTTTATGGCGGGCTTTTCATTGGCTATCGAGGTGAGCAGATCCAGGTCTGCCTGATAGGTAACGAGTTCAATCTTGGCAACATCCACGCCCACGATTGACTGCGAAACGCGCATTGCCATGGGCACTTCTCCACGCTAAGGTTTTACGGCTTGAGGGGGTTCACCCAGAGGCGCAGGCTTGTTTCTATCGTCGCTTGAACGAAGCATTCTTTATCGGCGCTTTTGGTGGAAGGGGTGAGGCGAGGTCTCCCACGGTCTGTACTGTGGCTGCAGTCAGATGCGAATTGTTCGTCCCACCACCCCTTCAAGCTCTACCATACAAGCGAATTTATTCGCGAAAACCATCCACTCCTGTAGCCTTGCATGCCCCCTGCCCGAGCCTTTCATAGGGAAGTTCAATGAAACGCATCCTTGCCATTCTCGCCCTCCTCATCGCGCTGCTTGCCGCAGGCGCTGGCTGGTATATCCATAGCAAACAGCCCGTGCGCGACGGCGAGATCGTCATGTCGAACCTCCAGGCGCCGGTCAGCGTGCGCTACGACGAGCGCGGCGTGCCGCATATCCGGGCCGGGAACGAAGCGGACATGTACCGCGCACTCGGTTACGTGCATGCCCAGGACCGTCTGTTCCAGATGGAGATGCTGCGCCGTCTGGCGCGTGGCGAGCTGGCTGAAATCCTCGGGCCGAACCTGATCGGAACCGACAAAATGTTCCGCAGCCTGCGCATCCGCGAACACGCCGATGCCTACGTCGCCCGCCAGAACCCGAGCACCCCGACCTGGAAAGCGCTGCAGGCCTATCTGGATGGCATCAACCAGTATCAGGACACTCATGCAAGGCCGATGGAGTTCGATGTGCTGGGCATCCCCAAACGCCCTTTCACGGCTGAGGACACCCTGAGTATCGGCGGCTATCTGGCCTACAGCTTTGCCGCGGCCTTTCGCACCGAACCGTTGCTGACCTATGTGCGCGACCAGCTTGGCCCACAGTACCTGAAAGTGTTCGATCTGGACTGGCATCCTCAAGGCATGCTCGACCAGAAACCCGCCCTGGCCAGCGATGACTGGAAAGACCTCAACACCCTGGCGCAACTGAGTCACGAAGCGGTTGCCGCCGCAGGTCTGCCACAGTTTGAGGGCAGCAATGCCTGGGCCGTTTCCGGCAGCCGCACCCAAAGCGGCAAACCCTTGCTGGCGGGCGACCCGCACATCAGCTTTTCCGTGCCGTCGGTATGGTACGAAGCGCAGCTCAGCGCACCGGGCTTCGAGCTGTACGGCCATTATCAGGCCCTCAACCCGTTTGCCTTCCTGGGGCACAACATGGATTTCGGCTGGAGCCTGACCATGTTCCAGAACGACGATGTGGACCTGATCGCCGAGAAGACCAACCCCGAAAACCCGAACCAGGTCTGGTATCAGGGCAAATGGGTGGACATGACCAGCAGCGAGCAACAGATCAAGGTCAAGGGTCAGCCCGATGTGACCCTGACACTGCGCCAGTCGCCACACGGCCCGATCGTCAACGACGTGGTGGGCAAGAACGGGGGCAAGGCTCCGATTGCCATGTGGTGGTCGTTCCTGGTGTCGGAAAACCCGGTGCTCGACGGTTTCTACGAAGCCAACCGCGCCAACACCCTGGAAAAGATGCGCAATGCCGCCGAGAAGATCCAGTCGCCGGGCCTGAATATCGTCTGGGCCAACCATCAGGGCGATATCGGCTGGTGGGCCGCCGCGCAATTGCCGATCCGGCCAGAAGGGGTCAACCCCGCTTACATTCTGGATGGCAGCACGGCGCAGGCCGACAAGCTGGGCTTCTACCCGTTCAGCGCCAACCCGCAGGAAGAAAACCCGGCTCGCGGCTATATCATCTCGGCCAACTTCCAGCCGCTGTCCCCGACCGGCATGCAGATTCCGGGCTACTACAACCCCGCTGACCGCGGGCAATACCTGAACAGGCAACTGAGCGACCCGGCAATCAAGTGGGACCTGGAGAACAGCAAGGCGCTGCAACTGGGCACCCGCACCGACTACGCCCAAAGCATCCTGACGCCACTGATTCCGGTATTGCGCAGCGTGATTACCGAACCGGATGAACTGGCGCTGGTGGAGCGTCTGGCGCAGTGGAAAGGCGACTATCCGCTGGATTCGGTAGGCGCGACTCTGTTCAGCCAGTTCCTGTTCGACCTGACGGAAGAAACCTTCCATGACGAACTGGGTGACGGTTTCTTTGAAACCCTGACCACCTCCCGCGTGCTGGATGCTGCCCTGCCCCGTCTGGCGGCCGATGCGGATTCACCCTGGTGGAACAACCGCAACTCGCCCCATACCGAGAGCCGCGCCAACACCGTCAAGGTCGCCTGGCGTGCCAGTGTTTCCCATCTGAAATCCATGTACGGCAACAACCCGGATGGCTGGACGTGGGGCAAGGTGCATACCCTGACCCATGGTCACCCGCTGGGTTCGCAAAAGCCGTTGAATCACATCTTCAATGTCGGCCCTTTCGCTGCGCCGGGCAGTCATGAAGTGCCCAACAACCTGTCCTCACGCCTGCGAACGGCGCCATGGCCGGTCAACTACGGCCCATCGACCCGTCGCCTGATCGACTTCGCCGACCCGGCCCACAGCCTGGGCATCAACCCCGTCGGGCAAAGCGGCGTGCCGTTCGACCGGCATTATTCGGATCAGGCCAAGGCGTTCATCAATGGCGAGTATGTGCCGCAACGCTTCAGCGAGAAGGATGTGGACGAGCATACGGAAGGATTGCTGGAGCTGGTGCCGGGGAAATAACCCGCCCAGACTCTGTTGGAGCGAATTCATTCGCGAATGGGCTCAAGGGCCTCTTCGCGGATGAATCCGCTCCCACACCGCCTGTCAGGCAGTGCGCGGCTTGTAGGTATCGGCTGCGCTTTCTTCGATGGCCTGCTGGATCGAGCGCTTGCGGCGCTCTTCAGCACGGCGGGTGAAGTACCAGACCAGGAAGGTCACCAGCGAAACCGCTAGCAGGATCAGGCTCGCCACCGCGTTGATCTCGGGCTTCACGCCCAGACGCACGGCAGAGAACACTTCCATTGGCAAGGTCGTCGAACCCGGCCCGGACACGAAACTGGCCAGAACCAGATCGTCCAGCGACAGGGCAAAGGACATCATGCCGCCCGCGGCCAGCGAGGGCGCGATCATCGGGATGGTGATGAGGAAAAACACCTTCCACGGCCGGGCACCCAGGTCCATGGCCGCTTCTTCGATGGACAGGTCCAGCTCACGCAGGCGTGACGACACGACCACCGCGACGTAGGCCGCGCAGAAGGTGGTGTGGGCGATCCAGATGGTGACGATGCCACGCTCCTGGGGCCAGCCGATCAACTGCGCCATGGCCACGAACAGCAGCAACAGCGACAGACCGGTGATCACTTCCGGCATCACCAGCGGCGCCGTGACCAGCCCGCCGAAGAAGGTACGGCCCTTGAAGCGCGAGATGCGGGTCAGGACGAAAGCCGCCATGGTACCCAGGGCAACCGCAGCAATCGCCGTGTAGAAAGCGATTTCCAGCGAGCGCCACACCGAGCCCATCAGTTGGGTGTTGTCCAGCAGGCCGACATACCACTTCACCGACCAGCCACCCCAGACGGTGACCAGCTTGGAGTCGTTGAACGAGTAGATGACCAGAATGACCATCGGCGCATAGATGAACAGCAGGCCCAGGACCAATACAAGGTTCGAGAAACGGAAGCGGTTCATACCTTGCCCTCCAGTTCTTTGGCCTGACTGCGGTTGAACAGAATGATGGGCACGATCAATACCAGCAGCATGATGACCGCCAGCGCCGAGGCAACCGGCCAGTCACGGTTGTTGAAGAATTCTTGCCACAGGACCCGACCGATCATCAGGGTTTCCGGGCCACCCAGCAGTTCGGGGATCACGAACTCGCCCACCACCGGGATAAACACCAGCATGCAGCCGGCAATCACGCCGTTCTTGGAGAGCGGCACAGTGATTTTCCAGAAGCTGTTGAAGGTGCTCGAACCAAGGTCCGATGCGGCTTCCAGCAGGCTCTGGTCATGTTTAACCAGGTTGGCGTACAGCGGCAGGATCATGAACGGCAGATAGGAGTAGACCACGCCGATGTAGACCGCCAGGTTGGTATTGAGGATCTGCAGCGGCTCGTCGATCAGGCCCAGCCACATCAGGAATGCATTGAGCAGCCCGTTGTTGCTGAGAATACCCATCCAGGCGTAGACGCGGATCAGGATTGCCGTCCAGGTCGGCATCATGATCAGCAGCAACAGCACGGTCTGCATGTCCTTGCGGGCGTTGGCGATGGCGTAGGCCATGGGATAGCCGATCAGCAGACACAGCAAGGTGCTGAAAAACGCCATCTTCAGCGAGCCCAGATAGGCCGAGATGTATAGCTCGTCACCCGTCAGCAGCGTGTAGTTGGCCAGATTAAGGACCAGCTGCAGCTTGTCTTCGGCATAGCTGAATATTTCGGTATAGGGCGGAATCGCCACATCCGCCTCGGCGAAGCTGATCTTGAGAACGATCAGGAACGGCAAGGCGAAGAACAGGAACAGCCAGAGAAACGGCGCGCCAATGACCAGTTGCCGGCCATTGGGCGTGATTCGCTGGAGTGCACGTTTGATCTTGCGGATTTTCATGAGCGCAGTACCACGCCGCTGTCGTCTTCCCACCACACGTAGACTTCATCGTCCCAGGTTGGTCGGGCGCCCTGGCGCTCGGCGTTGGCGACGAAGGACTGCACCACCTTGCCGCCGGGCAACTGGACGTAAAACACCGAGTGGCCGCCCAGATAGGCAATGTCATGCACCTTGCCACGGGACCAGTTGTGCTCGAAGGTCGGCTGCTCGGTGGTGATCAGGAGCTTTTCCGGCCGCAGTGCATACGTGATGCGCTTGTCTTCCACCGACGTGCTCACGCCGTGACCGACATAGATGTGGCGCTCAAGGTCAGGGCTCTGGATCAGCGCATAGCCTTCCATGTCCTCGATCACCTCGCCCTCGAACAGGTTGACGCTGCCGATGAACTCGCAGACCAGTCGGCTGGTAGGCGTTTCATAGATATCGATAGGGCTGCCGATCTGGGCGATCCAGCCCAGGTGCATGATCGCGATGCGGGCGGCCATGGTCATGGCCTCTTCCTGGTCGTGGGTCACCATCACGCAGGTCACACCCACGCGCTCGATGATTTCCACCAGCTCCAGTTGCATCTGCGAGCGCAGTTTCTTGTCCAGTGCGCCCATGGGCTCGTCGAGCAGCAGAAGCTTGGGTTTCTTGGCCAGGGAACGGGCCAGGGCCACGCGCTGACGCTGGCCACCGGACAACTGATGCGGCTTGCGCTTGGCATACTGGGTCATGTGTACCAGCTTGAGCATCTCGGCCACACGGGCGTCGATTTCGTCCTTGGGCAGCTTGTCCTGCTTGAGACCGAAGGCGATGTTGTCGGCCACGGTCATGTGCGGGAACAGTGCATAGGACTGGAACATCATGTTGATCGGGCGTTCGTAGGGCGGCATGTCGGTGATATCGACGCCATCCAGAAAGATGCGGCCCTCGGTCGGGCGCTCGAAGCCGGCAAGCATGCGCAGCAATGTGGACTTGCCGGACCCGGAACCGCCGAGCAGGGCGAAGATTTCGCCCTTGTTGATCTGCAGGGACACATCGTCCACGGCAACCGTCTCGTCGAATTTTTTCGTGACCCGATCGATCCTGACCAGAACCTCTTTGGGTTGCTGACCGCCTTCGATGGCTTTTTTGTAGGCGCCGGAGGCAACTGGCATGGGTGAAACTCCCCAACAATAGGCAGCCCGACCCATTCGGCCGGGCGCTGGATTTTTTATTTCCCCGACTTGACCTTGGTCCAGCTGCGGGTCATCAGACGTTGCACCTTGGGTGGCAACTCACTATTCACGAACAATCTGTCCAGTACTTCCTGAGGCGGGTAGACCGCTTCATCGGTGCGGATGTCCTGATCCATGAGATCACCGGACGCCGGGGTGGGGTTGGCATAACCGACTTCATCACTGACTTTGGCGATCACCGCAGGATCAAGCAGATAGTTGATGAAGGCGCTGGCTTGCTTGACGTTTTTGGCGTCAGCCGGGATAGCCAGCATGTCGAACCAGAGGTTGCCGCCTTCCTTGGGAATGGAATAGGCAATCTTCACGCCCTTGCCCGCTTCTTCTGCGCGGTCGCGGGCCTGGAACACATCGCCCGAAAAGCCGGCAGCAACGCAGATGTCGCCGTTGGCCAGATCGGTAATGTATTTGGAGGAATGGAAATAGGTCACGTAAGGACGTACCGCCAGCAGCTTGGCCTCAGCCTTCTTGTAGTCGGCTTCCTTGGTGCTGTTGGGGTCCAGGCCCAGATAGTTGAGCATGGCCGGAATCATTTCATCCGCCGAATCGAGGAACGCCACGCCGCAACTGGAGAGCTTCTTGATGTTCTCGGGCTCGAACAGCACGGACCAGGAATCGATCCGGTCGACACCCAGAACCGCCTTTACCTTCTCGACGTTATAACCGATGCCGTTGGTGCCCCACAGATAAGGCACGGCGTACTGGTTGCCCGGATCGTTTTTCTCCAGACGCTTGAGCAGAGCCGGGTCGAGGTTCTTGTAGTTGGGCAGCAGCGACTTGTCGAGCTTCTGGAACGCTCCGGCCTTGATCTGCTTGCCCAGGAAATGATTGGACGGCACGACCACGTCGTAACCGGTACGCCCGGCCAGCAGCTTGGCTTCCAGGGTCTCGTTGGAATCGAATACGTCGTACATCGGCTTGATGCCGGTGGTGGTTTCAAAATCTGCCAGGGTGGTCTTGCCGATGTAATCGGACCAGTTGTAGATGTGTACGGTGGACTCGGCCTGAACACTGGCAACAGTGGTCAGCGCTGCAACGGCGAGCATCGATCTGGCCAATAAAGAAATAGACACTTGAACAATCCTTTCAGTATGGGGGTCTGGTGCCCGTGTCGGTGAGCTGAAAAACGGGTCGGCAACTTACCGTTGATGGCTGCGAATCGCAAAGAACTTTATATGACACACCCTTGTAGGAGCGGATTCATCCGCGAAAGCTCTTGTTCAGACGCCGCAATTGCATTTAATGAAAAGAGCTTCGCGAATGAATTCGCTCCCACCGCAAGGCGATTATTTGCCCGATTTGATCTTGGTCCAGCTGCGGGTCATGATCCGCTGGGTCGCAGCAGGCAAGTCAGCGATGGCATACAGCTTGGCCTGTACATCGGCTGGCGGGTAAACGCCCGGATCGCTGGTGATTTCCTTGTTGACCAAAGGAGTCGCCGCCGCGTTACCGTTCGGGAAGCGTACTTCGTCGGTGATCTCGGCCATGATTTCCGGCTTCATCAGGAAGGTCATGAACTTGTAGGCACCTTCGACGTTCTCGGCATCCTTGGGAATGGCGACCATGTCAAAGAAGCTGCCAGCACCTTCTTTCGGAATGTTGTAGCTGACCTTGACCTTCCCACCCGCCTCTTCGGCGCGCGCCTTGGCCTGGTAGATATCACCCGAGTAGCCCACCGCTACGCAGATGTTTCCGTTGGCCAGGTCGGAGATGTACTTGGACGAGTGGAAGTAGGCAATCGAAGGACGAATCTTCAGGAACAGCGCCTCGGCTTCGGCCAGTTGCTTCTTGTCCTGGGAGTCCGTCGGGTAACCCAGGTAATGCAGCGCGATTGGCAGCATTTCGGTCGGCGAATCGAGGAAGCTGATACCGCAGGACTTCAGCTTGGCTGCGTTTTCAGGCTTGAACAGCAGGTCCCAGGAATTGACTGGCGCGTCGGCACCCAGAGCGGCCTTGACCTTCTCGGGGTTGAAGCCGATGCCGATCGAACCCCACATGTACGGGAAGGCGTGCTTGTTGCCAGGGTCGCTGACCGAAACGGCCTTGAGCAGGTCCTTGTTCAGGTTGCCGTAGTTGGGCAGCTTGGACTTGTCCAGTTCCTGATAGACGCCAGCCTTGATCTGCTTGGCCAGGAAATTGTTGGACGGCACAACGATGTCATAGCCGGATTTGCCCGCCAGCAGCTTGGCTTCCAGCGTTTCGTTGCTGTCGAAAACGTCGTAGACAACCTTGATGCCAGACTCTTTCTCGAACTTGGCAACGGTATCCGGTGCGATGTAATCGGACCAGTTATAGACGTGCAGCACTTTGTCATCGGCCTGCGCAGTTGCGGCCACCACGCCCATGAGGGACAAGGCGAGAAGGGTCTTGCCAAATTTTTTCATGCGTACAGCTCCAATGTTTTATCACTGACCGTTAGATTAGCGGCTTCTAGCCATTAGTCTGGCAAGTTCCGGTTCGAGCTTTCAAGCCGACTTTCATCACGCAAGGAACTCCAGTGGGAGCGAATTCATTCGCGAAAGGCCGGTTCATCCGAAGAAAATGTATAGCCTTCGCGGATAAATCCGCTCCTACAGTGCTGCCAGGGTCAGATCCAGGCACTTTCGCGCCTTCTCGATCAACTCATCGATTTGCGCAAAACTGATGACCAGCGGCGGCGCGATAATCATGGTATCGCCTACAGCCCGCATGATCAGGCCATTATCGAAGCAGAAGGTTCGACAAATCATCCCTGCGCCCTTGCCGACATGCCGCTCGCGAGTGGCCTTGTCTTTCACCAGCTCGATTGCACCCAGCAGACCGACACCACGGACCTCTCCCACCAGCGGATGATCGCTCAACTCGCGCAGACGCTTTTGCAAATATGGTGCCGTTTGCGCCTGAACCCTTTCGACGACCTTTTCTTCGCGCAGGATACGGATGTTTTCCAGCGCCACCGCAGCCGCCACAGGATGCCCGGAATAGGTGAAACCATGGTTGAAATCGCCACCCTCGTTGAGCACTGCAACGATTTCATCACGCACCACAAGGCCGCCCATGGGCACATAACCGGAGGTCAGGCCCTTGGCGATGGTCATCATGTCAGGCTTGAGGCCGTAGAAATCGCTACCGAACCACTCACTGGTACGCCCGAAGCCACAAATCACCTCATCGGCGACGAACAGGATGTCGTATCTGGCCAGGATTTCCTTGATCTTCGGCCAGTAGGTATCAGGCGGCACGATCACACCGCCCGCGCCCTGGATCGGCTCGGCAATGAATGCACCGACGTTTTCCACGCCCAGTTCGAGAATCTTGCTTTCCAGTTGCTCGGCAGCCCAGACACCGAACTCGTCAGGCGTCATGTCGCCACCTTCACCAAACCAGTATGGCTGGGGAATGTGCACCACACCGGGGATCGGCAGATCGCCCTGCTCGTGCATATAGGTCATGCCACCCAGGCTGGCACCGGCAACGGTGGAGCCGTGATAGCCATTGACCCGGCTGATGATGGTTTTCTTGTTCGGCTGGCCCTTGATCGCCCAGTAATGACGGACCATGCGCAACATGGTGTCGTTGCCTTCGGAGCCTGAGCCGGTAAAGAACACATGATTCATGCCTTCGGGGGTGATCTCGGAAATGGCTTTCGCCAGTTCCAGCGCCGGAGGATGGGCGGTCTGGAAGAACAGGTTGTAATAAGGCAGCTCACGCATCTGTTTGCTGGCCGCTTCGACCAGCTCTTCACGACCATAGCCGATGGCGACGCACCACAGGCCGGACATGCCATCCAGAATCCTGTTGCCTTCGCTGTCCCACAGATAAACGCCTTCGGCGCGGGTGATGATGCGCGGGCCTTTATCCTTCAATTGCTTGTAATCGCTGAACGGTGCCAGGTGGTGCTCGCTGCTCAAGGCTTGCCATTCGAGGGTTTGAGGGTTGTTGGCACTCATGCAGCGCTTCCTGTTATCTGAATTCGGTTGGCAAGGCGCCGCGCATGACCGGCGGCACCTGCATGACTCAAACGGCGAAGAGCAGGAATTCCCGCTCCCACGAACTGATCACACGCTTGAAGTTCTCGTGCTCGGCACGCTTGACCGCCACGTAGCCGACGATGAACTTCTTGCCCAGGTACTTCTCGATGGTCTTGCTGTTTTCCATCCGCTCCAGCGCATCCTCGATGGTCAGCGGCAGACGCAGGTTTCGGCGCTCGTAGCCGCGCCCGACCACCGGCGCACTCGGGTTGAGCCCTTCGACCATGCCGATGAAACCACACAGCAGGCTGGCGGCAATGGCCAGATAAGGGTTGGCATCGGCGCCGGGCAGACGGTTTTCGACGCGGCGGTTCTGCGGCACGGCATCCGGCACACGCAGGCCGACAGTACGGTTCTCTTCGCCCCACTCCACGTTCACCGGTGCCGAGGTATCCGGCAGGAAGCGGCGGAACGAGTTGACGTTGGGCGCAAACAGCGGCAACAGCTCGGGGATAAGCTTCTGAAGACCACCGACGTGGTTCAGAAACAACTGGCTCATGGTCCCGTCATCATTGGAAAAGATGTTTTTGCCGGTCTTGATGTCGATGATGCTCTGGTGCAGGTGCATCGCACTGCCCGGCTCGCCGGTCATCGGCTTGGCCATGAAGGTGGCGGCCACGTCATGCTTGAGCGCGGCTTCGCGCATGGTGCGCTTGAACACCAGGATCTGGTCGGCCAGGGACAGGGCATCGCCATGACGGAAGTTGATTTCCATCTGCGCCGTGCCGTCTTCGTGGATCAGGGTGTCCAGATCCAGGTTCTGCAACTCGCACCAGTCGTAGACATCTTCAAACAGCGGGTCGAATTCATTGGCGGCTTCGATGGAGAACGACTGACGCCCGGTTTCAGGGCGCCCGGAGCGACCGACAGGCGGCTGCAAGGGATAATCCGGGTCATCGCTGCGCTTGGTCAGGTAGAACTCCATCTCCGGCGCAACAATCGGTTGCCAGCCCTGATCGGCATAGAGCTTGAGGACTTTCTTCAGGACATTGCGCGGCGACAGCTCGATGGGGTTGCCCTGCTTGTCGTAGGTGTCATGAATGACCTGCGCAGTGGGCTCGATGGCCCAGGGCACCAGATACACCGCGTTCTGGTCGGGGCGGCAGATCATGTCGATGTCGGCCGGGTCCAGCAGTTCGTAGTAGATGTCGTCTTCTACATAGTCGCCGGTCACCGTCTGCAGCAGCACGCTTTCAGGCAGACGCATGCCCTTTTCGGCAATGAACTTGTTGGTCGGCGAGATCTTGCCGCGGGTGATCCCGGTGAGGTCGGACATCATGCATTCGACTTCGGTGATCTTGTGTTCTTTCAACCAATCGGTGAGCTGGTCGAGGTTGGTACTCATAAATACCTCAGGGGTTGTCGTGTCCTGATCGCGATCAGGCGTTTTTCCGACGCATCGGCGTCACGTTGTACAACTCGTTTCGGCAGGCACGAATAAGCGGTAAGGTGGCATCTGCCTGTTTGCAGACATGAGCAGCATCTGTAACGCCTGTCATGCCGCTATAGTGATACTGTTCGATATGAAAAGTTGCTGTAGCGCAGAGCCGATGTCCAGTATGGCTGGAACTCATGGCACTGCTGTCGGGTCGCACACAGAGTCTTGCAGGATTCGACGGCAGGCCGTTGAAGACATTGATGGAGCGGGCATGATGACCGCTCTGTCCTGCGCCGGGAATGGAGTCGATCAAGGGAAGGCAAGGCATTGAAACCCCGGTTTTATTGCTCTGTGGGCTGCAATCGAGCTTAGCCTTGTTCATTTTTTTATACAACGCCCCGATAAAAATAGAATACGAGCCCTCCCGATCCCGGCTCAGCGCTGCTCGAAACAAGGAATACGCGCCCCAAATAGCGGCAAAAAAGGCTGTATGGCGCAGTTTTAGGGCAACAAATGGCTCTATTGACTTCATCATGGCTTTCGGATTGACTGAAACCCGTAATGCTCGATGATTGATATTTTTAACAACAAAGGTGTTGCATCATGTCGGTACCCCCGCGTGCCGTTCAGCTCAACGAAGCGAACGCGTTCCTTAAGGAACATCCTGAGGTTCTGTACGTTGACCTTCTGATTGCAGATATGAATGGTGTGGTGCGTGGCAAACGCATAGAACGCACCAGCCTCCACAAGGTTTACGAGAAGGGCATCAACCTGCCTGCCTCTCTATTTGCCCTGGATATCAATGGCTCCACGGTGGAAAGCACCGGTCTGGGCCTGGATATCGGCGACGCCGACCGGATCTGTTATCCAATCCCCGATACCCTGTGCAACGAGCCCTGGCAGAAGCGCCCTACGGCACAACTGCTGATGACCATGCACGAACTCGAAGGCGAGCCCTTCTTCGCCGACCCGCGTGAAGTGCTGCGTCAGGTAGTGAGCAAGTTCGATGACATGGGCCTGACCATCTGCGCGGCATTCGAGCTGGAGTTCTACCTGATCGACCAGGAGAACGTGAACGGCCGCCCGCAACCGCCACGCTCGCCGATCTCGGGCAAGCGCCCGCACTCGACACAGGTCTACCTGATCGACGATCTCGACGAATATGTCGACTGCCTCCAGGACATTCTGGAAGGTGCGAAAGAGCAAGGCATTCCGGCAGACGCCATCGTCAAGGAAAGCGCCCCGGCCCAGTTCGAGGTGAACCTGCACCACGTGGCCGATCCGATCAGGGCCTGCGATTACGCCGTTCTGCTCAAGCGTCTGATCAAGAACATCGCCTACGACCACGAAATGGACACGACCTTCATGGCCAAGCCCTATCCGGGTCAGGCGGGTAATGGTCTGCACGTCCACATCTCGATCCTGGATCGCGATGGCAAGAACATCTTCACCAGCGAGGATCCCGAGCAGAACGCCGCATTACGTCATGCGATCGGCGGTGTGCTCGAGACCCTGCCGGCCCAGATGGCGTTCCTTTGCCCGAACGTCAACTCGTATCGCCGGTTCGGTGCCCAGTTCTACGTCCCCAACTCTCCGACCTGGGGTCTGGACAACCGCACCGTTGCACTGCGCGTACCAACCGGTTCGCCTGATGCCGTGCGTATCGAACACCGCGTGGCCGGCGCCGATGCCAACCCGTATCTGTTGATGGCTTCAGTGCTGGCAGGCGTGCATCACGGCCTGACCAACAAGATCGAACCGGGCGCCCCAGTGGAAGGCAACTCCTACGAGCAGCACGAGCAAAGCCTGCCGAACAACCTGCGCGACGCACTGCGCGAGCTGGACGACAGCGAAGTCATGGCCAAGTACATCGATCCGAAATACATCGATATCTTCGTGGCCTGTAAAGAGAGCGAGCTGGAAGAGTTCGAACACTCCATCTCCGACCTCGAGTACAACTGGTACCTGCATACGGTCTGATCAGGGCCGCTGCACAAAGCGCCGCAGGCCTTCGGGTTGTGCGGCGTTTTTGTTTTTATTCGCGAATAAATTCGCTCCCTCAGGACTTTTCACTGAAGGCGCGCATTTATTCGCGAAGACCTTGAAACAGCCCCCACTGTACAATGCCACTGCAACGCCATCCCCTGAGATCACCCCATGACCCGCACCACCCCTCCTCGCAAACCCCGAGCACGCAGCCAGGCCCGAATCGATTCGATTCTCGAGGCTGCACGCACCCTGCTCGCAGCCGAAGGAGTGGCCAGCCTGTCGATCTACAGCGTGGCCGAGCGCGCAGAAATACCGCCTTCTTCGGTCTATCACTTCTTCGCCAGCGTTCCGGCACTGCTTGAAGCCCTGACGGCGGACATTCACGGGGCCTTCCGGGCGTCGCTGCAAGCGCCCATCGATCATGACCAGCTCAAGGACTGGCGCGACCTGTCACGTCTGGTAGAGCTGCGCATGTTGAGCATCTACAACGCCGATGCCGCGGCACGTCAGTTGATCCTTGCCCAGCACGGCCTGACCGAGATCAATCAGG
The DNA here is from genome assembly GCF_018968705.1 of Pseudomonas lijiangensis. Classification (NCBI taxonomy): domain Bacteria; kingdom Pseudomonadati; phylum Pseudomonadota; class Gammaproteobacteria; order Pseudomonadales; family Pseudomonadaceae; genus Pseudomonas; species Pseudomonas lijiangensis. The sequence goes on from NZ_CP076668.1 coordinate 5,550,399, forward strand.
CCGACCGCCAGCACGACATCGAGCTGGGCCACCTGATGCTTGAGGTCTTCAACCGCCATTTCCCGGTGCCGACACTGCCGGACGATGTGGACGTATTCGCACTGGCGATGGAACTGGGCGACCGGGTCTACGCACGCTCGGTGCAACTGCACGACGAGATCACCCCGCGCATGGCCGAAGAAGGCATGCGGGTGTTCGACGCCTATCTGGGCCTGTACCTGCCGCCCTTCCTGCCGAAACGCCCCCAGCCTCTTTGATCGGGATGTAAAAAACCCCGGAGGGTCTGCACCGTCCGGGGTCGGGTGTTATTGAAGATCACAGCTTGGCGATCGACACCTCGGTGGACTTCACGAATGCAATCACTTCGCTGCCCACGGCCAGTTCCAGCTCTTTTACCGAGCGGGTGGTGATGACCGACGTCACGATACCGGAAGCGGTCTGCACGTCGATTTCGGACAGCACGTCACCCTGGACGATTTCCTTGATGGTGCCTTTGAACTGGTTGCGCACGTTAATCGCTTTGATAGTCATGGTATGCCTTCCTTTTGTGGGATCGGGGTTAATTGGCCCAACGCAACTGCGTGGGCAACGGTGAAGAGGGTTCGGGTTCAGGCGGCGATCCGGGCAGGGACAGCACGCGGTTGAGCACTTCGGTTTCCAGCGCAGCCAGACGATGAGAGCCACGCGCCCGAGGACGCGGCAGGTCGACCACAAGGTCGAGCCCGATGCTGCCTTCTTCGATCAGGATCACCCGATCGGCAATGGCCACGGCCTCGCTGACATCGTGAGTCACCAGCAGGACCGTGAAGCCATGCTTGCGCCACAGACTTTCGATCAGTTGCTGCATTTCAATACGAGTCAAGGCATCCAGCGCGCCCAGCGGCTCATCGAGCAACAGCAGGCGCGGCTTGTGGATCAGCGCCCGCGCCAGGGCAACCCGCTGCTTCTGGCCGCCGGACAACGCCGCAGGCCATTCATTGGCACGCTCGGCCAGACCGACCGCTTCCAGCGCCTCAAGCGCCTGGGGACGCCAGTCACCGCTCAGGCCAAGGCCCACGTTGTCGATGATCTTTTTCCAGGGCAACAGACGCGCTTCCTGGAACATCAGGCGAGTGTCTTCCCGAGCATCGGCCAGAGAAGCGGAACCGGCCAGCAACTGACCTTCGGTAGGCTTGTCCAGACCGGCCAACAGGCGCAACAGGGTGCTCTTGCCGCAACCGCTGCGACCCACCACGGCCACGAACTGACCGGCCGGAATGTGCAGATCGATGTCCCTGAGTACGACACGGGAACCGAAGGCTTTCTTCAGGTCCTGAATCGCCAGCGGGATACCACGCAGCAGATGCGGAGGTTGTTGTTTCAGACTCGTCATGCTGCACCGCCTTTGCTGACTTGATAGGCCGGATGCCAGCGCAGGCATACACGCTCCAGAGCTCGCGCCGCCAGATCGGCCAGCTTGCCGAGCACGGCATACAGCACGATTGCCAGAACCACGACGTCGGTTTGCAGGAATTCACGGGCATTCATGGCCAGATAACCGATGCCGGAGCTGGCCGAGATGGTTTCGGCCACGATCAGGGTCAACCACATGAAGCCAAGGGCGAAGCGCACACCTACCAGAATCGAAGGCATGGCACCCGGCAGGATCACGTGACGGAACAGGCTGAAGCCTGACAGACCGTAGCTGCGGGACATTTCCACCAGCGCAGGGTCAATGTTACGAATACCGTGATAGGTGTTCAGGTAGATCGGGAACAGAGTGCCCAGCGCGACCAGGAAAATCTTCGCGGTTTCATCGATGCCGAACCACAGGATTACCAGTGGAATCAGCGCCAGGTGCGGCACGTTACGGATCATCTGCACCGAGCTGTCCAGCAGGCGCTCGCCCCATTTAGTCAGGCCGGTAATAAAGCCCAGCACCAGACCGATACCGCCACCAATGGCAAAACCGATACCGGCACGCCAGCCGCTGATTGCCAGGTGGGTCCAGATTTCGCCGCTGGCAATCAGATTGACGCCAGCCTCTATCACCGCGCTTGGCGCAGGCAGAATGCGCGTAGACAGCCAGCCGGCGCTGACTGACAGTTGCCAGACCGCCAGCAGCAAGACTGGAAGTGCCCAGGGCGCCAGTCTGTGAAGGGTTCGTTGCGAAGCACTAAGGCTCATGGAGTTGTCTCCTCGAAGGGCCTGCCAATCACTGTGCTTTCGCTACAGCAGCGGGAGGTGTCCAGATCACGTCGGCAATGCGCAGTGGCTTGGGAATCAGCTTGAGCTGGTAAAAGGTGTCAGCGATTTTCTGCTGGGCATCGACGACCTGAGGCGTGATGAACAGGGCGCCGTAGCCCTGGCGCTTCACCGAGGTCAGGGTGATGTCGGCAGGCAGGCCCAGCAGTGGCGCAACCTGTTTAGTCACTTCTTCAGGGTGAGCCTGGGACCACTCGCCTACTGCACGCACCTCTTCGATAAGGGCCTCGATCACTTTCGGGTTCTTCTGGGCATAAGGCTTGGTGGCCAGATAGAACTGATGGTTATCCGCGATGCCGGTGCCGTCTCTCAGAGTCCGCGCCTGCAATTGCTGTTCGGCCGCAGCCTGGTAAGGGTCCCAGATGACCCAGGCATCGACACTGCCACGCTCGAAAGCGGCACGCGCATCGGCAGGCGGCAGGAACACGGTCTGGATATCGGTGTATTTCAAACCGGCATCTTCCAGTGCGCGCACCAGCAGGTAGTGAACGTTGGAGCCTTTGTTGAGGACGACTTTCTTGCCCTTGAGATCCTTGACCGAAGTGATCGGTGAATCCTTGGGCACCAGAATCGCTTCGCTGGTAGGCGCTGGCGGCTCATAGGCCACGTAGAGCAGGTCTGCGCCGGCAGCCTGAGCGAAGACCGGTGGTGTCTCGCCCGTCACGCCAAAATCGATGGAGCCGACATTCAGCCCTTCCAGCAATTGAGGACCGCCCGGAAATTCGGTCCACTGCACTTTCACGCCCTGCTCGGCCAGACGCTTCTCAAGAGAACCCTTGGCTTTCAGCACCACCAGGGTGCCGTACTTCTGATAACCGATACGAAGGTCTTCAGCCTGAGCCTGGGTGATGGCTCCCAGAGCGACTGCTGCGGTAAACAGAGCGGCCAGGCCTCGACGCAAGATGAGAGTGCGCATGGGGCGCTCCTTTGCTGGATATGAGTAGTCGTGAGGCGAAAACCGCCGCGATGGAGTGACATTAACAGCAGTTTTTTATATCCATAAATCTCATTTTTTCATTTGGTTATTCCCTAAATGAATATGTGGATTTATGACTTTCCCGCCCATAAAAAAGGGCCGATAAATCGGCCCGAATAACCCCACTCGATGAAGCTGTAAATCAACGGTTCGGCTGTGGCGTCAGGCGCAGATAAGGCGTGACAGCCTTGTAGCCTTTAGGGAAACGCTCCTTGATCTCGGCTTCGTCCTTGATGGACGGCACGATCACGACATCATCGCCATCCACCCAGTTGGCTGGCGTGGCGACCTTGTAGTTGTCGGTCAACTGCAGAGAGTCGATGACCCGCAGGATCTCGTTGAAATTGCGCCCGGTGCTGGCGGGATAGGTGATGGTCAGGCGCACTTTCTTGTTCGGATCGATCACGAACAGAGAACGCACGGTCAGCGTGTCGCTGGCATTGGGGTGGATCAGGTCGTACAGATCGGAAACCTTGCGATCGGCATCGGCCAGGATCGGGAAATTGACCAGAGTGTTTTGCGTGGTGTTGATGTCGTCGATCCATTTGACGTGAGAATCGACGGGGTCCACCGACAGCGCAATGGCCTTGACGCCGCGCTTGGCGAACTCATCCTTCAATTTGGCAGTGAAACCCAACTCGGTGGTGCAGACCGGCGTGAAATCCGCCGGGTGGGAAAACAACACACCCCAGCTATTGCCCAGCCATTCATGGAAACGGATGCGGCCTTCACTGGAGTCCTGTTCAAAGTCAGGGGCGATATCGCCAAGTCGCAGTGTCATGGTGTTGCTCCTTGTTCGGTCGGGTGTTCGTTGAGTTATGAGCCTACTGTGCACCGCCTTCTAACAAATTAAAAAGAATGGATATCGATTTGGTTAGACCTGAAAGGAATATTGAATTGCAGGCAAAAAGAACCCCGCCGTAGCGGGGTTTCTTTTCTACTGACCGGACGGGGCAGACTATTTCATGCCTATCAGGCCTTTGGCCAGATCTCGGCTTTTAAGGTCCATGTTGCGAGAACTCATTGCATTATTCAGTGCGTTGGTCGCCTGGCTCATGGCTGACTGCATGCTTCTCAGCTCAGTCGTCAATGCATCCCGGCGCCTCTTGAGTTCCTCTTCAGACAAGGTTTTATCGCCGACAAGTTCCGACAACTCCTTGAGCTTCTGTTCGATTTTTTCTTGCAGCTTGCGGATATTCTTCAAAACTTCCTTGATGCTGTCCGGCAGCGGAGCCTGGTCTATGTCCGCATATTTATCAGCGTCCGATTTCTCAGTTTTGAGCCTGGCCTGGCCCTCCATTGAAATTGTGACCTCAATCTTGGCGGGTGCCTTGCTGGAACTGGCTGCCACATCCGTCACGACATCCGGCGGTGTGCTCATGACAGGCATTTGCACAGGAGACGTGAGGTCGGAAGAAGAGATTTTCATTGTGGCTCCACTCTGAGGCATTCGATGCGCTTATCCGCGAGCTATCGGCACAGAGAAATCTTCCTTTAGCCAATTTTGTAAAATTTGTACCTGTTTGTAACAGATTGGAAATTTATCCAGTGACTCAGCGCCCGGCCTGATCCCTGGAGGCTCGTTGCGAATGGTCGAAATCGCCCCGCCCGGTACCGATACTCCCTTGCTGCACAATGTTCAGGACGGTATCGATGCAAAAAGCCCACCGGCGATGCCCCTCGACAAACTGGCCGATCAGGCAATTGCCGGCATTGTAACGGGCATGCCTTTCGCCAGACCTGTCTTGAGCATGCCGACAACGCTATTGCCGTGCATGTGACGTGAGTTTCAATGCGTGTGGCTTTTAATGGTGCCAAAAACTGTCCACGTGCCCCGGTAGTGTTGCCCCGTTGACTCTATCGCAAGCACGGCTCGGGGAACGCATCATGAAACGCATTCAATATCGCAAGTACGGTGGTCCGCAGGTGATGCAGATCGAGGATTTCGTGCTGCCCACACCCGACAAGGGAGAAGTGGCCGTGCGGGTCAGATTCGCGGCCATCAACCCTATCGACTGGAAACTGCGCGCCGGGCAGATGAAGATCATCACAGGCCGGGCCTTCCCTCGAGCAATGGGCATGGACTTTTCAGGCACGGTTATCTCTGCAGGACCGGGCGTCACACGGTTCAAGGCGGGCGATGCCGTGTTCGGTCTGGCGCGCTTCAAGGAAAGCGGTGCCCTCGCTGAAGCCGTGGTTACAAAAGAAAGCTTTCTGGCCAAAAAGCCGGACAACGTTTCCTTCGAGGATGCGGCTTGCCTGGGTACGCCGGGCGTGACTGCATGGAACGGACTGGTGGACAAGGGCCGGCTGCGTGCAGGCCAACATGTGTTCATCAACGGCTGCTGCGGAGCGGTCGGCCAGGCCGCTGTGCAGATCGCACGACTGCTGGGTGCCAGTGTCTCTGGAAGTTGCAGCGCTCAGGACATCGAACACGCACAATCACTTGGCGTGCAGACCGTTTACGACTACCGCACCCTGAAGCTTTCAACACTCAATCAGCGATTTGATATCGTTTATGACACGGCTGCCACGCTCTCCGTATCCGCCGGTATCGCCATGCTTCGCCCGAAAGGCGTGTTTCTGGACTTGAATCCAGGGCCGGGCAAGTTCATGAGGGCTGTCTTTGATCGTCGGCTCAAACCCATTGTCGGCTCGCCGCGCGGTGATATTCTGGACAGGCTGGCCGAGGCCGCCAGTGCGGGCCGCCTCAGGATTCCAGTAGGCACAACCGTTCCGTTGAGTGGCGCAATCCAGCTCATCCGGGACCTTGAGCACGGGCTCAAGCCTGGCGGAAAAGGCATCGTAGCCATGGAGCATTAATGGCAAGAAGTCATCGACTCTTTGAGCTCATGCAAGTGCTTCGCCGGCATCGCAGAACCGTGTCAGGTGAAACGCTGGCGGGTGAGCTGGGCGTTTCGCTGCGCACTATCCGTCGAGACGTGGCCACGCTACAGGGCATGGGTGCCGACATCGATGCCGCGCCCGGCCTTGGGTATGTCCTCAAGCCGGGCTTTCTTTTGCCGCCCCTGTCTTTCACCGAGGAAGAAATCCAGGCGCTGGTCATCGGCGCACTGTGGGTCAGCCGCCAGACAGATATCAAACTGGCCCTCGCGGTCGAGAACGCGCTGGCCAAAATCAACGCAGTCCTGCCCATAGACATGCGTCCGTCCCTGGAAGATGAGACCTTTTACATCGCCCGCCCTGCCAACAACGTCCTGCCCATCGACCTGAGCGAGATCCGCCGCGCCATGCGCGATCAATACAAGCTCCGCATCACTCTGGCGATAGAGCATGTCGAACTGGAAGAACAGGTCATATGGCCGATCATGCTGGGGTTTATCGACGGAAAACGCTTCATCAGCGCCTGGTGCGAAATGGACAACAAGTTCCGGATGATCGATATGGGCGACATCACCAGCGCCCGGATACTGACCGAACGCTATACGGGCAGCCGCCGTCAGCTCATCAAGGAATGGCGGGCCTCGGAAGTACTGCCTTGCAACAGTCAGGGAGACAGTTGCTGAGGGGGGAGGATTTGCAGGGTATAAAAAAAGGTCCTGAACAATCAGGACCTTTTTTGTGTTGCTCTACACAGACGCCAAATGGCTTATTTGAAGGCGTAGGTGTAGTTGAAGATCAGACGAGTCTGGTCGGCATCACTTGCACCGTTCAGGCCTTCATCCGCACGGTAGGTACCGTGGCGCACGGTAGTACCGAAACCTTTCAACGGACCGCTCTGGATCACGTAGTCGATACGCATGTCGCGTTCCCACTCCGAGTACTCATGGCCAAAGGAAGAGGTATTGCGAGCACCTTTGACGTCCTCACCACGAAGGTAGGCAACAGCAGCTTTCAGACCAGGAATGCCCACTTTGGCGAAGTCATACGAGTATTGACCGAAAGTGGTGTTCTCACCGGCACGGTTGAACTGGTTAATCATCGAGTCAGTGAACAGGTAGAAGCTGGAGCCACCGTTACCTTCTGGACGACCACGACCATCCACAACGTTGCCTTGGTTCAGGTTGACAAAACCACCGTCGTCACCGACTTGTTGGTGACCGACCAGGAACGCATGACCACCCAAGGTATAGGTGAACATTGCAGACCAAGTCTTGTTGTCGACTTCGCCAACGTTCTTGGCATAACCGTTGTTGTTGTTGAAGGCATAACCCGCTACGTTCTTGCTGTTATTGCCATCAGCGCTGCTGTTGAAATAACGCAGGTCAGTCTTGAAGGACTGGTCAGGAGCGATTTGGTAAACATGTACCAGACCCAGGAAATGCTGCTTGTAGAAGTTTTCCAGGTTAGCGAAGTAGTACTGCAGGGTCAGGTCTTTAGTGGCTTTCCAGTCGCCACCGGCGAAACGGAACTCGTTGCTGTCACGAGTAGCGCCAAATACTGACAAACCGGTGGAGTTGCTGGAAGCACGACCAGCGGAACCGGTCAGTTGACCGCCAGTCAGGGTGAAGTTGTCCAGATCCTTGGAAGTAACGATACCGCCTTCAAAGGTCTGAGGCAGCAAACGACCGTCGTTGGAAACCAGGATTGGCAGGTTTGGTGCCAGAGCGTTACCGACTTTCAGTTCGGTTTTCGAGAAGCGGACCTTGGCGTTGGCACCACCGCGACTCCAGGAACTGACCGAATCTCCGTCAGTATCCATCGGGAAGAAGCTGTTCTGGGTAGTAGCGGTCTTGTTCTGGATACCGCCACCCAGATGCACACCCACCAGAGCCTGAACGTCCAGACCGAAACCAACGGTGCCTTCGGTGTAACCCGAGATGAAATCGAACTTCAGACCGGTAGCGGTTTCACGCTGGTCAGTAACGTTACGGCCTTCACGCAGGTCGTTGTTGAAGTACATGGTACGAGAACTAACGGACGCCTTGCTGTCTTCAATGAAACCTGCTGCGCCGGCCTGCTGGGCCAATACACCAAAGGTTACGGCCAGGGCCAGTGTGGACTTCTTCATTGCTACGCTCCTCGTGAATCTAATTTTTTTAATCCATGGTGCCGAGCAAGGCTCTGACCCATGTATTCGCGTTAAGCGACAGGCCCGACCAGAGGTCAATGGTGACTGTGCGCCTCGAGACTCAAATGACTAGACCGCGTTGTCACTGGTGCAAGGTAGTGAAAATCTGACCAATCCAAAAGCAATTATTCGTAACGCTTTTAGACCGTTTTGATATATGTCACAACACATGTCAACCTCGACGCCAAGGAGTGTATCCATCAAATAAGCTAATTCCCAAAAAATATTTTTCGACCATTCGTCAGATCGTTTAGTTTTCAGCTACCGGACAACCGGATCTCGACTCTCCAGTCACGAAATCCCAACCGGAAAGCCCACGAAATGAAGATAAAAAACCTTTTAAAACATTCACTTAACAAACAACTAGCAGCAATTGTGACAATTGCCACCACCTTGACACTTTCCATGCCAGCAGACGCAAAAGAAACTTTGCGAATCGGTTTTCAGAAGTCCTCAACGCTCATTTCAGTGCTCAAAAGCCAGGGTACGCTGGAGCGGGAGCTGAACAAAAAGGGCATTTCGGTGTCGTGGCATGAATTTCCCAGCGGCTTGCCTTTGCTCGAATCCCTCAACGTGGGCAATGTCGATCTGAGCGCCGATGTCGCCGATACGGTTCCGGTCTTTGCTCAGGCGGCAGGCGCACGGCTCACCTATTTCGCTCAGGAAGCCTCCTCTCCGTCGGCCCAGGCGATTGTGGTGCGCAACGATTCGGCGTTCAAAACCCTGGCCGATCTCAAGGGCAGGAAAATCGCAGTCACCAAAGCCGCGGGCAGCCATTACCTGTTGATTGCCGCCCTGAGCAAGGCCGGTCTGAAGTTCACCGATATCGAACCCGCCTACCTCACACCCGCCGATGGTCGCGCCGCGTTCGAGAACGGCAAGGTGGACGCCTGGGTGACCTGGGAACCCTTCCTCAGCAGCGTCCAGCGCCAGTTGCCTACCCGCACTCTGGCCGACGGCACCGATCTGGCCAGCTACAAGCGCTATTACCTGACCACCACGCCTTACGCCAACAGTCACCCGGAAGTGCTCAAGGTGGTGTTCGCCGAACTCAAAAAGACCGGCGAATGGGTCAAGGCTCATCCGGCCGAAGCGGCACAAATCCTGAGCCCGCTTTGGGGCAATCTGGATGTGGCCACCGTTGAGGCAGCCAACGCTCGTCGCAGCTATGAGGTGCAAGCCGTTCAAGCCAATCAACTTGATGAGCAACAGAGCATTGCCGATGCGTTCCTGGCAGCGGGGTTGCTGCCCAAGGCCGTGGATGCCAAGGATGTGCAGGTATGGAAGCCTTGAAGCCGTAATCCGTGGGAGGGGCCTTGGCCGCGACAGCCAGCTTTCAGGCGCTGAAAATGTGTTGCCTGTAAGCCGGTCGTCGCGGCCAAGGCCCCTCCCACAAGTGACAGGCATGCCTTGACTGATCGTTATTACTGCGCGTTGCCGAGGCGCCAGCGATCTCCTGCTACGATCAGGAAAAGTCTCGTTTTCAGCTCATAAGCTAATTCAAAAAAGTTATTTATTTCTAAATTCTTAGATCATTTACGCTCCGTAGCCAGCCAGTCCCCGGCCCGCCTGATACGGAGCATCACCATGAAACTGCACTTCTCCCTGCGCCTTCTGGCGGCCTTGTCGCTGACAGGCGCATCTTTCCTGACTCAGGCCGCCGACTTCACTGTCGCTTACCAGACCACCGTCGATCCCGCCAAGGTCGCACAGGCCGATAACGCCTATGAAAAAGCCACCAATTCGAAGATCGAATGGCGCAAGTTCGAGAACGGTGCAGACGTCATCACCGCCATCGCGTCGGGCGATGTACAGATCGGCTATCTCGGCTCAAGCCCACTGACCGCCGCAGCCACCCGCAAACTGCCGGTGGAAACCTTTCTGATCGCCACCCAGATCGGCGCCGCAGAAGCACTGGTCGCCCGTAACGGCTCAGGCATCAATACGCCGCAAGATCTGATCGGCAAGAAAGTCGCCGTGCCGTTCGTTTCCACAGGCCACTACAGCCTGCTGGCCGCGCTCAAGCACTGGAACATCGATCCGGCCAAGGTCACGATTGTGAACCTGGCACCGCCCGCCATTGCTGCCGCCTGGAAGCGCGGCGATATCGACGCCACTTACGTCTGGGACCCGGCGCTGGGCGTGGCCAAGGAAACCGGCAAGGTGCTGATCACCTCCGGCGAACTGGCCAAGGTCGGTGCGCCGACATTTGATGCCTGGATCGTGCGCAAGGACTTCGCGGCCAAGAACCCGCAACTGGTCAGCGCCTTCGCCAAGGTGACGCTCGATGCCTACGCCAGCTACCGCCAGGACCCGAATGCCTGGATCGCCAATGCCAGCAATATCGAAAAGCTGAGCAAGCTGTCCGGTGCCAAGACGACGGATATTCCGGCGCTGCTGGAAGGCAACGTCTATCCATTGGCCACAGACCAGAAAGCACTGCTGGGCGCACCGACCATCGAGGCCATCACCAAGACCGCTGCCTTCCTGAAGGAACAGGGCAAGGTCGATGCGGTACTGCCTGATTACTCGGCCTACACCAGCGCCAAGTTCATTCCCCAATAATCCACCTGATCGAGAATGAGGCAACAGCCATGGCTCTATTGCAACTGGAGCGTATAAGCGCACAGTACCCCGGCGCAGCAGAGCCTGTGCTGGCGGATATCAACCTGAGCCTGGGGCCGCAGCAATTGCTGGTTGCCCTTGGCCCGTCCGGCAGTGGCAAAACCTCATTGCTCAATCTGATCGCAGGCTTCGTCCAGCCCAGCGCCGGGCGTATCACCCTCGACGGCATTGCTGTTGAAGGCCCGAGTGCAGAGCGCGGCGTGGTGTTTCAGGACGATGCGCTGCTGCCTTGGCAGGATGTGCTGGCCAATGTGGCCTTCGGCCTGGAACTGGCAGGCGTTTCTCGGGCAGAACGCGAAGCGAAAGCCCGGGAAATGCTGGCGCTGGTGGACCTGGCCGGTTTCGAGCAGCGCCGAATCTGGCAACTGTCGGGCGGACAGAAACAGCGTGTCGGCCTGGCCCGTGCTCTGGCGGCCAATCCACGGGTTTTATTGATGGACGAACCCTTCGGTGCCCTGGACGCCTTCACTCGCGAACAGATGCAGGAACTCTTGCTGCAAGTCTGGAGACGCACCGCCAAACCGGTGTTCCTGATTACCCACGACATCGAAGAAGCCGTCTTCCTGGCAACCGACCTGATCCTGCTGGCCCCCAATCCCGGCCATATTGCCGAACGCCTGCAACTGGACTTCGGGCAACGCTACAGCGCCGGGGAGTCGGCACGGGCGATCAAGTCCGATCCACGCTTTATCGAAACCCGAGAACACGTACTGGCCAGCGTCTTTTCCCAACGCAACCTTGCACGGGAGCAGCGCGCATGAGCAGCTATGAACTGGAAAGTCCGGCCAAGACCGGCACAAAGAAAACACCACTGCAATTGAAGCTGAGCACCCGCGCCATCAGCGTCCTGACGCTGTCGGTCTTGCTGGGCCTGTGGTGGGTGGTGACCGCTGCGCAGTGGATCGAACCGCTGTTCCTGCCGCCACCTGCTGACGTTCTCCAGAAAGGCTGGCTGCTGCTGACCACCGGCTATATGGACTCAAACCTCTGGCAGCATCTGGGTGCCAGCCTGCAACGGATCGGCCTGGCATTGGGAGCCGCCATTCTCAGTGCCATCCCGGTGGGTATCGCCATTGGCCATAACCGTATCGCCCGAGGCATTTTCGATCCGCTGATCGAGTTCTATCGCCCTATTCCACCGCTGGCTTATCTGCCGCTGATCGTCATCTGGTGCGGCATCGGCGAGTTTTCCAAGGTCTTGCTGATCTATCTGGCCATTTTCGCGCCCATCGCCATTGCCACCGCAACCGGCGTACGTACCGTGGACCCGGCCAAACTGCGAGCCGCGCAATCCCTGGGCGCCACCCGCTGGCAACTGATCCGCCATGTGATCCTGCCCAGCGCCTTGCCGGACATTCTGACCGGCATACGAATCGGGCTCGGTGTGGGATGGTCGACACTGGTGGCGGCCGAACTTATTGCAGCCACCAGCGGGCTTGGCTTCATGGTGCAATCAGCCGCGCAGTTTCTGGTGACGGACATTGTGATCCTGGGGATTCTGGTGATTGCCGTGATCGCTTTCGCCATGGAACTCGGCCTTCGCGCACTGCAACGCAAACTGGTGCCCTGGCATGGCCAGAATCACTGAAGAACGCCGCAATTAGCGCACAAACTTCATGCAAGGCACCATTTTGGTGCCTTATTGAAACCGGAATATTGCCGAGAAAATCCCCTCGCCTGAATCGAAAAGCGTCCTGCACTTCCTCAAAAGCCCTTTCGTACAAGGGTTTGAGGCAGGAAACAAGAACAGGACAAAAGAATTCTCAAAACTGGCACGCACCCTGCATTAGGTTATACATCACCAGTTTTGGGGACCTTGGTACAGGCAGGCCGGGGATTCCCCTCTTTTATTCCTCCCGGAGACTGACCTCAAGTCTCCAGCGCCCGTCCACTTCTGCAGCGCGCCAGTCGCCATGCAGAGGACGGGCCGCCAGCAGCGTCAGCACCAACTCCTTCCCGCTTCGCTCCAGCTTCCAGCGCGCAACCTTGTTGTCGATGCGCAGTTGACCATTCCATGGCCGTCCCCAGGACTCGAAACGCAGGACAACCGTCCCGTCGACATGATCGCCCTGAACCTGCGGCTGTTCGTTGAACCAGAGCGCCAGACCTGTGGGCAACTCCTCGATCTGCTCCAGTTCCAGAGGCGCAGGTTGCTGCAGACGACCAATGATCATCCCGATGGTAAAGCCGACAATTGCCATCGAACCAAGAACTCTTGGCCAGAGCTTCGGCCTGGGGTCCTCTTCGGGGGTAGAATGCATCCCGTCCTTCCGTTCGGAGCCGTGCATGTTTCACGTCATCCTTTTTCAACCAGAAATTCCGCCGAATACCGGCAATGTGATCAGGCTATGCGCCAACAGTGGCTGCACCCTGCATTTGATCGAGCCCCTGGGCTTTGAGCTGGACGACAAACGCCTGCGCAGGGCCGGGCTCGATTATCACGAGTATGCCACGCTGCAAACCCATGCCGACCTGCCCACGTGTCTGGAAAAGATCGGCAACCCGCGGCTGTTCGCCTTTACGACCAAAGGCTCTCGCCCGTTTCACGACGTCAGCTTCGAGAAGGGTGATGCCTTTCTATTCGGCCCGGAAAGCCGAGGCCTGCCAGCCGATATTCTCGACTCGCTGAGTAGCGAGCAAAGATTGCGCCTCCCCATGCGCGAAGGCTGCCGCAGCCTGAACCTGTCCAACACCGTTGCCGTCGCCGTTTATGAAGCCTGGCGCCAGCACGGGTTTGCCTGAAACCCCCTTTACCGGTGGGAGCCAATTCATTCGCGAAGATGCGCCTTTCGCGAATAAATTCGCTCCTACTAGGCATTTCAGGTCAAACCGCATCCCTTGGCAGCATCAAGCCCAGCGGCAGGCGCACTCTTGCTTCCAGCCCGCCACCTGAACGGTTTCTCAGCTCGACATTGCCGCCATGCATGGCGGCGATGCGTTTGACGATAGCCAACCCCAGGCCGGTGCCTTTGCCGCTACGGGCGCGGTCGCCACGGATGAACGGATTGAAGATGACGTCCAGCTCGGAGGGATCGATACCGGCCCCGCGGTCCAGCACGCTCAGTACCACATAAGGCGCGCTGGTATCGCCGGACACATAAGCCGCCACCTCAATACCGTTGCCGGCGTGGTGCATGGCATTGCCGATCAGGTTGGTCAGCAGGCGTTTCATGGAAACCCGGCGCAACGGGAAAGGCGGAATCGGCTCAAGACACAGGCGGATGTGTTCATCCGGGTGATTGAACGGCGCGACCACTTCAAGCACCAGATCACTCAGGTCGACTTCTTCGATTTCCTCGTCACGGCCATCGCGGATGAACGCCAGGAACTGGTCGAGAATGGCGTCCATATCCTCGATATCCCGCACCATTCCTTCGGTGAACTCGTTCTCGTCGCTCATCAGTTCCAGCGACAGACGCAAACGAGTCAACGGCGTACGCAAGTCATGGGATACACCCGCCAGCATCAGTTCCCGCTCCTGCCCGGCCTGTTCGACGTCTTCGGCCATCTGGTTGAAAGCGCGGTAAACCTCGGTCATTTCACTGGGCGTATCGCTGACCGGCAACCGCACACTGCGGCCCTGCCCCAACTGACGAGCAGCAAAAACCAGACGCTTGAGCGGCTGGTTGAGCTGCCGCACGAAAATCCAGGCCGATGCGGTGGACAACAGGCCGATGGCCAGGAACCAGCCCAGCACGTTCCAGATTTTCTGGCCACGAAGCGGATGCGGGTAAAGCGGCACTTTCAGCCAGCCATCCCCGAGGCTCGGAGCGCGGACCCAGAGTGCCGGAGGCGCATGGACGCGCAGCCGCACTTCGGTATCGGCACCCAGTTCGGCCTGCATCTGACGCTGATAGATTTCGCTGTAAGGCCAGTGCTGCTCGCCCTCCGGCACACCGCCGCCCACCACCCGAATCAGGCCGGCAGCTTCGGCAATCGCTTCACGGTCGTTCTCGTTCGCCGCCCAATAGGCACGCAGAGTCAGGGCGACACCATGGCTGTACTGCCTGTCGACCAGTACGTCTTCGTTCATGAGCAGATAGACGAGCGTCAGCGCCTTGGAAAACAGCACGACAATGAGCACCAGCCAGAGGGTGCGGGAGAAAAAGCTTTGCGGAAACCAGAGCGGAGTCTTCATAACTGCAGCTATACACTTTGCAGGGCGAGCCAGGCTCGCAAATTTGCCGATCGTGTTCCAGTCCATGGTACGAACGCGAAAACCAAAACGTCGATAACCCGTTCAGGCTATCGACGCAAGTGGCAAGGACTTCGGTGCTCTGCGCTGGTCAGTGACCTGTCAGCGGTTCCCGGCTCCATCCGGAACGAACACATAACCCACGCCCCAGACTGTCTGGATATAACGCGGCTTGGACGGATCGGGCTCGATCAGGCGACGCAGACGGGAAATCTGCACGTCGATGGAGCGCTCCAGAGCATCCCACTCGCGGCCACGGGCCAGGTTCATCAGCTTGTCACGGGTCAGCGGCTCGCGAGCATGCATGACCAGCGCCTTGAGAACCGCAAACTCACCGGTAGTGAGCATGTGTACTTCATCGCCACGCTTGAGTTCGCGGGTCGCCAGGGACAATACGTAGTCACCGAAGCTGACCGACTCGTCTTCGCTGCCGGGCGCACCGGGCACCGGCGCGGCCTGACGACGCAGGACAGCCTTGACGCGGGCCATCAGTTCGTCCGGGTTGAAAGGTTTGGCCAGATAATCGTCTGCGCCCAGTTCCAGCCCCTTGATACGGCTCTGCTCATCGCCTTTGGCAGTGAGCATGATGATCGGCACCTGATTGTTGGCTGCACGCAAACGGCGGCAAGCAGACAGGCCGTCTTCTCCGGGCAACATCAAGTCCAGAACCACAAGGTTGAAAACCTCGCGGGACAGTAAACGGTCCATTTGTTCGACGTTCGCCACCGCACGGGCACGATAGCCCTTACTGGTGAAAAAGCGCTCTAACAGGCTGCTCAACCCCGGATCGTCATCGACGATCAGGATTTTTTCGCCTTCAGCATTTTGTGCAGTGCTGCTCATCGGATGCTCCTTTGATCTCGGGGCGCATTATGGCGTAGCTGCGGTGATGCGCACCGTGTGCATTGTTAGCAGATTTTACTGGAGCCTACATAAATGAGTGCTTCTACATGAGCAAAACCGCTCGCATTATCCGGCCAATCCCATAATTGGACCTGGGCGGGTATACTGCGCGGCCCTCAAAGTCGGGCAGTGCCTGACTATGGCGGTTCGCCGGTATTGTGACAAGGCTGGCGAGCGACGGGCAGGCAAGACAGTTTTTTGTACAGAATCCAGTTTTTTGCTCACAACTCCAGGTGGTCTTATGGACAGCATCAACAGCCGCATCGCCGAAGAACTGGGCGTGCGCCCTCAACAGGTCGCAGCGGCCGTGGAACTATTGGATGAAGGTTCGACCGTTCCCTTCATTGCCCGCTATCGCAAGGAAGTGACCGGTAGCCTTGATGACACGCAACTGCGCCATCTGGAAGAGCGCCTGCGTTACCTGCGCGAGCTCAGCGAGCGTCGCGTCAGCATCCTGGCCAGCATCGAAGAGCAAGGCAAGCTGACCCCGGAACTGGCCCGCGACATCAATCTTGCCGACACCAAGACCCGCCTCGAAGACTTGTACCTGCCTTATAAGCAGAAGCGCCGCACCAAAGGCCAGATCGCACTTGAAGCGGGCCTGGGCGAACTGGCGGACGGCCTGTTCAACGATCCGTCCCTGACTCCGGAAACCGAAGCCGCACGCTTTGTCGACGCCGAAAAAGGCGTGGCCGACGTGAAGGCTGCGCTGGAAGGCGCCAAGTACATCCTCATGGAGCGCTTCGCCGAAGACGCCACCCTGCTGGACAAACTGCGCAGCTTCCTGATGCAGGAAGCCGTGATCAGCGCCCGCGTAGTGCCTGGCAAGGAAGAGGAAGGCGCCAAGTTCCGCGACTATTTCGAACACGACGAACCGCTCAAGAGCATGCCTTCGCACCGCGCCCTGGCGATTTTCCGTGGCCGTAACGAAGGCTTCCTCAGCTCGGCGCTGAAAGTCGGCGAAGAACTGCCGGGCACCCTGCACCCGTGCGAACTGATGATCGGCGAGCGCTTCGGCCTGCAGAACCAGAACCGCCCGGCCGACAAGTGGCTGGCCGAAGTCGTGCGCTGGACCTGGAAGGTCAAGCTCTACAGCCATCTGGAAACCGACCTGCTGGGCGAACTGCGCGACAGCGCGGAAACCGAGGCGATCAACGTTTTCGCCCACAACCTGCACGACCTGCTGCTGGCCGCTCCGGCCGGCCCGCGTGCCACGCTGGGCCTTGACCCGGGCCTGCGCACCGGCTGCAAGGTTGCGGTGGTCGATGCCACCGGCAAGCTGCTCGACTACGCCACCGTTTACCCGCATGTGCCTAAAAACCAGTGGGATCAGACCATCGCCGTACTGGCCGCACTCTGCGCCAAACACTCGGTAGACCTGATCGCCATCGGCAACGGTACCGCCAGCCGCGAAACCGACAAGCTGGCCGCTGAGCTGATCAAAAAGTATCCAGCACTGAAAATGACCAAGGTCATGGTGTCCGAGGCCGGCGCTTCGGTGTACTCGGCTTCCGAGCTGGCCGCCAAGGAGTTCCCGGACCTGGACGTGTCGATCCGTGGCGCCGTCTCCATTGCCCGCCGCCTGCAGGACCCGCTGGCCGAACTGGTGAAAATCGATCCGAAGTCCATCGGTGTCGGCCAGTACCAGCACGACGTCTCGCAACTGAAACTGGCCCGTGGCCTGGATGCAGTGGTCGAAGACTGCGTGAACGCCGTCGGCGTCGACGTGAACACGGCTTCGGTGGCCTTGCTGGCGCGTATTTCCGGCCTGAACACCACGCTGGCGCAGAACATCGTTGCCCACCGCGATGCGAACGGTGCTTTCAAGACCCGTGCCGCGCTGAAAAAAGTCAGCCGTCTGGGTGAAAAGACCTACGAACAGGCTGCCGGCTTCCTGCGCGTAATGAATGGCGAAAACCCGCTGGACTCGTCTGCCGTTCACCCGGAAGCCTACCCGCTGGTACAGCGCATTGCGGCTGAAACCGACCGTGACATTCGTTCGCTGATCGGCGATGCCAGCTTCCTCAAGCGCCTGGACCCGAAGAAGTTCACCGACGAAACCTTCGGTCTGCCAACGGTCACCGACATTCTGCAAGAGCTGGAAAAGCCGGGCCGCGACCCGCGTCCGGAGTTCAAGACCGCCGAGTTCCAGGATGGCGTCGAGGACCTCAAGGACCTGCAACTGGGCATGATCCTCGAAGGCGTGGTCACCAACGTCACCAACTTCGGTGCCTTCGTCGATATCGGCGTGCATCAGGACGGTCTGGTGCATATCTCGGCGCTGTCCGAGAAGTTCATCAAGGACCCGCGTGAAGCGGTGAAGGCTGGCGACGTGGTGAAGGTCAAGGTCATGGAAGTCGACATCCCGCGCAAGCGCGTAGGCCTGTCGATGCGCATGAGCGACACTCCTGGCGAGAAGATCGACGGTGCCCGTGGCCCGCGTCCGGGTTCCGCCCCGCGCCAGCAAGGCAGCGCACCACGCAAGGAAACCACCACCGCGGCTCCGGCCAATAACGCCATGGCTTCGCTGTTCGCCAATGCCAAACAGTTGAAGAAGCGTTGATGGATATTCCGGAAGACCTGACCCACAGCGCCTACTTCAAGATGCTCGGCTGCGAGCTGCGGCGTCTTGATGAAGGTGTTGCCGAAGTCGCGCTGCCGCTGGAAGCGCATCTGCGCAACCGTGGCAACGTGATGCACGGCGGGGCGATCTTCAGTCTGGTGGATATCAGCATGGGGCTGGCCTGTTCCAGTTCCCATGGCTTCGACCAGCGCAGCGTCACCATCGAATGCAAGATCAACTATGTACGCGGCGTGTCCGAAGGCGAGGTTTTATGCACCGCCAAGGTACTTCACGCCGGACGCCGCACACTGGTCGTCGAAGCCGAAGTGGTCCAGGACGATAAACTGGTCGCCAAGGCGCAAGGCACCTTCGCTGTCATCTAAAATTTACGAAAGTGTGATGGAAGCAATCACTTGCTAGCTCTATAGAACCGATTTGGGGTAATTTCGGCACCATTAGCGTGGTGTCGGACCCATTTTGGTCCTACGACAAAGAGCCGTGATCGTGAGCAGGCGTTAAAGACCCGACCAGGCGACAACGCCAGTTCCTTTCTTCACCCTTGTAGACCGTTCTGTCCACCCCCATATTGGGGCGACCGATGCGTGAAGGAATCCACCTTGAGCGAATTTCTCAACCGCCGCCTGGCTCTTCTTGGCGAGCGTAACAACCTCTCTCTGCTGGAGCAGTGCCTGCACGGTATCGAGCGAGAATGCCTGCGCGTTACCGACCAGGCACGTCTGGCACAGACGCCTCACCCGCAATCCCTGGGTGCAGCACTGACCAATGGACTGATCACCACCGATTATTCCGAATCGCTGCTGGAGTTCATCACGCCGGCCCTGACGGACCCCGCACAGACCCTCGACAGCCTCGACCGGATTCATCGCTTCGCCTACAGCAAGCTGAACGACGAATACCTCTGGAGCCCTTCGATGCCGTGCCCGTTGCCGGCCGAAGAAGATATTCCGATTGCCTATTACGGCACCTCGAACATCGGCAAGCTCAAGTACGTGTACCGCAAGGGTCTGGCGCTGCGTTATGGCAAGACCATGCAGTGCATTGCCGGGATTCATTACAACTTCTCGCTGCCGGAAGACGTCTGGTCGCTGCTCAAGCAGACCGAAGACTTCGACGGCGACGCCCGGGATTACCAGTCGCATTCCTACATTGCGCTGATCCGGAACTTCCGTCGCTACAGCTGGCTGCTGATGTACCTGTTCGGCGCTTCGCCGGCACTGGACGCCGGTTTCCTGCGGGGCCGCGCCCACCAGCTGGAGCATTTCGACGCCGATACGCTGTATCTGCCTTATGCCACCAGCCTGCGCATGAGCGACCTGGGTTATCAGAGCAAGGCACAAGCCGACCTGACGCCGTGTTACAACGATCTGGTGAGCTACACCGACAGCCTGCGCAAAGCGGTGGCAACGCCTTACGCGCCGTATGTGGAAACCGGCACCCACGACAGCAATGGCGAGTGGATACAGCTCAACACCAACGTGTTGCAGATCGAAAACGAGTACTACTCCAACATTCGTCCCAAGCGCGTGACCTATTCGGGCGAACGCCCCATCCAGGCGCTGGTGGCCCGTGGTGTGCAGTACGTCGAGGTTCGTTGCCTGGACATCAATCCGTTCCTGCCGACCGGTATCAATCTGGAGCAGGCTCGCTTCATCGACGCTTTCATCCTGTTCTGCGCCCTTGAAGAAAGCCCGCAACTGGCAAGCCACGAATGCTCCGACGCGGGTTCCAACTTCCTGTCGGTGGTCAAGGAAGGCCGTCGTCCAGGCCTGACATTGCAGCGCAATCATTCGACTATCGAACTGAAAGCCTGGGCCACCGAACTGCTGGAGAAGATCACGCCCCTGGCACAGTTGCTGGACAAGGCCCAGAACAGCGACGAGCACATCAAATCGATTGCAGCCCAACAGGCCAAGGTCGATGACTCGTCACTGACGCCATCGGCACAAGTGCTGGCCAGCATGCGGGCAAATGAAGAAGGCTTCACCGCCTTCTCGTTCCGCCAGAGCCAGAAACATGCCGAATACTTCCGCAGCCACCCGCTGGGCGCAGAAGATCAGGCTCAGTTCGAAGCCCTGGCCAAAACCTCCATTGCGGAACAGGCAGAACTGGAAGAAACCGAAGAAGTCGTGGATTTCGACATCTTCGTCGGTGCGTATCAGGCGAGCATTCTGTCGATCAGTAACTGATCAGTAGGAATCGGGCGGCGCTCCGCTCATTCGCGAAAACGGTATTTCAAACGATGTTTATCTGTCGGTTGTGATAATGCTTTCGCGGATGAATCCGCTCCCACTTTGCGTGTGTGCCTGTTTTCAATCATGCCAATGCCAGGCAGGTGCATCCAAAGGCCTCTGGCCTTGTACTTCTGTCTGGCCAAGGGTCTTTTGCAGGACGATTTTCTGGCAGTCTTCATGGCGGCTCAGCTCCCTGATCAGGATGCTTGAGTGGGACACCACCCAGACCTGACAGCGCTGTGAAACCCGGATGATCAGCCGCGCCAGTGCTGGCAACAGATCGACATGCAGGCTGGTTTCCGGCTCGTTCAAGACCATCATGGACGGTGGTCGAGGCGTCAGCAGTGCGGCCATGAGCAGCAGATAACGCAGTGTCCCGTCCGAAAGCTCGGCCGCCGTCAGGGGGCGAAGCAGCCCGTGCTGATGAAAGAGCAGGCTGAACAACCCTCCGGGCGTTGCATCGATTTCCAGCCGGGTGCCGGGAAACGCATCCTCAAGCGCCTGATGCAGATCCTCCACTTCGCCCACTTCAATGATGGTCTGCAAAGCAGCCGCCAGGTTGCGCCCGTCGTGGTTCAGCACCGGCGTGCGAGTGCCCAGTTGCGGCTGGCGAACCGGTGCGTCCCGGTCGATGCGGAAATGGTCGTAGAAACGCCAGCCCTTTATAAGCCCACGCATTTCGGCGATTTCGGCAAAGTTTCTCGGGCTGCCCAGTTGCGCAAACAGGCTGTCGAAGGGTTGCCCATGTTGCTGCAGAATTTCCCAGTCCCGACCCTGACGCGCCCGGATCATCGGCCCCTTGCGATCCACCAGCAAGGAAGCCGGTCGGTATAAAGGCCCGGCCCAGATGCATTCCCGCTTGATCTCCGGGTCCAGCATGAAGGCGGTCGGGTATGGAAGTGGCTCAGGCAATCCCAGGGAAATAGCGAAACCGAAGTCCTCGGTGGCAAAACCCAGGCGCAGGCGTTTCGACTCTCGCCGCACGGATGCCTCCAGCGGCACTTCACCCCGTTTCATGCGCGAGCTTATGACTTCAGGACCGGCCCACCAAGTCGAATCAAGCCCGCCTTCATGGGCCAGGGCTTCCACCACACCGCCCTGAGCCGTCTCCGCCAAGAGCCGCAAAGCCTTGTAGAGATTGGACTTGCCGCTCCCGTTATCGCCCGTCACAAGATTGAGCCGCCCCAGGGGCACGACCAGGCTATTGATCGAGCGGTAATTGGCAACGGCCAGAGTTTTCAACATTGGCGTAACGACTCCTGAATCCATGGAGCCGCACTATCGCCCACCGGTCGGAAGCACTGCAACCGGTGTTCTGACCTGCTGGAGAAAACAATCGCTCTCCTGCATCAAGCGGTAAAACGGCCTACAACCTGATGCCGATCAACTCACTTTGTGGGAGGCAGCTTGCTGGCGACTTTCACAAGGCACTGAAAATGTGTTGCCTTCAGCAAGTCGTCGCGGCCAAGGCCCCTCCCACAAGTAACAGCCATGCCTCACTGATCGGAACCAGGCCTACAACCCACCCACATGAAACGCCTTCACTTCCAGATACTCGTCCAGCCCGTAGCTCGAACCTTCGCGGCCCAGGCCTGACTGTTTGATCCCGCCGAAGGGCGCGACTTCCATGGAGATGATCCCGGTATTGAGCCCGACCATGCCGAACTCCAGTGCCTCACCAAAACGCCATGAGCGGCGCAGGTCCTGGGTGAAGTAATAAGCGCCCAGCCCGTAAGGCGTGGCGTTGGCCAGGGCCAGAGCTTCGGCTTCGTCACTGAAGCGCATCAGCGGGGCGACCGGGCCGAAGGTTTCTTCGTTGGCGAGCAGCATTCCGGCATGAGTATCGCCCAGGACCGTCGGTTGCACGAACTGGTTATCGCCATCCGGAAGACCGCCGTACAGCAGCTTCGCGCCCTGGCTCAGGGCGTCGTCGATGTGTCGGGCGACCTTGTTCACTGCCGCGGTGTTGATCAGCGGACCAATGGTGACGCCCTCCTCCAGACCGTTGCCGACCTTGAGTTTGGCGACCTCTTCCACCAGTCGCTGGGCAAAACGATCATAGATGCCGTCTTGCACCAGAATGCGGTTGGCACAGACGCAGGTCTGCCCGGCGTTACGGAATTTGCTGAGCATGATGCCGGCCACGGCCTGTTCCAGGTCGGCATCGTCGAACACGATAAACGGCGCATTGCCGCCCAGTTCCAGGCTCAGGCGCTTGATGTGCTCGGCACTCTGGCGCATCAGCAAGCGCCCCACAGGCGTCGAGCCGGTAAAGGAAATCTTGCGTACCGCCGGGTTGCCGGTCAGCTCTTCGCCAATACCGGTGGGTAAACCGGTAATGACGTTGAACACGCCCGCCGGAATACCCACGCGCTCGGCCAGCACCGCCAGCGCCAGGGCCGACAGCGGCGTCAAGTCCGACGGTTTGACGATAATCGGGCAACCCGCTGCCAATGC
Organism: Pseudomonas lijiangensis; assembly: GCF_018968705.1. Classification (NCBI taxonomy): domain Bacteria; kingdom Pseudomonadati; phylum Pseudomonadota; class Gammaproteobacteria; order Pseudomonadales; family Pseudomonadaceae; genus Pseudomonas; species Pseudomonas lijiangensis. The sequence goes on from NZ_CP076668.1 coordinate 5,573,646, forward strand.
CGGTGCGCATTTGCGGGTGATCATCGCGTTGGGGAAGTTCCAGGGCGTGATCGCAGCGCAGACGCCCACAGGTTGCTTGAGGGTCATCAGGCGGCGGTCGGCGCTGGGCGTCGGGATGGTTTCGCCATAGGAGCGGCGCGCCTCTTCGGCGAACCATTTGACGAAGCTGGCCCCGTAACGGATTTCACCACGGGACTCGTTGAGCGGCTTGCCCTGCTCAAGGGTCATGATCAGCGCCAGGTCTTCAAGGTTGTCGAGCATGGCCTGACACCAGCGCTCCAGCAGCAGCGCACGCTCGGCGGCAGGACGTGCGCGCCAGGCAGGCCAGGCACGCTCGGCAGCCTCGATGGCGCGACGAGTCTCAGCGCCCGACAAGGCCGGAACCTGCGCCAGGCTTTCGCCTGTTGCCGGGTCAGTCACCGTCAGGGTTGCACCGTCATCGGCGGTCATCCACTGCCCATCGATGTAAGCGCGTTCTACCAGCAGGCTGGGGTCTTTCAACTGATTCTTGAGCATGATCGAGTCCTGTTCCGGGATGACTGCCAGTCTAAGCAGCCGCCACAGTCCAGGATGCTGAAAGCGGCGAACCAGCAGCGTCGGATGCTGAAATTCGCCGCCCCACGGCAGCCTCTACTGCCGCAACGAACCCAGCAGACTCTGCAGGAAACGCTCGCCAGCGGTCATCTGGCTGACCTCGATAAACTCGTCGGGTTTGTGGGCCTGCTCGATGGAACCCGGCCCGCAGACCACCACCGGCACATTGAGACGTCCGGCGAACAGGCCGCCTTCGGTGCCATAGGAAACCTTGATGTGCTGCGTCCCAGGCTCGGCGAAGGCATGCAGCAGGCGCACGGCCTCGACGCTGGGGTGTGTTTCCAGCGCGGGGTACTCGTTCATGATTTCAATTTCGATGTCCGCCACGCCGGACAATTGCCGGGCCTCGCGCACCAGCACTTCGGCGCGCTCACGCAATTGCGCCAGCAGCAGATCGGGATCATCCCCTGGCAGGTTGCGGTACTCGAACTCCAGGGTGCAGAGGTTTGGCACGATATTCAGCGCCTTGCCACCGTCGATACGACCGATATGCACGGTGCTGTAAGGAATGTCATAGCCTTCGTCCCGCGCGCCCTGCTGCTCGACCAGTGCCTGGCTCTTGCGCAGCTCGGCAATGAAATCGCTGGCCAGATGAATCGCGTTGACCGCACGAGGCGCCAGGGAGGAATGCGCTTCCTGGCCACGGCAGTAGGTGCGATAGGAACTCTTGCCCTTATGGCCGATGGCGAACTGCATCAGGGTCGGCTCACCGACCACGCATAGAAAGGGTCGTAACGGCGCCAGATGCAGCACGTCCAGCAAGCGCCGCACGCCGACGCAGCCAATCTCTTCGTCGTGGGACAGCGCCAGTTGCAGCGGACGGCTGAGGGTCATGTCCGCCGCATCGAGCATGGCGTCGATGGCCAGGGCAATGAAGCCCTTCATGTCGCAGGTGCCACGGCCATAAATGCGCCCGTCGCGTAGCGTCGCTTCAAACGGCGGCACGGTCCAGGCCTGACCGGCAGCAGGCACCACGTCGGTATGGCCGGACAGCAAAACACCCGGTTGTTGCCGTGGACCGGTGCTGGCAAACAGGTTGGCCTTCTTGCCGGTTTCGTCCTTGACGATCAACGACTCGATGCCCTTGCCCGCCAGCAGGTCGCGAACGTATTCGATCAGCGCCATGTTCGACTCCGACGACACCGTATCGAAAGCAATCAGGCGCTTGAGGATTTCCAGTGCACGGGGCGTCATGAGGCTTTACTCGCTTGCTCGTTGGCCATGGCGAAACGACGGATGTCGAATGGGCTGATGGACGTGGTGGTGCTACCGGTGCTGATCAGCTCGGCCATCACATCTCCAACCCCCGGACCAAGCTGGAAGCCGTGCCCGCAGAAGCCGAAGGCATAAAACAGGCCATCAACCGCGCCGCTACGCCCCATGACCGGCAGCGAATCCGGCGTATAGCCTTCGATGCCGCTCCACACCCGAATGATGTTCAGGTTGCCCACACCGGGCAGCAACCGGCGCATCTGCTGCACCTGATTGATGATGCTGCGCGGCTCGACATAGGCGCGCCGGTTGATCATGTCCGGTTTGCTGCGAAAGCCACCGCCAATGATGATGTTGCCCCGCGGGATCTGCCGGAAATAGATCACTTCGTGGGCAATCTTTGTGTAAACGCCAATCACCGTCGGCAGCGCGTAAGGCACAGGCTCGGTCACCGCCATTTGCGGCCCGTGGGTGTCCAGTGGAACCGGTTCGCCGAACTGCTCGGACAGCTTCTGACCCCAGGCGCCTGCAGTGATCAGCAGGTTGTCGGCGGTAAAGATCCGGCCATCGGTGGTGGTGACTTCAAATTCGCCACCGACCTTTTGCACGTGGGCGACCTCGGTGCGCTCCTCGATCCGCGCGCCGGCCCGAATCGCGGCACGGGCAAAGGCCGGTGCGGCCAGACGCGGGTTGGCGTGACCGTCGTGAGGCGCGTAGGAGCCGCCCTTCACATCAGGCCCAAGAAACGGGAAACGCTCATGCAGCTCTTTGCCACTGTAGACCTGCAGATCCAGCTGCCGGGCTTCGGGGGCGGCGGCATAGGCTTCCAGTTCCGGGATTTCATCTTCGCGGTAGCAGACCCGCATGTGCCCTGAAGGAATGAACTCCAGATCGTCGTCAATCAGTTCCGGCAAGCGCTTCCACAAACCCCACGAGCGGTTAGCCAGCTCCAGTTGACCGAGAAAACGGCCCTGACGACGGACGTTGCCAAAGTTAACGCCACTGGCGTACTGGCCGATCATGTCGCGCTCCAGCAAGGTTACCGACTGGCCACGCTGGCGCAGGAAGAAGGCCGAAGACGACCCCATGATCCCGCCACCAATGATCAGCACATCGACTTTCGGCTGCTTCATGACACCACCTCATCTGTGAGCATGGACAAGGGTTTGACCGGCGCCTGCCCGCGCTGCCGCCCGACCTGTTCGACCGGCACGCTCGCAGCGGCAGCAATCACTTCAGCGCCCGCCTGTGAGCAATAACGTCCCTGACAGCGCCCCATGCCGACCCGGCTGAACGCCTTGGCGCGGTTGACCTCGCAGGCGCCTTTCTGGCGCACGACGCCCCGCAGTTCGCCCGCGCTGATCATCTCGCAGCGGCAGACAATCGCATCGTCAGGCAAGGCCGCGGCCTGGGCAGCGGGCCATGGAAAGGCTTCGGTCAACCCGACACGGAAACGATCCATGACCTCAAGGTCCTTGCGCACCTGGGCCTGACGCCCCGGATCCACCGGTATATCCAGATCCTGCAACACGGCCAGGGCCGCCAGACGTCCCGCCTGCTCGGCAGCGTCGGCACCGCGAATCTTCGCTCCATCGCCAGCGGCGTAAACACCTTTGACCGAGGTCCGGCCTTCGTCATCGACAGCCAGCAGCCATTGGCCGGAATCCTTATCGAAACGCAACTGGCAACCTGCAAGGTCGGCCAGCTGCGTTTCAGGACGCAGGTGATACCCAAGGGCCAGGGCATCGCAGTCGACCGTCAGGGACGAACCATTGGCCAGACGAACCCGCACCCCACTGACGCCTTGCTGTTCATCACCCAGAATCTGTTCAGGCTGAACGCCCATGTGTACCGGCACCTTGGCGCTATAGAGCTGAGCCAGCAGTTTCATGCCGTTGAACAGCAACCCCGGACGCGCCAGCAGTTTGGGCAGTGCGCCGATTCGCTTGCTGAAGGGCGATGTATCGAGTACTGCCGCCACGTCGGCACCCGCTTTCACGTACTGGCTGGCGACCAGATACAGCAACGGGCCGCTGCCCATGAACACGACCTGGCTGCCGATGGATACCGACTGCGCCTTGAGGGCAATCTGCGCGCCGCCCAGGCTGTATGTCCCCGCCAGTTGCCAGCCCTTGATGGGCATCAACCGGTCGGTGGCACCGGTACACAGAATCAGCGCATCGAAATCCTGCACGGTATGCAGCCCTTGGCTGACACAGCACAACTGGCCTGGGGTCAGGTTCCAGGCCAAAGTGTCGGGCCGATAGTCGATCTTTGAGCGCAGGCGGTCGAAGCTTTCATGCAGCGCACGGGCCTTGGGCGCTTCGGTGCCATACAGCGCCGAATAGTCACGCTTGAAACCTTCGGGCTGACGTCGGTAGATCTGCCCGCCGTCACGGCGGTTCTCATCGATCAGAATCGGCTTGAGGCCCGCCGCCAGCAGCGTCTCGGCACAACGGGTGCCCGCAGGCCCGGCACCGATGATGACGACCCTGGCAGCCTTGGGGTCTGCAACGCCTAACCGTGAAGTGGCCATGTCGCCTCCGGTTGTGTAGTGACGATATCCAGCCCGTCGCGGACTTCATTGGAGCAGGCGCGCAGGCGTTCGCCGCTGCGGGTCCATACCCAGCAATCCTGGCAGGCGCCCATCAGGCAGAAACCGGCCCGACGTCCCGGATCGAATTCGGACTGGCGCAAGGCTGCGCCCTGGGTCAGCAAGGCGACCATCAGGGTGTCGCCCTGCAAGGCTTCGACGGACTGACCATCGACTTTGAGGCTGACAGTGGGCCGATCACGCTCGCCCAACCTTACGAAACGCCCTTTCATGCATAGGCTCCCACGGTCACGTTATTCAGGTTCTCTTGTGCGCCCTGCAGTTCGGCGCTTTCACGATGACAAAGGATTTCGCTGCCACCACCGATCTGACGGCGACCCGGCGCGGTCTTGTTGCACAACCCCTCGATACGGACCGGGCAGCGATTGAGGAAGGTACACAGCTCGGTATCACGGGCCGGGGCGCTGGTCGGCGGCAGCTTGCCGCAATTGGAAGAACAACCTTCCAGCCAGCCCTGACGCAACTCCGGCACCGAACTCACCAGCAAGTCCGTGTAAGGATGGAAAGGCGCCTTGCTGAAGGATTCGCAACTGCCCTCCTCGACCTTGTGGCCGCTGTACATCACCACAATGTCGTCGCACAGGGCGCGTACGGTGGAAATGTCATGGCTGATGAACAGGTAAGAAACCCCCAGCTCGCGCCGCAGGTCGCCCAAGAGTTCAAGAATCGCTGCGCCGACCACGGTATCCAGCGCCGAGGTCACTTCATCGCAGAGGATCAGGTCCGGCTTGGCCGCCAGGGCGCGGGCCAGGTTGATACGCTGTTTCTGGCCACCGGACAGTTCGTTGGGGCGGCGCTCGGCCAGCTCACGGGGCAGGCGCACCAGATCCATCAGCTCATCGATACGCTGGCGCAAGGCCTGACCCTTGAGGCCGAAGTACATTTTCAAAGGCCGGGCCAGGATGGTGCTGACGCTGTGCATCGGGTTGAGTGCCGTATCGGCATTCTGGAACACCATCTGGATACGGCGGAACTGGTCTGGCGTACGCCCGGCAAGGGTGCCGGACAGTTCGGCACCATCGAATACCAGGCTGCCCCGTGCCGGGTCCAGCAAACCGGCGACCACACGCGCCAGGGTCGACTTGCCCGAACCGGACTCACCGATCACGCCGATGGCCTGGCCACGGCGAATGGTCAGGTCGATGTCTTCGAGCACGCGAATCATCGGCATGCCTTGCAGGTTCTTCTTGCCGTAACCGGCGGTCATGCCCTTGATGGTCAGCAGCACACGGTCACTTGCCACATCGTCGGGCGGGCTCAGGGTTGCATCCGGTCGGGCCGCGGCCAGCAGGCTGCGGGTGTAGGCTTCTTCGGGACCTTTGAGCAGTGCCGAGGTGCTGCTTTTCTCGATGATCTGCCCGCCATTGAGCACAACGATCTGATCGGCCATCTGCGCCACGACCGCCAGGTCATGGGAGACATACACCGCCGTCGCGCCCCGCTCGCGCACCACGCGCTTGAACGCGCGAAGCACGTCGATCTGAGTGGTCACGTCCAGCGCCGTGGTGGGTTCGTCGAGAATCACCAGCAAAGGGTCGCTGATCAGCGCCATGGCCGCCATGACCCGCTGCAACTGACCACCCGACACCTGATGCGGATAACGCTGGCCGATCTGCTCCGGGTTGGGCAGTGCCAGATCGCGGAACAGCTCGACAGCCTTGGCTTCCAGCGCCGCCCGGTTGCCCAGGCCGTGAATCAGCGCGCCTTCGATCACTTGATCGATCAGCCGTTTGGCCGGGTTGAAAGCGGCGGCAGCACTTTGCGCGATGTAGGACACCCGATTGCCGCGCAAACCCTGCAATTGGCTTTCCGGCAGGCTGAGCATGTCGTGTTCGCCAATCTGCACCACACCGCTGGCCAGACGGCAGCCGCGTCGCGCATAGCCCAGCAGCGCCAGGGCGATGGTGGTCTTGCCGGAACCGGACTCGCCGATCAACGCCAGCACTTCGCCTTTTTCCAGTGCGAAACTCACGCCTTTGACGATCTCGGTTTCGCCACGGTCGCCGCTGGCAACCACGCGCAGGTCTTGCACCCTTATCAATTCACTCATCTCATCGACCTCCCGAGCGGCGACTACGGCTTGATGACAGCCGGTCGATGAAGAGATTGACCCCGATGGTCAGCGTGCCGATGGCCAGTGCCGGAATCACGATGGCAGGAGCGCCCTGATTGAGCCCGCCGATGTTCTCACGCACCAGCGAACCCAGGTCGGCATCCGGCGGCTGCACGCCCAGCCCCAGAAAACTCATGCCGCTGAGCAGCAGCACGATGAAACCGAAGCGCAGACCCAGGTCGGTCATCACCGGGTTGAGCATGTTGGGCAGGATTTCGTGGCAGGCGATGTAGAGGCGGCTTTCTCCACGAGTACGAGCCACCTGCACGTACTCCAGCGCCTCGATATTCACTGCCAGGCTGCGCGCAATGCGAAAGGCGCCGGGCATGAAACTCAGGACCGCCGTGCAGATCAGCAGAGTGATGGACGAACCGAAGGCCGACACCATGATCAGCGCAAGCATCTTGCTGGGGATCGAGATAAAGGCATCCATGAGACGGCTGATGACTTCGTCCAGCCATTTGGGCGCAACCACTGAAATCAGCGCGAAGAAAGTGCCGATACTGCTGGCGAGTATCGCGGCAACCAGAGCCAGGCCAATGGTGAAACGCGCACCGACCAGCACCCGACTGAGCATGTCACGGCCCAGATAATCGGTGCCGAACAGATGCGTGGCACTGATGGCATCGAACACGTTGTCGGAAACCACTTCTCCCACCGAATACGGCGCCAGCCATGGGCCAAACAGCGCGACCAGCAGCCACAGGAAACACATCGCCGCGCCAATCAGGCCCAGCCAGGAAGGGCCGTGGGATATCTTGCCCAGCGCCAGGTCCGGCGCGGCTGGCGTCGACTTCACAATGACGTCTCTCATTGGGTTCTCAGCCTCGGATTGGAAAGGATTGCACACAGGTCGGCCAGCAACACCAACCCCAGATAAGCCGAGCAGAACAGCATGGTGCAGGCTTGCACCAGCGCCATGTCCCGGTTGGTTACGGCATCGACCATGAGGCTGGCGATGCCGGGATAGTTGAAGATGGTTTCGACAATCACCACGCCACCCAGCAGGTAGGAAAGGCTCAATGCCACGGCATTGGCAATCGGCCCGATGGCGTTGGGCAAGGCATGTTGCAGCACGATGCGCGTGGGGCTCACACCCTTGAGCCGGGCCATCTCGACGTAAGGGCTATCGAGCTGGTCAATGACGGCAGCGCGGGTCATGCGCGCCATCTGGGCGACGATGACGCAACACAGGGTCATCACCGGCAAGGCATACGTGCGGATGAATTGCAGCGGCGAGCTGACATCGCTGGCGTAGGACAACGCCGACAGCCAGCCCAGGTTCACGGCAAAGATCAGCACTGCCAGGGTCGCCACCAGAAACTCGGGCACCGCCACCAGCGCCAGGGTGATGAAACTCAGGGCGCTGTCCAGACGACCGCCCCGGCCCATGGCCGAGCCGATGCCCAGTGCCAAGGCAACCGGCACCGACACCAGCGCGGTGGTGGCCGCCAGCATCAGGGTGTTGGGGAAACGCCCGGCGATCAGGTCGGTCACCGGCATGGCGTTGGACACCGACTCACCCATGTTGCCGCCCAGCAGGTTCATCAGCCATTGCAGGTAACGCACCACACCCGGCTGATCCAGACCCAGCTTGATGCGCAGGGCCGCAACCTGTTCAGGGGTCGCGAACTGCCCGAGGGCGGCTTGCGCCGCGTCGCCGGGCAACACTGCCGTAATGGCGAACACCACCACGGAAACAATCAACAAGGTCACGATCGCAGCGCCCAGGCGCTGGACGATCAGCCAGAATGTGTTGCTATTCATCTGCCTGCTCCCGCATCAGTCCACAGCCGTTGTCACGCGTCCAGCCACACCTGCTCGCTGAACATGTACCCCATGAAGCCGCCCAGCGGGTTGCTGGAGTAACCCTGGATACGCTTGTCCACGCCGTCGATATTGCTGATGAACACCGGGATGCCGATGCCGCAGTGCTGACTGACCAGCGCCTGCATGTCGCCATACATCTTGCCGCGCTTCTCGTCGTCGGTTTCGCCACGGGCCAGCATCAGCAACTGGTCGAACTGGTCGTTCTTCCAGGCCGACTCGTTCCACGGCGCGGATGACTGGAAGAACTGCGAAAAGATCACGTCGGCATTCGGGCGCGGGTTGATGTTGCCGAAGCTCAGCGGATGCTTCATCCAGTGGTTGGACCAGTAGCCATCGCTGGGCAGACGGTTGACGTTGAGGGTCAGGCCGGCCTGTTTGGCCGACTGTTGCAGCAGCACGGCAATGTCCACCGAACCGGTTGCAGCCGGCGATGCCGCCACCGGCATGGTGATCTTTTCCAGCCCGGCTTTCTTGAGCAGGAACTTGGCTTTTTCCGGGTCGTACTGACGCTGCGGCAGGTCGGCATTGAAGTAGCGCGAACCGGGCGCAATCGGGTGATCGTTACCCACTCGTGCGTAACCACGGAAGACCGCCGACTTGACCTGCTCGCGATCCAGCAGGTACTTCATGGCCTCGGTGAATTCCGGGCTCTTGCCGGGCATCTGGTCCTGGCGAATGATCAGGTCGGTGTAGTTGCCCGACGGCGCATCCACGACCCGGTGACCGGCGCTGGCGGCAATGCGGGTGGTGGAGCGCGGGTTGACCTCGTTGATCATGTGCACGTCGCCGGACAGCAGGGCATTGACCCGCGATGGCTCGTCGCCGATGGCAATGAACTCGATCTCGTCCAGATACGGCAGGCCCGGTTTCCAGTAGTTCGGGTTGCGGGCGCTGACGGAACGCACGCCCGGCGTGAACTCCTTGACCGTGAACGGGCCGGTGCCGATGCCCTTGCTGAAATCGGTGGTGCCTTCGGGCACGATCAACAGATGCGACACCGCCAAGATCGACGGCAGCTCGGCGTTGGGAGAACTCAGGGTGATCTGGACCTCCAGCGGGCCGGTCGCCTTGATCTCGGAGAACTGCGCCATCAGCGGCATGACTTTCGAGCCGGTCACCGGATCCTTGTGGCGCGACAGGGAGAACACCACATCGGCGGCGCTCAGCGGCTTGCCGTTGTGGAAGGTGACGTCCTTGCGCAAGGTGATGGTCCACACCGTTGCGTTGCTGTTTTCGATCTTTTCGGCCAGCTCCGGATGCGGCACCAGATGGCTGTCGAAACGGGTCAGGCCGTTGTAGAACATGAAGTGGCGAACATAGTCGGTGGACAGCGCGCCCTTGGCCGGGTCGAGGGTATCGGCCGTGGAGCTGGACATGCCTGCCACACGAATGCGTCCGCCCGGCTTGCCTTTCACAGGCGCCGCATCGTCATCGGCAAACACTTTCCCCGCCGCACCGAACAGGCTGCTGGAGCCTGCCGCCATGACACCGGCGACACCCAGCATGCGCAATGCATCGCGGCGCGACAGACCGCGGTTGAGTCCCTCGAAAACCCGCAGGCTGTCCTGGCCGGAAATCAACGGGGAATCATTTTTCTTGTCAGCCATATCAGTTCTACCTGTCGAAAAAGGGAATGTCCGAGTTGCTCACGGTTGACCGGAGCGTCCTTTAAGCACACGCGACGACGGTGAAACAAAAACTCAGTAGCGACTGTCCTGATAGCGGTAATACGCTCCCACCAGCGGCAGGAACCACGGTTTACCAAAATGGCCGGGAATCGCTGGCCAGCTCAGGTCGCGCCAGGGGTTGGCCTGTGCCTTGCCTTCCATGACTTGCGCCATGATCTGGCCCATGTGCACCGACATCTGCACGCCATGGCCGCTGTAGCCCATCGAGTAGAAAACCCCGTCATGCTCGCCTGCACGGGGCAGACGGTCGGAGGTCATGTCCACCAGCCCGCCCCAGCAGTAATCGATCTTCACGTGGGCCAGTTGCGGGAACATCTGCACCATGGCCGCCTGCAGCACCTTGCCGCTCTTGGCATCCGAGCTGCTGTTGGACATTGCAAAGCGCGCACGACCGCCAAACAGCAAACGGTTATCAGGCGTAAGACGGAAATAGTTGCCGATCAAACGGCTGGTGACATAGGCACGCTGGTTGGGGAACAGACGGTTGATCAGTTCCTGAGGCAGCACTTCAGTGGCAATCACGAAACTGCCCACCGGAACGATCCGGCGCCGATACCAGCCCAGCCCGCCGTGCTGGCAAGCGCCCGTGGCCAGCAACACTTGCCCGGCCTGTATCGAACCCTTGGAGGTGTTGACTACAAAGCCGTTGCCGCGGGCCTTCCAGTCCTTGACCAGAGCGTCCTGATAGACGCGAGCGCCATGGCGCACCGCCGCATCGGCCAGCCCCACGCCAAAACGACCCACATGAATCTGCACGCCGTTGCGCTGCAACAGGCCGCCATGAAACTCGTCAGAATCGATCTCAGCGCGCACGTCCTGAGCCGAGAGCAACTCGACATCGGCATCCACTTCACGCCGGATCAGCTCGCAGGTGCGGGCCAGCCCTTCGTAATGACCGGGCTTGGCGGCCAGCTTGAGCTTGCCGTTGCGCTTGATGTCACAGGCGATGCTCTCCTGCTCGATCACATCGACAACGCTCTGCACCGCGCTTTCATAAGCCTTGTAATACTCGCGGGCCTGCCCGGCACCCAGGCTCTGGCTCAACGAGGCATAGTCCTGGGCAACGCCGGTATTGCATTGCCCGCCATTGCGGCCGGACGCTTCGCCGATCACACGGCCCGCTTCCAGAACCACAACACTGGCGCCTTTCAAGGCCAAGGCACGAGCTGCCGCAAGTCCGGTAAAACCGCCCCCGACAATCACCACATCTGCCTGCCCTTCCACAGCACCTTCGCAGGCACCGGTAAAGGCCGGAGCAGTATCGAGCCAGTAGGACTCACTGTGCATCTCGTTCTCCTTGTCGCTTGATGGAAAGCACCTTGAACACGCCGCCTTTACAGACCGACCAGCCCGGCCAGACCGCCGATGTCCGGGATCTGGTGATACTCATAGAAACTGTTGGCCGGCTGTTCGTGGCCTCGGGCCACAAATGCCTTGTTCCTGATCTTCATGTCATGGGCTGAAAACAGGTCGTAACGGAAACTCGAAGACACATGCAAAATGTCTTCCGGGCCACAGCCGAGGTTGTCGAGCATGAACTCGAACGCTGCCAGACGCGGTTTGTAGACCTGAGCCTGTTCGGCGGTGAACACCTTGTAGAAAGGCGCGCCGAGCTTGTCGACGTTGGACATGATCTGGCTGTCGCTGGCGTTGGAGAAAATCACCAGCGGGATCTTGTCGGCGATTTTCGACAGGCCGGCAGGTACATCGGCATGCGGGCCCCAGGTGGGAACGGCGTCGTAATAGAGCTGGCCTTCGCCACGGTATTCAACGTTCCAGCGCTTGCAGGTACGTGCCAGAGCGACCTTCAGGATTTCGTCATACGGCATCCACTCACCCATGACCTGATCCAGGCGATAGGCCGAAAAGTCTTTCACGAACTGATCCATCTGCTCGGCAGGTACACGGTCGGCGAACAGCTCGCGGGTCATGGTGCCCATGTGGAAGTTGGTCAAGGTGCCGTAGCAGTCGAACGTAATGAATTTTGGTCGAAGAAAGCTCATTTTGTGCGGTCCTGAAGTTCGTTGAGGTCATGGCAAGACGCGCAATCAACCCGGTCGAAACGATCGTTGATGCACGCTGAAGCACACCCTCATTACAACACCGTGAAATCAGCATATGGCGTTAAAAGTGCTGGCTGCTTGATAGAAAGCACCGTTTTAAGGTGCGCGCTCAGCAGACTTTGCGGGGCGCTCCAGCCTTGGGCAAACCCCGGTTTCAGGCGCTTTTATGACCCTTTTCGGGGCGCTGTCGCTCAAACACGGGGGTTTGCGCCGCAGAAACTGCGTTTGGGGTTCTTCGCGAATGAATTCGCTCCCACTGGGCCCGCGTCTGCCCTTGTGTGCGAATTCATTCGCGAAAAAAAACGGGCGCTTCCTACTAGAGGAAGCGCCCGCCTGACAGACCTTGAAAAGATCAGCCGATATCGATCAGCACACTCTTGAAACGCAGGTTGGCCTCGAACGCCTCCTTGCCCAGATCCTTGCCGATCCCGGAACGCTTGTAGCCTCCGGTGGGCAGAATGTAATCGTTGCTGCGGCCATAACGGTTCACCCACACCGTCCCGGCCTCCAGGCGACGAATCAGGCGCAAGGCACGGTTCAGGTCCGCCGTGTGCAGCCCGGCCGCCAGCCCGTAGGTGTCGTGCTCGGCCAGGCTCAAGGCCTGCTCTTCGTCATCGAAAGCCTGAATGGTCAGCACCGGCCCGAAGACTTCTTCACAAACGGCCGGGTTCCGGTTGTCCAGCCCTGTCAGCAGAGTGGGCTGGTAATAGGCGCCGCCCAAGCCTTCGAACAATCCGCCACCGGTCAACACCTCGGCACCCGCCTCGCGGGAGCGTTGCACGATGTTGTCGATGCGCATGGCCTGCTGGCGAGAAATGATCGGTGTCAGCGTGCTGTCTGGCGACCAGGTCGGGCCGGGGCGCAGCTCCTTGAAGTACGCCTGCAGATGCTCGACGAAAGGCGCCATGATCGAGCGCTCGATAATCAGTCGCGAACCCGACACACAGACCTGCCCGGCGTTGCCGGTAATGGCCAGTGCAACGGTGCGGGCTGTCTTGGCGATATCCGGAATATCGGCAAACACCAGTTGCGGGCTTTTGCCGCCCAGCTCCAGCGTCACCGGCTTGGGACCGACCAGTGCGCAGGTGGACATGATGCTCGACCCGGTCGCTGTCGATCCGGTGAAGGTCACTTTCGAGACAAGCGGATGCCGACACAAGCCATCGCCAGTGGTGCGGCCATCACCCTGCACCACGTTGAAGATGCCCGCAGGAATCCCGGCCTTCACCGCCAGCTCGGCATAACGCAAAGCCGAAAACGGCGTCAGCTCCGAAGGCTTGAGCACCACGGCATTACCTGCTGCCAGCGCGGGCGCGACTTTCCATGAAGCCATGCTCAGCGGGAAATTCCACGGCGCGATGGCTGCGATCACACCGTAAGGCTCGGCAATCTGCATGCCCAGTCGATCCGTCTGGGTAGCTGCAACTTCCCCGCCGTGCTTGTCCGCCAGCTCGGCGAAGAAACGAATGCCTTCGGCCACATAAGGAATGTCCCAGGCCAATACATCCTTGTGCGGACGTGTAGAACCCACCGCTTCCAGAGGCCCCAACACCGCGCCATCGGCTTCGATCAGGTCGGCCCAGCGACGCATGACCCGGGCACGTTCACGAGGCGGACGACTGGCCCAGTCGCTGCGCTTGAACGCCTGCCAGGCATCGCTCACGGCTTCGTCCACCAGCGCGGCATCGGCAATCGGCAGCTCTGCATAGACCTGGCCATCGGAGGGACGGGACACCGCCATACCCGATTGCGCATCGCGGTATTGGCCGGCAATGAAATGAGCGCTGCGCACAGCAATAACACGAGGATCGAAGCTATCCATGAAGGACTCCAGCCAATGACAAGCGAGGTGTCCATGCTAGAAAAAAACCGCAAGCATTTGCTGCCGACCTTTTACCCCGTTTAAGAAGTAACTGCGGTCTGGAGCGCTCGCGATTATTGAATCTGCCGAATGCTTGCACCCCTCTTGTCACCCTTGCTCACAGGTGGGATACAGCAAGCCTGCCGCAGACTTTTATAGCTTTTCACGGAGATACCTCATGCTCGCTCAACAACGCATCGACTATGAATATCGCCCCATGACCGCCGACGATGTCGGTCATGCCCACACCCTGTCCCTTGACCTGAAATGGCCGCACCGGCTGGAAGACTGGGCCATGCTGCAACGTGTCGCCCAGGGCTTTGTGGCGATCCATAACGGCAGGCTGATCGGCAGCGCCTTTGCCTGCCATCAGGGCGACTATTCCACCATCGGGCTGGTGATTGTCAGCGACGACTATCAAGGCAAAGGCGTGGGCCGCAAGCTGATGGAAATGGCCGTGGGCAGCGTCGCACCGCGTACCGCCATCCTCAACGCGACACTGGCTGGCGCGCCGTTGTACGCCAAGATGGGCTTTGTCAGTTTTGGCGAAGTCGAGCAACGTCAGGGGCAGGCGCAAGTACCGTCCGTAACCCCATTGAAAGCAGGCGAACACTGCCGCCCGCTGAGCGATGCAGACAAGCCTCGCGTGCTGGAACTGGCCAATGCCGGCAGCGGCCTGGATCGCACCGTCACCCTGGGCGATGCGCTCAACAATGTCGAACATGCCGTGGGCATCGAACGTGACGGCCAGCTTCAAGCCTTCGCCATCATGCGGCCTTTTGGTCGCGGCCTGTGCATCGGCCCGCTGATCGCCGAAGACGTCGAGCAAGCCAGACACCTCATCGAACAACTGCTGGCCAAGGTGCCTTATGCCTTTGTGCGCATCGATATTCCGGTGGACAGCGGCCTGCCGCAATGGCTGGAAGAAGCCGGCCTCAAGCGCGTGGACAGCGTGACCTGCATGAGCATGGGTGCCGTACCGCAACCGTCACAGGGTGTTCGTCAGTTTGCCCTTATCACTCAGGCCATCGGCTAGATTCCAGGAGATTCAGCGCACATGTCACACCCAACCGCCTTGTTGCTGGCCCATGCCGATAACACCCCTGTCGACACCGAATTCACCTCCGGCCCGTTGAGCCCAAACGACCCGTTCGCCAGCCAGCGCCGCATCGCCTTCATCGATGACCAGGGCATTGCTGCCGGCCTGGTGAACCTCGGCGAATCGTTAAGCATGAAGCATTACCCCTACACCGAAATGCTGGTGGTACACCGTGGCGCAATCACTTTGCGCTCGGGGCAAACCAGCATCACCGTCAGCCCTGGAGAAAGCGCCGTGATCGGGCGCGGTACCGACCTGCGCATTGAGGCACAGCCACACAGCATCTGGGCCTTTTGCGCCGCAACCCAGGCGAGCGGCCCGGACAAGCCCGGCATCACCCTGATCGAGCGTTACGCCCCGCTCACGCCGTCATCGCCACCGGAAGCCGGCATCCTGATCGGCACAGCCCCGCAATGTCGCAGCAACAACATCTTTGAAGATACAGCCAGCACCTTGCGCATCGGCGTCTGGGACTCGACCCCTTACGAACGCTTCGCACGCCCGCACAAGATCCACGAACTGATGCACCTGATCGAAGGCAGCGTTGACCTGCAACTGGACAACGGCCCGACCCTGAGCGTAAAGCCGGGCGATACCGTATTCGTCGCCCAGGGCGCACCATGCAAATGGACCAGTACTGTGTATGTACGCAAGTTTTATGCAGTGACCTGACATTGAAAACAGGCGCTCTTCACTTTCTTGAAGGGCGCTGCAACACTTCTGAAACAAAAAGACTTATTACTTTATTTCTTCAGAAAATTATTTTATCGGCTACCGCTTTTGTATTGCCCATGATACAAACCCTGCCGTGGATAGAGTGATGCTGAGTATTCGTATCAGTATCGGCACAGGGAAATGTGCATGTTTTATTGCCCGCTGGTTACCCCGCACTCTTCTCGTCTCTGAATCCATACCTGAAACATATGAAAACCCGGCATGACGGCGGGCCATCGCTTTATTTTCATACGCAAAAACAACAAGAAGTTGACACTTTTACTCAAGGAGCTTTACTGCTATGAAATTTTCAAAACTGCTGTTGTCCTCTCTTGCACTGGCCACAATGACTGTCGCTGCAACCGCACAGGCGGGTCCACCGGTTACTGTGACGTTCAAGAATCTGGGAACGGCTGCTGCGGAATACAAGGTTGTTTCTACCAATGAGCGATCGACCCAGTTGAACGCCAAGGAGACGATCGATGCCGTTGTCGCTGCCGGCGGCTCTGACACCTATGTTGTTCAAACCGCTTTGCCAGACTCAGGCTATGCCAGCGTTCGCTACGCCATCGGAACAAAGGTCTGTGTATTCTCAACAACCTTCATCAACGCCATTTCAACAGGTGGCGTGAAAGTCCCGAAATGGACCCGTACAGCGACGCCTAGCGGCGGCGCCGTCTGCACAGCAACCTCTAGCGTCACCAACCTGTCCACTTACGCCTGGTCTGCTGAATTCACAATGAAATAAGCCTGTACACGTGTGCATCAGTGCCTGATGCACACGCTCCTGCGACAAAAACTAAAGCTTGCTCCTCTCATGCCGACACAGTGGCGATAGAACCATGGACAGGATCACCGCTGCGAGGAAGCACATATGATCGATACCAACTCCATCTCGTCTTTTCTTGCCAGCAACACGATCAAGACCGTCGCAAAAACGGCTTCCGTGGCCACGGCCAGTGTCGATCCGAAAGCACTGTCTTCAAAAACAGAAAATTCGGACACTGCAACACTTTCAACCTTGGCCAAACAGCTGAATGACAGTGCCGCTCGCGCCGAATCTCGCGACTCGACACTGGGCAGCAAAGAGCTGGGGAAATTGGCCACCAGCATCATTTATAAACTTGTTGGCCCCGAATACTCGGATAACCGAAAGATTCACGATGCCGAAGTTCCGGATACCGATGATCCCGAACTGCTGGAAAGAGCCAAGCAAGCGACACAATTCATGAATGGTACTGGCTCAAACCCTTTTGCCAGCTTGTCCCAGGATCAGTTGCGATTAGTCATTTACGATGAAAGTGGTGATTACACCATCAACGAGCGAAATGCAGCATTTTCCGAAAACCACGACCGTGAGCAAGTATGGAAAAGGGCTATTGCCAAACAATACGTAGACGAATACAACGAAACCGGCAAGAGCACCAACACACTGGTCGAAATGCTCGCGCATTACAACGACCTGCCGCCGATAGAAAAAGCACAATACCCCAGTAACTATGTGGCCAACCTGACAGCGGGCGACAGTTCGGCTCTGGATATTTTCAATAGCGGGAAGAACAGCGCAGTCAACGTATCGGACAGTAAAGAAGTCTGAGCAGGCAATCACGTGTACAAGCACATTGCCTGTCCCCGTTTCATGTAGTGAACGTTAGCTAACGCTGGCAAACGGCATCCATCCCGTTTACGCTCTCGACTCAGCGCACGGGACGCGCAACTATGTGAATGGATGCCATGCAAGAAAAACGCAACTCATACGAGCACTTCAGTGCCAATGAGGAAGACGCGGCGCATTACGTGCGACGCCACTCATCGAACTTTTCGACGTTCTACCGCAACCTGTTGGCCTTGCTCATATTCATGGCCCTGAGCAGCTACGGCGTACTCTATTACAGCGGTGTCTTGCGGCTGATCGCGAACAATTCCGCCTCGCCCCCGATTCACAAGGTCACGCAGACCACTGCCTCTACCGCGCCCGCTCAAACCTCACAACGCCCTCAACCGCTGGCCGATTGCATAGGCCCGGACAATCTCATCGACGAAGCCGTTGCAACCTGCCGCTTTGGACAGTTCCCCCGGGCGACCCAAAACCATGAGGCCCAGGGCATGGTGTCCGACAGGTTCATGGCGCAATACATGGCCGACCAGCAAGCGCCACAAGCCGGACGCGCCAGCGTGGAAAGCGTCGAATGGGCGACTGTGAACCAATGGGATAAAAAGCGCACCTACCGGGCGGTCTGGAGCATTACCGACAACCGCATCGAAGGCAGCAGCGTCTGCACCAACTGGCCCAGAGGCTCGATCGAATACCGCGAATGCCGAAAAGGCGCGAAGGTGTATTTCAGAGAGCAATGCAAAAGCTGGAGCCGGCAATGGGACCGAAGCCATGCCGGCTCAAGCAAGGCTGCGCAGCAACGTTATTGCAGCGCAGGTGAAGGGTTCAATCCGTTGGGGTGAGCCCTGTTATTGCGGCGTGTCAGGCTTTCAGCTTTCGTGAAAGGAAATCGCGAATGTACCCGGCAACCTCCGGAGCGTGGGTTTCCAGAGCGAAGTGTCCTGCGTCCAGAAGATGAACTTCGGCAGTCGGAATATCCTTACGATACGCCTCGGCTCCTGGCGGGATAAAGGCCGGATCATGCTTGCCCCAGACAGCCAGCAATGGCGGCTGGTGTTTGCGCAAATACTGCTGAAATGCCGGATAGGCTGCCACGTTGCTACGATAGTCGAGTATCAGATCGAGCTGAATCTCTTCCGCGCCCGGCCGCGCCATGTAAAGGATGTCCAGGTTATAGCCGTCCGGTGACAGTTTTCTCGGATCGGAGCCCGTTCCATATTGCCAGTCACGGATCGTTTCCGGCGATAACGAAGCACGGCATGCCTCACGATTGGCCGCCGTCGGTTCGCGCCAATAGGATTGCCAAGCCCCCCATTGATCGCTGAAGCCTTCCATGTAGGCATTTCCGTTCTGACTGATGATGGCCGTGACTTTTTCAGGATTGGCGACGGCAAGACGCAGGCCTGTGGGCGCGCCGTAATCGAAAATGTAGAGGCTGTATTTCTTCAGATCCAGAGCCTGGGTAAAGCCTTCGATTACCTTGTAGAGGTTTTCAAAGGTGTAATCAAACTGACCGCGCGGTGGTGCTTTGGTGTTACCGAAACCTGGCAGGTCTGGCGCGATCACGCGGTACTGACTTGCCAGCAACGGCATCAGGTTACGGAACATGTGGCTGGATGTCGGGAAGCCGTGCAACAGCAACAACACCGGCGCATCCTTGGGGCCGGCTTCGCGATAGAACACCTCGACCTCGCCAACCTTTTGTGTTTTGAACGTAATACGGAAGGCATCATCAACGGGCAAAGCGCTTTTTCTGGAAGCAGAACCTTGAGCGGTAGCTCCGGCAGCACCTGCCGCCGAAACGACAAGCGCCGAAGCAGCACCCACTGCCGATGCCATGAGGATTTTGCGCCGGCTGACATCCAGCGTGTCACTGCCCGTCCGGGAGTTGGAATGGTTCATGGTTAAACCTCAACAGAATGGAATTGAGGTCCATACTAGGCATTGCGTAATTCGCAGAGAATGACCACGTACGTCAATTCACTGTTGCAGAGACTGCAATACCGACAGGAAACCTATGGACCGAATTCAGGAAATGACCCTTTTCTCCGCTGTGGCGGAGCAATCCAGCTTCGCCAGCGTGGCTCGCCATTTCGGTCTTTCTACCGCCACGGTGACTCGTGCAATCGCTCAACTGGAAAGCCGCCTGGGAGTTCTGCTGGTCGTGCGCACAACCCGCAGCCTGCGCCTTACGGAAGCAGGACAGCGTTTTGCGATGGACTGTCGTCGCTTGCTTGCAGACCTTGAGGAGGCGCAAAGCGCAGCGGCAGGCGTCCACGCCAATCCCAGTGGGCTACTGACGATCACAGCACCACAGATGTTTGGCGCATTGCACGTCACGCCGGTGCTGACTCGCTTTCTTGAAAAGCACCCCACCGTAGACATTCGCGCCATCCTGGTGGATAGAGTCGTCCACATGCTGGATGAAGGCATCGACGTAGCCATACGAATCGGTGCCCTGCCCGATTCATCACTGACGGCTATTCCTGTCGGCAGCTTACGCCGCATGGTTTGTGCATCCACAGCCTATCTATCGGCGCATGGCACCCCGCAACACCCTGACGATCTGCGGCTGCATTCAACCATTTCAACATCAGCTTCCGAACGCTCAGCCAAATGGGCTTTCCGGGTCGATGGACGCGACCATTCAGTAGACGTTGCTTCAAGACTTCGCCTGACGTCCTTCAACGCAGCCATCAGCGCAATGATGCAAAACTGGGGGCTGACTCAGGTGTCGTCGTACCAGGTACGTGAGCACCTGCAGAATGGGAGCATCCAATGCGTGCTGGAAGCCTTTGAAATTGCCCCGGAGCCCGTGCATGTGATCTATCTGGAAGGTCGCCGTGGATCATCCAAGGTGCGCGCCTTTGTAGACTTCTGCGTCGAGGCCCTGAGGCGCGATTTAAGCCTTGGCAGTTGAAGAGCTTCGCGACTGAAGTCGCTCCTACCCGGCGCTGCAGGAGCGAATTCATTCGCGAAGGCCTCAGGTCACCTCAATCTTGTTTAGCGAACGCTCAACCAGCGCATGAGCCATTTCCACCAGATAGATCACCGAATACGCCAGATCACGTTTCTGGCCACTGAGCTGGTCACCGGTTTCATAGGCCGCAGCCGAAGCACTGCGCAAGAGGTCGAAAACCCGCAGGAGGGTTTCTTCGAGTTTGATGGGTTCGGGGGTTACTTTTAGCATTTCGATTTCTCCCTGCGCTGAATGGGAGCCAGCTTTTATCGTTCTCACACGACAAAGGGTGGCAACTGTGTACAGGGTGAGAAACCGGTGCAGGGACCCGGCCAGACCGAAGTCTGCCCGTACACAGCCGCCATAGAGCGCGCCGAAAGACGACGAACAATTGACTGCTCATTACCCAAACAAACGGGTTCTCACACCCGATCGCTGATTTGTCAGCGAAGGAACGCAGCCTAGTTCCCGGATTTGGCAGGCACAAGCGGGGTTGGATTGTCAGGGAAGTTTCACGCAGAAGATACGGACGAGTCTTTCGAAATCGTCACATTTCTTGAGCCAAAAACCCTCGTGGGAGGGAGCTTGCTCGCGACAGGGCAGTGAAGTCAGCACATATTTCAGCGCCTGAAAAATCGCTTCGCGGCTAAAGCCGCTCCTACACGGTTTGCGTTGATGTTGTGGGAGCCAATTCATTCGCGAAGGCTTCAGATGGGTTCGGGGGTTGCTTTGAGCATGATGAAACTCCTACACATTCCGGAGCCATCCCTTAACGTTTCCACACGACAAAAGGTGGCAGCTATGAACGGGGTGGAAAACCAGGCTGTAGGCACCCGGCCAGACCGAAGTCTGCCCGCACATAGCCGCCATAGTGCACTCGCCGATTACATATCCGGCAAGCAACTTGGTGACGCTTGTGCGCCTACAGAAAAGAACAGGTTTCCACACCCGATCGCTGATTTGTCAGCGAAGGAACGCAGCCTAGTTCCCGTATTTGGCAGGCACAAGCGGGGCTGGATTGTCAGGGAAGTTTCACGCAGAAGATACGGACGAGTCTTTCGAAATCGTCACATTTCTTGAGCCAAACCCTCATGGGAGGGAGCTTGCTCGCGACGGGGCAATACAGGTATCCACAGAATCACCGCAAACCGAGTAGGAGTGGCTTTAGCCGCGAAGCGATCTTCGGGCGCTGAAATGTGTGCTGACTTCACCGGCCCCGTCGCGAGCAAGCTCCCTCCCACGGAAACTCACTTCACGCCGCAGCCCCAAATAAAAAACCGCCCCGAAGGGCGGTTTTTTGTGCAACTGACCCGAATTACAACTTCGGACCAGCAGCCTTGATGGCGTCGCTCACGTCGAACTTCTTGAAGTTCTCGATGAACAGACCAGCCAGGCCTTTGGCGGCCTCGTCGTAGGCAGCTTTGTCAGCCCAGGTGTTGCGTGGGTTCAGCAGACCGGTTTCAACGCCCGGTACCGACTTCGGTACGTCGAGGTTGATGGTGTCCAGGTGCTCGGTTTCTGCGCCGATCAACGCGCCGCTCTGGATCGCTGCAATCACGCCACGAGTGGTCGGGATGTTGAAGCGTTTGCCGACGCCGTAGCCGCCGCCGGTCCAGCCGGTGTTGACCAGGTAGACCTTGGAGCCGAAGCCGCGGATGCGCTTGATCAGCAGCTCTGCGTATTCGCCAGCCGGACGCGGGAAGAACGGTGCGCCGAAGCAGGTGGAGAAGGTGGACTTGATGCCAGCGCCCGAACCCATTTCAGTGGAGCCGACCAGTGCGGTGTAACCCGACAGGAAGTGGTAGGCAGCCTGTTCTTCGCTGAGGATCGACACAGGTGGCAGGACGCCGGTCAGGTCGCAGGTCAGGAAGATCACGGCGTTTGGCTCGCCGCCCAGGTTCAGCGGTGCGCGTTTTTCGATCAGTTCACGCGGATAAGCTGCGCGGCTGTTCTGGGTCAGGCTGTCGTCGGCGTAGTCGGCTTTCTTGGTGACCGGGTCCAGAACGACGTTTTCCAGTACGGCGCCGTGCTGGATGGCTTTCCAGATGACAGGCTCGTTCTTCTCGGACAGGTCGATGCACTTGGCATAGCAACCGCCTTCGATGTTGAACACAACGCCCACGCCCCAGCCGTGTTCGTCGTCACCGATCAGGTAACGGCTTTCGTCAGCGGACAGGGTGGTCTTGCCAGTGCCGGACAGGCCGAAGAACAGGGTCACGTCGCCCTCTTCGCCCATGTTGGCCGCACAGTGCATCGGCAGAACATCGACTGCTGGCAGCAGGAAGTTCTGGACCGAGAACAGGGCTTTCTTCATTTCGCCAGCGTAGCGCATGCCAGCGATCAGCACTTTCTTGGCGGCGAAGTTGATGATGACGGTGCCGTCGGAGTTGGTGCCGTCGCGCTCTGGCTCGCAGACGAACCATGGGGCGTTCTGGATCTGCCACTGGTCCTTCTCGGCCGGGTTGTACTGCTCAGGGTTGATGAACAGGCAACGGCCAAACAGGTTGTGCCATGCAGTCTCGGTGGTCATCTTGACTGGCAGGTAGTGCGCAGGATCGGAACCTACATGAACGTGGGAAACGAAACGCTCGCGCTCGCTCAGATAGGCCGCAACGCGGTCCCACAGAGCATCAAATTTGTCAGCCGGGAACTTGCGGTTGATCGTGCCCCAGGCGATTGCGTCCTGAGTGCTCGGCTCTTCAACGATGAAACGATCGGCTGGCGAGCGGCCAGTGCGATGGCCTGTTTGCACAACCAGCGCGCCGGTGTCGGAAAGCTCGCCTTCACCACGGGCAAGGGCTTCCTTGACCAGTTCGTCGATGCTCAGATCGGTGTACACAGCGTTGTTTGCTTGCGTCATCAGGGTCCCCGTCGGCCAGTGGCCGAGTGCTTCAAACGGTTTTGTAGTAAAAAAACAACCACTACTACAGCGGAAAAGTGGGCGGGATTATGCCAGAAAAGCCCAAAAATGGTAGGACCCTCCTGTCAGAACCGCATTACAACCGCCCACACGATGTTCTGAGACAGTTTCTCTGGCGATTAGTGGCGCGTGTCAGATGGAGAATCGACACCACCGCCAGCAAACAGCTGGGCGACGTCAGCGGCATCGAACAAATAGCGCTCATTGCAGAACTGGCAGTCGATCTCGATCGCGCCGGCATGCTCCTGAACCAGTTGCTGTGCATCCTCCAGACCCAGGCTGACCAGCGCATTGGCAGAACGCTCACGCGAGCAACTGCAACGGAAGCAGATCGGCTGGATATCGAACAGGCGAACCGGGTCTTCGTGGTACAGGCGATGCAGGATGGTCTGGTTGTCCAGGCCCAGCAATTCCTCGGCCGACAGGGTGCTGGCCAGGGTGATGACATGTTCCCAGCTGGCGTCGCGCTCTTCGGGGTCGGTGATCTGTGCCACGGGAAGCTGTTGCAACAATAGACCACGGGCGCGATGTCCGTCGGCCTTGAGCCAGAAGCGGGTACCAAGCTGCTCGGACATCACGAAGTAGCTGGAGAGGCTTTCCGAGAGGTCGACGCCGTCCAGAGCCACGATGCCCTGATAACGCTTGCCCTTCTTGGGGTCCACGGTCAGGGTCAACGAACCTTCCGGCATCAGGTCTTGCAGGCCGGCACCCGGAGCGATCAGGGATTCGTCATAACGGGCAATGCCGCGCAATTCCCGCTCGCTGGAGCACTCGACCATCAGCAGCGGCACAGCGCCGCTGGAGCGCGCCTGCAGAATCAGCAAGCCGTCGAATTTCAGTGTCCCCACCAGCAAGGCAGCAGCGGCCATCAGCTCGCCGAGCAGTTGCGCGACCGGCTCCGGGTAGGGGTGCTTGGCAAGCACTTCGGCGTAACTGCGCTCCAGCGCGACCAGTTCTCCACGAACGTCGCTTTCGTCAAAGATGAAGCGCTGGGTGAAGTCGATGTCCGGTAAATCATGCATAAGAAGAAGGTATCTGAAGGAATGACAATTGATGGCAGTGTCAGGCATCCATGGATGCACTCTGCCATACCGTTGCTGGGCATTTTATGGGCTACGGAGCGCTCTTCCAAGCCGGATGGCGATTCGTGCTGATTACTGGCGCACAGTTTCAGTCGCCGTGATTGCTGCCGTGAAACTCGAAAAGCTGGCGACGCTGCTTCTTGGTCGGTCGCCCGTCGGTGGTCACGCTCAGGTTGCCCGCCTTGCGTTGTGCGGCTGCGTGTTCGCGTTTTGCGATGCTGTCGGGTGTTTCGCGATACAGGGTTTGCGCCTCGGGCGCGCCGCGCCGCACGATGGACAACGCCTCAACCACGACCGTGCGCTCATCGAAACCGGTGCGTACCAGAATCTCGTCACCGATATGAGGCTCCTTGCCCGGCTTGCAACGCTCGCCACGGCAATGCACCTTGCCGCTTTCTATAGCAGCCTTTGCCAGCGCCCGGGTCTTGAAGAAACGCGCCGCCCACAGCCATTTGTCCAGACGAACCTTGTCATCGTCTTCTTCAGTCTTTTTTGCCATGTGAATTCCTCACTCGTGAAACAGTCAGAACTATCGGGTTCAGTATAGAAAGTGACTGCATGCAGTCGCCGGTCTACGTACACTCCCTGCGCCCTGTCGAACATGAAGCAATCAATCCTTGCGTGTCAAAGCCGGTCAGTGCGAATTTATTCCCAACCTCAGCATGGAAGAGCGACATGACAGAGTTCCCGACCTCATTGACCGCACCCCGAAAGGGCTGTGAAGGCTGCACCGGCAGCCCGGAACTGGACTTCTCGTTCGAGTTTGCCTACCAGCCGATCGTGGACCTGCGCGACCAGTCGGTATTTGCGCATGAAGCACTGGTCAGAGGCCCCAATGGCGAGGGTGCCTATTCGGTCCTCGACAAGGTCACGGACACCAACCGCTACCGCTTCGATCAGGGCTGTCGCACCAAGGCCATCGCGGGCGCGGCCCAACTGGGAATGACCGAGCGTTTATCGATCAACTTCCTGCCCAATGCCGTGTACCGTCCCGAGCTGTGCATCCGCACCACCCTGGAAGCCGCACGCCAGCACAACTTCCCGCTTGAGAACCTCATATTCGAAACGCTGGAAACCGAGCATGTAAATAACGATGGCCATTTGAGTAATATTTTGCGCGAATATCGCGAATTCGGTTTCATGACCGCCATCGACGATTTCGGCGCCGGCCATGCCGGGCTGACGCTTCTGGCGAATTTCCAGCCCGACCTGATAAAACTCGACATGGATTTGATTCGCAACGTCCACCGTGATCGGGCGCGTCAGGCTATCGTTCGTGGTGTTGTCACAATGTGTGCGGAGTTGGGCGTTACAGTGATCGCCGAAGGCATCGAACACGCCGAAGAACGGGACTTCCTCGCTGACTGCGGAATTTTCCTGATGCAAGGCTACTGGTTCGCCAAGCCTGCGTTCAAAGCACTGGCCCAGGTTGATCCTGGTGTCTGGAAGACGTCTTGAATCATATGGAATCGCATTGAAGACATTCGATCATCTGACAGTTGTCGGCCTGCGTGAGTGGGTGGCGCTACCCGATCTGGGAGTAGCGGGCCTGCGAGCAAAAATCGATACCGGTGCAAGCACTTCAAGTCTGCATGCCACCGAGATCGAACCTTTTGAACGCGACGGCCAGAAATGGGTTCGTTTCAATGCTCATCTGGGCACCGTGGTGCAGTTGCGTCATCGCCGATGCGAGGCCCAACTGGTCGCCATGAAAACGATCAAAAGCTCCAATGGCCAGGCGCAGGTTCGCTATGTGATCCGCACCACGCTGGCCCTGGGTGATCGCGTCTGGCCAGTGGAATTCACCCTGGCCTGCCGCAAGTCGATGCGCTATCGACTGCTATTGGGTTCAAACGCCTTGATCGACGGCCAGCTGGTGGTCAATCCGGGCATTACTTACGTTCAAGAAAAGCCGGTGTTCCCGGCCTCTACTTCCTCAGGTGCTGCATGAAGATCGCTGTGCTTTCGCGTAATCCGCGTCTGTATTCCACCCGTCGTCTGGTCGAAGCTGGTATCGAGCGTGGCCACGAGATGGTGGTGATCGACACCCTGCGCGCCTATATGAACATCGCCAGCCACAAGCCGCAGATCCACTATCGCGGCAAGCCGCTGGAAGGCTTCGATGCGGTCATCCCGCGCATCGGCGCTTCGGTAACGTTCTATGGCTGCGCGGTGTTGCGCCAGTTCGAAATGATGGGCGTGTTCCCGCTCAATGAGTCGGTGGCCATTGCCCGCTCCCGGGACAAGCTGCGCTCGCTGCAATTGCTGTCGCGCCGTGGCATCGGCCTGCCGGTTACCGGTTTTGCCCACTCGCCGGACGATATTCCCGACCTGATCCAGATGGTCAACGGCGCACCGCTGGTCATCAAGGTACTCGAAGGCACCCAGGGGATCGGCGTCGTGCTGTGTGAAACAGCCACAGCCGCCGAGTCGGTGATCGAGGCGTTCATGGGCCTCAAGCAGGACATCATGGTTCAGGAGTACATAAAGGAAGCGGGTGGCGCGGATATCCGCTGCTTCGTGGTCGGCGACAAGGTCATCGCTTCGATGAAGCGTCAGGCCAAGCCGGGGGAGTTCCGTTCCAACCTGCACCGTGGCGGCAGCGCCAGCCTGATCAAGATCACCCCGCAGGAACGCATGACCGCCCTTCGCGCCGCCAAGGTCATGGGCCTGAGTGTCGCGGGCGTGGACATCCTGCGCTCCAACCATGGTCCGCTGGTGATGGAAGTGAACTCGTCGCCGGGGCTGGAAGGTATCGAAGTGACGACCAGCAAGGACGTGGCCGGCATGATCATCGAGTATCTGGAGAAGAACAGCGGGCCGCACATGACGCGGACCAAGGGGAAAGGGTAACTAACCAACGCTGTAGGAGCGAATTCATTCGCGAATAAATTCGCTCCCACAAAGTTGAATTGAATGAATTTTGCCCAAAAAAAAGCGCCTCTCGAGGCGCTTTTTTCGTTTACTGCACGGTTGGCGTTTCGCCGGCTTCCTGCATGCGTTGCAGCTCTTGAGCATACAGCGCGTCGAAGTTGACCGGGGACAGCATCAGCGCAGGGAACGAGCCACGAACAACCAGGTTGTCGATCGCTTCACGAGCGTAAGGGAACAGCAGGTTCGGGCAGAACGCGCCCAGGGTGTGGCTCAGGGAAGCGTCGTCCAGGCCCTTGATCAGGAAGATACCGGCTTGCTGGACTTCAACGATGAAGGCAACTTCATCACCGTTGTTGACGGTTACGGACAGGGTCAGCACCACTTCGTAGAAATCGCCTTCCAGCTGCTTCTGACGGGTGTTGAGGTCCAGGCTGACGCTTGGAGTCCATTCCTGACGGAAGATTGCCGGGCTTTTCGGTGCTTCGAACGACAGGTCGCGAACATAAATACGCTGCAAGGAAAACTGAGGGGAGTTTTCTTCGTTGGTAACGCCGTTGGTCGATTGCTCGGTCATGTCGAATCCTTATGAAAAATAGGGTGTGAAGTTGAACTCAGTTTTCAAGCCACTGGTCGAGCTTGCCTGCGCGCTCAAGGGCAAAGAGGTCGTCGCAGCCGCCGACGTGCCTGGAACCGATCCAGATCTGCGGAACAGAGGTACGACCGGCCTTCGCAACCATTTCGGCGCGAACCTGCGGTTTGCCATCGACTCTTATCTCGTTGAAGGCAACTCTCTTGCTTTGCAGCAACTGCTTGGCGCGTGTGCAATAGGGGCAATAGTCGCTGGAGTAGACGATGACTTCAGGCATTTCATTTCACCAAAGGCAAGTTATCGGCGCGCCAGCTGGAAATACCGCCAGACAATTTGGCTGCCTTGAAACCCGACTTCAGAAGCTCGCGGGCTGTGCTACCTGCATGCTGCCCGAATGCATCGACTATGATCAACGTCTTGTCCTTGTGTTTTTGCAGTTCAGACGTGCGGGTCAGCACTTTGTCCTGCGGAAAATTCAGGGAGCCGACGATATGGCCAGTCGCGAAATCCTTGGTGGAACGCACGTCGATGACCACGCCCTGGTCGCTGTTGACCAGAGCTGTCAGCTCGCGTGTGCTCAGGCTGCGACCGCCCTTGCTCAATTCATAGGCAATCAGCAATGCCAGCAGAATGAAGAAAGCACCGGTGATCAGGTAGTGGTTAGTGGCGAATTCAAGCAGATGAGCAACCATCAGTAGGTTCCAGGGCGTTAAAATGTCGGCCAGTATACACAGCACCCAAGGTGCGCCAAAGTCCGTGCGGCAGTGACGTGGTTTGAACTTGCCCCTAAAATGCGGATCTTTTTTGTACTTTCTTTAACCAGCCTCGAGTGGGTTCTATGACTGCCACCCCAAAACCTCTGGTCCTTATCATCCTGGATGGCTTCGGACACAGCGAAAACCCTGAAGGCAACGCCATTCTGGCCGCCAAGATGCCAGTCATGGATCGTCTCTACAAAACCATGCCCCACGGCCTGATTTCAGGTTCGGGCATGGATGTGGGCCTGCCGGACGGGCAGATGGGCAACTCCGAAGTCGGCCATATGAATCTGGGCGCCGGGCGTGTGGTTTATCAGGACTTCACTCGGGTGACCAAGGCCATTCGCGACGGCGAGTTCTTCGAGAACCCGACCATCTGCAAGGCCGTGGACAAGGCTGTAGAAGCGGGCAAGGCCGTTCATATCCTGGGCCTGCTGTCCGACGGTGGCGTTCACAGCCACCAGGATCATCTGGTCGCCATGGCCGAACTGGCTGTAAAACGTGGTGCCGACAAGATCTACCTGCATGCTTTCCTCGATGGCCGCGATACGCCGCCGCGCAGCGCGAAAAGCTCCCTTGAGCTTCTGGACGAAGCCTTCGCCCGCCTGGGCAAGGGCCGCACGGCGACCATCATTGGTCGTTACTTCGCCATGGACCGCGACAATCGCTGGGACCGCGTATCAACCGCCTACAACCTGATTGTCGACAGCACGGCAGAATTCCAGGCTGAAACCGGCGTTGCCGGGCTGGAAGCGGCCTACGCCCGTGACGAGAACGACGAATTCGTCAAAGCCACCCGCATCGGCGAGCCGGTCAAGGTCGAAGACGGCGATGCCGTGGTCTTCATGAACTTCCGCGCCGACCGTGCCCGCGAGCTGACCCGGGTTTTCGTCGAAGACGATTTCAAGGATTTCGAGCGCGCCCGTCAGCCGAAGGTCAACTACGTGATGCTGACCCAATACGCTGCCAGCATTCCCGCGCCATCGGCATTTGCGGCCGGTAGCCTGAAGAACGTGCTGGGCCAGTACCTGGCCGATAAGGGCAAGACTCAGCTGCGCATCGCTGAGACCGAAAAGTACGCCCACGTGACGTTCTTCTTCTCCGGTGGCCGCGAAGAGCCGTTCCCGGGCGAAGAGCGCATCCTGATCCCGTCGCCAAAGGTCGCCACCTACGACCTGCAGCCGGAAATGAGCGCGCCGGAAGTCACCGACAAGATCGTCGACGCCATTGAAAACCAGCGTTATGACGTGATCGTCGTCAACTATGCCAACGGCGACATGGTGGGTCATAGCGGCGTGATGGAAGCGGCGATCAAGGCCGTGGAATGCTTGGACCTGTGCGTCGGCCGCATCACCGAGGCCCTGGAAAAGGTCGGTGGCGAAGCCCTGATTACAGCCGACCACGGCAACGTCGAGCAGATGACCGATGACTCCACAGGCCAGGCGCACACCGCGCACACCTCGGAGCCGGTGCCTTTCATCTATTTCGGCAAGCGTCCGTTGAAAGTCCGCGAAGGCGGGGTTCTGGCCGATGTCGCGCCGACCCTGCTGCAACTGATGGATCTGGAAAAGCCGCAAGAGATGACCGGCCATTCGATTCTGGTCGCGGAGTAAGTGCTCTGAACCGGCATTTCGACATCAGGAAATGCCGGTTTTTTGTGTATCAGGCCCCAAAGCAGTGGCTGCGGGGCGTTTTTTTTGTGTCGTATGGCGGGCATACTAGGCCTGTCATTTTTTCTCACAATTCCTCGGTATCGCCCACCCTCATGCTCCGCGCCTTGATTGCCCTTGTCCTGCTTTGCCTGCTCAATCCGGCGTTCGCCGATGACGAGCGTGCGCAAACCCAAAAACAGATAGACGCTGCGCGCCAGGATGTTGCCGAGCTGCAGAAAGTCCTGAACAAACTCCAGGAAGAGAAAGCGGGCGTCCAGAAGGACCTTCGCGCCACTGAAACCGAAATGGGTAAGCTGGAAAAGCAGGTCGAGGTCCTGCAAAAGGAACTAAAAAAGACCGAAACCGAGCTCCAGCGGCTCGACAGTGAGAAAAAAAAACTCAACACCGCTCGCGCTGAGCAGCAACGCCTGATTGCCATCCAGGCCCGTGCCGCCTATCAGAGTGGCCGTCAGGAATACCTGAAACTGCTGCTCAACCAGCAGAACCCCGAAAAATTCGCCCGTACCCTCACCTATTACGACTACATCAGCCAGGCCCGGCTGACCCAGTTGAACAATTTCAATGAAACCCTGCGCCAGCTGGCCAGTGTCGAGAAAGACATCGACCTGCAGCAGGCGCAATTGCTGGTCCAGAAAAGCAACCTGGACAGCCAGAGCGAAGAACTGGCCAAAGTCCGCCAGGAACGCCAGCAGGCACTCGCCAAGATCAATCAGGATTACAAGGCCCGGGACCAGAAGCTCCAGGCACGCCAGCAGGATCAGGCCGATCTGGCCAAGGTGCTGAAGACCATCGAGGAAACCCTCGCCCGTCAGGCTCGCGAAGCCGAGGAAGCGCGTCAGAAAGCACTGGTTGCGGCCCGGGAAGCCGAAGAGCAGCGCCAGCGTGCCGCCAGCAGCAGCCGAAATAATGATGAACCCGCGCCGAAGCGACCAGTCAAAGCCCCCGGCGCCATGGTTTCCAGTGCCGGCGCGTCGTACGGCGGCGCTTTTGCCGAAGCCAGGGGTAAACTTCCCTGGCCTGTCGATGGTCGATTGCTTGCCCGCTTTGGTGAAGCCCGTGGAGATGACGAGCGGACCAAGTGGGATGGTGTGATGATCAGCGCTGCTGCCGGAAGCCAGGTCCATGCCGTGCATGGCGGGCGTGTGGTTTTCGCTGACTGGTTGCGCGGCGCCGGTCTTCTGGTCATTCTCGACCATGGCAACGGATATCTGAGCCTGTATGGTCACAACCAGAGCCTGCTCAAGTCGGCAGGCGACATCGTGAAGGCCGGTGAGGCAATATCCACCGTAGGCAATAGCGGCGGTCAAGACACATCAGCGTTGTATTTTGCTATTCGTCAGCAGGGTCGCCCCAGCGATCCAGCCCAATGGTGCCGCACTCAAGGATAAGTCGGCCCCAATATCTGTAGGAGTTCGTTAGACATGCTGCATTTGTCCCGCCTCACCTCGCTGACCCTGGCTATTGCCATTGTGATTGGCTCGCCTCTGGCACTGGCTGCCGAAAAAGCCACGCCAGCACCAGCGCCAGCAGCTGTCGCGCCCGCCAACGCCAAGGCACCGCTGCCGCTCGATGAGCTGCGCACCTTTGCCGAAGTCATGGATCGGGTCAAGGCCGCTTATGTCGAGCCGGTGGACGACAAGACCCTGCTGGAAAACGCCATCAAGGGCATGCTCAGCAACCTTGACCCGCACTCGGCCTATCTGGGCCCGGAAGACTTCCAGGAGTTGCAGGAAAGCACCAGCGGCGAGTTTGGCGGCCTGGGTATCGAGGTCGGCATCGAAGACGGTTTCGTCAAGGTGGTTTCCCCGATCGACGACACCCCGGCATCCAAGGCCGGCATCGAGGCTGGCGACCTGATCGTCAAGATCAACGGCGCACCGACTCAAGGTCAGACCATGCAGGAAGCGGTCGACAAGATGCGGGGCAAGATCGGTGAAAAGATCACTCTCACGCTGGTTCGCGATGGCGGCACGCCATTTGACGTGACGCTGGCTCGCGCCACCATTCAGGTCAAGAGCGTCAAGGCGCAGATGCTGGAGAACGGCTACGGCTATATCCGCATCACCCAGTTCCAGGTCAAGACGGGCGACGAAGTCGGCAAGGCACTGGCCAAGCTGCGCAAGGACAACGGCAAGAAAATGAGCGGTCTGATCCTGGACCTGCGCAACAACCCGGGCGGCGTACTGCAGTCGGCGGTGGCCGTGGCGGATCACTTCCTGACCAAGGGTTTGATCGTCTACACCAAGGGTCGCATCGCCAACTCCGAACTGCGCTTCTCCGCCGACCCGGCAGATGCCAGCGAAGGCGCGCCTCTGGTGGTGCTGATCAACGGCGGCAGCGCCTCCGCCTCGGAAATCGTCGCCGGCGCCCTGCAAGACCAGAAGCGCGGCATCCTGATGGGCACGGACAGTTTCGGCAAAGGCTCGGTGCAAACCGTATTGCCGCTGAACAACGACCGCGCCCTGAAGATCACCACGGCGCTGTACTACACGCCTAACGGTCGCTCCATTCAGGCTCAGGGCATCAACCCGGACATCGTTGTGCGCCGCGCCAAGGTCACCAACGAAGCGGACGGCGAGAACTACAAGGAAGCCGACCTTTCCGGCCACCTGGGCAATGGTAACGGCGGTGCCGACAAGCCGACCGTCAAGGGCGGCGCAGCGGCCAAGGCGCGTCCGCAGGATGAAGACTTCCAGCTCAATCAGGCGCTGAGCCTGCTCAAAGGCTTGAGTATCACCCGCGGCAACTAAGGCATGCGTTTTCTCTCATGCCTGCTGCTGGCCTTCTCGCTGACCGGTGTTGCCCATGCGGCACCCGACGGCGAGAAGGCTGACAAGCCGCCCGCCATCTATCTGAGCCTGATCATCGACGATCTGGGCCAGAACCCCGCTCGTGACAGCCGCACTCTCGCCCTTCCCGGCCCCGTGACGCTGGCGATCATGCCCGACACGCCTCATGCCACCGATTTCGCCCGACAAGCCCACGCTGCCGGCAAGACGGTCATGCTGCACATGCCGATGGACCCGGCGACCGGCCCGTATGCCTGGCATCCCGGCCTGCCCTTGCCCGAGCTTGAAAGCCGTCTGAACGCCGCGCTGCTCAAGGTGCCTTATGCCGCAGGCATCAATAATCACATGGGCAGCCGCATGACCAGCGAGCCAGTGGCCATGGCCTGGCTCATGGAGGAATTGCAGCGCCGGCACATGTTCTTCGTCGACAGCCGCACCAGCGCCAAGACCGTGGCCGCCGCCGCAGCCCAGCGTATCGGGCTGGCAAGTGTGTCTCGCGATGTATTTCTGGACGATGAACGCACAGCCGAGGCCATTACCCGGCAATTGCAGATCGCGATCAAACTCGCCCATAAACAGGGATCGGTGGTCATCATCGGTCACCCTTACCCCGTGACCCTCGATGTGCTGGAACGCGAGTTGCCCAAGCTCAAGGCACAGGGCGTTGAATGGATCGAGCTGCGCCACATGATCAGCGAGAGAGGCAACAAGGCCATGGCCGGGCATGGGAAGGAAGGGATCTACCGCTGATTACCGACCTGAACGGCTTGAATCTTCCACACGCGCTGTAGGCTCCGCCTGCTTTAAATGTCCCCTGCCATTGCTGCCTTGATAACAGCATCAGCCCCCGCTTAAAGGGACTGATCGTCATAGCTGTTATCAAGGAAGAATCATGAATCTTCGCGTTTTTGCTGGCGCCTGCTGCATCGCCAGCCTTATGCACTTGCCCACCGCCATGGCCCAGGATCTGGGCGAAGGCCTGATTTCTCTTGCCCCGTCAAAAGTGCTGCTCGAAGCAGATGGCCAGAGCACTCACTGGAACGGAATCGGCCGCATAAAGAGCACAAAAGGCTCGCATTGCACCGCCACCCTGATCGATACACGTAGCCCCGGCAGCCCGGACGACGCGCCTGCCTACCTGCTTACCAACGGCCACTGCATCTCTCGACGCAACGGGCTGATCATCACCGACAGTGAAATCGAGGGGACCGTCCAGTTCAACTTTTTCACTGACAGCCTCGCCTACAGCTATCCATTGAAACGCGTTAACTGGAGCAGCATGCAAGGTGTGGATCTGGCGATTGTCGAGTTGCAGCCGACGCTGGCATCGCTGATCGCTGACGGCATCCAGCCACTTCGCCTTACCAACCAGATGCCGGAGGACGGTCGCGAAATCCTGTCCATTGGTGCCCCGCTCTATATCGGCACAGGGCACCTGCGCATGGCGGCCTGCGTTCATCAGTCTTCAGGAGAAATCCTGCAGCGACCCTGGGTCTGGCGTCACACGGTCAGTAACCAGTGCAAGGATATCGCTCAGGGCTCATCCGGCAGCCCATTGCTGACCCGTGATACCGGCGAAGTGTTCGCAGTCTTGAATTTCACCAACCAGCCATCACCCGAAAGCTCTGCGGTAAAGGGTGAAGTGACGTTACCACCCGGTTTCCCGCCCCAGGCTACCGACAGCAACTTTGGCATCCCGGTCACGAGCCTGAACGAATGCTTCATTGATGGCGTGCTCACTACCGATCCCCAGCAGTGCCGGCTCTTTCCTGTGCACTCGATCATCTTTGAGTCACCACCCAGACAATATGTGAAGGTCAGGCTGGATGCTCTGGGCAATGAGGTTTATCCATCGTGGGGCCTGCATTTCAAGGTGGATAAACCTTTCTATCGCTACAAGAAGGCCGACTCGCCGCTGGAATGTGAGAATCCGGTGGGCTACAGCGCCGCGATAACGTCCCGTGATGCCCGTATCGATGACCCGATAGACGCACGGGTCGGCATCAACTGGCTATGTATCATCGGCGTCTCGTCCGCCGATGACCGGCCCAGCCACGGGATGATGCGCAACGCCCTGACACTGGCTGTGGAGTTGCAGGCAGCAGGCCCCACAAGCGACCCGCAAATGCATATTGAAAAGAATCGCTTCGGTACTTATGAGGTCAACTGGTTAAGTGACCCCGGACGCATCGATTACTACACCGCGAAGATCGGCCCGCCCGCAATAACGGATTGCACAGAGCCGCAAGGCTTCAAAAGACGCCTGGGCAGCAATCTGGTACTGCGTACCAAGTCACTGCCCGTGAAAATCTGTACTTACGCCCACGATATCAACGGCCAGCGCTCCAGTGTGCGCGAGGACATTGTGTCCGTGACCCGATGAAGTGTTATTGATAACGCGCCTGAACCTTGTCCACCCAGCCTTCGGCGCGCATGTCATCCAGCTGCTTTTGCAGACGGCTGACAACGTCGTCGGGCGTTTCCTTGTTCAGTGCCAGAAACAGCTCGGCCGTATGGAAGCGCAAGACCGTTTTCAACCCCGTGATGCCTTCCTGCCTGGCCAGATAACGACCAACAGGATCGGCAGTGGCCCACAGGTCGATCTGGCCAGTGGCAAGTTTTCTGGCATTGTCCTGATCCCGCAGCATCAGCACCGGGGTGAAGCTCTTGAGAATCAGGCTCTGGGCAACCGCATCACCTTTATAGGCGCCGACCTGATAAGCCTTGGCCTGCTCCAGATCTGTCAGGGTGATGGTGCTGTCCTCACGGGCCAGCATGACCCAGTCAACCGGGCCGATGGGGCCCACCCATTTGAAGAGTTTTTCCCGCTCGGGCGTACGCACGGTGGAGAACACACCATAGCCGCGCTTTTCCAGCGCCAGCTTGTAGATGCGCTCCCACGGAAAACGCAGGGTCAGGTTGTAGCTGATACCGGCCCGCTTGAACATCTCGCGCACGATCTCGACAGCGATGCCATCGAGGTTGTTTTCCTGTGCGAAGTTCTTGCCGTCCACCGCCATGTTGTAGGGCGGATAGTTTTCGGTCAGCAACACGATCGAAGGCGTCGGCGCATCACTGCCCCGAGCACTCAAACTCAGAAGAGCGCTGGCGCCCAGTAGTGCAAGAAAAAGACGTTTGAACATATTTCGGCACTCGAGCATGACGACCTCGTGCAGAGTGCCGCTATACCATGACAGTGTCTAGCAGTGTCGCTGCAACCGGAAAACTCATGACAGGGCGAGCAAGGGCTGCCCGCCTGCCAATCAACGAACGACGATACCGCGCTGAGCCATGTAGGCCTTGGCTTCGGGCACAGTGTATTCGCCAAAGTGGAAGATGCTTGCCGCCAGAACAGCGCTCGCATGCCCCTCAATGACGCCCGCCGCCAGATGCTCCAGGTTGCCGACGCCACCGGAGGCAATCACCGGAATGCCCAGTGCATCGCTGATGGCCCGGGTAACGCCCAGGTCGAAACCGTTTTTCATGCCGTCCTGGTCCATGCTGGTCAGCAGGATTTCACCGGCACCCAGGTCTTCCATCTTTTTCGCCCACTGCACGGCGTCCAGACCGGTCGGCTTGCGACCGCCATGGGTGAAGATTTCCCAGCGCGGGGTTTCGCCGGGCAGGGAAACCTTCTTGGCATCGATAGCGACCACGATGCACTGCGAGCCGAAACGGGAAGCCGCTTCGCCAACGAATTCCGGGTTGAACACCGCCGCCGTGTTGATCGATACCTTGTCGGCACCGGCGTTCAGCAGGTTGCGGATGTCCTGGACGGTACGCACGCCACCGCCGACGGTCAGCGGAATGAATACCTGACTGGCCATGCGCTCGACGGTATGGAGCGTGGTATCACGGCCATCAACGCTGGCGGTGATGTCCAGAAAGGTGATTTCGTCCGCGCCCTGCTCGTTGTAACGACGAGCAATTTCCACCGGATCGCCCGCATCGCGGATGTTCTCGAACTTGACGCCCTTGACCACTCGACCGTTGTCGACGTCCAGGCAAGGGATGATGCGTTTGGCCAGGGCCATGGGGTCAGTCTCCAAAACAGATCAGACCCGTAGGAGCGAATTCATTCGCGAAATCAGCGTGTCAGACAATGAAGATGTCGACGCTGAAACCGCTTCGCGAATGAATTCGCTCCTACGGTTGGATTAGCGTTGTTCCAGATCGCACAGCGCCTGCGCCTCAGCCACATCCAGCGTGCCTTCGTAGATCGCGCGGCCGGTGATTGCGCCGATGATGCCCGGTGCCTTGGCGTCCAGCAGGGCCTTGATGTCGCCCAGGTTGTGGATGCCACCGGAAGCGATGACCGGAATACGGGTCGCAGCAGCCAGCGCGGCGGTGAACGGGATGTTGCAGCCCTGCATCATGCCGTCTTTGGCGATGTCGGTATAAACGATGGCCGAAACACCATCAGCCTCGAAACGCTTGGCCAGGTCGATGACCTGCACGGTGCTGACTTCAGCCCAGCCGTCGGTGGCGACGAAACCATCCTTGGCGTCCAGGCCGACGATCACTTTGCCAGGGAATGCGCGGCAGGCTTCAGCCACGAACTCTGGCTCCTTGACGGCCTTGGTGCCGATGATGACGTAGCTCACGCCCGCCTTGACGTAGTGCTCGATGGTTTCCAGCGAGCGAATGCCGCCGCCGATCTGGATCGGCAGTTGTGGATAACGCTTGGCAATGGCCGTAACGACGTCGCCATTGACCGGCTGACCTTCGAACGCACCGTTCAGGTCGACCAGATGCAGGCGACGGCAGCCACCGTCGACCCATTTGGCAGCCATGCTCACCGGATCATCGGAAAACACCGTGGAATCTTCCATGCGGCCCTGGCGCAGGCGTACACAGGCGCCGTCTTTAAGGTCGATCGCGGGAATAATCAGCATACTTTTTCCTTCGTCAAAGAGCGGCAAGCGTCAAGCGTGCGTGTCTGTCTAATTCAATTCTTGCAGCCTGAAGCCTGAGGCGTTCAGCTGCTCTTTTCGAGCGACCACAGATCGCTTTCGATGCTCTCGAAACGCTCCTTGAGGAGCTGCTGGGCATCGAAAACCGCTCGGTTGTAATAGTGCGGGGCAATCTCGCTGGTAAAGAACTCCAGCACCTCGGCCACTTCAAACGACCCCAGATCCATTTCAAAGCGCTGGGCGAACAACCGCTTGAGCTTGTCGATGGCCTGCTGCTCCTGTTCAGGAGTGAGGGTAAGAATCGGGGCCTTGGCTCTGGCTTTACTCATGGCGATTACCAGCGACCGTCCCAGGCCACGAAGTTCTGCAGCAATTGCAGGCCATGGGTATGGCTCTTCTCGGGGTGGAACTGCACGGCAAAGCGCGAGCCGTCCGCCAGGGCTGCGGCGAAATCGACGCCGTAATGCCCGCTGCCCACCACCTGACGCTGGTTGGCCGCCTGGATATAGAAGCTGTGGACAAAGTAGAAGCGCGCCCGGTCCGGGATGTCGTGCCACAGCGGGTGATCCACCGACTGGGTCACTTCGTTCCAGCCCATGTGCGGCACTTTCAAGTGCTCGCCCTGCTCTTGCAGGTCCTTGCCGAAGAACTTCACCTGGCCGGGGAACAGGCCGATGCAGTCCACGCCGCCGTTTTCTTCGCTGCGATCGAGCAAAGCCTGCATGCCGACGCAGATCCCCAGAAAAGGACGATCCTTGCTCACTTCACGCACCAGTGCATCGAACTCCAGGCGGCGAATTTCAGCCATGCAGTCGCGAATCGCGCCCACACCCGGAAACACGATGCGGTCGGCTTCGCGAATCACTTTGGCATCGCTGGTGATCAGCACACGACCGGCGCCCACATGCTCGAGCGCCTTGGCGACCGAGTGCAGGTTGCCCATGCCGTAATCGATGACAGCAACCGTCTGCATCAGAGCACACCCTTGGTCGAAGGCATTTGCCCGGCCATGCGCTCATCCAGCTCGACCGCCATGCGCAGGGCGCGACCGAATGCCTTGAAGACGGTTTCGATCTGGTGGTGAGTGTTGGTGCCGCGCAGGTTGTCGATGTGCAGGGTCACGTTGGCGTGGTTGACGAAGCCCTGGAAGAATTCCTGGAACAGGTCCACGTCGAAGCCACCGACCACGGCACGGGTGTAAGGCACATGCATCTGCAGGCCCGGACGACCGGAGAAGTCGATGACCACGCGGGACAGGGCTTCATCGAGCGGCACATAGGAATGGCCATAGCGACGGATGCCTTTTTTGTCCCCGATAGCCTGGCTGAATGCCTGGCCCAGGGTGATACCGACGTCTTCCACGGTATGGTGGTCGTCGATTTCCAGGTCGCCTTTGCACTCGATATCAAGGTCGATCAGCCCGTGCCGGGCGATCTGGTCGAGCATGTGCTCAAGGAAAGGAACTCCGATATCGAATCGGGCCTTTCCGGTGCCATCCAGGTTGATCGAGGCTTTGATCTGGGTTTCCAGGGTATTGCGCTCGACGGATGCCTTACGTTCGGCCATCACCAGCTCCGCAAAATCATTGGGCGAAAAAGATGACCATTATAGGCCCAGATGCGGCCGGCATGAAGCAAACAGACGAGGGGAAGGCAAGATGATGGCGGTTTGTCGGAGTTGAGGGGGCAAAATCGACGATTTCACGCCCCTCAAGCCTGCCGACACACGCTTGCGGAAGGTTTTACGCAGGTTTTCCGGCAAACAGGCTGCCCAGCGCATCGCAGAACTTGCCGATATTGGCTTCGTTCAGCCCGGCCATGCACACCCGGCCGCTGCGAATCAGGTACACGCCATATTTTTCACGCAGCTCATCGACCTGTTCAGGGCTCAGGCCGGTGTAACTGAACATGCCGCTCTGGCGAAGGATGAAGCTGAAATCACGGCTCGGGACTTTCTGTTCCAGTGCGGTCACCAGCTTCTGACGCATGTCGATGATGCGCAGGCGCATGTCTTCGACTTCACTCAGCCACTCGTCGCGCAGTTGCGGGGTGTTAAGTACACGGGCAACCACCTGCGCGCCATGGGCTGGCGGGCTGGAGTAGTTGCGGCGCACAGTGGCCTTGAGCTGCCCCAGTACGTTGGTGGCTGAAGCCACGTCCTCGCAGACGATGGACAGACCGCCGACCCGCTCGCCATACAGCGAGAAGATTTTCGAGAACGAGTTGCTGATCACGGTGGTGATGCCAGCGCTGGCCATCGCCCTGATCGCATAGGCATCTTCATTCATGCCCTTGCCGAAACCCTGATAGGCGGTATCGAGGAACGGAATGAGCTGGCGGCTCTTGATCAGCTCGATCAGTCGGTCCCACTGCTCCACCGACAGGTCGGCGCCTGTGGGGTTGTGGCAGCAAGGGTGCAGCAGCACGATGCTGCGCGCCGGCAAGGTCTGCAGCTTGTCCAGCATGGCTTCGAAATCAACGCCACCCGTGCTGGAATCGAAGTACGGGTAAGTGTGAACCTTGAAACCCGCACCACCGAACAGCGCGTGGTGGTTTTCCCACGTCGGGTCGCTGACCCAGACCTGGGATTCAGGGAACGCATACTTCAGGAAGTCCGCACCGACCTTCAACGCACCGGAGCCGCCCACGGTCTGGATGGTCGCCACACGACCTTCAAGCAACGCAGGATGATCGGCACCGAACAGCAGGTTCTGCACGGCCTCGCGATAAGGAGCCAGACCTTCCATCGGTAGATAGAGAGAAGCGGCCTGCTGCTCGCTTTCGGCCACTTGCTGCAAAGCACGGATTGCCGAAGCCAGAGGCGGGATGCGCCCTTCGGCGTCATAGTACAGACCGATACTGAGGTTGACCTTGTCCGCACGCGGGTCCTTCTGGAAGGTTTCCATCAGCGACAGGATCGGATCTCCGGCGTAGGACTCTACGTGGGCTAGCATGCGCAACAACTCCTCTTGTTTAGTGAATCAGGCCGAATAGCGATCGGATCGGTGGTTTTGCGCAATGATGAAATTCAGCAGCACGGCACCGACTATGGAAGCTACCAGAGTCGGCAGGCTGATGAACGTCAGGGAAGCGACAAGCACGCAAATATCCACACCCATCTGCAGCCAGCCTGCCTTGAAACCATATTTATCCTGAAGATACAGCGCAAGAATATTCACGCCACCCAGGCTGGCCCGGTGCCTGAACAGGATCAGAAAACCCACCCCCAGAATCAGGTTACCCAGCACCGAGGCATAAAAGGGCTGCAACTGATCGATGTGGATGAACAGGGCATGCTGATCGGAAAAGAAGGATACCAGCCCCACGGCACAAAAGGTCTTGAGCGTGAACAGCCAGCCCATCCGGCGAAAGGACAGGTAATAGAACGGCAGGTTGAGGGTGAAGAACGCCACGCCGAAAGGCACGGCAAAGGTGTAGTGGAAAAACAGTGCAATGCCTGCCGTACCACCCGTCATGACACCCGCCTGGCGCAGCATCAGCACGCTGAAGGAAATCAGGATGGTGGCGATGACCAGGGCGAATACGTCTTCCTGGGCCGAGTGACGGGTATCAAGACTGTTGGGCACGGCTGTATGGGTTGTCATCTGGGCGCTCAGGCAGGATCGATGCAGGTGAATGACAGCGCTCTTGACCCAGCAACGCCATGGCAACTCACGATATGAGCATAAATCCTACACAATACGACCAATCTTAGCCAACAAATACAACTTTACGCACACTAACAACTATAAAAACAACATATATGCATCATTTACGCACACCAATAACGCGCATGTGCCATAACAGTGCAGCGCTTTATACTGTCACCACGCTGTTTTCCTTCAGGCGCTCCAGAACAACTGCTGTCTTTATATGCGCAACGCTGTCGCTTGCAGTAATACACTCCATCAACTTGTTGAGACTATCGAGGTCGGCAACAGCAACCTTGAGCGTATAATCCGCGTCCCCTGTCGTCTTGTATGCGTCGATGATCGAACTGAGGTCGGCAACCAGTGCCTGGAATATCTCCCGATATTGCGTGTTGTGGCTGACCAGACGGACTTCGATCATTGCCAAAACCTCGCGGCTCAGGGCTTGTGGAGCGATGCGGGCGTGATAGCCCAGGATCAGATGGTCCTGCTCCAGACTGATTCTGCGACGCGAGCATTGCGATGCCGAAAGCCCGACCAGATCGCTCAGCTCCTGATTGGTCAGGCGGCCATTGGCCTGAAGCAGGGTCAGGATCTTCAAGTCGAAGTCGTCGATTTCATTCATTTTCATTGAGGGCAATCGCTCGTACCAGAGAGTTCAGGCCGGGAAGCCTATCAGTTTCAAAGCATCAACAGCGACCGCCCGAAGTGCATCACCGGACCACAAGAGAGATGGCACCTGTCTTGCAATCGAGGCCAATCGTAAAGCCAATGATGGCCATACCAGCCGATCCGTTATTAATACTTGCAGGGATTTTCAATGACCCAATCAACGCCGCCCGATCAACTGCATCGGGGTTTGAAGAATCGGCATATCCAACTGATCGCGCTGGGTGGCGCCATCGGTACGGGGTTGTTTCTAGGAATTGCTCATACCGTCAGCATGGCTGGCCCTTCGGTGATTCTGGGTTATGCGATTGCAGGTCTGATCGCATTTTTCATCATGCGCCAGTTGGGCGAGATGGTGGTCGAGGAGCCGGTCGCCGGAACCTTCAGCCACTTCGCCAACAAATACTGGGGCAACTTTGCAGGCTTCATGTCCGGCTGGAACTACTGGGTCCTGTATGTGCTGGTCGGCATGGCCGAGCTTACCGCGGTCGGGGTGTACGTCCAGTACTGGTGGCCAGACGTCCCTACCTGGGTTTCGGCAGCCGTGTTCTTCGTGATCATCAACCTGATCAACCTCAGCAGCGTAAAGCTGTACGGTGAAATGGAGTTCTGGTTCTCCATCATCAAAGTGCTGGCCATCGTCGGCATGATTGTCTTCGGCGCCTATCTGCTGGCCAGCGGCAATGGCGGCCCGGACGCTGCCGTAGCCAACCTGTGGCAATACGGCGGCTTCTTCCCCAATGGCGTCAGCGGACTGGTGATGGCCATGGCCTTTATCATGTTTTCGTTCGGCGGCCTGGAGCTGATCGGCATCACCGCAGCCGAAGCGCAGGACCCTCAGCGCAGCATTCCGCGCGCGACCAATCAGGTGATCTACCGCATCCTGATTTTCTATGTGGGCGCGCTGGTGGTTCTGCTGTCTCTGTACCCATGGCAGAAAGTGGTGACCGGCGGCAGTCCTTTCGTGATGATCTTCCATGAGATGGACAGCGATGTAGTCGCGACCGTACTGAACGTCGTGGTCCTGACGGCTGCACTGTCGGTCTACAACAGTTGCGTCTACAGCAACAGCCGGATGATGTTCGGCCTGGCCAAGCAGGGTAACGCACCCAAGGCGATGCTCAAGATCAACGCCCGTGGCGTACCGGTCAATGCCCTGGCGATTTCGGCGCTGTCTACAGGCACCTGTGTACTGATCAACTACCTGATGCCGGAGCAGGCCTTCAAATTGCTGATGGCTCTGGTGGTGGCGGCTCTGGTACTCAACTGGGTCATCATTACCATTACCCACCTGAAATTCCGTAACGCCAAACGCCAGGCCAACGAAACCACGCTGTTCAAGAGCTGGGGCTATCCGGCCACCAACTACATCTGCCTGGCTTTCCTGTTCGGTATTCTGGTGATCATGCTGTTCACGCCGGGGATCAGCATCTCGGTGTACATGCTGCCAGTCTGGCTGATCGCACTGGGCGCGGCCTACGCCGTCAAGACCCGCAACGCACCTGCCGCCTTCGCGGACAAGTCAGCCACCCGATAAACAGGCATAAAAAAAGCGCTTGCACATCCTGTGCAAGCGCTTTCTTTTTACCCGACTGTTTTAGTTGAACAGTACGGCCGTCTTTTGCAGGGTGACCCACACGCCCCACGCCAGAGGAACACCAACAGCCAGCCAGGCCAGAATAACCAGCGGCTTGCTGCCTTCAGACGCTTTCCACTCCAGAGAAGTGGTGACAGAAGCGTTCTTGTCGAGGCCGATGGCTTGTTCAGCAGCCAGTTCGGCGTCAGTCATGAAGTACTTGTCGGCAACCGGACGAATCAGCAGGTTGCAGATGAAGCCCAGTACCAGCATGCCGGCCAGGATGTA
This sequence comes from Pseudomonas lijiangensis, assembly GCF_018968705.1. NCBI lineage: Bacteria > Pseudomonadati > Pseudomonadota > Gammaproteobacteria > Pseudomonadales > Pseudomonadaceae > Pseudomonas > Pseudomonas lijiangensis. The sequence continues at coordinate 5,617,788 of NZ_CP076668.1, forward strand.
CAGCGTGATGTCGTAGGCTGCAGCACGGGCAACGCCGTGGCTGAGCTGATATTCACGCAGGTAGTTGACCAGAACCGGACCCAGTACACCGGCAGCCGCCCAGGCGGTCAGCAGACGACCGTGGATTGCACCGACCATTTGCGTACCGAACAGGTCAGCCAGATAGGCAGGAACGGTCGCGAAACCACCGCCGTACATCGACAGCACGATACAGAAGGCACCCACAAACAGCGCGATGCTGCCCAGATGGCTCAGGGTCGGAACCGATGCATACAGCACGAAGCCCAGGGCAAAGAACACAAAATAGGTTGCCTTGCGGCCGATGTAGTCGGAGCACGAAGCCCAGAAGAAACGACCACCGATGTTGAACAGGCTCAACAGACCGGTGAAGCCTGCCGCGATGGCAGCGATGGCTTTCAGTTGATCGGCATTCAGCTGGCTGAAGGTCAGATCGTTACCCAGCAGTTTACCGGCGAACACTTCCTGCAGCAGTGGCGAAGCCATGCCCAGGATACCGATACCGGCCGAAACGTTCAGGCACAGCACCAGCCATACCAGACGGAATTGCGGAGTTTTCCAGGCCACGCTGACGTGCACGTGACGATTGGTGATCATCGCGTTGCTGGCCTTCTTGGCAGGAGCCGTCCAGCCTTCAGGTTTCCAGCCGGTCGGTGGAACGCGGTAGCCCAGGGCGCCGCCCATCATGAAGACGAAATAAATCACCGCCATCACCGCGAAGCTCTGCCATACGCCCACGCTTTCAGCCGAAGCGAAGTAGCCCATCAGCGCGGTTGCCAGTGGAGCACCCACCATCGCACCGCCGCCGAAGCCCATGATCGCCATGCCGGTCGCCATGCCGCGCTTGTCCGGGAACCACTTGATCAGGGTCGAAACGGGGGAGATATAACCCAGGCCCAGGCCGATACCACCGATCACACCGGAACCGAGCCACATCAGCCAGATCTGGTGAGTGTAGATACCGAGCGAGGAGATCAGCAGACCGCCACACCAGCACAGAGCCGAAACCACACCGGCCTTGCGCGGGCCTGCGTGTTCGAGCCAGCCACCCCAGATGGCAGCAGAGCAGCCCAGGAAGATGAAGAACAGTGTGTAGATCCAGCCCAGCATGGAGATCTGCCAGTCACAGGTCGACGCGAACATCTGTGCGAAGAAACCCATGTCAGGTGTGCAGGCAACCGGCGCAGTGATACCGATAGCCTTGGAAAGCGGCAACCAGAATACCGAGAAGCCGTAAGCCATACCGATACAAAGGTGAATTGCCAAAGCAGCGGGCGGAACCAGCCAACGGTTGAAACCGGGCTTGGCGATGATGCGTTCCTTGGACAAGAACGCAGGTTGAGCGGTGGCGCCGCCCAAAGCTGTACTTGTGCTCATTGTGATTACCCCCAGATGTGTAATGCTCGCAGGATTAATGCGCTGGTCCGCTCACAGTCTCCATGCCTGACGGCCATGACTGTTTTTTTATCGGGCGGTATCCAGAGGCGTGGCAAAAGGCCGCACCTTACCAGCGATGGCGAGAGACTAACACTTACCAAGGGCCGTAAGTATCTTGTTACATCAATTAATTACTTACCCAATCCACGCCATCTATGAAGTAATAGACACAATCAATTGCAGACAGAGGAAATACAATGCCGGTCTTAGTTGGGATTATTAATTCCCCCACTTATCAGGATCAGGAAGATCTGCAAAAGATATATCGCGACGCACCGCAATGGCTGTTTGCCCCCTTCAGCGATGCGGCGCAATTGATTGAAATGAGCCTGAGTGACGGAACACTTCTGGCGGGACGCTTCAATGACCGGCTGCTGGGCGCTGCACGCCTGGAGCAGACCGGTGATATCTGGCGGCTGTCACATCTTTGCGTGCGCGCCCTCACCCGTCGGCGCGGTGTTGCAGAGCGACTGGTGGCCCATGCACAGAAATCGGCCCGCGATGCAGGTTGCGAACTACGCTTGCAGACAACCGCCGAGCTTCCTGAAGTCCTGGCCCTTGCGGCCAAGCTCGACGTGCCGCTGGAAATCGCAAGCATCTGACCCCGCGCAGCAGCCCAAGGCATCCAAAGCCCCCGACACTCGTTAGAGCGGTATACTCGTGGGCTATTTTTTGAACGATCGATAACAAGGACTCGCCCATGAAAGCGTTCGGCAAAATCCTGGGACTGTTTATTCTCGGGTTGTTGCTGATCATCGTGGCTCTCGGCTTCGCCTTGACCCATCTGTTTGATCCCAACGACTACAAAGACGAGATTCGCCAACTGGCACGCGAAAAGGCAAACGTCGAGCTGACGCTCAACGGCGACATCGGCTGGAGCCTGTTTCCCTGGCTGGGCCTTGAGTTGCATGACGCCAGCGTCGCCAACCTGAGCGCGCCCACGGCGCCATTTGCCGACCTGCAGATGCTCGGGTTATCGGTTCGTGTACTGCCGCTGTTGCGTCGCGAAGTCCAGATGAGCGATGTGCGGGTAGAAGGCTTGAACCTGCGCCTCAACCGCGATGAAAACGGCCATGGCAACTGGGAAGACATCGGCAAGCCGGCCACCGCCACTGCTGCCACGCCGACACCCGAGCAGCCTTCGGGCACAACGCCTGTGCCGCCAGCGGACAAACCCTCGCGCCCCGTCAAGCTGGATATCGACAGCCTGACGGTCAATAACGCCCGGGTCGAGTACAGCGATGCCCGCAAAGGCCGGACCCTCACTGCCGAAAGCATTCAATTGAGCACCGGCGCCATCCGCGAAGCCTCGGACATCCCGGTCAAACTTACCGCGTTCCTCAGCACCAACCAGCCGGTTGTGCGCATCAGGACCGAACTGGTAGGCGACGTGCGACTGGACCGCGCCCTCAAGCGCTATCAATTCGAAGACATGCGCCTGTCGGGCGAAGCGGCTGGCGAACCCTTGCAGGGCAAGACCGTGACCTTCGCCGCTCAGGGCCAGTTGCTGGTCGACCTTGCCGCCAACATCGCGGAATGGAACAGCCTCAAGATTTCCGCCAACCAGTTGCGCGCTCTTGGCGAACTGCGTGCCCGCGACCTGGACAAGACTCCGCAGATCAGCGGCGGCCTGTCCATCGCCCAACTCGATGTGCGCACCTTCTTCGACAATATCGGCCACCCGCTGCCTGCCATGGCCGACGGCGCGCTGAGCAAGGTCGAAATGGTCACCCGCCTGAACGGTACGCCGAACAGCCTCGCGCTCGAAGAGCTGAACCTCAAGGTCGATGACAGCACCTTCACAGGCCGCGTCGCCATTGACGACTTCGCCAAGCAGGCACTGCGTCTGCAACTCAAGGCCGACACTTTCAATGCCGATCGTTACCTACCGGCCGAGAGCGAAGAAAGCAAAGGTGCCAAGGCGGCGCGTCAGTCCGAAGTGCAAAGCGGTGAAGCCGCCGCCCTCGCTGGCAACACGCCGCTGCCGGACCAGCCTACCAAGGCCGCCTGGAGCACAGCCAAGCTGCTGCCTCTTGAGCGTCTGCGCACCCTCGACGTCCAGGCCGACCTGAACTTCGGCAAACTGACCCTCGACAAACTGCCCATCGACAATGCCGTGCTCACCACCCAGGCACAGAACGGCGTCATCAGCGTCGAAAGCCTGCGCGGCGACCTCTACAACGGCAACTTCGACATCAAGAGCAACCTCGACGCCCGCCAGGACATTCCTCTGGCCAGCGTGCAGGCCAAGGTCAACCGGGTTCCGGTCGAGCGTCTCCTGCAAAGCCAGGGGCAGACACCACCGGTCAAAGGCCTGCTGAACCTCAACAGCGACCTGACCGCCAAGGGCAACAGCGAAAAAGCCCTCGTCGACAGCCTCAACGGCACGGCCAGTTTTGTGCTCAACAATGGCGTGCTGGTCAACGCCAACCTTGAACAGCAACTGTGCCAGGGCATCTCGACCCTCAACCGCAAGACGCTCAGTGGCGAACCTCGCGGCAAGGACACGCCCTTCCAGCAGCTCAACGGCAACCTGACCATCCGCAATGGCGTGGCCAGCAACCCTGACCTCAAGGCTCGCATCCCGGGCCTGACCGTCAACGGTAACGGCGATGTCGACCTGCGCGTGCTGGGCATGAACTATCGCCTGGGCATCATCATCGAAGGCGACAAGAGCGACATGCCGGACCCGGCCTGCGAGGTCAACCCGCGTTATGTGGGCATCGAGTGGCCAGTCCAGTGCCGAGGCCCGCTTGAACTGGGTGCCAAGGCGTGCCGTATGGACAAGGAAGGCATCGGCCAGATCGCGGCGAAGCTCGCTGGCGACCGGATCAGCGAGAAGCTCGAAGAAAAGCTGGATGAGAAGCTCGGTGACAAGGTCAATCCGGAACTCAAGGACGCCCTCAAGAACCTGTTCAAACGATGAGAGCCGATTCTGCAATGCAACCCGAGCAATTCTCCCAGGCAGTACTGAACTGGTACGACCGTCATGGCAGACACGATCTGCCATGGCAACAAGGCATTACCCCGTACCGGGTGTGGGTGTCGGAAATCATGCTGCAACAGACCCAGGTCAGCACGGTACTGAACTACTTCGACCGCTTCATGGAGGCGTTGCCCACCGTGCAGGCCCTGGCTGAAGCGCCGGAAGACGAAGTGCTGCATCTGTGGACCGGGCTGGGTTACTACACCCGCGCCCGCAACCTGCAGAAGACGGCAAAGATAGTGGTTGCCGATCACGGCGGTGAGTTTCCTCGTGACGTGGAACAACTCACCCTGCTGCCCGGCATCGGTCTGTCGACGGCGGGCGCCATTGCCAGCCTGAGCATGGGCATTCGAGCGCCAATTCTCGACGGCAACGTCAAGCGCGTCCTTGCCCGCTACACCGCGCAGGAAGGCTACCCGGGCGAGCCCAAGGTCGCCAGGCAGCTTTGGGCCACCGCCGAGCGCTTCACGCCCCACAGCCGTGTGAACAACTACACCCAGGCGATGATGGATCTGGGCGCCACGCTCTGCACCCGCAGCAAACCCAGTTGCCTGCTGTGCCCGCTGGAGCGTGGCTGCGAAGCGCACCTGCTGGGCCTGGAAACCCGCTACCCGATTCCCAAGCCCCGCAAGACCGTCCCGCAGAAGCGCACCCTCATGCCGATGCTCGCCAACCGCGACGGCGCGATCCTGCTTTATCGTCGCCCTTCCAGCGGTCTGTGGGGCGGTCTGTGGAGCCTGCCGGAGCTGGATGACTTCAACGACCTCAAAGACCTGGCGCTGCAACACTCCCTGGAGCTGGGCCAGCATCACGAACTGCCGGGACTGGTCCACACCTTCAGCCATTTCCAGCTGAGCATCGAACCCTGGCTGGTACAGGTCCAGGAGTCTGCCCATCACGTGGCCGAAGCCGACTGGCTCTGGTATAACCTCGCCACCCCGCCGCGCCTGGGCCTCGCCGCCCCGGTGAAAAAGCTGCTCAAACGCGCGGCCGACGTATTGAATGCAGGAGAGTCGTCATGACCCGCACCGTAATGTGCCGCAAATACAAAGAAGAACTGCCCGGCCTGGAACGCGCTCCGTATCCGGGTGCCAAGGGCGAAGACATTTTCAACAACGTCTCGCAGAAAGCCTGGGCCGACTGGCAGAAACACCAGACCCTGCTCATCAACGAACGTCGCCTGAACATGATGAACGCCGAAGACCGGAAATTCCTCCAGACCGAGATGGACAAGTTCCTTTCCGGCGAGGAATACGCCAAGGCCGAAGGCTACGTTCCCCCCGAGAAATAAAGCGTTTCCAGCAATGAAGGTCGTAAGCGTCGGTAATAATTCAAATTTTTTTCAACATGACGCTTGACGACCTCCTGAAAAACACGTCTAATGCGCCCCGTTGCCCAGATAGCTCAGTCGGTAGAGCAGGGGATTGAAAATCCCCGTGTCGGCGGTTCGATTCCGTCTCTGGGCACCACTAATTAGATTCAGGTGGTGTCAAAGCCATCTGAAAAACAGAAACCCGCCTAGTGCGGGTTTTTTGTTGTCCGGGATTTAACCTCAAGCTGCAAACATCCCCGCCGCCATAGGTGCTCAATACCTTTGCAGAAACATCAGGATAAATCTCAAACGTTGTAAGCCTATAGATTTATAAGTAAAAATCCGTGCATTACTTATAAAAGACCTATATTTTGCCTGTAAACACGATCAACTGGACCAGAAAAGCCGTTAAGCAGCTCCTGAAACTGCATTCCCGGCATCAAATTCAGATTCGCGATGCGGTGACCACCCTCAGCACCATGCCGGACGTCACCAACGTCAAGGCCCTGAACCAACACGAATACGGGTATAGGCTGCGGGCAGGCAATTATCGCGTTCTGTTCGACTGGGATGGAGCAATCAGGATAGTCAGCATTCAAGAGGTTAAAAAACGCGATGAACGCACCTACTGACGTTCAAATCATCAATGGACCGGATGGCAAACCGGCCTTTGTGGTGATTCCTTACGAACAATACGTTGCACAACATCACCGCGACACGAATCTGATCCCACACGAAGTGGTCAGCCGCATCGTCGATGGGGCCTCCCCTATTCGCGCCTGGCGTGAGCACCTGAACCTCACTCAAGAAGAGGTGGCCAGGCGCATGAATATCAGCCAACCAGCCTACGCCCAGCAAGAAACAGTCGCCAAGCCACGCAAGGCCACACGCGAGAAAATTGCAGCTGCATTCGGAATCAGGGCGGATCAGTTGGAGCTGTAGGCTATCGGACAAGCCTGGCCCTGCGCTCTAGGATGCCCACAGAAACATCCCTACCCCACTGCTGCTCCCAGCGCAAATCCCGCTCAATAATTTCTGCCCACCCCAACAAGCCTTTGCTATATTCGAGCAACATCAAACAGCCAGCCCACCCGCTCAGGCGATGCGAACTCAGGGATTTATCAGCAGAAGGATCTGTCATGAAGTTCACCACCTTCCTCCTCGCAGCACTTCTCGCTGCAACCTCTCTTTCTGCAATCGCACACGGCGGCCGGACCGACAAGCAAGGCTGTCATAACGACAAGAAGGCCGGCACCCGGCATTGTCATTGACTGCGGGCGTAGCCCTGACGGAGACCAGTATGCCTTTGAACAAACCCAACCAGGACCTGCGTCGCGACCTGCAAGGCATCGCCTCCGATCTGAAATGGTCGGCGGTTGAGCTGATGCGTATTGCGGAGCGGCTTAGTACTTCAGGCAATGAGCCGGACGCCCAGGCCGTGCTGCGCATATGCAGCGTGATGCAGGCCGGGGAAGAGAAGCTGCAAGCGGTGACAAATGAGGTGTCACTGGGCAGGCTGGTACAGGCTCGTTCTTGAACACATGGAGCTGAAGGCAGTCACCGGAAATTAATTTTCCATGGCGATGGAACCGAATTCGCTCACCGGCCACTCACCTGTAACCCTTGCCGTTTTCAGGGCTGACAATCGCCACAGCCCGCCCCTCCAGCATCCCGATTCACAGCGCATGCCAGCCTTCAAGGCAACCCGGCAGACCTCATCAGACATGTCCACGCCCTTGGTTATTCAGACCGTCTGGGGTTCAATGTCGACCATTGCCCTTATCGCCTGCCAAAGGACCCGCTCATGGCCTCGCCAGACAAACAGCAAAAACGCGCAAAGCGCGCGAAGATCAAAGCCAAGCAGAACCGCTCGGGCAAGGCGACACAAAATGTCGTTCACCCGGTATTCGCTTCAGCCCTCGTGAATCAGCCGTTCGACGACGTGCAAATCGATCTGAACACCTTCGACTTCCAGGACATCGTCGAAAACGGTTTCGACCCGGCCGACTACGAAGACCTGTTCGAGGCCATGAAGGCTGCCGAAGCCATCAGCCTGCTGGCGCTGTGCGCGGTCTTCCTGCAATACCCGGTTCTGGCACTGGTTATCAGCGAAGAAGAGGAAGAACAGGCCACCGACTTCATGATGAGCCTGCTCATCAGCTACCGCGCCCTGTACCACGATGAAGACGAAGACGCCGCCTTCGAATGGATCGGCAGCCCGGCGTTCCAGACTGATTACAGAAAGGCCTCCGAGTTGCTGATGATGCGAGACTCAAAAGGGCACCGTTGAAAATGACACAAAAGCGTCATGCCCCCCACAATAACGACAAGAGCGCTCTAAACAGCAGGTTTCATCTAAAGCAGGCTTAAGCTTCTACCCGAAAACCCGATACATCTGCATACGCGCCTGTTCAGGCGCTCCTTAACGCAGTACATCGGATGAACTCGGGAGCGGGTATGTATTTGAGAAACATGAAAATTGCCAAGCGTACCCTGGCCTGTTTCACGTTTATGGTTGCCTTGGTTGTGGGGCTCGGCATTTTCAATATCCAGCAAATGAGCAACATTCGCTCAGAAGGCCTGGAAATTGAAAACGACTCGATGCCCGGAATTGCACTGGGCGACGACATCACCCTGGCATTTGCCAATACCCGCATCGCCATCCTCAGAATGATCTCGAGAAGCCCGACAGAGATCGAGCAGGCGTATAACGATCTGCTGAAGGAAGAGGACAAGTTCTACAACGCGGTCAAAGCCTATAAGCCACTCATCAATACTGATGCCGAGCAAAACCTGATCGCCAGTATCGAGTCCACTTACAAGTCCTACGCCGACGGCGCCGGGCAAGCCTACAAGCTCATCAGGGATAACCAGCCGGACGCTGCTCGCCAGGTCATCAGGGTGGACATGCCAAAGAGTGCCGAAGCCATGACCGCTGCGCTCTCCAGACTGGAAAAGGTCAACGACGACGCAGAAGCAGAGTCCAGCGCAAGTGCGACGGCAGCGTATGAAAATGCCAAGACCATTTCCATTTCGGTCATGATCCTGGCGGTGCTGGCAACTGTTGCTCTAGCCTGGCGCCTGACCCAGAGCCTTGCCGCTCCCATCAACCAGGCCCTCAAAGCCTCGGAAGTTTTTGCGTCGGGAGATCTGCGTCCGCTCGATGTGGACAGTCGCGGCGTCGACGAAGTCGCCTTGCTGCTGCAATCGATGGAGCGCATGCGCAAAAACCTGCAGGCCACCCTGAATCAGGTCGACGACGCGGCACAGCAGCTATCGTCCGCCACCAGCCAGATGAGCAGTCTGATGGCCAGCAGCAACGCCGACCTGGTCACCCAGAACAGTGAAATCGAAATGGCAGCCACTGCCGTGACCGAGATGAGCCAGGCGGTTGACGAGGTTGCGCGCAGCGCAGTGTCGACATCGGAAGAATCGAAATCATCGTCACGCTCGGCACAACAAGGGCAGGAAGAGCTCAAGCAGACCGTCAATTCCATCACTGAACTGACCCGCAATGTCAGCAGCGCATCAGAGCAAGCGCAGCAACTGGCAAGTCGTACACTGGAAATCAGCAAGGTTCTGGAAGTGATTCGCTCGGTATCCGAACAGACCAACCTGCTGGCCCTCAACGCCGCAATCGAAGCTGCTCGCGCCGGCGATGCAGGCCGAGGCTTCGCCGTCGTCGCCGACGAGGTTCGGGCGCTGGCACACAGAACCAATGAGTCGACTCAGGAAATCGAATCCATGATCGGCCATATCCAACAAGGCACCAAAAATACGGTGTCGGCGCTGGAAATCAGTACCGAGCAGGCTCAACGCACCAAAGGCCAGGCTGAATCCGCTAACGCAGCACTGGCGATCATTGCCAGCTCGGTGATGGTGATCGACGATCGCAACACCGTAATCGCCAGCGCATCAGAAGAGCAGGCACAGGTCGCCCGCGAAGTGGACCGCAACCTGGTACGCATCCGCGACCTTTCCGCACAATCAGCCGTAAGAGCGGATGAGACGAACAACGCAAGCCATGCCCTGGCGACACTGGCTACAGAACTGAACACCACCTTGCGTCAGTTCAAGTTGTGATGCGTGCGGATGAGCGGATCACACCCGCTCATCCACGAACAGGCCGCGCACTCAATGCAAATGCACTGCTTTGAATACCATCAATTGATTCTTTTTCTGGCCGCGTGATAGACGACCTCATTGTCACGTCGACCGACTGCAATCACCAAGACAACAAGCCTGGCATCTATGACCTCGTAAACCAGTCTGATGCCACTGGCTCGCAGCTTGATCTTGTAACACCCAGGCATATCTCGCAGCTTGTCAGCCTGAACCTTGGGCTCCAGCAATCGTGACCGCAGTTTTTTCAGTAGCTGAAGCTGAACTGTCTTGTCCAGGTCGTCGTATTCTTTTTTGGCATCTATCAAAAACTCAAGCGTGTAAGTTCCTGCGGTATGAGGGACCGACTTATCGCTTCTCTGCCTCGGCGATGAGGTCATTTATATCTACCTTCACAGTGCGGCCACCTCTGCGCTCTTTGATCTTGCGGGCAAGCGCAGCGTCATCGAGCAGATCGAGAAGCTCTTCATATCGTTCTGGCGAAAGAATGTAGAAAGCAGGCTCATTACGATTAAGGATCACCATCGGGTCGCCATTGCTTTCACGATACGTCCCCATGGGATCTTTCTTGAGGTCAGTCACAGACGCAGCGACTTCCGCCAGCAGTGCGTATGCCATTGTTTTTCTCCTGTCGACCCAAGGCCGAGTCACATAATGGTGCCTAAAAAAGTACTTTAAAAAGCATATTTAAATATACACAAAAAACGGCCGTTCTCATTTATCGAGAACGACCGTTCAGGGTCATGCGCTATTTTTTGCTTACGGCTGCAAGTGCGAATCGGGCGGCGCTCCGCTCATTCGCGATCAACGGCTCAACTCAAAGCAGCAGACCCGACCCGTGAAGCCTTGCGGCGGCGAGACACCAGCAGGCCTGCCGCGATGACCAGCACGCTGAGCAGACCGGTGGCGATGATTTCTACGCGATGGTCTTGCTGGACCAGCATCACCGTCAACACGGCCACGATGAAGAAAATCACCGCCCAGGTCAGCCATGGGAACAGCCACATCTTGAAGTCGATGGCTTCGCCCTTGGCAGTACGCTTCTGACGCATGCGCAGTTGGGAGACGGCGATGACCAGATACACCAGCAAGGCAATTGCGCCTGAGCTGGCGAGCAGGAAATCGAACACTGCGGCCGGAGCGAAATAGTTGGCGAATACCGTCAGGAAGGCCGCTGCGGTCGACAGCATTACAGCCCAGTGAGGCGTGCCGCTCTTGCTGACGCGTGTGGACACTGCCGGTGCATCGCCACGCTTGCCCAGGGAGAACAGCATGCGCGAAGCAGTGTAAAGCGCGGAGTTCAGGCAACTGGTCACGGCAACCAGAACCACCAGGTCCACGATCAGCTTGGCGTTGGGAATCCCCATCGCATCCAGCACCGTCTGATAGGAGCCCACTTCAGCCAGACGACTGTCGTTCCATGGCACCAGCGACACGACGATAAAGATCGAAACCAGATAGAACAGGAAGATCCGCCAGATCACCGAGTTGGTGGCCTTGGTGATCTGCTTGCCCGGGTTCTTCGATTCGGCAGCCGCGATGGTCACGATCTCGGTCCCCATGAAGGAGAACATGGTGGTCAACATTGCTGCCAGGACCGCGCCCAGGCCGTTAGGCATAAAACCCTGGGTATCGAACAAGTGGCTGACACCGCTGACATTGCTGGTCGGCAACAGACCGAAGATCGCCACAACACCCAGCACCACGAAAGCAATGATCGCCACGACCTTGATCAGCGCGAACCAGAACTCGAACTCGCCGTAGTTCTTGACGCTGAACAGGTTGGTAGCCGTCAGCAGCAGCGTAATCACCAGAGTGAACACCCAGATCGCCACGTCGGGAAACCAGGCATGCAGGATGGTCGCAGCGGCGTTGGCCTCCAGCGGGATCACCAGCACCCAGAACCACCAGTACAACCAGCCGATGGTGAAACCGGCCCAGTGCCCGATAGCACGGTCGGCGTATGTGGAAAACGAACCGGTATCGGGCGAGGCCACAGCCATTTCGGCCAGCATGCGCATCACCAGAACAACCAGCGTACCGGCTGCGGCATAGGCGAGAAGCACGGCTGGGCCGGCTTCGGCAATCGCATGGCCTGAACCTACAAACAAACCTGCGCCGATCACACCGGCAATCGACAGCATCGTGATGTGCCGAGGTTTCAGCCCCTGTTCGAGCTCGGAAGAGTTAGCGGTACTGCTCATGAAAACCACCTTTTGCAAGACGAGCGATACACACCGAAACCCCTCGTAAAAAGAAAGCAACGGTGCCGTTCTTTATTCTTGACGCAAAAAGTGCGCCAAAATATTTCAAAAACGACGTCGTGCCTGGAACACAAGGCTTGCAGCCCCGCAAGCATGGAAGTGAAAGAAAGAATTCGTTCTGTGGCCTGCAGGTTTTGTTACCGAACACCTCACGACTCACTCACATCAATGCACCGAAAACACACACCCTGAATCGATTAAGCCCGCATATGGTGCAAGGCAGTGCAAAAGCCCCTTCCAACACCCGGCCAAAGCTGGCAACATCGCGCCTTTTTCGCGCATTCAGGCTGGCAAACAGGCATCAAACAGACGCATCGCTTGCCTTGCGGCGACAGTCTGCTGCGATGATGCGACACCCATCGCGTAACCCTGCCCGCCAGACCTGACGCTGTTGGTTGTCCTTCAAGCCCTGTGCTAGCTTGGCGCTCGCCCCGGTCGAAGGGCGCACAAAATATATGAGGTCCCCACATGGCCGAGGCCACGCCCGCCCTGGAAATCCGCAATCTGCACAAGCGCTACGGAAAGCTGGACGTGCTCAAAGGCATCTCGCTGACCGCTCGTGACGGTGATGTGATCTCGATCCTGGGTTCATCCGGTTCAGGCAAGTCCACACTGCTTCGCTGCATCAACCTGCTGGAAAACCCTCATCAGGGTCAGATCCTGGTGGCGGGTGAAGAACTGAAGCTCAAGGCCGCCAAGAATGGCGAGCTGGTCGCAGCGGACAATAAACAGATCAATCGCATGCGCAGCGAGATCGGTTTTGTGTTCCAGAACTTCAATCTGTGGCCGCACATGAGCGTGCTCGACAACATCATCGAAGCTCCGCGCCGGGTGCTGGGCCAGAGCAAGGCCGAAGCCATCGAAGTCGCTGAAGCGCTGCTGGCCAAGGTCGGCATCGCCGACAAACGCCATGCCTACCCCGCACAGCTTTCCGGTGGCCAGCAGCAACGCGCCGCCATCGCACGCACTCTGGCCATGCAGCCTAAAGTGATTCTGTTCGATGAGCCGACCTCCGCGCTGGACCCGGAAATGGTCCAGGAAGTGCTCAACGTCATTCGCGCACTGGCCGAAGAAGGCCGGACTATGCTGCTGGTGACCCACGAAATGAGTTTTGCGCGACAAGTTTCCAGTGAAGTCGTCTTTTTGCATCAGGGACAGGTCGAAGAACAAGGCACACCACAGCAAGTATTCGAGAACCCGCTGTCGGTAAGGTGTAAACAATTCATGTCGAGCAATCGCTAACGGAGCAACCCCCATGCAGATGTACAAGAAGTTCCTGCTGGCAGCCGCTGCCACTGTGGCAATCAGCAGCAGTGCTTTTGCTGAAACCCTGAAAATGGGCATCGAAGCCGCTTACCCGCCGTTCAACAACAAGGACGCCAGCGGGCAGGTCGTCGGTTTCGACTACGAAATCGGCCAGGCCCTGTGCGCCAAGATGAAAGCCGAGTGCTCGGTCGTCACTTCCGACTGGGACGGCATCATTCCGGCACTCAACTCCAGAAAGTTCGACTTCCTGATCTCGTCGCTGTCGATCACCGACGAGCGCAAGCAGGCTGTGGATTTCACCGATCCGTACTACTCCAACAAGCTGCAGTTCATCGCGCCGAAAGACTCGCAGATCAACACCGAAACCGTCGAAGCCGCCAAGGCATCGCTCAACGGCAAGATCATCGGTGCCCAGCGCGCCACACTGTCCGGCACCTGGCTTGAAGACAAGCTGGGCGACAGCGTGACCATCAAACTCTACGACACTCAGGAAAACGCCTACCTCGACCTGGCTTCCGGTCGTGTCGACGCCCTGCTGGCCGACAAATACGTCAGCTATGAGTGGCTGAAAAGCGACGCCGGCAAGAACTTCGAGTTCAAGGGTGATCCCGTCGAGCAGAACGACAAGATCGGCATTGCCGTGCGCAAGGGCGACCCGCTGCGCGAAAGGCTCAATGACGCTCTGAAAGAAATCATCGCTGACGGCACCTACAAGAAGATCAACGACAAGTACTTCCCGTTCAGCATTCTCTGATCTGCCTGACGTGGCCGTTACGTCTTTCCTGAAGGCGTGACGGTCCGTCCCTAGCAAAGCCTGCCCATGAATATTGACCTCCAAGGATTCGGCCCGGCCCTTGCGGCTGGTGCGCTGATGACTGTTCAGCTTGCCCTCTCGGCCCTGTGTCTGGGGCTGATACTGGGGTTGCTCGGCGCCCTGGCCAAAACCTCGCCTTACAAGCCACTGCAATGGCTGGGCGGTACTTACTCGACGCTGGTGCGCGGTATTCCTGAATTGCTCTGGGTGTTGCTGATCTACTTCGGCACCGTCAACGGCATGCGCGCCCTGGGCGAAATGCTCGGCATTCCCGACCTTGAGCTCAACGCCTTTGCTGCGGGCGTCATTGCCCTGGGCCTGTGCTTTGGCGCCTATGCGACCGAAGTCTTTCGCGGTGCCATCCTGGCCATTCCCAAAGGCCATCGCGAAGCCGGTCTGGCGCTGGGCATGTCGCGTTCGCGCATTCTGTTCAAACTGATCCTGCCGCAGATGTGGCGCATCGCGCTGCCGGGCCTGGGCAACCTGTTCATGATCCTGATGAAAGACACCGCGCTGGTTTCGGTCATCGGCCTTGAAGAAATCATGCGGCATTCGCAGATTGCCGTCAGCGTCACCAAGGACGCCTTCGTGTTCTATCTGGTCGCCGCCTTCATGTACCTGGCCCTGACCATTCTGGCCATGATCGGCATGCACTTTCTGGAAAAACGTGCCGCTCGCGGCTTCGTGAGGAGCGCGTCATGAACTGGGAAGTCATCATCAAGTGGCTGCCGAAACTGGCTCAGGGCGCGACCCTGACCCTGGAACTGGTGGCAATTGCGGTTACCGCCGGTCTGATCATCGCCATCCCGCTGGGTATCGCCCGCTCGTCGAAACATCTGTACGTACGTGCACTGCCTTACGCCTACATCTTCTTCTTTCGCGGCACACCACTGCTGGTGCAACTGTTTCTGGTCTATTACGGACTGGCGCAGTTCGAAGCGGTACGCAAAGGGCCACTGTGGCCGTACCTGCGCGACCCGTTCTGGTGTGCCGTCATCACCATGACCCTGCATACCGCTGCCTACATTGCCGAGATCCTGCGTGGTGCAATCCAGGCCGTTCCGGTGGGAGAGGTAGAGGCTGCGCGGGCGCTGGGCATGTCCAAGTGGAAAGCGCTGTTCTACATCATCCTGCCTCGCGCAGCCCGCATCGGCCTTCCCGCCTACAGCAACGAAGTGATTCTGATGCTCAAGGCCAGCGCCCTGGCCAGTACGGTCACGCTGCTGGAACTGACCGGCATGGCGCGCACCATCATTGCCCGCACCTACCTGCCGGTGGAGATTTTCTTCGCGGCGGGCATGTTCTATCTGGCAATGGCGTATGTGCTGGTACAAGGGTTCAGATTGCTGGAACGGATATTACGCGTAGACGCCAGCCAAGGGCGCTGATATGAAGGGGGCTGGCTTTTACAGAGTCAGCCCTCACACCCGGTCACCATCATGCCTTCTGATACTTGCTTGCAGGATGAACACATTCGCAGCCGCTTTCGGGCGCTGGACAGTTTTCTGTTCGCGCATCAGGCGCTGTGGCGACCCAAGCCTTTCACGCACCTGCACATGCCGTGGGAGCAACGTTATCCGACACTGGCCCAGTGGCTGCGACTGCGCACGCTGGATGAGGCCGAAGCTGCGCACAACCACCCCGAACGTCTCGACGCGCCCTACCCCTTCGCACAACTGGCGGATGAAGCCTATGAACTTGGGCATCTCTGCGAGCTGCCTGCCTATCCACTCGAACCTGTGGAACCCCGCCAGAGCGTCGATGTGCCGGGGCGCAAATGGCAGCAGATCGAGGCCTTTGCCAGCCACCTGCAAGCCCGGCAAAGCGCTACTCACTGGCTCGACTGGTGTTCGGGCAAAGGACATCTGGGACGTCGCCTGACACTCAGCGGGCAGAAACTGACCTGCCTTGAACGCGACCCGGCCCTGATCGAAGCCGGTCGTAAACTCAGCGCCCGGCAACACATCGATGCGGAGCATCTGCAGCAGGATGTCATGGCCGATGACACCTGGCGCCACCTCAAGCCCGAACACACCCCCGTCGCCCTGCACGCCTGCGGCGATCTGCATGTGCAATTGATGCAGGTCGCCAGCCAGACAGGCTGCATACAAATGGCCATTGCCCCGTGCTGTTACAACCGTACGCGGTTCGACGAGTATCAGGCACTTTCCAGCGAAGGCCGCAGCTCCGCCTTGAAGCTGTCCCGGGACGAACTGGGCCTGCCAATGAGCGAAACCGTCACGGCGGGCGCTCGGGTGCGCCGTCAACGCGACACCTCAATGGCTCGCCGCCTGGGGTTTGACCTGCTGCAACGCCAGTTGCGGGGCGTCGATGAATACCTGCCCACACCTTCATTGCCCGTGAGTTGGCTGGAAAAACCCTACAGCGACTACTGCCGCGAGCTGGCAGAGATGAAAGACCTGCCAGCACCCGGCCAGCAGGACTGGGCTGAACTAGAGGCCGCTGGCTGGCAACGACTGGCCGAAGTTCGAAACCTGGAGCTGGTGCGCAACCTGTTCCGTCGACCTCTGGAATTATGGCTGGTCCTGGATAGAGCCATGTACGTTCAGGAACACGGCTACAACGTCAGCGTCGGGACCTTCTGCGACAGCCAGCTCACCCCTCGCAACCTGCTGGTGCTGGCACAAAAACAATGACCCAAATCAACGGAACATCCTGTGGATAACTCTGTTGATGAAAATTCAGACGAACGTTTTAAAACCTTAGCGCGCCAGTTACTGAAGCGCCTTGTTTTTTCCTGACACCCAGGTCAGAAGCCTTGAAAAACGGCGCTTCACGGCAAAATGCAAACAACCGCACGGATCGGCGCAAAAATCGTTCTGATTCTGAACGGGTTGTGCATAAAGGATCTGGGGCGGGGTGTTTTCAAAAGCTGTGACCTTCGCGAGCAAGCTCCCTCCCACGGTGTGGGCTAACCTCGAAAACTGGATGCAGGCCACAGTGAAGCTTGCTCACGAAAGATAGTGCATCAACTCGCTTCCACACACTCCAGTGATCGCTCCACCATCACCTTGGCCATTTCCGCCATATGCATGGCGGCAAAAGCCAGGTCGCGCTGCGAACCATTCAGATCATCTCCCAGCTCATAAACCGTTGCCGATGCACATCGCAGAAAATCCATCGCATGCAGCAGCGTCGCCTCAAGGCTCATGAAATCAAAACCTTTGTCATCTCCTTTTGGCGGACGACTTGTCGGCAGATAACAGGCCAAGGCACGCTTGACGACTGACTGATCGAAAACCGGTGCAGTGGATGCATCATTGAGGGGTGGATCAGGGGTAATTTTGACCATGCGTTTAGCTCTCCATATGGAGCTGCCAACAGATCGCTACTAAACGAAAGGGTGGCAGCTGTACGCGAGTTAGTAGACCGGTGAGCTAAGAACCGGCGCACCCGGAGGTGCCAAGCGCACAGCCGCCATAACAGGCAGGCATGAGACGCCTGACAGAGTGCGGTTGTGTTACGCCTTAACTCATTGGGCTACTAAACCCGATCACTGATAAGCAGCGACCGACGCAGACTAGAAGCACAAATTGAGAGACGCAAGCGGGCCGGGATTCTCTCGGAAAAGTCTGTCAAAAGAAAGGGAGCAGACCTGCAAGCTCAGGCCAAAAACATTGCAAAGCATCACAAGGCGGGGTGATTAAGGGAGGCAACTGTACGAAGGTTAGTCGACCGACGAGCTAAGAATCGGCGCCCCCGAAAGTGCCCTGCGCACAGCCACCATCAAGAAATGGGCTGCGAGAATTTACCTGCGCGCCAACTCATGTTTGACGCATTGTTCGTAGTAGGTCTGCTTGATCGCGGCTGGTTTGAGGCGTGACGAGCTTTTGTAGGTCTGCTCCGTAATGCCCATGGCGGTCATGCGCATCCAGGGTTGGGGAAACTTGCGGGCCTGCAGTTTGTTGCGTGCGCCGTAGAGGGAAATCCCGGCAAGCTTCGACTCCTGAGCCCCCGCGGCGATGCCCGAACCCCATGTGCATATAGAGCGAGTGCTCTTGGTCAACTCCTTGGCCTGAACCCCGACCGAGACGCCGGCCAGGACAAACACCGCAACGGTCAATGCAAAACTTCGCATAGCGCCAGCACCCAAGCTTCTGAAAGGAAGGCGAGTTTGCCAACGAAAAAGAAATCAAAGGGCCAGCTATGTGCTTCTTTTCATGGGTGTTTTTGAGGTGTTTCGCTGGTTCGCGAATGAATTCGCTCCCACACAAGCGAATTCATTCGCGAAAGCCTCAAAACCTTGGCTTGACGGTCTTCCAGTCCGGTTTGTAACGCTGCATCTGTTTCACGTCATCGCGCTGGCGGATGCCGCAGCTCAGGTATTGGTCGTGCAGTTTGCCCAACTGGTCGTAATCCAGCTCCAGCCCAAGGCCCGGAGCGCGGGTGATTTTTACGCAGCCGTCGACGATGGGCAGCTTGCCGCCTTTTATCACTTCTTCATCCGGTTCCTGCCAGGGGTAATGGGTGTCGCAGGCGTAATCCAGATTGGGGACCGAAGCGGCGACATGGGCCATGGCCATCAGGCTGATGCCCAGGTGTGAGTTGGAATGCATGGACACGCCAAGGCCAAAGGTCTGGCACATTTTCGACAGCGCCTGAGTATCACGCAGGCCGCCCCAGTAATGGTGGTCGGCAAGAACGATCTGCACGCTGTTCAGCGCAACGCTACGGCGGAACTCATCGAAATCTGTGACCACCATATTGGTCGCCAGCGGCAGTCCGGTGCGTTTGTGCAGCTCGGACATGCCTTCCAGCGTCGGCGTCGGATCTTCGTAATATTGCAGGTCATCGCCCAGCAATTCGGCCATGCGGATGGAAGTTTCCAGCGACCAGTTGGCATTGGGGTCGATGCGCAGCGGGTAACCGGGGAATGCCTTTTTCAGCGCCTTGATGCAGGCAACCTCATGCTCGGGCTCCAGCGCGCCGGCCTTGAGCTTGATGCTCTTGAAACCATAGGCCTCGATCATGCGCCGGGCCTGGGCCACGATCTGCTCTTCGTTGAGGGCTTCGCCCCAGTTGTCCGGCTTGTAAGGCGAGTCGATATGCTGCCCGTACTTGAAGAACAGATACGCACTGAACGGCACCTCATCACGAATCGCGCCACCCAGCAGGTCCACCAGCGGTACGTTCAGGTAATGGGCCTGAAGGTCCAGAAACGCGACTTCAAAAGCCGAGTAAGCGTTGCTCACCGCCTTGCTGGCATGGGAACCGGGCGCCAGTTCCGCACCGGCCAGGCTGTCGGTCTTGTTGGCTGCCACAGTCGCCTGCACGATGGCCCGCAACTGGTTGAGGTTGAACGGGTCAAGGCCGATCAGTTGATCCTTAACACGCTCCTGAATCGCCAGCGCCGTTGCGTCGCCATAGCTCTCGCCCAGGCCGATGTAGCCGTTGTCGCTCTCGATCTCGATGATCGAGCGCAGCGCGAAGGGTTCGTGAATGCCACTGGCATTGAGCAGCGGCGGATCGCGAAAGGCGATGGGGGTCACGGTCACTCTTTTGATTTTCAAGGTAATGCTCCCGATCAGATATCAATGTGTTGCAGCGCGACCAGGCACTGCCGCTTCGACAGGCTTGCCCCGTCGATTGGCAGGCGTTGTGCGGGCAAAGAAGATCACCACGGCAGCCAGCAGCGAGGTTGCCGCCAAGCCATACAGACCGCCCTCGATGGAGCCTGTGGTCTGCTCCAGAATCCCGAAGGTCGTAGGCGCGACGAAACCGCCCAGGTTGCCGATGGAGTTGATCAGCGCGATCACCGCTGCGGCGATGCGAGCGTCCAGATAGCTTTGCGGGATCGGCCAGAACAGCGCAGATGCAGCCTTGAAGCCGATGGCGGCAAAACAGATGGCCACGAAAGCGAAGACCGGGCCGCCGGTGGTCGACATGAACATGCCGAACGAAGCGATGACCAGCGTCAGCGCAACCCAGGCCTGCTGAAATTTCCATTTGCTGGCCATGGCCGCAAAGCCATACATCGCCACGATGGAAATGATCCAGGGCACCGAGTTGAACAGGCCGACCTGGAAGTCACCCAGATTGCCCATTTTCTTGATCATGCTGGGCAGCCAGAAGGTCGCGCCGTAGATGGTCAGGGCGATGGAGAAGTAGATGAAGCAGAACAGCGCAATCTGCCGGTCGGCCAGCAGCCTGAGCATCGAAGGCCTGGCGACCTGCACGGCCTCACGCTCGCGTTGCTCCTGGGCAATGGCTGCAATCAGGACGCTTTTCTCTTCCTCACTCAACCATTTCGCTTCGCTCGGATGGGACTGCAACCAGAACCAGACGAACCCGCAGAGCAACACGGAGGCAAAGCCTTCGATCAGAAACATCCACTGCCAGCCATGCAGGCCAAGCCCCGTGATATGCAGCAGTGCTCCGGAAACCGGCCCGGAGATCACCGAAGCGATGGCTGAACCACTGAGGAAAACCGCCATGGTCTTGCCGAGTTCGGAAGACGGCAGCCATTGGGTGAAGTAGTAAATGATGCCAGGGAAAAAGCCGGCTTCGGCCGCGCCAAGGATGAAGCGCAGTACATAGAAACTGGTCTCCCCGCGCACGAACGCCATGGCCATGGCTGCCGCACCCCATGTGAACATGATGCGCGTCAGCCAGACGCGAGCGCCGTAGCGTTGCAGCAACATGTTGGATGGCACTTCGAACAGCGCGTAGCCGACAAAGAACAACCCGGCACCCAGCCCATAGGCCGCGGCACCAATGCCCAGGTCGGTTTCCAGGTGGCTGCGCACGAAGCCGATGTTCACGCGGTCGATGTAGTTGACGATGAACATCACCACGAACAGCGGCAGCACATGACGCTTCACTTTGGCCGCTGCCCGGGCAAGCACGGCAGGGTCGGAGGGACTCTGGAGATTCTTCAAGATGCGACTCCCGTTCATTGTTTTTGTAGGGACGAGCCGATCATGGACGCGGTGATTGTTCCCGTCTAATCTAACTTGGCATTCCATTGATACCCGGATTAGATCAATGTTCGAGCTGACTCAACTGCGCTGCTTCACCACTGTCGCGACTGAACTCAATTTCCGCCGTGCCGCAGAACGGCTGAACATGACTCAACCGCCGCTTAGCCGTCAGATCCAGTTGCTGGAGCATCATCTGGGCGTTGATCTGTTTACCCGCAACACGCGCAATGTGGCCCTGACGGCCGCCGGCCGCGCCTTTTTCGTCGAGGCCCAGAACCTGCTGGAGCGCGCGCAGCAGGCCGCCGTCACGGCCAGACGCTTCGCCGAGGGCGATATCGGATCGGTCAATATCAGCTTCGTCGGCAGTGCGGTGTATGAGTTTCTGCCCAAGGTCATCGCCGAAGCGCGGCTCAAGCAGCCACACGTCAGAATCAACCTGTCGGAAATGAACACCTATCAGCAGCACGAGGCACTGCGCGGTCGTCGCATCGACCTGGGCATCGTGCGCACCCCGCTGCTGGAACCGGGCTATGCCACCGAATGCCTGGTGCGCGAACCCTTCGTGCTGGCCGTGCCCGGCAATCACCGGCTGGCCAGCAGTCCAACCGTGTCGGTCCAGGATCTGGATGCGCAGCCCTTCCTGATGTACTCCCACTCGGCCTATCCGCCATTCAACGAGCTGCTGACCGGCATGCTCCGCTCGGCACGGGTTGCCCCTGAATATGTGCAATGGCTGGGTTCGTCACTGACCATACTGGCGCTGGTCAATGCGGGAATGGGGCTGGCACTGGTCCCACGCTGTGCAACGAGTGTGGTCTTCAGGAACGTGGTGTTTCGGGATATCGATCTGGGGGAAGGCGTACAGAGCGAACTGCATCTGATCTGGACCGAAAACAACGACAATCCGGCGTTTGCAATGCTGCTGGAAGGGATCAGAAAAGCCGTGCGCGAAGGCTGGGGCGACAGCAACCATTAGGGTTTACGTATCGGGCGGAGGATTATAGGATAGCCCCCGCTACTTTTCCTGCTAGTTGCATAAGGATATTACCCTCGTTACATGGCTATTGATCTAGATAGTCATGATCTACATGCGTGGGCGTCTTTCAGGAAACATAAAGAAACAATTAAATGCGAAACCGATTTTTGCGCCTGCGTCCAAGCGATTAATGAGTACATGACGATGAGCAATTCTGATTCTGTATCTGATAAAACACCTACCTTCAGCATTGCCATAGTCAATTACAAGACTCTCGAAATTACCAAGATATGCCTGGATCTATTGCAACAGCATCTGGGCAACACCCCGCATCAGGTCTGGGTGGTGGACAACGATTCCGCCGATGACAGCACCGAATACCTGCGCACACTGGACTGGATCAACCTGATCGAGCGCAAGAGCCCCGGACCGGAGTGTGGTCACATCGCTCACGGCAAGGCTCTCGACATGATTCTCGAGCGGACCGAAACCGATTACCTGTTCCTGCTGCACACCGATACATTCATCTTCGACAAGAAGGTGTTTTCCATGATGCTGAAGAAGTGCATCAGGAACCCGAAAGTTGCAGCAGTCGGCTGTGTAGAACAGCTGAACCGTGGCACGGCCAGAACCATCTGGCGCTTCAGTTCCCGCCTGTTCAAACATCACTTCCGTCGCCTGAAACTCGCTCTGGGCCTGCGCTCCAAACAGCCGAAGCCCTACCGCGAAGCCCACCTGAAAAGCTTCTGCACCTTGTGGAACACCAAGCTGATGAAGCAGCACAACCTGCACTTCCAGATGGATGAGCGGGTGCCGGGTTATACCCTGCAGGACACCATGGTCGAGCTTGGCTATGACATCGAGTTTCTGTCACCACGCAAGATATTCAGCTACCTGGACCACATCCAGGCAGGTACTGTTTCGGCAGCCGGTGGCTATGACACGACGCATCGCCGGGTCAAGATGTACAACGAGATCCTGGAGCGTATCAACAAGAACAACGCTCGCAGGCAAAATGCGCCGACAATGAACACCTGATGAATTTCCGACTATTGGAGCGGCAATGACTGCGACTCACCACACACTGCCCATTACCCTGGCTCCAGAGCTTGATTTCGACCTGGCAGCCGCTGGCGAGCTGGGCCAGTCGCTGACCGATAGCTACACACAGGCCACACCGTTCGCGCATATCGTCCTCGACGACTTTCTACCGCCGGACCTGATCGCCAGCATCTGCGAACACTTCCCCGCCGAGCCGACCGACAACGAAATGCTCTACGAGCGCGGCTACAAGGGGCAGCACAAAAGACAGATCAGCCCCAATGAATGCGACCCTCACCTGAAGAAGATCTTCAGCGCCTTCAACTCGGCCCCCATGCTGCACTTTCTTGAAAAGCTCACCGGCATCGAAGGCCTGATACCTGACCCCTACTTCACCGGCGGCGGCCTGCATGAAACCAAGAAGGGCGGCTTCCTGGGCGTGCACTCGGACTTCAGGCTGAACAAGAAGCTCAATATCGACCGCCGCATCAACGCCATCATTTACCTCAACCCGGACTGGAAAGAGGAATACGGCGGCAATCTGGAACTCTGGGATGTGGACATGCGCACATGCCTGAAGAAAGTCCTGCCGATCTACAACCGCTGCGTGATCTTCAACACCGACGCCGACAGTAACCACGGTCACCCGGAACCGCTGACGACGCCCGAGCACATCACTCGCCGCTCGGTTGCGCTTTACTACTACACCGCATCAAAGGGGCCAATCGACCCCACGCAAAGAAACAAGACCCACTACAAGCCAAGGCCCAAAGACCTCATCAGCCCCAGGTACTACCTGAACAAGCTCATCAGAAAGAAAAACTGAAGGATCTGGCAGCCGTCAGAACTGATCGTTTTTCAGGTTGGAGAACTGCGAATTGCGGTTCTGTAGCTTGCGCAGTGTCAGCTTGTAGACACTGGATTTGACCTGGCTGCCCATGGGCGTTTCCTCGAGCAGAATCCGGTTCGAGGCGAACGCACAGCCGGTGTTGAGCATCTTGTATTTGAGCAGGTACAGGCCGGCGTCCATCTTGGAGAAAGCGAACACCGATCCGGCCGGAATGAACGCATGCCGAAAGGCATTGCGGCCCACCGCATCGGTGACCTTGGCGTAAACCGCCGACTCACCGCCCGTATTGTCGATGATGATCTGCGACCAGCCGTTGTCCTTGCGCAGCGGCATGTCCTTCACATAACCCGCCTTCTGCGGCCATGCAGCGCCCATCGGGTCGAGATCCGGTATCACGCACTCGGGCTGGGCCGGATCCACCAGCTTGATCGGATTTCCCACCGGAGCTTCTTCAGGTGCGGGAACTGGTGCTGGCTTTACCCAGGAATGAGCAACCGGCAACGCCTCGGTCGGCACATAGGCCTTGCCTGCGTTCGGGTCATACCCCATCCAGACACCGGCTCCGCAAAAAATCATGAACACCAGCGCCCAACGCAACACACTGCGCCGTCGCTTGCGACGCGAAACCTTTGAGGATGGACCGGCCTGAGACGTATTCGGCTGCGCCGCACGAGGTTGCACGGGCCGGGTGGCAGGCGCAGCCGCCGCGTAGGCACTGGCAGCGCGCGCACCGGCTGTTTGCAGCTGTCGGCTGCGCAGATAGGCCTCTCTGGCTCTTTGCTCTTCATACGCAAGCTGGGCGTCATAGGCGGCGCGCTTTGCAGCATCAGCCAACACATCATGAGAGGCATTGAGAATGCACATCCTGTCTGAAGCGTCGGGGGCCGGATTCCTGTCCGGGTGCAACTGCTGGGCCAGCTTGCGATAGGCCTTCTTGATCTGTTCAGGAGAGGCATCGCGAGCGACCTTGAGCTGCTCGTAATGAGTAAGAGTTCTCTGCATACGTCTTGCAATCCATGGCGACATGCCACTTAACAAGCTCTATATCGGCAAGATTTGCTCTTACATCAGTCCACGACAGACTGAAATGCCCGGATCCTTGGACCCGGGCATTTTTTGAAGCATTAGTTCAGATTAAAAATGACTACTTTTCAGACAACCCCCGACCAGCGGTTTACTGCATACCGTGGCAAGGTCTCGATCCCTCGAATACTCATGACAATCCTTGTCCTGTCGCTGAAAAGCCAACAACCCTTTCCGTGTTGCCAGTGGTCCGGGCCGTTGAAACCAAGCTTATGCAAGCCCCCCCAGCCCCGCAAATGGGGGCAAATCGCCAATAGCTGTCCCAAGAGAAAAACCAGTGCGGATTGCCATCACCACTCAAGCACCTGATTCAAAAGGCCCGCTCAAAAAATCCGAATACCGGGTAAGCATCAGCCCCATAGCACGGGCACCCAAGACAACGCCCAACTGCCCTGCTTTCAGCGTCACCCTCCAGCCTCATCGCCCAGCAACCGGAGAAATCCCCTACATATCGACCCGTAGCAATCCTGCATTCAGACCACAGGCCACACCACTCCTCGGTTTTTTTCAACCGAATCAGACAGCTAGGCTTTACAAGCGCAACAGACTCTATATACTCGCAGCCCATTACGCCGGTATAGCTCAGTTGGTAGAGCAACTGACTTGTAATCAGTAGGTCCCGGGTTCGACTCCTGGTGCCGGCACCATACGAAGTACCAAAAGAGGCTCACCGAAAGGTGGGCCTTTTTTGTTTGGGGTGAGCTTTTGTGGGAGGGAGCTTGCTCGCGACGGGGCCAGTTAACCGCCCACCAACGCTGTAGGACTCTTCTGAACTTCAGCAATCCCCCTAGCAACCGCTTGTAGATGCCTGACGCCACGACTACCTTCCTGCCTGTCGCCAAAACCAGCGACCGGGTTTAGTCGCCCGAACACGTCAAGCCAACATGCGCCCCTAGCCAGCGCCGCGTCATCGAGACCGGCGTAATGCTTTATGGTAGCTGTGCACGGGGCACCTTCGGGTGCGCCGGGTGCTTGACGTTCCGGTCGACTAACCCGTGCATGGCCGCCACCTTCGTTTAGTCGCGAAAGTGATGGCTCAACTACGTCAAGGAGTCACCATGATCGAAACCACCCCAACCCCACCCCGCGATATCACCACCAGCCTGTTCACCGTAAAGCAAGGCGTCAGCGTTGAAGACGCGCTGATACTCGCATCCGAATACCTGACCTGCGCAGCAGCCACCGCTCATGAAACGGCGGATAACAGCTCAAAGGAATACCGACCGCTGGCTCGGGCCGTGGTGCATCAGATAGAGGCTGCGTTGGCGTTGGTGGAAGCTTCGGTGGTTGGGTTGGAGAAGAGGCCGTTGGCGGTGTAAGAAGCCATTCGCTGTGGATATCGCTGAAGCCGTTATGGAAGTGTGGGCGCGGATCGGAATTATCCACAGGTGTCAGGGCGAAAGAGATTTATCGTCTGGCAGCTTATTTCTTTTCATAGCTACCTTGCAGTGACCAATACGTTTGGCCATTTCATTAAGCCAACCTGCGTCCGTCTCTTTCTACCGGAATGAGAGGGGCGTCTCCTAACTCTGCTGCATTTGCGGCATTCCCCCCTCGTGACAGTCGGTGTGACAAACGCCGATGTCTCCAGCAACAGCGATGTAGATGATGGTGCCGCAGACCATGGATTGGACTGCACTTGGCTGACAGCTAGGCATGCCCCGATCACCGCATAGCTGCCTTCATACGGCTCAGGATCTCGCGGCGCTGGTTTCGTCAGCCAATGCAGCCTCCACCACCCGCCCACCGGTATCGGTGCTCCGGAGGCCAGATCATAAGTTGCCCATGCTCCCGGTCGTAAGGAGTCGCCAGTCCCGCGTTAGTGGACAACCCTCACAGGTCGCAGGGCCCTTGATCACTGATAACACTCAGCATTCTTGGCGGGATGACGTGGGGCGAGGACTGGAGCGCAGAAGATGAGGTGACCAATATGGCATTGGTGGGTAGACGTGATGGCCGCAATTTCGGCTACGGCAGATAGTTGAGCTACGCGGGGCGGCAAGCGCTGAAAGACATGTTCGGCGGAGGCCACTACGGCACGGTCAAGGCGCACTGTGATCGGTGGTAGGCATTCGTGAGGTAGTTCCGCTCCGAACAGGGCCCCGGTATCAATGACACGCGGCAGATTGATCGGAAGGTGTTGGCCGACTATACGGCGTATCTGCGCGATGTGGTTGGGCGCAGTGACCTCGCCGTCAGTACTGCATAAAATCGGCTATCCAGCGTTAACAGGACCATGGCGGCGCTTCGCGGTGATCATTGCGTGAAATTGCCAAGCCCGAGCAAGGCGTTGGGAATACAGCGCACCGGGGTTCGACAGTCTGTACCACAGGGCCAAAGCCGCGAGCAGGTTAAGCAGATCGTCGATGCGCTTTGCAGTCGTGATCAGTTGCGGGCCGCCGCGATCATTCTGTTGGCGCGAGCCACCGGCATGCGCTTGCGTGAGGCCATCTTGGCGGATCTGCCACGACTAAGCCGCGAGGCTAACAACCTAGCAGGATGAACATTCAAGACGGCACCAAAGGCGGCCGCGCCGGTACCTCGGCGCCACATTGGCTTGCCGTGGACGACCATGTTCGAAGTGCACTTGGGTTTGCGCGAAAGGTGTCGCCTGCGCACAGCCGCCACCTTATTGCGCCAAACGAAAGCTACCTGAACGTTCTCGCGGGATATCCTCCATGCCCACAACCTCAAAGGCTTTCATGAGCTACGGGCGGCGTATGCATGTGATCGCTATGAGCAAATCACCCAATACCGCGCACCTATCAACGGCGGCCAAAGTTGTCTGGTAGATAGGAGCCTTGATCGTGAAGCCCGGAGGCAGATCAGCTATGAGCTGGGACACGGTCGGATCAATGTAGTCGCTGCCTACATTGGAGGACGGACATGAGGAAGCCATTCGACATGGAACTGCTCCTAGCTGGTGTGCTGGCTGGCTCGCATGTAACACGGAAAACGGCATCTACGTCAGGGAAGGAGCATCCAAAAGGAAATAGCAGAACGCTGACAGTTAGAACCCCCTTGGGCTTGGCAAAGAAAAGATGTCGCATGGTTTTTTAGTTCATCGCCTCACTCAACACAGCAAGGCGACAAAATATTATTATTTGACGGTACGAGCACTCATTCGCCTCTTAGAGAATTCATGGAAGCTCAAGGAGATTCTTTAAGCGATTAACATTTTCTAAATAATTTCTTGCATACACTCCAAACGGATGTGTCATTGATGTTTCTTGCTCGATCCAGGCTTTCAAATCCCACCCAAGATCCAGTAGATCAGATGCAGCGAAAACAAACTCCAGAGTATCAGTAAGGAAGGCAAACTCCGTGAAATTACTTTCATAGTCAAATGAACCCTTGCTGCCATGCACATAGTGATTACGTGACAATACCGCATGATTACATGGCAAATACAAATCTGGAAATTTTTCTCCAACCGCCGAAATTACTTTTTCAGCTCGGTGATATATTTTATCGCGCAAACTTGCATTTCCAATTCTCCCTAAGCTCGATAGAACAGACTGCCTAGCGAAGCTATCCGGCAACTCTTTGAATATATCACGGCATTTTTTCACTGCATCTTTGAGCAAAGCATCTGCTTCCTTTACTTTAGGCGCATGGCTCTCAGGCAACAAGTCAAACATATTGGCAGCACCAACTATACGATTGACACTATAGCTGTCAAAGAAGGCAGTCGCGAATCGTGTCCTGGGGCGACTCATACTCCCAGTACTATTGATCCAACCTGTCATTACTTTGGAAAATTCTTCGGGACGTCGTTCTGGAGACAAAAGGGCGTCGCCGAGACTGATCTTTGAATCACCGTCAACACGTTCGTTGCACAGGCTCCAATATAAGCGTGCACAACTAGGAATATCAGGCGCCGGGGCCGTTGAGCGATGGGTGAGTTCGAGCTCAATCCAGCGATAACGCTGACGGTGTCCAAGGATAAGCTCAAACAAACTGTGCAAGCTTATAAGTGCATCAATCGCTATGCCGAGTGTCTTAGCTTCTTTAAATTCGATATTAACAGTGACTTCATTGCTTATTCCGATTCCGGCAGCACTTCCCATGTTATGAGAAGTCCTATTCGTCAATGATATTTTGCCAACATCCGATTGACCAGCTAATATTTCCCATGCGCCGCTGAAATACAGAAGATGCGGATAATCACCAATTTGAGGGTCAAATTCGAGTTTTGCCCACCCATAAGTTTCTCCTATTTGCTCCTGACGCTTGTGATCGCTCTCAAGTAGCTGGCGAACGTCTTCTACGTCTGGGTGTAACGCCTTGAAAGTTTTGTGACTGCTTAAAAGACAATCGACGTTCTCGAAATGGTAGCGAACTGCCTGAATGACGCGCTCACCAGAGCGAATGAACTCTTCACCGACAGCGATATAGTGTGGGAAGAAAATGCTTTCACATTGCGAGTTGTCATCGAACCTATATTTCTTCTTACCATTCAGCACACAATCCAGAAGCGAGGCCTTTTTACCATCGTTCATCACCCCATGAATATCTGTATATTCGGCTTCGGGACACTCCCAGAATTTCTGCCCAACAAGTTTCAGGTTACTGTTCGCTCCCGCAACCTTTAGAAGCCCGGCAAACTGGCTATCAGTTGAAAGAAAAATTCCATTGTACTGTTCGTGCGTATGCATAAGGAGTCACCAGCAGTCAACTATAAAGGAACCACGTATCCATGATTAACAAAAAGGCAATTTATATGTACAAGATAGGCAATTAAGCAATTGTGGACATGTCAAAAATCTAAAATGTGCATCACCTGTAAATACAGCCAGCCACACCTTGAAACTTAGATAACATGCTTCGATATGTATATCTTTGGCTTAAGCCCGAACCCCTTGACAAGCTTGTGCCATGACTCCACAGCTAGAAGAAACTGAATGGAATTGTAGTCAGTGATCTTTTCTATATCACCCTCAAATACAAACCACAACGAAGCCGTTTTTATTGACTTGTCAAATGTTATCGTCTTCCTTTTGATTAGCTCTATGGAATCTTTGGACTGCTCGATATTGTAGATCAATTCAGAGTTGGTCTCAGAAATCTTTACAGAAATGATCTCACCTGACTTATATATATCAGCGACCTCAACCCGGTACTGGTTTTTCTTTTTCTTTAGTGACTGTATCAGAGTCAACTGCCTATCAAGCAATACAAACCCACGCTCAGCACATATTTTCTGGTTAAAATATGCTTCCCGATAGGTTAGCTTATCATCGACTGGCTCGTTGGCAGCGATTTTTCGCTCTTTCTCAGCTTTCCATCGCTGAAAGTCTGCTTCTACTAAATCTTCTTCAACAACTATATCGATACTTTCTAAGGAACGCTTCAGATAATCCATGAAAGTCTGGTTAAATACAAACCACTCCCCGCCCTTTAGGAAGTAATCTGCACCATCGAAGGATATCGGAAAGTCGAGCAGCTCTTTAAGCGGCTTAGTAAAAGCCCCAGACTCCTCGTTCTTAAACTGGACAGAGATCTCATTAATGTTTGTAATCTCTGCATGGTCTTGAATAAAGCCTGAGACACTAGCAATGTCTAGCGTATTCCCTAAGTTCTTGCGGAATATATTACCCTCAGTTCTTGCTGAAATTCGATAGTCGTAGTCATGAAAACTAAAGCATATTGCAACCCCGTGCACTTGGAACTCCTGAATGGCGACGCCCCCCTCACCACGCTTCAAACTCTCAAACGCTACAGAATCCAGCTCACCGCTCAACTCCTCTGTCACAGCCTCCAATTTTGGCAAGTGTATAATTTTATCATCCTGGTAACTTTTCTCAATCTGTTCAAAAATTTCTGATAATTCAAGCGGAGCCTTATCCATGTCCATTTGGATAGAGTCTGCAAAGATAATATTACGTTTGCCCCAAATATCCTTGTCTGCTGCTTTTAGCTTGAGGTGATCAACCGACTCCCCAGGCTCGTAACTATCAATCTGAAATTGCTGGTACGAAGAAACATCCTGTCTTTTTGTACCCGTAAAGTAGCAACTTTTCTTCAGCAATATTGAATTTTCGTCTGCCATACGAATGGCCAAGTCAATACCAAAATCAAGCTGGATAAATTTAGATAGATAAAAGTGCGACTTACCCAAGCTTACCGCATAAATTGTTTCAGGCTGGACTGTATGCTGGCAAAGCAACATCCCGAAATTGAAAATATTTTTAGGTGCTGGCAAATCATCTTTAAAGAAGGTCCGATAAGTATCCCACCACCAAACGTCATTCCCCGGATTAACTTCAGAATAGTAAAATGTCTTTGAGTAAGCATTTGCAACATGAGTCTTCTGCTCAGCTAACCCCACCGCCCGGAGCTTATCTTTGAGCTGCTCCAACTTATGGGGTTTTACCTTGTATATATTATAAGTATTGGCCATGCCCGCCTCCTTTGGAGTATCTTCCCTAGCGAGCACTAAAGGTGCCATTTCTGAATCCCCAACGCAACATGTGCGCATGCTAGAAAATTACTGGCCCTCTTTCATGGATTTTCTCAAAGCCATACAACTCCAGTCGGGTTTACTAAGCTACCTAGAGAGTTCTAATGAATAAAATATGAAATCAACGGGGTGGCTTTAGGATAGTTTTAGCGATTCCAATCAGGAGGAGAGCTTTAAATTTCTTTGAAAATCATAATGTTAACGGATAATTCGACTCCTGGTGCCCAAAACAAAGCCCACGCCCTAGCCGTTACAATTTCACGCTAACGCAACATTGACGGGCTCTAACACCTACCTATAATGCACCCCAACACACCCGCCAAGCCTAGGTTGACCCAGTCAGCAAGCTCAAATCGTGCGGGTTTTTTTTGCCCGGAGAAACTACATGAGGCCCTTCGATAAGCCGGCCCTCAGCGTAGAACAGCAATTGGAACTGCTAAAGCAACGAGGCCTGCACGTCGCCAACGATGATCGGGCTATGCGTTTTCTGGAAGTGGTCACGCTGTTTCGCTTGAGCCCCTACATGAGCCCCTTCCAAGGGCCAGACCCTGAACACAACTTCAAGCCCGGTAGCACTCTGAAAGCAGTCGTCGACATCTACCGCTTCGACGGTTCATTACGACGCATCACCATGGATGCCATCGAACGTGTCGAAGTCGCCATACGCGCGACTATGAGCAATCACATGAGCCCCAAGTATGGGCCTGGCTGGATAGCTGATGCGTCCGTCTTTTCCTCGTCATATTCACACTCGGATCTACTGCGTCCCTTGCGAGATCAACTGAGCAAGGAACGTAACAAACTTGGACGTGAGATAGACCGCATAAAAAAGAGCCGTCAGGCTGATGGCGTCCAGCAACAGCGGATTGAAAACCGCATGCGCGATAACTATTTTCGATTCTACGGATCGACTTACGCCCATCCTGAGTTACCGCCCGCTTGGGCTGTTCTGGAAGAGCTCAGCCTTGGAACGGTGTCTACCCTCTTCAATGCCATAGGCAAAAGTGTCGACAAGAAAGCGATCGCTAGCAGATTCAATCTGCCTTTCGAAGTCCTGGCCTCTTGGCTCCACACCCTTACCTTCATTCGAAACTGCTGTGCCCATCACTCACGACTATGGAACCGAGAGCTCTCGATTCGTCCCTCCCTCCCCAACGAATGGATCATCCCAAATGCGCATGCTGGTCAGCCTCAACCCAAACAGCGGCTGTACATCGTATTGACGATGCTAGCCTATCTGACCGACTTGATCAGTCCAGACAGCCAGTGGAAATTTCGCCTGGCCGAAATCATGGATCAACAGGAATTGGGTTATTTGAGACTGATGGGATTTCCAAATGATTGGAAACGCCAGCAGCAATGGTGTTTGGAGTAAGGAAGCCAGAAATAGACCACGATTGCCTTGCTTGATCACTCAAATAAAAAATCGTGGCCTGTCACAAATAGAGCAGACCGACTACGACCCTAGGCAAACAAACAGAAACAACCTTCCCTCATAAACCCCATCAAGCTGTAGGACCCTTCTGAACTTTAAGGATATCCTCTTGCCCGTCTTGCGCCTCACGTAAACCAAGGCCTAACCTCGCTGCGTCGCTGATCACAGCGATCGGTTTGACAGGCCGTTCAATCGAAGCGCAACACCCTCTATCAGCCACGCGGATTGCGTTATGGCGGCTGTTCGTGGGGCACATTCGTGTGCGCCGGGTTCCTTGATTCCTGGTCTGTCAACCCGCGTACAGTCGCCACCATTCTGATTGACAGCAGAAGGTGTCGGCTCAACCAATCAGGGAGATTCGACATGATCAGATCAACACCACATTCGCCCCAGGCTCATGCAACGACCCGCGATTTCAACATCGGTCTTTTCAATGTAAAGCCCGGTATCGAGTTCATATGAGTTTTGTTGAGCTTTGCCTGAAAGGCGACGTACTGGAAGAAGAAATCGATCAGTTCGTGGAAGACTGGCACGAAGGGCGCCAAGGTGCGGACATCGAGCTGCATGAGCATCTCGGTATGAGCTGGGAAGAATATCAGTTGTGGTCTACCACACCTTCCGTGCTGCCGTTTGTACTGGCTGCACGTAAATGCGGCATCAGATTGGAAGACCAACTGGCCCAAGACACATTTGCCATAGCCACCAGCGCAAGCTCTGTTGCCGAAGCAACCAAAGTTGAGGTTTGGCTGCGCAGCATTGGCAAAATCCAGTGACGCCAGAAGGCAAAGTGGCTAGCCGCGTCCTGCCCATTCGGAAATTGACACTACACTTCGATCTCGATCAATTCGCCACTGAGTATGGTGAGCTTGAGTCATCCTTGGTTCCTTAGGCGGATTAAGAAGCTGCCATCCACCGTTGCGACACGGAAAAAGGGTTGCAAATCTAGTAGTCGGACCGCGCCCACGCAATCAACGTATGTGTCTTGTTGTTTCGTAGGCTTTTTCTGGCAAGGCTTTCTAAACCGATTGATAGCGAGAGGGTGACCCTATCAAGAAACAACAACCCTCTCAATCTCGCCCTCACCCCTCACATCCGCCGCAACCCCACTCGTATCCGCAAAAACATTAACCGCTCTCCTCTTCCGCGCATCACGAAGCTGCATCCAGAGCAAACTGGCGGCCAGTGAGGCGGCGACGATCAGAGTCAGCCACAACACGATCAGCAGATTGAAGGAAACGCCATTGTTCAGTTCCCGGAAGATGCCGAGGGCAAAGGCGGTGTACCAGGACATTGCGGAGAGTGCGCCTGATACCAGGAAGATGGCGATGCGGGTACGCGATACGCCTTCAAGAATCGGTTGGCTCATGTCGCGCAACACGACGGGCAATACGAATACGTGGATAAGCATGCCGTTTAGGGTCAGGGCGGCGACTATGCATACCTTTGCCCAGAGTTTGGGGTTGCTGAGTTTTTCCGGGGACTCCAGGCCGTAGAGGGCGAGGAATCCCAGGCCGGAAAGCCATAGCAGGCCGAGGCCTATGGCGACTACGGTGCTGATGAAGGTGAAGGTGCTCTTGATTTCAACCGGCAGACTGCCCTTGCGCATCCAGCGAAGGATCCAGTAATCCAGCATGGTCGCGCCGCCCAGGCCGAAACACAGGCCGAGAAGATGCAGGCCTATCAGGACGGTCAATACTCGTACGTGAGGAAGTGGATCGGGCAAATCGATGCGCAGCGCACGTGGGTCTGCCAGCACAGGCTCACTGGCAATCAATGCCACTGCTCCCGCTATCAAAGGGATGACTAAATAAAGCGGGTTAGCAGTTCGTTTGTCCATTTGTAATTACCTCGGCCAAGGAGACCTTATCCATGAGAAAGCCAGATCCTTGCCGAAGAATAATGAACAGGAATTAAAAGTATAATTAAAATTCTGAATTATCTAATTCAATAAATACTTCTTGATTTTTATTGCCTACCGGTGAGTAATTGGAAGTTTTTATTTTTCTTATTAACCCTCGGCGATTGAAATACTTTTTTACAAAGCTTGTCTCAATCTTCAGGCTTTTACCCATACTTACTTTCACGTAAGTACTTTAAAACTTCTGAAAGCAAATTAACAGCTTCATTTTTTAAATGTTCGCACCCCGATTGGGTCGTGGCCACTCCACGCCTTGGTAACGGTACAGACGTGCAGCAACGGTGCCCGCGCCTGGGGCTTGCTCAAGGAACACTGTTGACAGCGAGACCTAGGATGAACTGAAAATCATCGTGGGCGGCGTGTGACCCCATTCACAGAAAGCCGTTCGGGGCAGTACGTGTAAAAGTCTTGATCACGCATATTGATGATGAAGAACTTTATAACGATTGCTATCGAGTGGGATTACAAATGAAATAGTGGAAAACCTGTCAGTTCAAGCAATACCCAAGCCTTTCACATAAGCGAGCAGACCGAGGAGAGCGACGGCTAAAAAGTATGAGCTACACATCTTTACCTCTCACATCATTGCTGGATAATGGCTTTCGGCCACCCTTCCTCACCTAAGGGTTTCTATCGCAATAATCCGTTAGCCGTCTTCAAACAGGATGATCAGGCTACGGGACAAGGAGTTAGCACCGTTGATGCCGTCACCAGACTCATCCCCCCCTCTGAACCGCACTCAGAAAATCACTTCCTGGATTGCCAAAGGCATGACAGGTATCGGCGTTGTACTAGGGGTCATGTGGACGCTGATTACCTATGCGATACCCGATCCTAGTGTGCTCGGCTTCAGCTTCATCAGTTGGAAGAACGTAGTGTTGCTGGTCAGTACATTCCTGTTCCTGGGTGTCGTATCCATAGGGTGGCAGATACGCAACTTGATGCCGGTGTTCAGGGGATTACTGCAGTTCTTCATGGTCGCCGTTTTGTCTTTTGGCTTTTTCACTTTGGGCACTGAATACGCCAAGCCATCTTTTGAGTTCGCCAAGCTGCAATCCAAGATCGTCGAGAATGATGGCAGCAATCTTCTAGGCAAGCGTATGGAGGTGCTGGATAACGTACGGATCGAGCTGGATGGCTGTGAAAGCATTGGCCGCTTTCCTAATTGCACTTTTGTGCTGACCAATCTGAATGTGGATCGTTTCTTCCGCTTTGACGGCAGTACCCGACTGTTTGATGAGTCCGGCGGCCCACTGAACCCCGAGAAAATTCGGGTCGGGCAGGTCGAAGACACCTACCGGCTACAATTTCAGCTAATTCGCAACGTACCGACACGAGTGACGCTGGCCTTCCAGCAAAGCAGCG
The DNA here is from genome assembly GCF_018968705.1 of Pseudomonas lijiangensis. Classification (NCBI taxonomy): domain Bacteria; kingdom Pseudomonadati; phylum Pseudomonadota; class Gammaproteobacteria; order Pseudomonadales; family Pseudomonadaceae; genus Pseudomonas; species Pseudomonas lijiangensis. The sequence continues at coordinate 5,654,079 of NZ_CP076668.1, forward strand.
ACAAGCTGAATAAAACACCAGCGATCAAGCTGGCCTTTCAAGATGTGAACAGTGAGTTACTGACACTCAAATTCAGTGAAATCGTGATGCGCTAACAAACAGGCGCGTAGGCGTCAGCCATTCGCCTCGTCTCGAATGCGCCTCCCAGTACATTGCTCTGATATCTACCGTTTGCCTTCCAGACGCCGTCTGATCGTGCCTCCTTGGGAGGTCAGACGATATTTCTGGTTACGGCTGGTAGGCTTGTCAGGGACGGTCATGGCTATGATCCCCTGCTCCAGAGCTGGTACCAGGTACTGTTTGCGAAAGTGCTCGGCATCGCTCAGCTTCAGTTGCTGCTGAAGATCCATGCGGCTCACTTCACCATCCAAGGCCAGGATGAGTTTTTCGACTTCCGGGGTGACTTCCGGGGTGACTTCCGGGGTGACTTCCGGGGTGACTTCCGGGGCGAAGAAGGTAAGCGTAACCCCGGAAGATCCTTCGGAGTGCCAGATGGGTGCAGGGAGACCTGCATCTTCACATGCTCGGCGAATCAATACGCTTCCACGCCCTAGCTTTTCCATGTAACCGAGCAGGTAGAGAACATGGGCAATATCCGGGTTGCGCAATACGGAAATGTGCCCCTGTTGGAGTTGCTCAGCACTGACCCCTTCAGGCAATCCACCCGAGTTCCAGATCTGCACCTGTGACGGACTGATTTCCACTTTGATGCCTCCGGAAAAGCTACTGTAGTCACGGTGGGCAAAAGCGTTGACGATGCCTTCACGGATAGCCATTTCGGGATACAAAGGGAGGTCTTCACGCTGAGTGCTGTCGCTGCTGAAGCGCGCTCTCGAGGGCGTGTTGCGCATGATGAAGGTGAACAGTTGCTCGATCACCTCGGTCATGGGGCCCGCAAAGTGCTGCAGGTCCTGGTATTCATCAGCGGTCTTGCTGCTATAGCAGACAGCACGCACCCTGGCCTGCGGATGACGCCGCACAGGATCTCTGGCAAGCAATACATCGGCGGCATTGGTCATGCGTCCATACTTGGCCAGCGACAATAACTGCAGTTGATGCAAAAGCCCCTGCTCCGACTGCTTCGCCTCAAGCGGGATGCGCGAAGCGGAGAGCAATTTGCGACACGCCGAAGCAGAAAGCAGTTGCTCGTCCAGTTCGGCTGAAAACAGACGCTCCCAACGCTCAGGCTCAACCTGCTTGCGCAGCACCATATCGCGGATGGTTTCAATATCGGCCTTACGTGTCTGCTCACCCTCACGGATGTAGATATCATTGCGAAAAGCGTATGGAACGTCCTTGCCGGAAGGCACTTCGATCACCAGGACTTGCTTGCCGTCGATATCCTGAACTTCAAACGAAAACAGCACAGGCGGCTGGATCTGGGCCTTCAGCATGGCTTCCAGCTTTTGAGCTGTCTGCGCTGCGCTTTCAATACCCAGAACCTCTCCGTCCCTACCAACGCCACATACCAGATACCCGCCCAGCGAATTGAGAAACGCACAAATCTGCGGACCACAGCTTTCAGGACGTGCATGACTCTTGAATTCCAGAGTCTGATTTTCACCCAGCAGCAAAAATGCTCTAAGTTCGGCGGGAGTCTTATTCATCCTGGCCTCTCAAGCGTTGGGCAACATCTTTGCTGTTGCCCAGATGATCCAGCAGCCGTTGTTCGACGTCCTGATATCGCGAGAACTGCGCGACGACAAACAGGTTGGCATCGTCATCGCGCTCATATTTCTGAACCCAGTTTCCCTGGCGCTCATCCAGAGGCAAGTGCTCCATGGTCGCGTCTTCATACATATCAATGACTTTCAAATCAGTGATTGAGGTCGATTTGGGCTTGAGCGTGAGCGTGTGTCGTTCGGTCTGTTTGCGATGGCCAAGGTCGGCCAGCAAGCGCCGAGCGAATACGACATGGTCATGGGCGAGAAACCAGCGCGGCTTTTTCAGTTCCACAGCTCGTTTTATTTCCTTATGGGTGATGGAAATACCCGTTTTATCTACTCCGCTGCCATATTGCGGGGTAATGATACCTAGAAACAGATCGCATTTTTCCACGGCCATCAGGCAGCTCTCAAATGCCGACTCCTCGGAAAAGACGGGAACAGTGCCTTTATGGGACATCCAGACCTCATAACCGAAGCTGGTCAGCAACGTGTAGACACGATCCAGGAGCTCTTCCACACCAAAGACAGTGGAAGACACCATAATCTTGAGTTTTTTACCATCCATGTTCTAGTTGATCCGGCCTCGGTTTCAGGGCCGAAAAGTTACAGCGTCAACCTTCGCCTGCCTAGTGCTCTGTCTCAGAAAGAAATAATCAAGTATTACCACACCACCGTCAGCCTCTGCCCTGACAGCTTGAGCGTCCCGGCCTATGCCTGACAGTCACCCATAAAAAATGCCCCGATCCAGAGACCGGGGCATTTTTCAAACAGCGGTTACACAGTCACGTCATTAGAAGACGTTGATTGGGTAATCCACGAAGATACGAACTTCGTTACCTTCGCTGTTGTAGTTCTGAGCATCAGCGGAAACACGCAGGATCGAGCTACGCAGGCGAACGGACAAGTCTTTGGCCGGGCCGCCTTGTACAACGTAGGTCACCTGGTTGAAGAACTCACGCTCTGTGCCATTGCCGCTACCTGGGGTGCCGTCGTCGATGTTGTCGCCACGAACGTAGGCAGTCTTGTAGCTCAGGCCTGGAGTGATCAGGCTGGACAGGTCGACGCCGTAGGCAACTTGCCACGAACGCTCGTCCTTGCCGTTGAAGTCAGACCAGTAGGAGTTGGCCAGGTAGATGGTGTTGCCGCCATCACCGAAACCACGGTTATTGAACTGGCCAGCCTGATAGCCACCATAGTTGTAGCCGGTTTCGCCGGTGCTGCGTTGGTGAGCCAGGGTGAAGGAGTGGATGCCCACAGCCCAGGTCGCCGCCAGGCTCCAGATCTTGTTGTCACGCGCGCCAGCGGCGGCGGCAGCAGAATAGTCCTTGTCCAGCTTGGTCTTGTAGCCGTTGAAGTCCAGAGTCAGAGACTGGTCTTGTGGCAGAGCGAAGACGTAGTTCAGGTTCAGGTACTGCTTCTTGAATACGTCTTCGTTGTCGGAAGCGTAAGCAGCGGCGCTGAATGCGTCGGTGAACTTGTAGCTACCGCCGAACACGTTGATGCTTTTCAGGTCACCACTGTCACGACCTTCAGCGCTCTTGCGAGCTTCCTGAGTGAAACGACCGGCAACCAGTTCCAGACCTTCGATCTCTTTGGAAGTGATCATGGTGCCGGTGTAACTTTCTGGTAACAGGCGCGAGTTATCGTAGCTCAGCACTGGCAGCTGAGGCATTTGATCGCCGTACTTGAGCACAGTGTTGGAAACGCGGAATTTTACCGCTGCGCCAGCACGAGACAGGTCGTTGGCTGCGGAGCCATTGGTGCCATCTGCATCAGGGCTGCCCTGCTTGAAGAAGTCGATACCGCCAGCGCCGCTGCGACCTTTACCACCATCCAGACGGATGCCGTACAGACCGAATGCATCAACGCCCACACCCACGGTGCCCTGGGTGAAACCGGACGTGAAGTTACCGATGAACGCCTGGCCCCATTCAGCCTTGTCGTCATCACCATTCTTGTAATCGCGGTTGATGTACGCGTTACGCAGATTGATGGTCAAGTGGCTGTCGTCAATGAAGCCCTTGGAATCTGCTTGCCCCTGCGCCATTGCCTGGCTAGCGCTGATAATGCCCAGAGCGAGCAAACCGATACGTTTATTAAACATCTTGTTTTCCTTCTTTACGGATTGACACGCGCCGTGGCGGCTTCCCTGAGAGAGGGCGACCGAGGATTTCTGACTTTGGGCGAAAGTACAGAAGACCGAACGAGATCATCGCAGCGGACTACGAATGGACGTACATGGCGTATAGCCACAAGCGGTGGGACGTGAATCCTAGTCCCAAGGCTTGAGGGGTGTCAAACATGGAGATGGCCGTGTTAGAAGGGTCCTACGCGATAATCAGTCTTTCAGCACACCCAACAGAGCCTCGAGTTCCGCATCGTTGAACAGGCCTGCCGGATATCGCTGCAGAAGCATTGCCCGCACATCCGGTCGGGGTTTCGGGAGTTTGGTCGTCCTTAACCAATCCGCCATCATCTGGCGAGCCTCGTAACTGGCAGACAAACCACGAGCATTATGCCGGTTGATACCTGCGTTCATAATGACAACCTCTTGAGCCGTGAGGGGCTAAATCTACGGACGCTTTGTGACAGAAAAACGAAAAAAACCTCCCGCTATTTACCCACCGTCGGGCCAGAATCAAGGTAATTGCTACAAAGCGTTACCCAAAAAAAAGCCTATCGGTTGATAGGCTTAGTGCAGCAAAAAAAGGACCATTTGCCAGTCAGGGATGTAAGCAAATATTACAAAGGCGTCTTCCGGGGAGCAGGTTGCTGTTGGGTCAGGCAATGGATATTACCTCCGCCCAGCAGTAACTCACGGCCAGGTGCCATCACCACCTCATGCTCAGGGAACAGCCGCTGCAGGATTTCACGGGCTGTCTCGTCCATCGGATCATCGAAACTCGGGGCAATGATGCCGCCGTTGACGATCAGAAAGTTCACATAAGAGCCCGCCAGACGCACCGAAGGGTCGCGTTCCTGACTGCCGTGCACCTTGTCGACGCCTGCACATTCTTCTTCGGTCGCGAACAAGGGACCGGGAATAGGCATTTTATGGACGGTGATTTCACGTCCTTTGGCATCACGGGTGTTTTCCAAAATACTCAACGCTGCATGACAACGTGTGTAGTTGGGGTCTTTGGGATCATCGGTCCAGGCCAGCAACACCTCACCCGGACGCACGTAGCAGCAGAAGTTATCCACATGCCCGTCCGTTTCGTCGTTGAACAGACCATCGGGCAGCCAGATGACCTTGTCCACCGCCAGGTTATCGCTGAGCACCGCTTCGATCTGCTCACGGGAGAGGTTCGGGTTGCGGTTGCGATTGAGCAGGCATTCTTCAGTGGTAATCAGGGTGCCTTCGCCATCGACATGGATCGAGCCGCCCTCAAGCACGAAGCCTTCGGTGACATAACGCGGGCAACGTTCGATTTCCAGGACCTTGCTCGCCAGTTGCGAGTCCAGGTTCCACGGCGAATACAGGCCGCCGTCAAAGCCGCCCCAGGCATTGAAGTCCCAGTCCACGCCACGCACTTCGCCCTGGTAGTTGATGACGAAGGTCGGGCCGGTATCGCGCACCCAGGCATCGTCATTGCTGATTTCCACTACACGAATGTTGGGCATGTCGAGGTGGGCGCGGGCGTTGTCATATTGCCTGGCAGACACCGCAACCGTGACCGGCTCGAAACGGGCAATCGCCTTGGCGATGGCAACATGGGCAGCCTGCGCGGGCTTGCCGCCCAGGCGCCAGTTGTCGGGACGCTCCGGCCAGACCATCCAGACCTGAGTCTGTGGCGCCCATTCGGCGGGCATGTGGAAACCGTCGGCGCGGGGCGTGCTCTTGAGCGTCGTCATGGCCATCAGGACTCCAGCGAGCCGTCGAGGGTCTTGATCGCGCCGTACAGGTTCGGGCGGCGGTCACGGAACGAGCCCCAGGCGCTGCGGATGTGCTCCAGCTCGTCCAGGTCGAAGGTGTGAACCAGCACGCCCTCTTCGGTTTCATCGAGTTCGGCGACTTTTTCACCGAACTGGTTGGCGATGAACGACGAGCCATAGAACGTGATGTCGTAACCGTCCTGCTCTTCGTTGCCGATACGGTTGCTGGCGATCAGCGGCATCAGGTTGGCGCCGGCATGGCCCTGTTGCACACGCTGCCAGTGATCGCGGGAGCTGATGGTCTTGTCATGCGGCTCGCTGCCGATGGCGGTCGGGTAGAACAGGATTTCCGCACCCTGCAACGCCATGCTGCGCGCGCACTCCGGGAACCACTGGTCCCAGCAGATGCCCACGCCGATTTTCGCGTAACGGGTCTGCCAGACCTTGAAGCCGGTATCGCCCGGGTTGAAGTAATACTTTTCGTGATAGCCAGGGCCGTCCGGGATGTGGCTCTTGCGGTAGATGCCCAGATTGGTGCCGTCTGCATCGATGATCGCGATGGTGTTGAAGCGCGCACGCCCCGCCAGCTCGAAGAAGCTGATAGGCAAAACCACTTGCAGTTCGCGAGCGATGTTCTGGAAGTGCTTGATCGCCACGTTGGATTCCAGGGTGGTCGCCAGCTGCAGATAGTCCGGGTTGGGCTTCTGGCAGAAGTACGGCATCTCGAACAGTTCCTGGATCAGGATGATCTGCGCACCTTTGGCAGCAGCCTCACGTACCAGCTTTTCAGCGGTTTCGATATTGGCTTCCAGATCCCAGGAACAGGCCATCTGGGTGGCGGCGACGGTGACGATACGGCTCATGGAAATGCCTCCTGGGCGGGCTCATGAAAATCTTGGATGACTTGAAAAACTCAGTGGGAGCGAATTCATTCGCGAATGGCGATTTCGCAAATGGTGACTTCGCGAATGAGCGGAACGCCGCCCGATTCTCTCCCACAGGTATCAGATATCAGTAAACAGTTGCCGTTTTATAACGGATAAAAATCGGCTTTTAAAGAGGATAACGGCTCAAAACAAAATAAAACTCCAATTTAAGCCGATACCCATCGAATTTATTCCAGTTCGCTCAACACCTTGGACACACTCTCGACGAAAAATTCCACGCTTTGCCGAGTGGTGCACATGGGCGGTTTGATCTTGAGAATGTTCAGGTAATCGCCAGTCGGCTGCATGAAAATGCCCAGTTCGCGCAGGCGTTCACACAGTTGAGCGGTTTTTTCGGTGGCCGGTTCCAGGGTCTGACGGTCCCGGACGAATTCGACACCCAGGTAGAAGCCCATGCCATGCACGGCACCCACCAGCGGATGTTTATCGGCCAAGGCCTCCAGTCGCGCCTTGAAGTGGTCGCCGACCTGACGAGCGTTTTCCCACAGATTTTCTTCTTCCATCACATCCAGCACCGCCATGCCGATCCGGCAACTGACCGGGCTGCCACCGGATGACGAGAAGAAATAACCCTCGGCTTCCAGCGCTTCGGCAATTTCGCGGCGGGTAATAACGGCGCCCAGCGGGTGGCCGTTGCCCATGCCCTTGGCCATGGTGATGATGTCAGGCACCACATTCTGTTCTTCAAAACCCCAGAAGTAATGGCCCAGGCGTCCGTAACCCACCTGCACTTCATCGGCGATGCACACGCCGCCCTGCGCACGGACCTTCTGGTAGACCTGTTGCAGATAACCCGGCGGCAGGGAAATCCCGCCGGCATTGCCATACACCGGCTCGCAGATGAACCCGGCCACTTGCCGCTGCTGTTCGGCCAGGTTTGCCAGCGTCTGATCGACACTGCGCACGTAGTCCGGCGTGCTGTCGCTGCCGCGATAAGGGCCGCGATAGGTATTGGGCGCTGTTACTGGATGCACCCAGTCCGGGCGCGTGCTCAATGCCTGGGGATTGTCGGCAATCGAAGTGGAGATGGCATCGGTCGCCACCGACCAGCCGTGATAGGCCTCCAGCACGCTGAGCATGTCGCGCCCGCCGCTGTAGGCCCAGGCCAGACGAATCGCCAGGTCATTGGCCTCGGTGCCGCTGTTGACCAGAAACACGCGGTCCATCCCTTCAGGTGCCAGTTTGAGCAGACGCTCGGAAAACTCGACGATGGCGGCGTAGTGAAAGCGGGAGTTGGTGTTGAGCAGCGACCACTGGCGACCGGCTTCCCGGGCCATGCGCGGATGACCATGGCCCAGCACCGCCACGTTATTGAGCATGTCCAGGTAGGAACGGCCTTGCATGTCGATCAAGTGATTGCGCCAGCCACGCTCGATCTGTGGCGGAGCCTGGTAATAATGTTTCTGCGAGCGGGCGAAGCTGGCATCGCGGCGGCTCAGCAGCTCGGGCGCATCCGCAACAGAAGGTGCATCACAGTCAAACCCCAGCAAGGTCGCGGGCGATGGGCTCAGCACTCGCCATGCAGCGGCCCGTGATGCTGTAGTGAACAGTGGCGGGCTCAGTTCGGCATCCGTGCAAAGTTGCAGCAGCAGGGAACCACCGCCCTGCCCGATCACATCACCCGCCGCGACGAGACTTCCGGGCTTCAGGTCTGTCACGGCGCCCCACAGCCTCACGCTCAGCGCATCGCCCACCAGCCACAACGCCGCATCGGCTGTCAGGCGCAGGGTTACGTTGAAGGGTGCATGCAGAGGCGTTTCGGCTGGCAGATGCAGTTCGACGTGCAAGGCAAAGGTGTCGGGCTCTGTAGCGCTGTCGGGCAAGGTGCGTGACAGGCGATATTCACCAAAGCGGCTCGAGGCCTGCCCGGTACGGGCGGCGGCTTCCATCAGCAAGCGCTCGTCGATACCACTTTGCTCCCAGTTCCCGGCCACGAAATGCTCGCTGAGCACGCCCAGATCAACGATCTGGAATTCACGGCCAGCCAGGCTGGGCAGCAGTGGGAAATAGACCGGCTGTGCAGCAGTCTCCGGCTCGATCCCGACCGCCTGCAGAATGGCAGCTTCCATCAATTGCATCGGCACCGAGGTCGCTACCTCGAAGATGCCCCATTCGCCTTCCAGATTGGCCTGGATATAGGTGTTGCCCGGCTCGACACTGGCCTGCTGCTCACTGCTGAGCACCAGCACCGCCGAGCGGGCGACGATCAGTGGCCACAAGGCCTGCAACTCAGCGGTCTTCAGCGGATTGATGGCGTGGTAGGCGCGAATCGCCGGCAGGATGTAGAAAGGATCACCTTCGGCATGATGCAGCAGCGCAGCGCAGGTGACCGACAGATCCGCCACTCGCCAGGTAGTGACCAGATCCCCGAAATCGATCAGGCCTTGCAGTTGCCAGCGCCGCTCCGCATCCCGAGTCCAGACCACATTGTGTTCGGTGATATCCAGATGGACGGCCTGGATCGGCAGTTCCGGAATGAGTGGCAGCAAACGCTTATGCGCCTGCTCGGCGGCCTCCATGAGGCAGAGACGCTCATTGGCGTTCGAGATCACGGGCAGCAGGTGCCTGATCAGGGCCTGGGCATGCCGGGGGTCCCATTGCAGGATGCGCTCAAGACCGGGGTGTTCAAATGCCGCAAGCGCCTGATCGACCTGAGCGCACAGCTCGCCGAGACGGGTCACCACCTCATGGCTCAGATGCTGAACATGGCCCAGAGACTGGCCGTCGATAAACTCCAGCAAACGCACATGAACGGCCCGGCCATCGACGTCCAGAGACAGCAACTGCTCGGTGCTGTTGGCGCGGATCACGCCCGGCACGCGCACCGCCGAATGACTGGCCAGATGCTGTAACGCCCCATGCTGGGCGTCCAGCTCCACAGTGGAGTAATCGCCGTGGCAGATTTTCAGCACATAGCGGCGTTGCCCGGCGTCGAGCAGAAAGTTGCGATCCTGCTGGCTGCCCAACTCTTTCAGGGCACCGCTCAACCCGTAATGCTGCTCAAGCAGTTGCAGGGCCTGGTCAGTATCGACCTGCGGACAAGGCAGGCTGGAGCGGCGGATAAGCGTAGCGAGCGGCATGTAACAACCTCGTTCTTGTTATGATCCCCGGCCAGATCGGCAACGGCATTCCAATCGAGCAACTATAGGGTGCCTGATCCTCGTCACCAACTTCTGTTCAGTGAACGGACGGCGGTTTTATGGCGACGGCGCTGTGATCTATCAATTTATTTCATTACGTGTGCACCGGATATTGTCCGATGCTGTCTGCATACCGCACGTCGCCATGCGACAGGCTATGCTGCATAACGATCAAGACCTACTACAGAGAAGACCCGATCATGCGAATACTCGTGACCGGTGGAGCAGGCTTTATCGGCTCTGCATTGATCCGACATCTGATACAGAACACTGAGCACGAAGTCCTCAACTTCGACAAGCTGACCTACGCGGGCAACCTTGAATCACTGAGTTGCATCGCGACCGACACACGCTACGAGTTCGTACAGGCCGATATCTGTGATCAGGCCAGAGTCCGTGCCGTGCTCGAACGGTTCGAGCCCCACGCCATCATGCATCTGGCGGCCGAGTCCCATGTGGACCGCTCCATCGATGGCCCGGGCGACTTCATCCAGACCAATATCGTCGGCACCTACAGCCTGCTGGAAGCTGCTCGCGGCTATTGGCTGACATTGCCCGAAGCCGAGCGCCGGGTCTTTCGCTTCCATCATATTTCCACCGATGAAGTGTACGGCGACCTGCATGGCGTCGATGACCTGTTCACCGAAACCACACCTTATGCGCCCAGCTCGCCCTACTCCGCCAGCAAGGCTGCTTCGGACCATCTGGTGCGGGCCTGGCATCGCACTTACGGGCTGCCGGTGATCGTGACCAACTGCTCGAACAATTACGGGCCGTTTCATTTCCCCGAAAAGCTGATCCCGCTGATGATTCTCAACGCGCTGGCAGGCAAGCCACTGCCCGTGTACGGCGACGGCCTGCAGGTGCGTGACTGGCTGTACGTCGAAGATCACGCCAGGGCGCTGCTCAAGGTGGTGACCGAGGGCGTGGTCGGCGAGACCTACAACATCGGCGGGCATAACGAGCAGAAGAATATCGATGTGGTGCGCGGCATCTGTGCCTTGCTGGAAGAGCTGGCGCCGACACGTCCCGCGGGTGTGGAGCGCTTCAGTGACCTGATCACCTACGTGGTCGACCGTCCCGGCCACGATCAACGCTACGCCATCGATGCGGGCAAGATCGAACACGAGCTGGGCTGGACGCCTGTCGAAACATTCGACTCAGGGCTGCGCAAGACCGTGCAGTGGTATCTGGATAACCTGGACTGGTGCCGCAGGGTTCAGGATGGCAGTTATCAGGGGGAACGACTGGGCTTCACTGACCACAAGGATCTGATCGCATGACCAAGGGAATCGTACTGGCCGGGGGCTCGGGCTCACGCTTGCACCCGATCACGCTGGGCATCTCAAAGCAACTGCTGCCGGTCTATGACAAACCGATGATCTACTACCCGATTTCGGTGCTGATGCTGGCCGGCATCCGGGAAATCCTGATTATCTCCACGCCCCTGGATTTGCCGCAGTACCGCAAACTGCTGGGCGACGGCAGTCAGTTCGGCGTAAGCTTTCACTACGCCGAGCAGCCCAGGCCCGATGGTCTGGCTCAGGCGTTCCTTATCGGGGAAGCGTTCATCGGCAATGACTCGGTGTGCCTGATTCTGGGGGACAACATCTTCCACGGTCAGCATTTCAGCGAGCAACTGCAAAAAGCCGCGGCAAATACCAAAGGTGCCACGGTGTTCGGCTACTGGGTAAAAGATCCGGAGCGCTTCGGTGTCATCGATTTCGACGATGAAGGCCGTGCGCTCTCCATCGAAGAAAAACCCGAGGCCCCAAAATCCAACTACGCGGTCACAGGTTTGTATTTCTACGATAACGAAGTGATCCAGATCGCCAGGGACGTGAAGCCCTCACCACGCGGCGAGCTGGAAATCACCGATGTGAACAACGCCTATCTGCAGCGCGGCGAGTTGCGGGTCGAACGTTTCGGGCGGGGCTTTGCCTGGCTCGATACCGGAACCCATGACAGCCTGCTCGATGCCTCGGCGTATGTGCAGACCATCGAACATCGACAAGGCCTGAAGGTTGCCTGCCTTGAAGAAATCGCTTATCAGAATGACTGGATAGACTGTAAACATTTACTGCACCGTGCCGATTATTTTGGCAAGACCGGTTACGGCCAGTATCTGTTCCAACTTGCAGGGGAACGTAAGTGAAAGTAACAGCCACAAAGTTGCAAGACGTCTTGATCATCGAACCCAAAGTGTTCGGCGATGAGCGCGGCTTCTTCTACGAAAGCTACAACGCCAGGGCTTTCTTCGAAGCGACCGGCATCAAGCCGGACTTCGTCCAGGACAACCACTCGCGTTCGCAGAAAGGCGTATTGCGTGGCCTGCATTACCAGATCGAAAACGCTCAGGACAAACTGGTGCGGGTCACGGCTGGCGAAGTGCTGGATATCGCCGTGGATATCCGCCGCAGCTCTCCGACATTCGGCCAATGGGCAGGTGTACGCCTGTCGGCTGAAAACGGGCGCCAGTTGTGGGTCCCCAAAGGCTTCGCCCATGGTTTCGTGGTGCTGAGCGATTACGCAGAGTTCCTGTACAAGACCACCGACTACTACACCCCTTCCGCCGAGCGCTGCATTCGCTGGGACGATGCCGACCTGGCCATCGACTGGGAGCTGACCGACGCACCGCAGTTGTCGGCCAAGGACCAGCAAGGCAAGAGCCTGAAAGACGCTGACCTGTTTGCGTGAGTGCCTGTCGGCGTGACGGCAGGCATAATGCAGCTTTCTGAGACGCCTGCTCTGACGCGATCATGAGGTTCGCGAATGAATTCGTTTACGCACTGAGCTGTAGGAGCGTGCTTGCCCGCGACCGAGTGCGAAGCGCTCGCAAAATTTACGACTGCTAACGCAGCCGGTCGCGGGCAAGCGCGCTCCTACCTCACGTTGAAATTCATGATGTTGAGTTTTGTTTGATAAGAGCGAACTCATTCGCGACAGACAGGCCAGCACACTTTCGGCCATCGCCCAGACATGACTACCAAAGCCGCCATTCCAAATCGTCCCCGCTGGCGCAGCCTCGCCCTTCTGGCCTTGTGCCTGGCCCCGATGCTGTGGCCGCTCGAACACCTTGCCGAACGCTACTACCGAAGCGAGCTGGCCAGCCAGAATCGCCAGACCCTGGACCTTTACGTGGCCAGCCTGCTGGGCACCCTGCACCGCTACGAAACCCTGCCACAGATTCTTGCGGACCTGCCGGCCCTGCATGATGTGCTGGCCCGACCTGGCGATCCGGCGACACAACAGCACGCCAATCAATTGCTCAAGGACATCGTCCGGCAAACCGGTGCAGACGTCATGTACCTGATGGACCGCAACGGCCTGACCATAGCGGCCTCCAATTCGGAGCAGCCCGACCGCTTCATAGGCCGCAACTTTTCGTTCCGGCCTTACTTCAGCGATGCGCTGGCCGGGAAACTGGGGCGTTTCTTCGGCCTGGGTACAACCTCGGTCAAGCGTGGTTACTTTTTCGCCGCGCCGGTCAGTGACAACGGCGAGGTCACGGGCGTGCTGGTGGTCAAGGTCGATCTGGACCACACCGAAACCCTGTGGGGCAAGACGCCCGAACAATTGCTGCTCACTGACCAGAACGGCGTGGTGATCCTGACCTCCAACCCGGAATGGCGCTTCCGGGCGACACGCGAACTGAGCGAAGAAGAAAAGAAAGCCATCGTCGCCATACAGCCTTACCCGACCCGCGACCCAAAGCCGCTCAAGCTCGATGAACGTGCCTGGCTGACCCAGACCCGCTCGATTGCCGAAACCGACTGGAACGTCAGCATCCTTGCGCCCCGTGTGCTGCTCGACCGGCAGGTGCGTACCGTGGTTGCGATTGGTGGCGCAGGCCTGCTGGTGCTGATGTCGCTGCTGGGCCTGATGATGCAGCGCCGGCGTCATTATCTGGATCGCATCGCCTTCGAGGCCAAGGCTCGGCGTGAACTTGAAATGCGCGTCATGGAGCGCACCAGCGACCTGGAAGGCCTCAACAGCCGGCTCAAGCAGGAAGTTCTTGAGCGCGAGCAAGCTCAGCAGGAACTGGTCCGCGCTCAGGATGAACTGGTACAGGCCGGCAAGCTTTCGGCACTGGGCACCATGTCGGCCAGTATCAGTCATGAACTCAATCAGCCGCTGGCGGCGATCCGCAGCTATGCCGAAAACGCGGAAGTGCTTCTGGATCACCAGCGCACCGAAGACGCTCGCGGCAATCTGAAGCTGATCAGCGAGCTGACCGGCCGCATGGCGTCGATCATCGCCCACCTGCGCGCCTTCGCCCGCCGGGACCGACACGCACCGGAAAGCGTTGCGCTGCAACCGGCACTGGACGATGCCCTTGCGCTGTTGGCCAAACGACGTCGCGCCATGGAGGTCGAACTGATCCGCGACCTGCCGGACGCGACCCTGTGGGTTCAGGCCGGTGAAACCCGGTTGCGCCAGGTGTTGGGCAACCTTCTGGCCAATGCGCTGGATGCCCTGACCGAAAAAGGCCCGCCCCGCAGGCTGTGGATAAGTGCCGAAGCCACAAGCGAGGGCGTCAACCTGTACATTCGCGACAATGGCTCGGGCTTTACTCCGGAAGCACTGGCCCGGGCACGCGAACCGTTCTTCACCACCAAGACCCGCACTCAGGGCCTGGGGCTCGGGCTTGCGATCTGCGATACGCTGATGCGCGCCCTGGGCGGCGAGCTGTTGTTCGCCAATCACCCGACCGGTGGTGCATTGCTCACCCTGCGTCTGCGCGCCGGTTCTTCCGGGGCCAACCTTCAACCGCCAGAGGATCTTTCCGCATGAGTTCGGATACCGCCATCGACAGCCAGATTCAAGTGGTGCTGATCGACGACGACTCGCACCTGCGCCAGGCCTTGAGCCAGACGCTCGACCTGGCGGGCATGAAAGTCCTGCCACTGACCGAAGCCAACGGGCTGGCCAGCCGCATCGGTCGCGACTGGCCGGGCGTCATCGTCAGCGATATCCGCATGCCCGGCATGGATGGCCTGGAACTGCTGAGCCACCTGCACAGCCAGGACCCGGAATTGCCGGTCTTGCTGATCACCGGCCATGGCGATGTCCCGCTGGCGGTCCAGGCCATGCGCGCCGGGGCCTATGACTTCCTCGAAAAACCCTTCGCCAGCGATGCCTTGCTCGACAGCGTGCGCCGGGCGCTGGCACTGCGACGTCTGGTGCTGGATAACCGCAGCCTGCGGCTGGCCTTGAGTGATCGCCAGCAATTGAGCACCCGGCTGGTGGGTCAGTCCACGCCCATGCTGCGCCTGCGCGAACAGATCGGCGCACTGGCGGCGACCCGTGCCGACGTCCTGATCCTAGGTGAAACCGGCGCTGGCAAGGAAGTGGTTGCCAGGGCCTTGCACGACCTGTCCAACCGTCGCAACGGCCCGTTCGTGGCGATCAACGCCGGGGCGCTGGCCGAGTCGGTGGTGGAAAGCGAGCTGTTCGGTCATGAGCCCGGCGCTTTCACCGGCGCGCAGAAGCGTCGCATCGGCAAGTTCGAATTCGCCAACGGCGGCACGCTGTTTCTCGACGAAATCGAAAGCATGAGCATGGACGTGCAGGTCAAACTGCTGCGGCTGTTGCAGGAGCGTGTGGTCGAGCGCATGGGCAGCAACCAGCAGATCCCGCTGGATATCCGCGTGATTGCCGCCACCAAGGAAGACCTGCGTCAGGCCGCCGATCAAGGGCGCTTCCGGGCGGACTTGTATTACCGCCTGAATGTCGCTTCGCTGCGCATTCCGCCGCTGCGTGAGCGAGGCGAAGACGCGCTGATGCTGTTCGAGCATTACGCCGATGCCGCCAGCATGCGCCATGGCATTCCCAAGCATGAACTCACGCCGGGCCAGCGCGCTCTTTTGCTGCGCCACAACTGGCCGGGCAACGTGCGCGAACTGCAGAACGCCGCCGAGCGCTTCGCTCTGGGGCTGGAACTGGAGCTGGAAGGCAGCACCACGCCGGACGCCGCACCGGTCAGCGGCGGCTTGAGCGATCAGGTGGAAAGTTTCGAGCGCGCCCTGATTGCTGCCGAACTGACCCGCCCGCACAGTTCGGTCCGCAGCCTCGCCGAAGCGCTGGGGCTGCCACGCAAGACCTTGCACGACAAGCTGCGCAAACACGGCCTGAGTTTTGGCGACAGCACGGGAGCAGCCGATGAGCTCGACTGAACAGGGCTCGCCCGCACAGGCGCTGGAGCGCGTCCTGCACCACGACATCCCGCTGACCCGCGAAATGGGCATGCGGGTTATCGACTGGCAAAACCACAGGCTGCGCCTGCATCTGCCGCTGGCCCCCAATATCAATCACAAAAGCACGCTGTTCGGCGGCAGCCTGTATTGCGGCGCGGTGCTGGCGGGTTGGGGATGGCTGCACCTGCGGTTGCAGGAAGCCGGAATCGACGATGGGCATATCGTGATTCAGGACGGACAGATCAGTTATCCGCTACCGGTTCGCAGCGACGCCATTGCCCTGTGCGATGCACCGGATGATGCACAGTGGGACAAATTCATCGCCACCTATCAACGCCGCGGCCGTGCGCGCCTGACCTTGCAGACCCGCATCACGGCGCAGGACAGCGAAGCGGATGCCGTGAGGTTTACCGGACAGTTTGTGCTGCATCGGTGAACCGGCATTCGCGAATGAATTCGCTCCTACCGAGCCAGTTCCAGCAGTTTTTCACGCCATTTGGCCTTTGCAGGCAAGGCCAGGAAGAACGGGTTGAGCAGTGATTCGCGGGCCGGGTAGCTGAACGGTTCGCCATCGAGTTGCAGCACTTCGCCGCCAGCGCCTTCAAGTACACCTTGAGCGGCAGCGGTATCCCACTGGGAAGTCGGAGCCAGTCGCGGGTAGCAATCGGCTGCGCCCTCAGCCACCAGACAGAACTTCAATGAGCTGCCGATACTGGTCAGTTGCAGCTCGCCCAGGCAGGCAGACAGCCCGGCCAGCAGGCGCTCCTGCTCAGGGCTGGAATGGCGACGGCTGGCGACAACGGTAAATTCCTGCCCGGCACCCGGCTCGTCACGCACCGCGATGGGCGCGATGTGGCTGTCATTGTCGCTGCGCCAGGCTCCCAGCCCGGCACCACCGAAATAGCAGCGATTGTTGGTGGGCATGGACACCACGCCAAACACCACACGCCCACGCTCGATCAGCGCCACATTAACCGTGAACTCTTCGCTGCCGGAAATGAACTCCTTGGTGCCGTCCAGCGGATCAACCAGCCACCAGCGCTCCCAGCCTGCACGCTCGCTCAGGGGAATGTCGGCATCTTCTTCGGACAACACATGAATCGAAGGGTCAAGCGCCTGCAACCCCTCGACCAATACCTGATGAGCCGCCAGATCGGCAGCGGTCACGGGGGAATCATCGGCCTTGGCGGTCACGGCGACGCCCGAGCGCCAGAACGGCAGGATCGCCTCACCCGCCAGCCGGACCAGATCGATCACAGGAGCAAGAAGCGGATGCTGCAGGTTGTCGAACACATCGGTCATGGCAGGAAAAATCCACGTTGGGTTAACAGGTCGCGCGCCAGATACAGCGCCGCCAGGGCGCGGCCTTCAGTGAACTGGGCGTTCTGGGCCAGATTGGCCAGCTCTCGCAGGTTGACCTGGTCTACACGAATCGGCTCGGGCTCGTCGCCTTCAAGACGCTCTTCGTAAAGATCAGTGGCCAGCACCACCTGAATCTTCTGGTTCATGTAACCGGGCGACAAGGACAGCTCAGTCAGGTGTTCCAGTTGGCGGGCACCGAAGCCTGCTTCTTCTTTGAGTTCGCGATTGGCTGCCGCCAGTACATCTTCGCCCGGCTCGATCAGGCCCTTGGGCAAGGACAATTCATATTCGTCCGTGCCGCCGCAGTATTCTTCGATCAACAGCGCATGATCGGCGTCGATCATGGCGACAATCATCACCGCGCCATATCCCGCCCCACGACCGACCAGCCGCTCATAAGTACGCTCGACCCCGTTGGCAAAGCGCAATTGCAGCTCTTCGACTCTGAACAGGCGACTGCTGGCGACGATTTCGCGGGCGAGGACGGTAGGTTTCTGGCGCATGACAGGCTCCTTTGCGATGACGGGGTACTATACCGTGGCTTTTCCGATTGTCTGTCTCGGATATGCTTACATCCGCCATCAATTCCTGAAGAGGCCAGAATGCTTTCAATGCCCTGGAGCGATATCGATACCGTCCTGCTGGATATGGACGGCACTCTGCTCGACCTGCATTACGACGACCACTTCTGGATGCAGCACTTGCCCCAGCGCTATGCCGAATTGCATGGCGTCAGTCTGGCCATGGCTCTGCTGGAGATGCAGCCGCTGTTCGAGCGCCATGCGGGAACACTCAACTGGTACTGCCTGGACTTCTGGAGCACGGAGTTGAAGCTGTCGGTGCGCGACCTGAAACTCGAAACCGCGCACCTGATCGCCTTGCGACCTGATGCCCAGACCTTTCTGGCTGCACTTCAGAAAGCCGGCAAGCGGGTGATCATGATCACCAACGCCCATCGCGATTCGCTGTCATTGAAACTGGAGAGGATTGAGCTGGCACCCTACTTCGAGCGCCTGATCAGCTCCCATGACTACGGCTTCCCCAAGGAAAACCAGCAGTTCTGGGACGCCTTGCAGGCCGACACCGCGTTCGACCCGGCGCGCAGCCTGTTTATCGACGATACCCTGCCGATCCTGCGCAGTGCCGGACGCTTTGGTGTGGCGCACTTGCTGGCAGTCAGCGAACCCAATAGCCAGAAAGGGCCAAAGGACACAGAAGAGTTCGAGGCAGTGAAGGATTATCTGGAGCTGATCAAGGGTTTGTAGCGAATTCATTCGCGAAGAGGCGCGAATGAATTCGCTCCCACTCCATTTCAAGGCCTAATCAGGAATCCTCAACTGCTGCCCCGGATAGATATGGTTCACATCCTTGAGCAGCGGCTTGTTGGCCTCGAAGATTTTCTGGTACTTGTTTGGGTCACCGTACACCCGCTTCGAGATGGCGCTCAGGGTATCGCCCTTTTCCACCGTGACGAACCGGGCAGCCGCTGTTGCAGGCGCACCGGCCGCGAGGGTCAGTTGATCGTCCACGGTATCGACGCCCGAGATATTTCCCAGTGCCAGCAGGATCTTTTCCTTTTCTTCCTGACTGGATACCTCTCCTGTGACGGTGACCTTGCTGCCATCCAGCGTGATTTGAACATCGGGATTACCTAATCCAAACTCGGAAATACGCTTTTTCAGGGCTTCATCGGCATTGGCAGTACCTGGTGTCAGTGCATCGAGGATGTTTTCCCCTGCCGTTTTCAAGAACTCGAAAAGACTCATTGCTCATTCTCCTTCACGGTTGTTGCCACGCCCGCAAGGATTAACCATAGCTCCCGTAACCGTGGGTTTGCGGAGTTCCGACCAACGTTGCCCACCCCACAGGCTTCGTTGAACGCGTAGAATCAATTCCCTGCCTCGCCTATCGGAGTGAAGATGGACATCAAGCAACTGAAATTCCTGATCGCGCTCGACGAGACTCGTCACTTCGGCCAGGCAGCAGCACGCTGCAATATCACCCAACCCACACTGTCCATGCGCCTGCGCAATCTTGAAGAAGAGCTGGGCTTGCCGCTGGTCATGCGCGGGCAGCGTTTTGAAGGTTTTACCGCTCCCGGTGAGCGGGTGCTGGCCTGGGCCAGAACCGTTCTTTCGGCTTATGACGGCTTGCAGGCTGAAGCAGCGGCCTGCCGTGGGCATCTGGTCGGGACCCTGCGCCTGGGTGTGGTGCCGCTTTCGAGTTTCGATCCGCTCTCGCTGTTGCACCGGCTGCATCAGATCCACCCCAATCTGCGCTTCGAGCTGTCTTCGCTCAGCTCCGAGCAGGTTCTGGAACAACTGGCGAGCAATCGCATCGATCTGGGCGTGTCATATCTGGAGCGCCTGGATAACGAACGCTTCGACACCCTGACGCTGGATGAAACCCGCATGGGCCTGCTATATGACCGCCGCCACTTCAGCTTTGGCGAAGAGCCATTGACCTGGAGCGAGCTGGTCGAACTGCCACTGGGCGCGCTGACCAGCGGCATGCATTTTCGCCAGTCCATCGATCACAACTTCCACAGCCGCGGCCTGCATCCGCAGCCACTGCTGCAAACCGATGCCGTTCACCAGTTGATGCAGGCCGTGCATGGCGGTTTCTGCTGCACCATCATGCCGCTGGACGGCGGTCTGGACATGCTCACCGAACACCTGGGCCTGCACCCCATCGCCGATGCACGCACGCTGGCACCCATCGGCCTGATCATGCGCCGCAGCGCGCCGCGCTCAGCCTTGGCGGAGGCCTGCTTCACGCTTCTGGCAGAAAACCAGAAATAAGTATTGATCGACGTCATCTATCAGAGCATTGGAACTAGCGATTAGACGATATCCGACAAGAGGCCTAGGCTAAGCGCTATCAAACTGCCGGTAATCAGTCCATGCACGCCAAGCGCACGGCCAGCGCGGCGCCCGCTCTTGAGGCGCACGCACCTCAAGCAAGCCAGTCCTACAGCTACTCGAATCTCGAGGGCGATGACTCGGCACAGAACGCGCTTGCCGAAGAGGTAGCGCTCGCCATTGCCTACAACGGCATCAGCCAGGCAGTCATGCTGGTCAGCCCCACGGATCTGGAAGACTTCATCGTCGGTTTCAGCCTGGGCAGCGGCATCATTGCCTCGGCAGACGAAATCTACGACTTCAGGCTCAGCGGTTGCGGGTCGGCCATGCAGGCCGAGGTCGAGATCGCCAGCCGTGCTTTCTGGAACCTCAAGCAGCAGCGTCGGCAACTGGCCGGTACCAGCGGGTGCGGACTGTGCGGCGTCGAAGCCGTCGAGCAGGCGCTGCCGGAGCTGAACGTATTGCCGGGCGCGCCCTTGCCGCCTGCCGAGTGGCTGCAAGGCCTGCGCCAGCGCATCGGCGAATTCCAGCCACTGGGCCAGCATTGCGGTGCCGTGCATGCAGCCGTGTTCATGGACAGTAATGGCCAGTTGTTGCTGGGCCGTGAAGACATCGGACGCCACAACGCCCTGGACAAGCTGATCGGCGCCCTGATCCGCCAGAACATTGCCCTGACAGGCGGCATTGCCATCGTCACCAGCCGCTGCAGCCTGGAACTGATCCAGAAAGTCCTGCGCGCCGGCATCCAGACGCTGGTCAGCCTGTCGTCGCCCACCGGCCTGGCCCTGCAATGGGCGCGCCGTCACAACCTCAATCTAATTCACCTGCCGCAGCACAGTGCGCCGCGGGTCTATAGCCCTGCGATGGAGATTCAAGCGTGAGCACTCATCACCAAGCCGACAAAACCCCGACGCCTCGCTACAAGCCTTACAAAGGTCCGGCAGGTGGCTGGGGCGCACTGATCAGCGTGACACAGGCCTGGCTGGGCAGTGACAACGCGCTGAAAAACCTGCGCATGATGCTCAAGACCAACCAGAACGGCGGCTTCGACTGCCCTGGCTGCGCGTGGGGCGACTCGCCGGAAAGCGGCATGGTGAAGTTCTGCGAGAACGGCGCCAAGGCGGTCAACTGGGAAGCCACCAAGCGCCGCGTGGATCCTGCGTTTTTCGCCCGTTACAGCGTCAGTTCGCTGCTGGAGCAAAGCGATTACTGGCTGGAGTATCAGGGCCGCCTGACCGAGCCGATGGTCTATGACCCGCAAAGCGACCGCTACAAGCCCATCAGCTGGGACGATGCCTTCGCGCTGATCGCCAAACACCTGAACAACCTGCCAAGCCCGAACATGGCTGAGTTCTACACCTCGGGTCGGGCCAGCAACGAAGCGGCTTACCTGTATCAGTTGTTCGTCCGTGCCTACGGCACCAACAACTTCCCTGACTGCTCGAACATGTGCCACGAAGCCAGCGGCGTGGCGCTGTCGCAAAGCGTGGGTGTGGGCAAAGGCACCGTGACCTTCGATGACTTCGAGCACGCCGATGCGATTTTCGTACTGGGCCAGAACCCGGGCACCAACCACCCGCGCATGCTCGATCCTCTGCGCGATGCGGTGAAGCGTGGTGCTCAGGTCGTGTGCGTCAACCCCCTCAAGGAGCGTGGTCTCGAGCGCTTCCAGCATCCACAGCATGCGATGGAAATGCTCACCAACGGCGATCGCCCGACCAACACCGCGTATTTCCGTCCGGCACTGGGCGGCGACATGGCACTGCTGCGCGGCATGGCCAAGTTCCTGCTGCAATGGGAGCGCGAAGCCCAGCTCAACAATGCGCCCGCCGTCTTCGATCACGCCTTCCTCAACGAACACACCCAGGGCGTTCTTGATTACCTGGCGGCCATCGACGAAACCTCATGGGAGGAAATCCTGGAGCAATCCGGCCTGCCATTGAGCGATATCGAGCAGTCGGCCCGCATGTACGCCAAAGGCCAGAATGTGATCATGTGCTGGGCCATGGGTATCACCCAGCATCGTCACTCGGTCGCGACCATCCAGGAAATCGCCAACCTGATGATGCTGCGCGGCAATATCGGCAAGCCGGGCGCAGGCCTGTGCCCGGTGCGCGGCCACAGTAACGTGCAGGGCGACCGGACCATGGGCATCAACGAGCGCCCGCCGGTGTTCCTGCTCGATGCTCTGGAAAAGCGCTTCCAGTTCAAGGTCCCTCGCGAGAACGGCCATAACGTGGTCGAAGCCATTCACGCCATGGCCGAAGGTCGCTCCAAAGTGTTCATCGCGCTGGGCGGCAACTTCGCTCAGGCAACACCGGACAGCCCGCGCACTGCTGCAGCACTGAGCAACTGCGACCTGACCGTACAGATCAGCACCAAGCTCAACCGCAGCCACCTGTTCCACGGCAAGGAAGCGCTGATCCTGCCGTGCTTCGGCCGTACCGATATCGACATCCAGGCCAATGGCCCGCAAGCGGTCACCGTGGAAGACTCGTTCAGCATGGTGCACGCCTCCAACGGCCAGTTGCAGCCCTCTTCGTCGCTGATGCGTTCGGAGCCTGCGATCATCGCCGGTATCGCCAACGCAACCGTCGGCAAGCAGCCGGTGGACTGGCTATGGCTGATCGAGGATTACAGCCGTATTCGTGACCTGATTGCCGACACCATCCCGGGCTTCAAGGACTTCAACGAGCGCGTCAAGAATCCTGGCGGTTTCTATCTGGGCAATGCCGCAGGTGCCCGCCGCTGGAACACAGCGTCGACACGCGCCAACTTCAAGCCCAATGCGCTGCCGCTCAGCCTGATTCATGAAGGCATCAGTTCCACGGGCCAGACCCCGGACCTGATCATGCAGTCCATGCGCTCCCACGATCAGTACAACACCACCATTTATGGCCTGGACGACCGCTATCGCGGCGTGAAAGGACAGCGTGACGTGTTGTTCGTCAACGAAGCCGACATTATCCGCCTGGGCTTCCAGCCGGGTCAGAAAGCAGACTTGATCTCGATCTGGGGCGATAACCACGAACGCCGCGTCAAGGGCTTCACCCTGTTGCCGTTCGATATCCCGGCAGGTCAGGCGGCGGCTTACTATCCAGAGGTGAACCCGCTGGTGCCGCTGGAAAGCGTTGGCGAAGGCAGCCATACCCCCACCTCGAAATTCGTGGCAATCCGCCTGGAACGTTCGAGCGAGCCGGCACGAATCCTCTGATTCCGCTGCCCATGAAAAAGGCCCGAATTCGTAAGAACCGGGCCTGTATCAAGTAAGCTCAGACTGTCTTTTTCACGTTAAGTTCCCTATGTAAAACAGTAACTTAGCTATTTGTGTGTCAGTCGTGTTACTCGTCGGAATTTCGTTGCTACATTGTTTGCGGCATATCAGGATCGCGCCGTCATCCCTATGAGATTCCATACATGAAGTATTCCTCGATACTGTTGTTGTCTCTTACTCTCGCAAGCGGTTTCGCCTCGGCAGGCGGAACAGTTGAAGCGGGCGTAGGCGGTGCATTGGGTGGGGTACTGGGTTCGGCTGTCGGTCAACAGATCGGCGGCAGCACAGGTTCTGCGATTGGCGCAGGCCTGGGCGGCGCAGCGGGCAGTGCGGTTGGCGCAGACCGTCGTAACCGTACAGAAGCTGCCATCGGTGGCGGCCTGGGCGCAGCGGGCGGTAACGTGATTGGCCGCAGCGTAGGCGGCAACACCGGTAGCCTTGTCGGCGCAGCCGCTGGCGGCGGTGCAGGTGGTGCCCTGGGTAACTACATGGGTAACGAAAGCCGCGAAGACGATCGCCGCTATCGCAATGGTCGTGACGATCGTCGCGAATACCGCGGCCATGGCCATCGCAAGCATTACGGCCATCGCAAACACGGTCGTGACTGGCGTCACCGTTAATCGATATGCGCAATGCCAGACTGGCCGCCCTGAAAAGCGGCCAGTTTTCGTTCAGCCGCTAAAAAGCAGAAATATGCCCTTCAGGAATTCAGGCCCCTGCCGAAACGCCGTCTAGAAAAATTGCGCGTTGCCTATCGATCAGCACTCAAGGAGCAGGGATGGATTCCACCAAGCCACAGGATGACGACGGGATCATTCGCATTCAGCGCCTTGTCCCCGGTCAGGTCGATGTGGTGCTGGGCTCGCACCCCGGAAAACAGCGAATCGTCAAACCTCGTAAATCATCACGTGGCTACGTATTGGCTTTTCTCTTCCTGGGCATTTTCGTAGTGCTGGCAGTGGGGCTGTCCACCCGAACCAGCACACCCAAGCCTGCACCGATCGCACTCGAACAACCAGAACCTGAGACTGCGCCTGAACCCGTCGATGAGGCGCCCGTTCAAGTCGCCAACGAGCTTGCACGCCCGGCTTTGCGGGTGGAGCCCTACATTGTTCCGACGCCTGTGGCCGCCACTCAGGAATCAGCTCCCGTAGCCCAACCTCTGGATAACTGCATCAAGGATGGCAATGTCATTGATGAGAGTGTTCTGAACTGCCGCTTCGGCCAGGCTTCGCGCCCTGCTCAGGCTGCACCTGCAACAGCCATGGTGTCTGCCAGCTACATGGCGGATTTCAAGTCCGATGCCTCACGCAAAGCGCCTGCACGCCAGCAGAAGCCGCATACGGTTGCCACCGTGTCGATTCGCGAGTGGGATGGTAATGGCCGTTATCGTGCGCAATGGCGCCTCTACGAAAACCGTATCGACGGCGATAGCGTGTGCGAGAACTTCCTCAATCGCTCGGTGGAAAGACGCGAATGCCGCCTTTCTGCCCAGGTGTTTTTCAAGGAAGAGTGCCGGGAATGGAACAAGCGTGCGGCACGGGATCGCAACGAAGAAAGCAAAAATACAGCTCAGCGCTATTGCGAAGCCATGACGACCTTTACCCCCTGAAATCATTATTGAGATTAAATCTCAATCTCATATATAGCCAAAGGCTTACACGAGCTGACGGCATTTGGCTCTTTTTACCCTACGGCGACCTCCGTATTATTGGATCCAACAGGTGGCGAACAAGGAGTTCGCCAGGATCAAGGATGATCGACCATGGCCGGGATGGCTGCCGACAGGGAGTTGGAATGGTCTTGGAAAAACCCGCTTCGGCGGGTTTTTTATTGCCTGCGAAAATGTGCGAACTGGGGGCTCATTCGCGAAAAAGCCCACGTATAGCCAAAAGCTTACACGCACGCCGGTGAATGACTATTTTCGTACTGCCGCGAGGCCCGTATTATTGGATCCAACAAGTGGTGAACAGGGAGTTCACCAGGATCAGGGACGATCGACCATGGCCGGGAAGGCTGCCGACAGGGAGTTGGAATGGTCTTGGGAAAACCCGCTTCGGCGGGTTTTTTGTTGCCTGCGAATTACCGGCTTGCAGGGTTATTGCGCCCTCTGACGCAATAACCCTGATGGCAAACCTTGTTACTGACTCAACGCCCCTACCTTGACCATCACTGTGGCCAGGAACTGTTGCAGGGTCATTTTCTGCCCGTTGAAGTCGACCATGCCGTTGGCGTAGTGCAGGTCGGAAACGATGTTGTTGCCCTCGACCTTGGCCAATTGCAGCATGGTGGCCATGGCACTGAGCATGTCACTGGCGGCAGCGGCCTGATCGGCGATGGCCTGGGCGTCGGTCTGCCCGTCAAAGCCTGCCTGCAGGGTCGCCACATCGTTGATCATGGGCTTGGACAAAAGCACCCGGGCCTTGAGCTGGCTGATGGTCTTTATCACCGTGTCGCTGCCTGGCTGATCGATGGAGCCTGGATCGGTCAGGTCCACGGCAATGCTCATGTGGCTTTCACCATTGGCGGTCTTGAGCGAGAGTTTTTCCAGCTCGATATGAGGCTTGCCAGCCAGAAACTTGCTCAGCTCGCTCTTCATCAACTGCTCGTCGGCCGGGCTGAGTTTCAGCTGGAAGGGAAGCTTGGCCTGTGCCGCAGCCTGTTGCTGTGGCAGAACCTGCTCCTGATAGAACTGGTAAAGGGTCTTGGTCGACAGCGCGTTGAAACCGGAAAGCCTGAAGCCCAGGTGTGAAGAGCCAATGTCCTTGCCGTTGTAGGAAATCATGCCCAGATCATAATTGATCTGCATCGCCAGATTACCGCCCTCCTCCTGGGCAAGGTTGGTATTGACGAAGTCCTTGATCAGCACCGGCTGCTTGCCGACCATCTGGAAACCGGCATTGTCGATTTTCAGGTTGCTGTGGCCCAGGTACAGACCCGACTGGCCCTTGGTGCCGCCAGTATCGAAGGTCAGGCCCTTGATATCGATGCTCACCGGACCTTCTTTTGACGCCACATTGAGCTGCAGGCTGTCCAGCGTGCCCGTGACCTTCAGTTTTTCGGCATCGGCGGATGCTTCGGCATTGATGTCGAGCCCGGAGAATTTGAACGTGCCGTCCGCGTCGACCATCTCCAGCGGCGACATTTTCAACCAGCCGCTGGTGGAGCGGTCATAGCCGATACTGGCCTGCCCCTTGAGTGGCGTTTTATCACCGCTCATGGCGAACCATTTTTCCGAAGACGCGCTTTTCTCCATCTCGAAATTGCTCTGGGCCATGACCGGCATGAGCTTCAACGCTTTCAGACGCGACAGCGGAATCGGCCCGTGTTCGATGTTATCCACGAACAGGAACTGAGGATCCTGGCCATCGCGGGACAGGTCCGGGCCTTGCAGGTCCACGCGGTAATGGGCCGTGCTGCTGAAGAAGTGACGCTCCAGCGAAACCAGTTGCAGGGTAATGCTGTTGTCGGTGCCCTCCAGAGACTCCTTGAGTCCCTGATTGGCGCTCCGGATCGACTCGTTGAGCACGCCTTCCAGTTGATTACCGGTGTACCAGGCGCCAGCACTTGCCAATGCACCGGCCACAACAATGACGCCTACCGCGATACCTGCTGATTTATTCATAGCGACTCAACGATGTCCGTTCTGATGATTTGAAAGTCTTCCCTGCGCCCCGACAGGTTACAGCCGCGCCTTGATAGCGGAGTAGACGCAGCCTGTGTCACTGCCGAAAAGTCGCGAGAGATTAGCATTGAGCGTTTGTCATCGCCCAGCGTTGTTGGCCGGTTGCGCGGGTATTACGCCTTTTCAGGAAGCGTCAGACAAACCTGAATGCACTTTCGTTGCAAGAAGGCACTCAACACATGGGTAGCCACAGTCTTGATGTAGACGTTAGGCTGATATCGAATCGAATCTGAGAAACGGGGGATCTGACGACATGAGTGAACAGCAAGGTGAGCGAGGCCCGATCAAGGCTGTGATTTTCGACATGGATGGTTTGCTGCTGGACACCGAAGGGGTCTACACCGAGGTCACCCATCTGATTGCCAGCCGTTATGGAAAAACCTTCGACTGGTCCATCAAGCAGCACACCATTGGCCGTGGCGCCCGTGACTTTTCCGGCTACGTTATCCAGGCGCTGGAGCTGCCCATTTCCATCGACGAATTTCTGGAAGTGCGCGAACCCATGCTTGAAGAACGCTTCCCTCTTGCTCCGGCAATGCCGGGCGCCGAGGCGCTGGTCAGGCATCTGGCGGCCAACAACATTCCCATCGCGGTCGGAACCAGCTCTTCGGTGCATTACTTCGAGGCCAAGACCACCTTGCACCGTGCCTGGTTCGAGCTGTTTGATACCGTCGTGACTGCCGATGACCCTGAAGTCGGCGCCGCCAAGCCTGCACCGGACATTTTCCTGGTTGCAGCACGTCGCCTGGGCGTTTCGCCAGAGGATTGCCTGGTGTTCGAGGACTCGCCATTCGGCGTCACCGCCGCCAAGGCTGCCGGGATGTACACCGTGGCAGTCCCCGACTCGCACATGCCGGTCGAGCAGTACGAACATGCCGACCTGCTGCTGACCTCGCTGGAAGACTTCCCGCTTGAGGCATGGGGCCTGCCCAGGAAAGCCTGATTAAGTGTCTTCCTGCCCGTCGGCAGGAAGACATTCAACTGTCTTTAGCCTGTCGCATTCTCATATGGGCCTTTTCAACGCCCCCATAAACAAGCCAGTATGCCCTTCTGATCCCGCTTTCAATGACATGGAGGATGTTGAGCATGATTTACAGAACGCTTGGCCAGTCAGGCCTGAAGGTTTCCACGCTGACCCTCGGTTCAATGATGTTCGGTGAGCAGACCGGCACTGAAGAATCCCTGCGCATCATCGATCAAGCCTGGGATCAGGGCGTGAACTTCATCGACACCGCCGACGTTTACAACGGCGGACGCTCCGAAGAGATCGTCGGCGAAGCCATCGCTTCGCGGCGCAGCGACTGGGTGCTGGCGACCAAGGTCGCGGTAGGCCCGAGCGATGGCATTCCCAACCGCGCCGGCCTGAATCGCAAACATATCTTCAATGCCATTGAAAACAGCCTGCAGCGGCTGGATACCGACTATGTGGATATCTATTACCTGCACAAAGAGGATCACGACACGCCGCTGGAAGTCACGGTGTCGGCCATTGGCGACCTGATCCGCCAGGGCAAGATCCGCTATTGGGGCCTGTCGAACTATCGCGGCTGGCGCATCGCGGAAATCGTCAACGTCGCCCAGCGCCTGGGCGTGGACAAACCGGTCATCAGCCAGCCGCTCTACAACATCGTCAACCGCCAGGCCGAGATCGAGCAGATCACTGCCGCCGCGTTTCATGGCCTGGGTGTCGTGCCTTACAGCCCGCTGGCGCGTGGTGTGCTCAGCGGCAAGTACGCACCGGACGTCACGCCTGACAGCAGCAGTCGCGCCGGACGTCAGGACAAGCGTCTTCTGGAAACGGAATGGCGTGTGGAATCTCTGCGCATCGCCCAGCAATTGCAGGCCTATGTGCAGGACAAAGGCGTCGGCCTTGTGGAGTTCGCGATTGCCTGGGTGCTCAACAACAAGGCCGTCACGTCGGCCATTGTCGGGCCGCGCACCGAACAGCAGTGGGGACATTACACCAAAGCGCTGGAAGTGAAGATCAGTGCCGAGGACGAAGCCTTCATCGACTCGCTGGTCATACCGGGCCACGCTTCGACTGCCGGCTTCAATGATGTGCAGCATTTTGTTTCAGGGCGCCTGACACGCTGAGAGCGCTCTGCGAGCCTCATCGCGAGCAGGCCATCGGCAAATGCTCGCGATGCTCTCAAAAAGCGTCTAAAAAAGCCGCGTGTATATAAATGCTCATTCAACATGTTGCCGACAGGAGCGCTAAAATGCTCTGTAACTGCCGCAATGCGAACAGACCCGGCTCTGCTTGTCGGCAACCATGAATCCAATACAGCCAGGTTGATTAAGAAGTATGGCAATGCGCAAAACTGATAGAGAAGCCTTCTTGTGCTCGGTACTGGGGAACGAACAGCCTCCCGCGCACCTTGCAAGAGCTGTTATCGAGGAAAAACTGCGCAACGCTATCATCGATGGCAGCCTGCCGAGCGGTACAGCGCTGCGCCAACAGGAGTTGGCCACGCTTTTTGGTGTCAGCCGCATGCCGGTCCGCGAGGCCTTGCGCCAGCTCGAAGCCCAGTCACTGTTGCGTGTCGAAACCCATAAAGGCGCTGTCGTCGCCCCGCTGATCACCGAAGATGCCGTAGACGCCTACGGCCTGCGTATCCTGCTGGAATCCCAGGCGCTACGCCTGTCCATTCCGTTACTGGATGCAGAAGACCTGGCCACGGCACGACGCTGCATCGAAGCCCTTGAAGTCGAAACCGACTATTCGAAGATGGGCACTCTCAACCGCCTGTTTCACATGGCGCTTTACGCCAAGACCCCCAACAAGCGCCTGATGCGTCTGGTTGAAGAAGGCCTGAACGAAGAGGAGCGCTTTCTGCGCTTCAATCTCTCCTCCATGGGCCTTGGCAAGCTGTCCCAGGACGATCACTGGGAATTGCTGCGTCTTGCCGAAGAAAAGGCTGTGGAAGAGATCGTGGGTGCTCTGCAGAACCACCTCAACCGAGGTGTCAAAGCCATCACTCAATACCTGAACAGCAAAAAGGCCGAGCAGGAAAAAACACCGGCACGCCAACGCAAGAAAAGCATCGCCTGAATCAATCGCGGTTGATCGTCTGAGCCGCGCGGCCTGACGCTTCCCCTTCCCCCTCACGCTGCCACTCGTGCGCTGCGAGCTATCTGCTCGCGGGCAGCGCTTTTATGTCTGTTTTCCTGAACCATCGGGTTGGTCTGTCTCAGGAATAAGGCAAACTCGGTCGTGACCAAGGCGGGACCCTACCGGAGGGTTGCGCCCTGGTCACTCTTGAACTGCCCGTCAGGTGCAGGGCAGCGATCTGTTCCTTTGAACGTACTGAGAAAGGAGTTCCTGCAAGGGCAACAAGGCATTGGAAGTCGTTTCCGATCGCGCCCGCCAAAAACACAAAACCTGGATTGTTTTGCATAACAGCAACGCTGAGCGAGGCATTCGTTCATTATTTATAATTTTGGCGCTTATCCGCCGAAAGGGTTGCTTACATCCTTATAAAACTTATCGAGAGAGTTTTATATAGCAACTTACACCCTCGAAAAACAACAACTAAAATAATGTCAAAAAATAATTGCGCATTACATTACAAGTGCTTTAACTTTTATTTGCAGCCCGTATCAATGGCCGGCATCCCCAAGCTGTCCGGCCATGCCCGCACAGGCTGCTGCTTATAGCACCATGGCTCTGC
Organism: Pseudomonas lijiangensis; assembly: GCF_018968705.1. NCBI lineage: Bacteria > Pseudomonadati > Pseudomonadota > Gammaproteobacteria > Pseudomonadales > Pseudomonadaceae > Pseudomonas > Pseudomonas lijiangensis. Next base: position 5,684,759 of record NZ_CP076668.1, read on the forward strand.
AAAGGACCTTGCAACGAAATACCTGACGTTAACGGTTACTGATCGTTTCAACTAACAGGCTCTCGCTTGCCTGTTATTCAGGTCCGCTGCCGACTGCTCGAAAACGAAAACTGTAACTCGGCCACACGTTACAGACAAAACTTGTATTTAAGACTACCGGGATATCGCCATGCCTTGTCAGAAAACGCTACTGGACCTCAAGAAAACAGAACTTAGCCAACACCCCATCTTTGCTGAAATCAATTCACTGGAAGTGCTTAAACGTTTTATGGAAACCCATGTATTCGCCGTCTGGGACTTCATGTCACTGACCAAGCGGTTACAGCAGGAACTGACCTGCACCCAATTGCCCTGGTTGCCACCTCGGGATGCATCGGCCGCCAGGCTGATCAACGAAATCGTGCTCGGGGAAGAATCCGACGACAAGCTGAGCCACGGTCACTACAGCCACTTCGAGCTGTACCTGGATGCCATGCGCGAGATTGGCGCCAGCACCTTGCAGATCGAACGCTTCGTCGAGCTGCAGAAACAGGGCGTGCATTACACAACCGCATTGCAGCGCGTCAACGCCGGTCAGGCTGCTTCGGTATTCGTGACCCACACCCTCAATACCGCGCTGCATGCGCCGGCCCATAGCGTGGCAGCGGCTTTTCTTCATGGTCGCGAAAGCGTTATCCCGATGATGTTCCAGAGCATCCTCGATGAATGGGGCATCACCGTCGATCAGGCACCGACCTTTCGCTACTACCTGGAACGCCACATCGAAGTCGACTCCGAAGACCACGGCCCGGCTGCCGAGCAGTTGCTGGCCAGGCTGGTCAATGGCGACGAGCAGCGCCAGCACGAGGTGTATCAGGCCGCCATTGCCGCCGTGGATAGCCGGGTCGAGCTGTGGGACACGCTGCGCATGAGCATGCGCTCGCCATTGATGCAAGCCAGCGCCTGACCTCGCGCCGCAAGCCCCTCTACAAGGAAGCCATCATGAAAGCAGAAGACTACAGCTCGTTCATTGATGCCTGGGAAGGTCGCGCCACCATTCGCACTCGCCCACGCCGGATCGTCGAAAACGATGAAAAACTGATCTATCCCCTGAGTCGCCAGCCGCTGGTGCTGAGCGAAACCTTCACCCGTGAGTGTCCGCACCTGCGCGATTACGCGCTGGTGCAAAGCCTCTACAAGTTCATCAACGATGTCGTGATCTTTGAAACCGAGATCGTCGACAAGACCGCGCGCAGTATCGCCAAGGACAACTTCGCGATCCGCTTTCCTTTCGCCTGCCGCTACGACGCCATGACCGTGGTCGTCGATGAGGATTACCACGCTCTGGTGGCGATGGACTTCATGCAGCAGACCATCGCTCTGACCGGGATCGAACCGATTCGCCTGCCCGACGAAATCGAACTGAGCCGCGCCATTCCTGCCGCCCTGGCCCTGGCGCCGGAGCATCTGCGCAGCGCCGTGGAACTGATCTGCGTGGCGATTGCGGAAAACACGGTCACCAACGATGTGGCGGCCTTCGCCAAGGACGACACGGTCAAGCAATCGGTCAAAGGGCTGATGGCCGATCACCTGCTGGACGAGGGGAGGCATTCCGGGTTCTGGGCGCGACTGGTGCGTATCTACTGGCACACCGCACCTGAGGCCGATCGGGAGTGCATCGCGCGCATCATGCCGGTGTTCATTGCTCAATATCTGACCAATGACATCCAGCACGGCTTCGATTTCATCCTGATCGACAACCTGCAGGTCGAGCCATCCGTGAAGCAGGCGCTCAAGGATGAAACCATGGCCATGAGCTTTCCCATCAACCGCCATCATCCTCTGATCGGCAATATCGTGCGCTTCTTCAAGACCAGCTCGATGCTTGAAGCGCCTTGCGTGCAGCGGGCACTGGCCGACTATCTGCCAGCCCAGGGAATTCTGCAATGAAACGCCTGGAGATCGTGCTCATCGGTCATAGCCTGACCCTGAGCGAACTGCACACAGAATTGCTCGCACACGGACACTCGGTGCATCACTTGAGCGATCAGGCCGGGTTGCAGGCGAACGTTGTCGATAACGCCTCGATCCTGGTCGAGGACGGCAGCCTGGAGTTGAGCGGTGAACGACTCAAGGCATTCGGCAGCACCGATCACCTGAGCCTGCGGGTTGGTTTGAGCCCGAACGCACTGGAGGGTCTTCCACGTCTGGAGTTGCTGTGCTGGCACGGCTCCACAACGGCTCAGCATCTGATCGTCCGTGAGTGGCTGCCTGTTCAGGAGTCAGGCAACGGCCGCATGTTGCGCGATGCGGCCATCGCGGAGTTTGTCGATCAGGCAGCGCTGCTGATCAGTCGCCTGTCCAGGGATGAGAAATATTTCAGCACTCTGACCACCACCGCTCCCGCACAAAGCGAATGGCAACAGGGCCTGCAAGCCATCGACCATCAGTTGTTCAGGCATCGCCTGAATCAGACTGACCAGCCGCATCTGCTGGCACTGGCAAATACGCCGCTGGTGGAACGGCTGGAGCAAAGCTTTCAGACTTTCGCCGAGCGTTCGGCGCTGTCGATTGCCGGTCAGGTACTCAGCTATCGCGAGCTGTACGCGCAGGCTGTCTCCATCCAGCGTCATTTGCGGCCGCTGATCGAGGCCCGTGAGCATGAGAGTGCGACGGTGGTGATCGGTATCTGCCTGCCCAAGTCGGTTGCGCTGTATGCGGGTATTCTGGCGATTCTCGGCAGTGGCGCGGTTTATCTGCCGCTGGATCCGAGTCAGCCGATCCAGCGCCAGCAATACATTCTGGAAAACTCGGGCGCCCTGCTGTTGTTGCATGACGGCTCGCATCCCCTGGCCAAAGCCGAGTTTCCTGCGCTGGATATCAGCTCGATCCAGGCAACGGAGCGGGATCAGCCACTGACTCGCCTGCGGCCTGACAGCGACTCGCCGTGCATGGCGCTCTATACATCGGGCACCACGGGCCATCCAAAAGGCGTGCTGCTCAGTCAGCGCAACCTCAGCCACTTCACCGCCTGGTATGCGGAGTATGTGAGTCTGTCGGAGCACAGCCGGGTCTTGCAGTTCTCGACACTGAGCTTCGACTCTTCGGTGATCGATATCTTCCCGACCTGGCTCAGCGGTGCGGAACTGGTGATCCCGGACGACGATCAGCGTCGCGACCCTTTGCGACTGGTCAGCCTGCTGAAAGACGGCATCAGCCATGCGTTCCTGCCGCCGGCATTGTTGAGCATCCTGCCGCTGGACGAGCCCCTGGGCCTTGAGCATGTGATGACCGGCGGCGACGTCTGCGAGCCTTATGTCATCGAGCACCTGACCCGACAGTGCCACTTTCATAACCTCTACGGTCCGACCGAAGCCACGGTGCTGGTCACCGCCGGACAGTTCCAGCCTGGCAGCAGCAACCGCAATCTGGGACGCCCCATCGCCAACAGCCAGGTCTGGATTCTGGACGAGCAGTTGCAGCCGGTAGCGGAGGAGACTCAGGGCGAGTTGTACATCGCTGGCCCCGGCGTGTGTCTGGGCTACCTGAACAATCCCGAGCTGACGGCCGAACGCTATGTGACGCTGGCCTTGCCGGACGGACAGCCATTGCGCGCTTACCGCACCGGGGACATCGGCAAGTGGATTCCTGACGGCATCGAGCTGGCAGGACGTCGTGACAATCAAGTGAAGATCCGTGGGTTCCGGGTCGAACCGGAGGAAATCGAACACTGCCTGCGCAGCAGCCAGTTGTATCGTCAGGTTGCCGTGGTCGTGGATGCCCAACGCCGCATTCTGGCGTTCGCAGCCCAGCCACATGAAGCCGAAGAAGTCGCCTTGCAGGCATTGAAAGCCCATGTGCAGCGCCTGCTGCCCGATTACATGCATCCCGGCGCCTATACGGTGCTGGCAAACATGCCATTCGCCAGTAACGGCAAGATCGACCGCAAGGCCTTGCTGGAAATACCGGTGAGTTTCGCTGACCAGCAACCCCGTCGCTTGCCGGAAACAGAGCAGGAGCAAAAGCTTCTTGAGCTGTGGGCCGAACTTCTCGAACTACCCATCGGGGATATTTCAACCGACGAAAGCTTCTTCAATCTCGGTGGCCATTCAATCCTGCTGTCGCGCATGTTGCTGGGGATTCGCGAACGCTTCGGGCGCAGCATTCCCATCAACCGCTTTATCGAAGCGCCTACCGTGCTGACGCTGGCCAGCCTCATCGAAAGCGAAGGCGTCTCAAGCTACACCGTCAGCCCGCAAGCGCTGCTGGACGCCAACGCCGAGCTGGAAATACCGGTGCTGCCGATCAGCCAGTTGGGCGATGTTCACAAAGTCATCGTGACCGGCGCCAATGGCTTCCTCGGCGTGCATATTGTCGAAGCGCTGCTGGCCTGGGGAGCGAGCGAAGTGGCCTGTCTGGTGCGCGAAGGCGCGGGACAAAGCGCCCACGAACGCTTCGTTCAGTCGCTGCGGGAAAACCGCCTGGAGCATCTGGACATGAGTCGGGTGACGGTCTACCCCGCCGACGTCACCCAGCCGCAGCTTGGCTTGAACGATGGGGTGTATGAGCGACTGGACCGGGACTTCGGCGCGCTGGTGCATAACGCGGCCAATGTGAACCATGTCCAGGATTACGAAACACTTATCCGCGACAACGTGGCACCGGTCTTTGAATGCCTGCGCCTGTGCGAGGGGCGCAGCAAGAAGATCTTCAACTTTGTGTCCACACTATCGGCATCCAGCGCCGTAGATGCCGCCGGCAGTGTGCTGGAGCAACCGGCCGCCGCCACGCCGCCGATCTACATCAAGAACGGCTACAACCTGTCCAAGTGGGTCGCCGAGCGCGTGCTGCAGCGGGCCAGGGATCAAGGCGTGTGGGTGAACATCTATCGCCCCGGCAACATCGCCTTCAACAGCGTCACCGGCGTGTGTCAGCCACAGAAAAACCGCTTGATGCTGATGCTCAAGGGCTCGCTGCAACTGGGCAAGGTCCCGGAGTTCGCCATGAACTTCGACCTGATGCCGGTGGACTTCCTCGCCCGTTTCATCGGCTTCCATGCCAGCCGCTATCAGGCCAACCGTGCGGTATTCAACCTGCACAACCCCGAACCCTTGAGCTGGAACAGCTACGTGGATGCATTCCGCGAGGCGGGGCGTGAGTTCGAGATGGTCAGCGTGGCGCACTGGCAGACCCAGCTCAACCGGGTCGATAGCCAGAACGCGCTATTCGGCGTGCTGGGTTTCTATCTGGACGGTTTCGAGGAAGACATCGGCGATATCTCGATGATCGAGTACCAGAACGCTCTGGCCGGTATCCGGCACATGGGCGAGCAATACCCGCAGAAAACCCCGGCGCTGCTGCGCAAGGGCTGCGACTACCTGAAAGAAATCGACTTTATCTGAAGCATCCACAACCCAACGTGAAACACATGGAGAATCACATGAGCGCAATCAACACTCTGCAACCGGACACCCTGATCAAGAACCCTTCGCTGTGCAAAGTCGTATCGGCCGTGGAAATTCCTGCCGATGCCAATAGCGTATGGGCGATCGTCGGCAACTTTGGCGGTTTCCAGGCCTTCATTCCGGCGCTGGAAAGCACTGAGGTGACGGGGAAAGGCGTCCGTTCGGTGCGCAAGAAACTGTTCAAGGACGGCAACGTCGCCATCGAACAACTGAACTCTCACGACAACAATGCCCGCTTCATGACCTGGTCGCTGATCTACACCAGCCTGCCGGTGGGCAACCTGTGGGCAGCGATGACCGTAGAGTCGACGGGCGATAACGACTCGGTTGCGACATGGACCATCATCGCCGAACCCGATCAGGGTGGTCCTGAAGCCCTGCCAGGCTTTCAGGAATTCCTCCAGGGCTTCGCTGACAGCGCCATGAGCAACGTGCGCAGCCTGTTTGCCTGATACTTGCGTGAACCAACCCGCTCAGCGCCAGAAGCCTGAGCGGGTTCAGGCACATGGGCGGTTGCAAATTGGTGAGCGCTTTAACACAATGCGACTCATTATCATTTGTGTGGCGCCGGGATGGCGCATCCCCATGCCTTCTCAGCACTCGGCCCTACATACGCTCTACAACGATCACCATGGCTGGCTCCATTCATGGCTGCGCAGCAAACTGGGCAATGGCGCCGATGCCGCCGACCTCGCCCAGGATACGTTTGTACGGCTGCTCAATCGCAGCGAACTGCTTGAGCTGAAAACCCCGCGAGCCTTCCTGCGCACCGTTGCCAGAGGCCTGGTCATCGACCATTGGCGCCGTGAAGAACTTGAGCGGGCCTACCTGGAAGCCATTGCTCATTTATCGCCCGGCGAAACCCCTTCGCCCGAGTCCCGCGAGCTGGTTTTCGAACTGCTGGAAAACATTGCCCGAATGCTCGACGGCCTCAAACCCAAGGTCAGGCAGGCGTTTTTGCTGGCTCAATGCGAGGGAATGCCACACAAGCAGATTGCCGCCCGGATGGGTGTCTCCCTGCGCTCGGTCGAACGCTACATCGCCGATGCCCTTTATCACTGCTATCTGTTGCGATACGACGCATGAGCCGTACCTTGCAGCCGTCTCGCCACAACCAGCCTTCGCCGCAGGTCGTAAGGCAGGCCATTCAGTGGTCAATACGCCTGAACGACTCGTCAGCCGACCCAGGCCTGCGCAAGCAGTGTGAACAGTGGCGCACCGAACACGCGGATCACGAGTGTGCCTGGCAACGTATCCAGACCTTGAGCAATGAGCTGAACAGCAGCTTCCAGGCATTACCCGGATCGGGAGCCGCCTTTGAAGCCCTTGAGAAAAGTGCGCAGCGACTGGGACGCAGGCAAACCCTGAAATTACTGTCCGGCATCGCGGTGCTGGGCTCCGCGGCCTGGCTCTCTCGTGATATCGCGCCCTGGGAGCAATGGCAGGCCGACTTTGCGACCGGCGTGGGCGAGCGCAACAGTTATCGGTTGCAGGATGGCACGGACCTGCAATTGAACACCGACAGCGCGGTGGATCAGGACTTCAATGCCCGGCATCGCCTGATAAACCTCACACGCGGAGAGATTCTGGTTGCCTGCGGGGCCGACTCGCACAGTGTCACCCCTAGGCCGTTACTGGTGCAGAGTCGCCATGCTCTGTTTGAAGGTATCGGCGCACGCTTCGTTGTTCGCCAGGATCAGGACAGCACCCGGGTCAGCGTGACGAAAGGCAGCCTGATTATCCGTTCGCCTGCCACCTCGCCTGTAGACGTGAAGGCTGGCCAGAGTTATTCGGTTTCCGGACAGCGCGCCACCCTGTTGCCGCCACCGGATATGGAAGCGGGTGCCTGGGCCGACGGCCTGATCGTGACGAAGGGGATGCGCCTGGGAGATTTCCTCGCGGAAGTCGGGCGCTATCGCCGTGGTTACCTTGGGTGCGCGGATGACATTGCCGATCTGCGTCTTTCCGGTGTGTTCAGGCTGGAAGATACCGACAGGCTGCTGGAGGTTCTGCCTCAGACGCTTCCTGTGAAGCTCAGTTACCGCACGCGCTGGTGGGTGACATTGCAGCGTCAGGCCTGATTATTTTTGGCGGGTTTGGCTCAGGTGTCCGGCATGGAGATCAGTAACCCTCCTTTTCTGATTGAACGTGACGGAACTGCCTCCCATGACACGGCCTCAAGGTATATCGCATTCATCCGACTCGCCAGCGCTACGCATGGCCATTCGGGCAGCATTGATCTCCATGACTCTGGGCACAGCGGTCCTGCCGCTTCAGGTGCAGGCTCAGGAAAGCGGCTCATCAGCCAGCGCCATACGCAGCTACTCCATACCGGCAGCACCGCTGGGTGATGCACTGAATCAATTCGCCCGGCAGGCGGGCATCACCTTGTCCGCTACACCGGCACAAACGGCAGGAGCCCGCTCAACGGGATTGCAGGGCAATTATTCAGTCGATCAGGCATTGAGCATTCTGCTGGGCGGCAGCGGCTTGCAGGCCGTGTCACAGAATGGCAGCACTTATGTATTACGTGAGGTTGAAAACCAGACGCTATCGCTGCCAGACACGGACATTCGCGGGTTTGCCCTGGGCAATGCCTTGGGCAGCATGGAAGGCTACAACGCAACTCACAGCCAGATCGCCACCAAGACCAGCACCTCGTTGCTGGAAACCTCACAGTCTGTCTCGGTGGTCACCCGCCAACAGATGGACGATCAGGGCTCGCAGACGGTTGCCCAAGCCATGCGCTACACACCGGGCGTACTGACCAATCCCTATGGCGCGACTCATCGATACGACTATGTGGCGATGCGCGGTTTCAACGACGGGTCTGTGGATAACATCTATCTGGATGGCTTGAAGTCCATGGGGGATAGCGGGACTTACAGCACCATGCAGGTCGATCCGTACTTTCTTGAGCGGGTCGATATCCTCAAGGGGCCTTCGTCGGTGCTTTATGGTCGCAGCTCTCCGGGCGGCCTGGTGGCGCTGACCAGCAAGAAACCTCTTTATGAGCCCTATCACCAGATCCAGGCCACTGTCGGCACACAAGGCCAGCGAGGCCTGGCCTTCGATTTCAGTGGGCCTGTGGATGAAGACAAACGCATTGCCTATCGTCTGACCGGACTGACTGACAGATCCGACACTCAGTTCGATCATGTGGAGGAGAAGCGCTATGCATTGGCTCCCACTGTCAGCATCGATTTCACCGAAGACACGTCGCTGACACTGCAGGCTTATCTGCAGCATGATCCCGAAGGCGGTTATCACGGTGGCGTGCCGGCAGATGGTGCACTCCATCAACGCAACGGCCAGCGCATTTCGCAGAATTTCTTCGATGGCGAGCCAGGCGTAGATGGCTTCAGCCGCGACCAGCAGTCATTCGGCTATCAATTCGAGCATCGCTTCAATGATGTCTTCACGGCCCGGCAGAACTTTCGCTACCTGGACTCCAAAGTGAAGAACGATCAGGTTTACGCCTATGGCTGGACCAGCGCGACCGGCAATGAACTGAACCGTTATTACTCGGGGGGCGATGAGCGTCTGCATGCATTCATCGTCGATAACATGCTGCAGGCGGAGTTCTTTACCGGGTCGGCCAAACACACGACATTGCTCGGCGTGGACTATCAACGGCGCAAGACCGTGGTTGACTGGACCAGCGGCCAGGCAGCTCCCCTGAATGCTTTCAATCCCGTGTATGGCAATTCCGCCATCAGTTATTACAGCCCAACCAGTTACCTGCGTCGCCTGGAACAGACAGGCCTTTATGCGCAGGACCTGATCGAACTGGACAAGTGGCGCTTCTCTCTGGGACTGCGCCAGGACTGGGTGGAAACCTCGGACGAGAACCGACTGGCCGAGACCGGGCGACCGGCAGGAACCGAAATCAGTGACAAGCGAACCAAGCTCACTGGCCGGGCCGGGGTGCTTTACCTGTTCGATAACGGGATTGCGCCGTACCTGAGTTATTCCGAGTCATTCAACCCGAACTCTTACTCCGACAGCAGCGGTAACCCGCTGGCACCTACGGACGGCACCCAATGGGAAGCCGGGATCAAGTATCAGCCGCCAGGTACCGACAATCTGTTTACAGCTTCGGTGTTCCATATCGATCAGGAGAATCTGGCTTCCAAGCTGCCTCAAGAGAACTTCTATCGCCCTGTTGGCGCGGTACGTTCCCAAGGGCTGGAGCTTGAAGCGCACATGCAATTGACCGACAACTTCAAGGTGCTGGGCAGTTACACACTGACGGACATCGAATACTCGAAGTCGATGATCAGCACATTGAGTACCGCCACCAATATCATCGAGAACAAAGGCAACTCTCCTACACAGGCACCGAGGCAGATGGCTTCAATCTGGGGTGATTATGCATTCAACAGCGGTGCTCTCGACGGGCTGCGTCTGGGCGGTGGTGTGCGGTATGTCGGCTATAGCTGGGCGGATGCTGAAAACACCATGAAGGTTCCGGCTTACACATTGCTGGATGCCTCCGTGGGATATGACCTGAGCAAGGTGGGGCTGAAAGGTGTTGATGTGCGGGTGAATGCCAACAACCTGACCAACGAATCCTATGTGGCGTCATGCGCAAGCCTGAGCTTCTGCTACATGGGCGAAGAGCGAAATGTGAGTGCGACCCTGAGTTATCAATTCTAAGCAGCCGCTCTTACTCAGCAGCCAGCCTTCGACAATGGAGGCTGGCTTTTTCATGGGCGCTGGTTGAGTAACCGTTTGCAGGAAGCAGAAAGACAAAACCCCTGTCTGCGTCAGCAGACAGGGGTTTCGGAATGAATCTTGACGATGACCTACTCTCACATGGGGAAACCCCACACTACCATCGGCGATGCATCGTTTCACTACTGAGTTCGGGATGGGATCAGGTGGTTCCAATGCTCTATGGTCGTCAAGAAATTCTGTGGCTAATCCGTTACCAGGTAACGTGTCAGCAAAATTGAGTGACTTCTACTTAAAGACAAAACCCCCACCTGCGTTCGCAGATGGGGGTTTCGGAATATAATCTTGACGATGACCTACTCTCACATGGGGAAACCCCACACTACCATCGGCGATGCATCGTTTCACTGCTGAGTTCGGGATGGGATCAGGTGGTTCCAATGCTCTATGGTCGTCAAGAAATTCGGTAGCCGGTGCGTGAAGGTTCACGTGCCAGCGAATGGGTCTGTAATAGCGTTTTTGCTGCGTTAATTTGTGTGTGGCGCAAACTTTCGGTTTGTCATCTTCACTCACCACAACCTGCGTCAGCAGATTGCTTGGGTGTTATATGGTCAAGCCTCACGGGCAATTAGTATGGGTTAGCTCAATGCCTCACAGCACTTACACACCCCACCTATCAACGTCGTAGTCTTCGACGGCCCTTCAGGGAACTCAAGGTTCCAGTGAGATCTCATCTTGAGGCAAGTTTCCCGCTTAGATGCTTTCAGCGGTTATCTTTTCCGAACATAGCTACCCGGCAATGCCACTGGCGTGACAACCGGAACACCAGAGGTTCGTCCACTCCGGTCCTCTCGTACTAGGAGCAGCCCCTCTCAAATCTCAAACGTCCACGGCAGATAGGGACCGAACTGTCTCACGACGTTCTAAACCCAGCTCGCGTACCACTTTAAATGGCGAACAGCCATACCCTTGGGACCGGCTTCAGCCCCAGGATGTGATGAGCCGACATCGAGGTGCCAAACACCGCCGTCGATATGAACTCTTGGGCGGTATCAGCCTGTTATCCCCGGAGTACCTTTTATCCGTTGAGCGATGGCCCTTCCATACAGAACCACCGGATCACTAAGACCTACTTTCGTACCTGCTCGACGTGTCTGTCTCGCAGTCAAGCGCGCTTTTGCCTTTATACTCTACGACCGATTTCCGACCGGTCTGAGCGCACCTTCGTACTCCTCCGTTACTCTTTAGGAGGAGACCGCCCCAGTCAAACTACCCACCATACACTGTCCTCGATCCGGATAACGGACCTGAGTTAGAACCTCAAAGTTGCCAGGGTGGTATTTCAAGGATGGCTCCACGCAGACTGGCGTCCACGCTTCAAAGCCTCCCACCTATCCTACACAAGCAAATTCAAAGTCCAGTGCAAAGCTATAGTAAAGGTTCACGGGGTCTTTCCGTCTAGCCGCGGATACACTGCATCTTCACAGCGATTTCAATTTCACTGAGTCTCGGGTGGAGACAGCGCCGCCATCGTTACGCCATTCGTGCAGGTCGGAACTTACCCGACAAGGAATTTCGCTACCTTAGGACCGTTATAGTTACGGCCGCCGTTTACCGGGGCTTCGATCAAGAGCTTCGCTTGCGCTAACCCCATCAATTAACCTTCCGGCACCGGGCAGGCGTCACACCCTATACGTCCACTTTCGTGTTTGCAGAGTGCTGTGTTTTTAATAAACAGTCGCAGCGGCCTGGTATCTTCGACCGGCATGAGCTTACGGAGCAAGTCCTTCACCCTCACCGGCGCACCTTCTCCCGAAGTTACGGTGCCATTTTGCCTAGTTCCTTCACCCGAGTTCTCTCAAGCGCCTTGGTATTCTCTACCCAACCACCTGTGTCGGTTTGGGGTACGGTTCCTGGTTACCTGAAGCTTAGAAGCTTTTCTTGGAAGCATGGCATCAACCACTTCGTGTTCGAAAGAACACTCGTCATCAGCTCTCGGCCTTGAGACCCCGGATTTACCTAAGATCTCAGCCTACCACCTTAAACTTGGACAACCAACGCCAAGCTGGCCTAGCCTTCTCCGTCCCTCCATCGCAATAACCAGAAGTACAGGAATATTAACCTGTTTTCCATCGACTACGCTTTTCAGCCTCGCCTTAGGGACCGACTAACCCTGCGTCGATTAACGTTGCGCAGGAAACCTTGGTCTTTCGGCGTGGGTGTTTTTCACACCCATTGTCGTTACTCATGTCAGCATTCGCACTTCTGATACCTCCAGCAAGCTTCTCAACTCACCTTCACAGGCTTACAGAACGCTCCTCTACCGCATCACCCGAAGGTGATACCCGTAGCTTCGGTGCATGGTTTGAGCCCCGTTACATCTTCCGCGCAGGCCGACTCGACTAGTGAGCTATTACGCTTTCTTTAAAGGGTGGCTGCTTCTAAGCCAACCTCCTAGCTGTCTAAGCCTTCCCACATCGTTTCCCACTTAACCATGACTTTGGGACCTTAGCTGACGGTCTGGGTTGTTTCCCTTTTCACGACGGACGTTAGCACCCGCCGTGTGTCTCCCATGCTCGGCACTTGCAGGTATTCGGAGTTTGCATCGGTTTGGTAAGTCG